>CAZFLM010000003.1:0-158782 GCA_964519955.1 uncultured Chthonomonadaceae bacterium | reverse complement strand
GCCGCCGCCCGGCCCCTAGCCGCATCGCTACAACGCCAACCAGCTCACCAGCGAGGCCCGCAGCACGCCGAACGCGTATACCGCGACGTACACGTATGACAGCAACGGCAACCGCGCCAGCAAGACCATCGGCGGCGTCGAGACCGACTACACGTACGACTCGCACGACCACCTGACCGCGGCGGGAGGCAAGAGCTACACCTACGACGCCAACGGCAACTGCACCAGCGTCACGCAGAACAACCTGACGACCTCGCTGAGCTACACCTACGACAACCGCATCAGCCAGATCACGTACTCGGGCGGGAGCACGAACACGTTCGCGTACAACGGTCTGGGCCTGCGGGTGCAGAAGGTGGACAGCTCGGGCACGCGCAACTACGTGTGCGACGGGGCGAGTGTCGCCAGCACGGTTCTGAGCGACGGGGCCGCGGTGTACTCGGACGGCTCGGAGCGCCGGAGCGGGGTGAGCAGCTTCCGGCACACGGACGCGCTGGGCAGCACGCGGGGCATCACGAACAGCAGCCAGACGGCGACGGACGGCATCCTGCTGGACGCGTTCGGCATGACCGTGAGCCGCACGGGCAGCACGCCGACGCCGTTCGGCTTCGTTGGCTCGGAGCAGTACCAGAGCGACGCGGACAGCGGCTTGATGCTGCTGGGCCACCGCTACTACGACCCGTCGATCGGCCGGTTCATCACGAGCGACCCGGCGCAGGACGGGACGAACTGGTACGCGTACTGCGGGAACGACCCGCTGGGTGGGACGGACCCGGAGGGGCTGAGCTGGTGGGCAGTTGGTGCGGGGGTCGTAGTGGGCGCCGGCACTACGTTGCTGACCGGCAACCCTGTGGCCGGGATGGCGGCGGGTTTCGCCACGGCGACGTTTGTCAGCGCTGCGATCGAGCACAACGAGTTGGGCGGCGAGCACGGCGCCGTGATGGACGGGTGCTACGCCGCACTGATCGTGCCCGCGGTCGTCGACACGATCGGGATGATCAACTGGAAGTGGGGCGGCGGAGGCTGCGGGCCTGGAGGGCCCTGCTTCGCCGCGGGCACGCCCGTGAGGATGGCGGACGGCTCTACCAAGCCAATCGAGAACGTCAAGGTCGGTGATCTGGTGGCCACGCGAGATCCTGCGGAAGGCGGCCACGGATCGAGCGCGGCGAAGGGCAAGTCGGCGGCCCAGAAGGTGGTCCGCACGTTCGTGCACCACCACGCAGCGACGCTTGCGCTACACCTGGACAGCGGCGAGGCAATCCGGGCGACGCCACAGCATCCGTTCTATGTCGAGGGGAAGGGTTTTGTCCCGGCCGGGCAACTGGCGATCGGTACCTCGATCGTCACCCGCGCCGGACCGAGCGCCAAGATCGTCGGCATCGAGGCTGCCGGCGAGGCGACCGTCTACAACTTCGAGGTCGCCGAGACGCACACGTACTTCGTAGGAGCCACATCCGGCGGGCTGTGGGTGCACAACGACTGCATCGCACCAGAGGAGCCGCCGGTCAATGGTCGCGGGGAGCCGTACCCTCAGTATCCTGACCCCAGGACAGGTGTGACGATCCCCTGTCCGTCCGACCCAGTGAAGATACCCGGTCCATCGCCAGGGTGGACCAAGGGGATGAGTGGCGACTACATCAAGGACTGGATCGATCGCGGGTACCCTGTTCCCGACGGCGGCTGGGGCAACTACGATATGCACCACATACTTCCGAGGGCGTACGGCGGAGACAACGACTTCTGGAACATAGTGCCGCTACCGAGAGAACTGGTCCACCCTGAGTACACCAAGTGGTGGCGGGGAATGTGACCTGCGTCTGGGATGCTCCGCGCCGACGCGGAGCATCCCAGGTTGAGGCAAGGAGAGAGTAGATGCATGAGCGATTCCGGGCTCTACTGGAGATCGCAGGCGATCCCCCTCAGGTACTGAGTATTGACGAGCGAGGCGGCACTTCGCAGTTGGGGCTTGTTCTGGCGCCCGGCTGCACCGATGCCGAGTTGGCGGCTACCGAGCGTGCGCTTGAGCATGAACTCCCGCACTCGTACAAGGAGTTCCTGCGCATCTGCGACGGTGCAGTGCTCTTTCTTGACCAGGAGTACGGGCAGTGGGGCGCGCAGGTGCACGGCACACGCCAGTCGGCCATGGTAGGGAGTTTGCAGGCCCTCTGCGACAGGGACTGCGACCTGCGCAGTGGTCACTACATGCCGTTCTGCGCTTGGGCCGGGGACGGCGACATCCTTGCGTTCGCATGGGGTGAGACAAGCGCCATCGGCGGAGGCCACGAGCCACCCGTCGCTCTGATACCGGCTGACTGCCCAGTGTCGGATGCGGTGCTGATAGCCCCGAGCTTCGCCGCATGGCTCGACCGGCTCGTCTGCTGTCGCGGGGAGAAGTGGTGGGAATGGGGGGCAACCCGATAGGGCTTAGGCCGCTGCACGAGCGAGAGCCTGGGCGGCACGACGCGCGTCTCCTACGCCTACGACGCGACGGGGAAGAAGGGGCTGCTCTCGACCCTGACCGACTCGGGCAGCCGCGTCATGACCTACAGCTACACGTCGCGCAACCAGTTGTCGAGCGTCGTCGAGACGGCCGGCACCACGACGTACAGCTACGACGCGAACGGCAACGAGACCGGCATCACCAACCCGAACAGCACGACGGTGACGCGGGTCTACGACGCCGAGAACCAGCTCACCAGCGTGACGAACAAGAACAGCAGCAACACGACGCTGAGTTCGTTCACGTACGCGTACAACGACGATGGGCTTCGCACGAGCTGCACCGAGGCCAGCGGCGACGTGGTCTCGTACGGCTACGACGGAGCCCACCGGCTTACCAGCGAGAGCCGGACGGGAACGACGGAGTCAGACGTGCTGGGGATGAACCGCCGACACGGAGTACCTGGCGAAGTCGGCTGGGTTGAACGTCAAGATGTGACTGGCGCCGTGGGCAAGCATCCCGGCCACCACTCGCGCATCGTGTACCTGGACGCCAGACACGTTGTGGGTCGTCAAGAGGCCAAGCCAGATCGGGAAGGCTGCGTCGGCTTCCGGGAGACGCGTGAACGATCGCTGCAGAAGGCGGACTCGCGCCTCGGCCTGAGCCACATCCATGCCCAGGCCACCGCGCGCCGCCGCCGGTCGGGTCGCCACGCACCAGAACTCGGCCAGGTTCTGGGCGAGGCAAACCAGCGTATCGCCGCGCAGCCTCAGCGTCCTGACGGCGTTGCGGGTCATGCCGTAGAGAGGGTCGCGCGGCTGCACGTAGCGGAGCAGCACGCCTGTGTCGAGGAGGCAGACCATCAGTAACGCCCTTCGTAGAACGCGGCACGAGAGTAGGCGTCGGGCGGAAGCACGGGCAGCTTTGTACCCAGTGCGGCCAGTTCGTCCGCGATGGCGTCAAACTCCTCCATCGTGAGGTCCTGAGGGTCTTGCGGGAGGTTGTCCTGGATGATCTGCCGTGCAACATGCTCCAGATCGGTGCCGCGCAGGTGCGCCTGACGCTGCAGTCGTGCGAGCGTGCCGGAGTCGATCTCGATGGTGAGCGTCATGTTCTCGTGCCTCCCGTAGCGATTCTACCACGCTGGGCGACGGGCCTACTGCACCAGCGTCACGCAGAACAACCTGACGACCTCGCTGAGCTACACCTACGACAACCCCATCAGCCAGATCACGTACTCGGGCGGGAGCACGAGGACCCCGCGGCGGGCCGCGCTGAAGGAGGTGCCAGGCTCGGCGACGCGCAACTACTTGTGCGACGGCGTTGCTGCCGCGTAACGCGGTGGCCCGTCAGATCCCTCGACGAGGTCTACCGCCCATGCCCGGTCTGCTCCGCCCACTGGCACTCTCCGTGACGGCTGCCTTCGCCTGCTTGCACCCCTCGCCATCGCGCGCCGGCATCGTCACCATCGCGGCCGGAGGCGACGCCGCCACCCTTGCCGACGCGGGGCAGTCGCGAGTGGAGCGGCGCGTGGCGCATATCGGGCTGCGCGAGATCGACCTGCCGGTGCGCGCGCTGCCTGCCCGCGTGCCGCGCCGCGAGAACCTGTGCCTGAACCGGCGTCGCGACGGCTATCCGAAGCCCACCTGCAACTCCTGCGAGAAGGGCTATGGCGACTGCGTGTGGTCCGCCGTCGACGGGGTGCCGTGGGAGGGCGACTTCGAGTGGAGCAGCGACTACCGCAACCCGGATGTCCCCTTCTACCAGGTCGAGTTCGGCCGCGTGGTGACGCTCGGCAAGGTTCGCGTGTGGCTGCGGCGCGGCTACGAGATGGCCGACTTCGACGTGCGCTGGCGCTCGCCCGATGGGGTGTGGCACGATGCTGCGACGGTCCGCGGCAACCGCGAGGAGCTGCGCACCTTCGCCCTCCCGACCGTGCGCGCGGATGCGGCGGGGGTGCACTGCGTTCGCGGCCCGGACCACCAGCCGACCATCCGTCGCATCCTCGAGCTGGAGGCGTTCGCCCCGGCCACGCCCGCGCCGCGCTCGCCGTCCAGCTTCGCGTACCGGCTTGACCTGCCCGCATCGGGCGCGGCGTTCGTCGAGGTCCGGGAGGCCTATGGCGAGGGCGACACGCTGCGCGAGGTGGACTACGAGGTGCGCCTCGACGGGCGGCTCATGTACCACCGCAAGGTCCGCTGCGACGGTCCGGGCCCGGTCTCGTACGCCATCCCCGTGCCCGCGTCGCTGCGCGGCAAGCGCCGGCTCACCTTCGTCGACACGAGTGGACGCGGCGTCGCGGTCGCGCGGGTCCGAGTGCTGCCGGAGCCCGTGGCCCTTGCGCGGAAGGCGGGCCTCCTGGAGCCGCTCATCGTCGCGCCCCGCATTGAGTTGCACCCACCCTACACGCAGCCGGAGCCGGAGCAGGCGCTGCGGGCGTGGGTCGAGGCCGCGGAGTCCGCCCGCGGCTCGGTGCGCGTTGGGCTGCTGGCCATCGTCGGCTTCGCCGATCCGGACGCGCGTGCCGTCTCCGCGAAGATCGAGGCCTACGCGGCGCTTGCGCGGCGGGTCGGGGTGCCATGGGTCCTGCAGCTCTCCAGCTGGTGGGCGGACACGCCGCTTCGCGTGCCGGACGGGCTTGGCGGCACGTTCGGCGACATCCGCTACCAGCAGATCGGCTACAGCCGCTTCGGGCAGCACGAGGACCCGGCGCTCAAGGCCTTCGTGGACGCCGAGATGCCGGGCACGTACACGCCGCACTACGGCCTCACGGTGCCCAACCTCTGGTCGAACACCCCGTGGCTGACGATGAGCAACGCGCGGCTGAACGCGTTCAAGGTCGACTGCCTGCGCCGCGCCGTCGACGTCGTGAACGATGTGCGGAAGGCGCCAGGCGGGGAACTGCTGACGGCGATCGTCACCGACGACGAGCCGATCTACTGGCCCCGCATCACGGACTGGCTGGAGCAGGGGTACCAGCGCGTGAACGGTGGCGTGATCCGCTCGGACCTGGTGCTCGACTTCAACCCCGCCGTCGTCCGCGCAGCCGCTGCCGATGGCGTCAGGCTCGATCCGACGGATGGCGTGAGTCCGCTCGAGCGGCAGTGGCTCGCCGACAACAACGCCCGCTACGAGGCGCTCATCTGCCGGACGATACACGACCGTCTGGCGCCTGCTCAGAAGGGCGACGCCGGCCCCGATCTGCGCGAGCGCATCTTCAACTATCTGCTGGCGCAGCCGCTGTATCCGCTGGACGACTTCGGCCACCCGGGCTTCGAGATGGGCATGGTGCCGCACGCCGCCATCGGCCTGGAGGCCGGCGACGAGCGCTACTTCGCGCGGGCGCGCGACCTCGGCCCGCTGGCCAACTCCGACTTCGAGTGCGCGCTGCCCTCCGCCGAGACAACCGCGACCTGGGAGCCCCGCTTCCGCGCGTGGTACGACGCCGGCTGCCGCTTCGTCCAGCTCTGCAACCCCGGCCCCGCGGCGAACTGGCGCGGCTTGTTCCGGCAGCTCGGCGGATGGAGCGCGCCGGAGCGCGAGACGGAGCGGGCGCTGAGCCTGCTCGTGCAGCAGGCGGCGACCGGCGAGTGGCGCCAGGCGCGCTTCCGGCCCTCGAAGGCGAGCCCGGCGCGCCGCTGAAGATCAGAACTGCCCGATGCCGACAGGTGGTACGGCGCCGAGCGTCGAAGTCTGCCCGGACGGAGGCGCGCGCCCGCGGTGAGTGCGGCGCCATCTGCGGAACGGAGGGCACCTGATGGGCTTCCTTGGCAGGCTGTTCGGCAAGCGGCCGGCGGCGGAACCGGACGGCGAAGGAGTAAACCTGGCGTTCGTGCTTCTGTCCGAGCCGCGCATGCCGGGTGCGCAGGACATCATCGACGCGTTCGCCGGGTTCGCGGCGCCCGGGGAGACGTTGAGGGTAGACGAGGCGGACGACGGCAAGCACGATGAGATCCTGATGCTGGAGTTGGGCACGGGCGGCAACGTGTTCGTGGCGCTGATGCCCGTCGCCGTGCCGAAGGGCGAGGCAGACGAAGCCGCCCGGTACAGCCTGTCGTCCTTCCGAGACGACTGGAAGCTGCCGGCTCATTGCGCCCACCTGGTGGTGACGACGACCCAGGATGCTGTGGGCACTCCCGTCGAGCGCCTCTCCCGGTTCACGTCGCTCGTGGCTGCGGTCACCAAGTGCTCGCCGGCCGTCGGGGTCTACTGGGGCAACGCCGGTGCGACCCACGACGCGGCGTTCTTCACCGAGGTGGCCGCCGACCAGGGCATCGTGCCGCGCATCATGCTCTGGTCCGGCGTCAGCATGGCGCGCGAAGGCGACGGCCGGCTCAGCCTGCTCAGCATGGGGATGGACCAGCTCAACCTGCCGGACCTGCTGCTGGTTGCAGGCCCGCAGTCCGCTCCGGACGCGGTGGAGACGCTCTACGATCTGCTGGCCTACGTCGCGGAGCGGGGCGAGGCGCTGCCGGAGGGCGACACGGTGGGCCGGACGGCCGAGCAGCGCCTGCCCGTGCGCTACGTCCGCTCGCCCGTCGACAAGAAGAAGCAGGTGTGGCGCGTGGATCTGCCGTGAGGCAGTGGTTGGCCGGCTTGCCCACGAGCTGCACGGGCGGCGGGCACGGAGACCCGCCCTCCATGGGTTCGTCGGTTCTTTGGGCTTGAGGCGCCGGGCTGCGCTCTTCAGGGCCGCAGCCCGTCGCTTCGGTGGTTCCCTACTCGACCTTCGTCAGCACCTTCTGGATCTGCTTCATGATGGCCTCGTTGGTGTCTCGCCGGTTCTTGGTGATCTCGGCGTCGGCCTCGCGGATGCGCTTGAAGGTGCCGCTGACGACGCCCGTCCGCTCCTCGGCCGCCTTCATCTCCGCCTCGAGCCACTGCATGTTCACCTCGATCGACTGGTGGATCTTGGTGAAGATGGGCAGCGTCGCGTCGAACGAGGCCGCGGGCGCGCGGAAGACGCAGGCGCTGCGGCTCTTCCAGAGGCCCACGCCCAGCTTGATGCTGTCCTCGATGGCGGCGAACATGAGCTGGCGGTAGTGCACGCCGTCCTCGTCGTATTCCACCGCCACCAGGAACGCCTTGTAGACCAGGGGTAGGGGTACCTTCAGCAGCGCGCGCAGGTCGTCCAGCGCCTTCTCGGCGGCGGGCACCTCGACGGAGTTCAGCACCTTGACGTTGGTGGCCTTCGGGAACGCGCGCGGCATCACCAGCTTGAGCAGGTAGTTCACCGGCCCGAGGCGCGGCATCACGATGCAGCCGTTGCACTGCTGGCCGGGCTGGAACATGCCGCCCGCCGGCGAGCCGGTCATGTCGATGAAGTTGACGTCCGGCAGCCAGCGGGCCAGGACGGTCCCCTTGTCGTCCTTCTTCACCGTCCAGTCGACCTTGGACTCGGTGGCGTTCATCGCGCCGGCCTCGTCCGGGCTCCACAGCGTGACGCCGCCCTCGGTCTTCCAGCCGGCCGGGATCTGCGCGGTGAACGCCTTCTGATTGGGCTCGGTAAACTTGACGAACTTGGTCTGGGCGCCGGCGCCGGAAGCGACGCAGGCCGCGAGAGCGAACAGGATCGAGCGGGTGAGCTTCACGGTTCCCCTCCTCGGGACGAAGGTCGTGGTGCCGCGTTCGCACCTCACTGAGCGTCTATTGGCCGCAACGCGCCGGATGCCCTGCTCGGTGGCCTATCGGGTAACTGCTCAGAGCGTGTGAGACAAGCAGATGCCTACGGCATGACGGCTTCGGTCAGCGCGCTGTGGAGTTGCCGTCATCACGTAGGGATCTGCTTGGTGCCTCACCGAGACTGAGCAGTTGCGCCTATCGGCTCGTCACCGCGTCGGCGGGCACTCCATCGCCGAGAGCCACTGCCTTCGCCGCGCGCGCCAGGTCGTTGGCGATCAGGCTGATGCCCGTGCTCTTGCCCTCGACGCGCAGGTACTCGCCGGTCCCGGCGGCGGCGCGGCAGTGGGTGATGAGCGCGTCGCGCACGTTCGAGAGGCGGATGGCTGGCTCGCCGGTGCCATAGGGAGTGCAGGCGACCGCGTCCAGGTCGAGCCCGGTCACGTCGAGGCAATGGACGGCGCCCCACGATGGATGTCCGCCCGGCACCTTGTCGAGGTCGGCCAGGTCGGCTTTGCCCCAGCGCACGCTGATGTCCCGCAGCGCGATGTCGCGGGCGTGGCGGACGAAGAGGAAGTAGGGCGCGAAGTGGTGCATGCCGTAGCCCGGGAGCGGCTCGGGCATCGCGTTGCCGTAGAGCTTGGTGTGCGGGCAAACCTCGTATCGGAGCCCTCGCAGCGTGACGCCCTCGATGGGCCCGTCGTCCGCGGCGATCGACCCGATGCCGTCGGTGCGGATGGCCATGTTGCTCAGCGTTACGTCGCGGACGGAGCCGCCGCCCAGCGTGAGGAGGAAGAAGGCCGAGCCGCGCAGCTCCTGGTTGATGGTGAAGTTGCTGAATGCGAGGCGCGCCACGTCTCCCTTCTCCGCGGTCACGTTGAACACGCCCGAGGCGTCCTCGACCGTGCAGTTGCTCGCGGAGATGTCGGTTACCTGACCGCGCGGCATGGTGGCGGGCAGCCCGGGGTCGAGGCCGGTGTAGATGCGGAACACGTTCACCGTGGTGTTGAAGGCGCACCCGGTGATCGTGAAGTTGGCACTCGGGCCTCGGTGGTTGGGGTCGATGGCGATGCAGTCGTCGCCGCAGACGAAGTCGCAGTCCGTGATGTGCACGGTGCGGCAGGAGCTGAAGTGGAAGCCGTCGGTGTTCGGGCCGGACTGGTTCGCGCGCACCTTCACGTGGTCGATGTGCACATTGCGGCATCCGGCGAGCCACCCCGCGTAGCACGGGGCATCGTCGAGCGAGACGTCGCGGAGGAGCACGTCGGTGCAGTCCTCCAGCAGCACCAGCATGGGACGGAACGCGTTGGGGGTGTAGTAGAACCACGGCGCGACGCAGTTCCACTTCGGGAAGTCGCCCGAGTTCTTGCGCGTCCAGAACTTCTCGCCATCGCCGCGGATAGCGCCCTGCCCGGTGATCCCGATGTGCTTCGCGTTGAGCGCGTAGATCACTGCGTAGCGCGAGTTGAGGGCATTGTCGAGGTTCGCGGCCTGGTAGGCCGAGTCCGCGCCGCCCGCGATCGGCGGGTAGTCCTTCTTGTCGGTCGATGGGCGGAGGACGGCGCCTGCCGCCAGATGCAGCGTCACGTTGTCCTTCAGGCAGACGCGGCCGACGAGGTACTCGCCGGGCGGGACGACGACCGTGCCGCCTCCCGCCGCGGCGCAGGCGTCTACGGCCTTCTGGAAGGCGGCGGTGTCGAGCTTGCCGTCCTTGCCACTCGCGCCGAAGCGCGTCACGTCGACCATGGTGGTGGCTCCCGGTGCTGCTGCGGAGATGGTGGCGATACAGGTGAGTGCCGCCACTGCGGCCAGGACTGCGGATCGTCTCATGTGGTGCCTCGTGCGCCGCGGGTGGGGTGCTGGGCGGGGCGCGCGGCATGTGGGGCGCCCGCCGAGGACGAGTTCGACCGCGCCGGCGGCTTCTCCTGTCCGGCGGGCCAACGCGGTGACGACGCCGAGCCGGGCGCAGCATCCGCAACGGAGGACCCAGGCGGGGCCAGCGATGCTCGGCCGTGTGCGTGGCGCTGGGGTGGCGGCGGGCCTACGCGGCGAGGGCGAGGTCGGGGATGTCCGCATCCCCCGCCTCGTCCGACACCGCGCTCGCGAACACGTCGGCGTCCAGCTCGCCCAGCAGCACGCGCCCGATCTCCTCGACCGTCGTCTCGCCGGCCAGCACACGGCGGATCCCCGCCTCGCGCATGGCCATCATGCCCTCGTCGATGGCGAGCTTCCGGAGTTCGACGCCGCTGGCGCCGGCGAGGACTGCCTCGCACAGGGGTTCGCTCATGGGCATCACCTCGTACACCGCGAGGCGCCCGCGCACGCCTCGGCCGGCGCATCGGACGCAGCCCTTGCCGCGCCTCAACCGGGCGTCCCGCGTCTCGCCGGGGCCGATGCCGAGCGTGCCGGCGAGACCCGGCCGAAGCTCCACGGGCTCCGCACAGTGCTCGCAGACCCGGCGAACCAGGCGCTGCCCGATGGCGCCTACGACGGCGGACGTGATGAGGTAGGGCTCGACGCCGAGGTTCTTCAGCCGGACGAGGGCGCCGGGCGCGTCGTTGGTGTGCAGCGTGCTCAGGACGAGGTGCCCGGTGAGGGCGGCCTGCACCGCGATGGCGGCCGTCTCCGGATCGCGGATCTCGCCCACCATGATGATGTCCGGGTCCTGCCGAACGATGGTGCGCAGGGCCGAGGCGAACGTCACGCCGATCTTCGGGTTCACCTGCGACTGGTTCACGCCCGGCAGGTCGTACTCGATCGGGTCCTCGACCGTGATGATGTTGGTGTCGGCCTTGTTGATCTTGTCCAGCGAGGTGTACAGCGTCGTCGACTTGCCGGAGCCGGTCGGGCCGGTTACCAGGATGATGCCGTGCGGGCGCCGCAGGAAGGACTCCCATGCCGCGAGCTGCTGGGGGAAGAACCCCAGGTCATCGATCCGCAGCGCCAGCGCGCTCTGATCCAGGACGCGCATGACGACCTTCTCGCCGTGCGCCATCAGCATGGTGCTGACGCGGAGTTCCAGCTCATGGCCGTCGGCCCGGTACAGGATGCGCCCGTCCTGGGGACGGCGGCGCTCGGCGATGTTCATGTGCGCCATGATCTTCAGGCGCGACACGACCGCCGCGAGGTGCTCGATCGGGAAGCGCATCTGCTCGTAGAGCACGCCGTCGGTCCGGTAGCGCACGCGCACGGTGTCCGCCTGCGGTTCGATGTGGACGTCGCTGGATCGTGAGATGATCGCCGCGCTGATGATGGAGTTGGCCAGGCGCACGATCGGCGCGTCCTCTGCCAGGTGCGCCAGGTGGTCGGCCGACATGTCCGTGTCGCCCAGGCCGGCGTCCTTGGGGAGCAGCTCGTCGAGTACCGAGACGGCGGAGCCCTGCGTCTTGTGGAGGCGGCGGAACGCGAGCTGGATCTCCGAGTTCAGCGCCAGCGAAGGGGAGATCCGGCACTTCGTCAGCATCTGAACTTCGTCGACGAGCAGCACGTTCATGGGATCGCGCATCGCGACGTGCAGGATACCGTCATCGAGCAGATACGGGAGCACGTCGTGGTCGCGCTGGTAGGTCTCGGTGAGGAGGCCCAGCACCTCGGGTTCGACGCTGAGGCCGGCGAGCGGCACGTGGCGCGCCTGGATGCGCTCGGCGATCATCGGGCCCAGGACCGCGGGCGACACCATCTGCAGCTCGTCGAGCGTGTCGCCGAGGAACTGGCCGGTTCCCCGCTGGTGCTCGATGGCGATCTGGAGCTGCTCGTCATTCAAGTGGCCGGCGGCGATGAGACGCTCGCCGATGCGGCCGGTCGTGGCGCGCGGCATGGGCGACCCCCTGATCCGGCCTCGTCCTGTGAGCGGCGACGGGGCGTGAGACACAGAAGGCCGTTGGCCTATTGTCGGCTCGCGAGGCGACTGACCGCAGGTAGCGGCCTCACTCCGCGGCTCGTGGCCGCGGCGAAACGCCCCGCGGCCTTGTCCCGTCTACCTCCTGGCGCACACGCGAGAGGGCAACCATGCAGGGACATCAGCCGGACCCACTGGAGCAGGCGCACCTGCTGTACATGCGCGGCGAGTTGGAGGAGGCGCAGGAACTGGTCACCGCGGAACTCATGCGGGGGCCGGGCAACCGCGTGGCGGCCGAGCTGGACGAGCTGCTCGCCCTGGCACGGGTCAAGCGCGATCAGGAGGTGGTGGCGCATCGCCCGTGGCTCGACAGCATGGAGCCGACGGCTGGCGGCCTGGCGTTCCTCGTCGTGCTGGCGCTGGCATGCTTTGCGGGCGCCGCGTGGTTACTGGTCGACTGGGTGCGCATCGGCCACGCGCAGGGATTCGGCTGCGAGGTGATCTGGACGCACACAACCAGGGGCGGGCACGTCTACCACACCCCGCTCCCGCTCTCCCTGGTGCGGGTGTTCCCCGCGCTCGTGCTCGGCAGCGCTGGGGCGTGGCTCGCGAGGTCGCTCTACAAGTACTGGCACGACTAGCTGGCGGTTACGGGACGGCGATGGGCTGCAGCCCGAACCGCTCGCGGTACGTGTTCACGACCGTCAGGTAGTTGCCCAAGGGCACGCTGGCGGTGATGGCGTTGCTAGCGCAGAGGATGTGGCCGCCCGCGCCGAGGCCTGCCTCGACGCACTCCAGCACGTGGGCGCGCACCTCCGCCTCGGTGCCGAAGCTGAGCGTGTTGCCGCAGTCCAGGTTGCCGAACAGCGTCACGCGCCCGCCGTACTCTGACTTGAGGCGGCGCAGATCCATGCCCGCGTGCAGGTCGATCTCCAGATAGGCGTCGACCTCGCAGCCGAGCAGGAAGTCGTCCGCCACGGACCACAGGTTGCCGTCGCTCGCGTTAACCGCCCAACGCCCGGCCTCGTGGGCGCGGCGCGACACCTCGCAGACCTCCGGCATGATGAACGTACGGTAGGATGCCGGCGAGATGAGCGGCCGATTGCCCGCGAAGTCGCCGCCCACACCCATCATCTCGATGCCCAGCTCGACGTAGCGGTCGACCCAGGCCAGGGCGCGGCGCGTGGCCTGCCGGAAGTGCTCGTGCGCAACCTCGGGCGCCAGGGCCATCGTCTGCATGAGGTCCGCGTCCGTCCAGATGCCGTGGGCATAGGCCGGCGCCAGGATCGGCAGGTCCATCCCGCGCCGGTCCATCTCCTCGCGCAGCAGGCGGTAGACGAGCAGGCAGTCGTCCGGCATGTGCGGCGAGGCGGCCGCCGCGTGCTCGTTGCGGAGGGCGACGCGCTCGACCGGATCGTCCGGCGCGGGCTCGGGCGATGCGGCGAGGGGCGCAGGATCGGCCGGGGGCATCGGGTTCGGCACCGCGTAGAGCATGTCGTGCCCCAGCGCCTCGGCCAGGTCGAGCCGGTCGACGACGCTCTGCCGGACCGCAGCCTCCCAGCCAAGCTCGCGCAGGGCATCGGGCCAGTGCGAGTCGTCTGCCGCGTACGGGCGGCCGAGGATCTGGTCGGCGACGGGCGAGAGGAGGACGTACTCGAACATGGGGGTGCGGTCCGGCTCGCGATGGGCGAAGGCGGCTTCGATGCGTTCACGCGACGTCATGGCGGCGGGTCCCTTCCGGTAGTCAGGCGCTTCGTCGGGCCAGTATTCGCGGCGTGGGGCGGGGCGTCCTGCGCGGGGGGGGGCGCATGATGAAGGTGTCTGCCTCGGCAGACGAGAACCTACACGAGACCGCGGAGCGCGGCCTGGCGCCGGCGGTTCAAACCGCGCCTGCCGACGGCACGAAGTCCGCCTTCGCGGACCGAACGGCTACGTACCGGTCATCGATGGCCCACCCGAAAGGACACACCCTCCGTGACACCAGAGAACACGCAACCCTCGCGCCGCACCGTTCTGAAGGGCCTCGCGCTCGGGGCCGCCGCCTGCGCCATGGGCGACCTCGCCGCCGAAGCCGCCGCACCGGGCCAGAACCTCACCGCCGCCGGCAAGCTGCCGCGCGCCACGCCCGAGGCGCTCGGCATCGATCCAGCGGGGATCCTGGCGTTCGTGGACGCGGTGGAGCAGAAGGTGGGCGGGCTGCACGGGTTCATGCTGCTGCGGCACGGGCAGGTGGCGGCGGAGTCCTGGTGGACCCCCTACGGGCCGCAGCACCCGCACATGCTCTTCTCGCTCAGCAAGAGCTTCACCTCGACGGCGGTGGGCTTCGCGGTGGCCGAGGGGCTGCTGAGCGTCGACGATCCGGTCGTGAAGTTCTTCCCGAAGTCGCTGCCCGCCAAGGTGAGCGACAACCTGGCCGCGATGCACGTGCGGCACCTGCTCTCGATGTCTACCGGGCACCACGAGGACGCGACCGGCGGAACGGTCAGCGGGCCGGATGGCGACTGGGTGAAGGGGTTCCTCTCGCTGCCGGTGCAGCACGAGCCGGGGACCCACTTCGTCTACAACAGCGCGGCCACGTACATGTGCTCGGCGATCGTGCAGAAGCTGACGGGCAAGCGGGTGCTGAACTACCTGAAGCCGCGCCTGTTCGGTCCGCTGGGCATCGTGGGGCCGACATGGGAGACCTGCCCGCGCGGCATCAACACGGGCGGCTGGGGGCTGAGCATCAAGACGGAGGACATCGCGCGCTTCGGCCAGACCTATCTGCAGCACGGGAAGTGGAACGGCCGCCAGGTGGTGCCGGAGGCGTGGGTGCTGGACGCGACCTCGAAGCACATCTCCAATGGCACGGACCCGAACAGCGACTGGGCCCAGGGCTACGGCTACCAGCTCTGGCGCTGCCGCCACGGCGCCTATCGCGGCGACGGCGCGTTCGGGCAGTACTGCATCGTGATGCAGGACCAGGACGCGGTGCTCGCCATCAACAGCGGCGTGGGCGATATGCAGGCGGTGCTGAACGCGGCGTGGGACCACCTGCTGCCCGCGATGAAGTCCGCCCCGCTCTCCGGCGCCGCCGACCTCAAGCCGCGCCTCTCCTCCCTGGCGATACACACGCCCTCCGGCGAGGCCGCCACGCCGACCGCGAAGCGCGTCTCCGGCCGGGCGTACGCCATGGACGCGAACGACTGGAAGGTGGCGACGGTCACCGCGACGTTCCAGGGCGCCAAATGCCGCGTGACGCTGGCCGGCGAGGAGGGCGGGCGCACGTTCGAGTGCGGCGCCAACACGTGGGCCAAGGGCACGCTGGCGCTGGGCGAGGGGCCTTCGGGCAAGGTCGCCGCGAAGGGTGCCTGGACCGACGCCGACACCTATACCGCGACGCTCTGCTTCTACGAGACGCCCTTCGTCACCACGCTGACGCTGAAGTTCGCGGGCGACGCCCTGACCATCACCGGCAAGCAGAACGTCGGCTTCGGCCCGACGGAGATGCCGACGCTGACGGGGAAGGCGGGGGGTGGGGCCTGAGGGCAGTTACCCCTGGTCGACCGCGCTCGCCGCATCAGCTCTGATCTGGGCCTCTGTGCGGTAGTCTGCAGGGATGGCCAGGACTACCGGCAAGACCGGGAACGGGGCCTCGATGGTTCGGCGCTCATCGTAGCGGTACGCCACGAAGTGCGTGATATCGCCCAGACGGTCGTCGGGAGGTCGGGAGCCCAGCGTCATGACGTACCCGAACGGCGGGTACGTCAGCTCGGAGAACACGTTCTGCTCGCCGGTCGCCGTGTTGCCCCTGGCGGTGATGCCCGTGGCGCGCATCTGGCCGTTCGGATTGTAGTACGCGTAGAGGCCGATGGCCGGATCGAGCTGCCGCTCGGCTCGGTCCAGGACGAACTTGCGGACCGCGGGGCGCTTGTCGGCGAACGAGGAGCCGTTGAGCGAGCAGAACATGCACACAATCTGCTTGAGCACCCGCAGAGGGTACACCTGGTACGCGTAGACCAGCGCTGGGCGTCCACATGCCCTAGCCAGGACCTCCCTGCCCTTGACACACCAGTCGACAAAGGCTGCACCGTACCACGCGCCGGTGTCGTTGTTGCACTTGCCGCAGAGGGTGTAGACGCCATAGCCGCCCTGGATCCGGGTGCCGGTAGGTGCCTCCCCTGGCCCCATGTCGAACAGCCTCTTGTCGTCCACCAGCACTAGGTCGCGTCCATCGTAGGCCTTCCTGGGCGGGATGTGCTCGCGAGTTAGCATGCCGTGAGCGCCGCAAACATGGCAGACGCCGTTCACGCTCCTGTGCTGGCCCATCGGTGCCACTCCTCTTCTGTCACACGATCGTTGCTGCCGTAGCACGACGTTCGTGTGCGGCCTGCCGCAGACACCGATGGCCGGCTAACCTGGTCGGCTGCCAACGGCCTCGATGCGTCCTGGCGCTCAGCGGCAGTCCGACACGGCGGTCTGCGTTGCGATGGCACCTCATTGTACCGAACTCCGTGCTTAGTTCGCCATATACAACACCCTTGTTACGCAACACCCCAATTGCAGGACCCCCACAGCACCGCGCCGAACCCAGCACCATCTACCGGAGGCATCGTCACATGCAGCTTGGATGGTTCGGGTTGGCGGCCGTTCTTCTGGCACCGCAGCAGCCACGCGAGTTCGCCACCATCCCCGACATGCTCGCGGCGGAGTGGGTCGCTGCCGGCAAGACGGCCACCGTGCGCGGCTACCGGGCGGCGGGCGACCGGGGCGGCGGTACGTTCCGGTTCGAGGCAGGCAGCACGGCCGCGGCGGATGGCGGGAGCGTGCTGGAGCCGAAGCGCGGCGGCGGGCGGTGGGTGCGCGTGGTCGACCCTGAGGAGGATGCGCGGGCCGAGTGGTTCGGGGCGTATGGCGACGGCGACGGGCCCGCGCCGCACGACGACCACGACGCGATCAACCGGTGCCTGGCCGCGTACGGGCGCGTGAGGCTGCTGGCGAGGACATACGGCGTGCGGGGCAAGCCCGAGCGCAGCAACCCGGCCGCCACGTACCACGCCGTCGACCTCGGCCCGTACTACCGCATCGTCGGCGCCGGACGCGACAAGACGAGGATCAAGCTGCTGGACGGGACCAACCCGAAGGGGAACAGCCCCGGCGACAACAACTTCATCGTCCTCTACAACCGCGACTTCCACGAGAGCGCCGAGTACGTGGTCATCTCCGATCTGACCATCGACTGCAACTTCGACAAGCAGGACAAGCACACAACGATCCACGCCATCGGCATCCGGGGTGGAGGCGCGCTCGTGGAGCGGCTGAACCTGCGCGGCTACGGCACCGGGCGCGACCCGGCCACGGGCAACTCGCGCGAGTGCTTCGTGGTGCACCAGACCCTGGTCTACAAGGACAAGGCGAGCTGCCGGCGCGCGGCCATCTACCGCGACCTCGACCTGACCGGGTGCGGGCACAACGGCGACGTGGGTGGGAGCGTGGCGGAGATCACGCACCTCTGCCTGGGCGGGGCGAACAACTTCGAGAACGCGGGGTGGATCCTGCCGGCCGGCAAGGACCCGGCGTTCGACCCGGCCAACGGCGGCGAGACCGAGGCGAACTGGTGGCCCGCGTACGGCGGCCTCGTCGAGAACTGCACGATCCACGACGAGGCGTACGAGCCCAAGACGCAGCAGAGTCCGCTCAACGGGATCACCTACTCCGACTGCATCGGCACGGTGGTGCGCGGCAACCGCGTGCGCGACTTCGAGGGCGCCGCGGTCTTCACGATGAGCTGGTGGAACCGCAGTACGACCATCGTCGACAACGACTTCCTGCGCGTGACGGTCGGCGTGGCGCTGAACATGGCGAGCGAGAAGGGGCAGCCGATCCAGTGCCCCCGCCACGAGAACGTGCTCATCGCGCACAACACGATCGTCACGGGTGCGCACAAGAACGCTCCGTGGGGCACATACGGCATCTCGCTGTTCGGCGGCGACTTCCCGCCGGCGGTGCGGATGTCCGGCATCCACGTGCGCGAGAACACGATCTCGGGGCGCGCGTACACGGACGCGAAGGGCGGGCGCGCGTGTCCGATGGGCATCAAGCTGCAGATGCTTCACTTCCCGTTCCACGACGTCCGTATCGAGGACAACGTGGTCGACCTGCCGGACACCTCCGACGCCGCATGGATCCCGCACGAGCCGTACTCGCAGTCGCTCTTCTTCTACTGCCAGGCCACCTGGGACGAGGCGGTGATGAAGGGGCACGTGCTCTTCCGCGGCAACCGCAACCGCGAGGGCAAGGTGCTCTACCCGTTCCTGACCGACTGGGAGTTCAAGGCGCCGCCGAAGTGGGGGAGGGGCGCCGCCGCGCGGTAGAGAACGGCCCGGCGTCGCGCCTCGTACGGGTACGTGTGTGTCACGGTACACCGGAGGGGATCATGGATCGACGCGATTTCCTGACGCAGGCGGCGGCGACGGCGGCCACGTTGAGCTGCTTCCCGGCCAGCCTCGAAGCGTGCGAGCGGATCGTCAAGCCCGGCCGGATCGAGCAGCGGGTGCTGGGCCGGACGGGCGCGAAGGTGTCGGCGCTGGGATTCGGCGGGTTCATGCTGAACGGCGCCACGCCCGAGCAGGCGGCGCAGTGGGTCCGCGAGGCGTTCGAGGGCGGCGTCACCCACTTCGACATCGCGCCGGAGTACGGCACCGCCGAGGAACTGATGGGGCCCGCGCTCGAACCGTTCCGCAAGCGCGTGTTCCTCTCGTGCAAGACCGCGCAGCGGAGGGCGGAGCAGGCGTCGGCCGAGCTGGACCGGTCCCTGCGCCGCCTGCGCACCGACCACATCGACCTCTACCAGTTCCACCACGTCTACGAGGTGCGCGAGGTCGACACCATCTTCGGGCCTGGCGGCGCGATGGAGGCCTTCGAGGCAGCGAAGAAGGCCGGCAAGATCCGGTTCGTCGGCTTCTCCGCGCACACGGTGGAAGCCGCCCTGGCGATGATGGACCGCTACCGGTTCGACACCCTCATGTTCCCGGTGAACTACTCCACGTGGACCGCGGGCAACTTCGGGCCGCAGGTGCTGGCGAAGGCCCACGGCCAGAAGATGGGCATCCTCGCGCTGAAGGCGATGGCGAAGCGCCCCTGGCCGCGCGGCGCCGACCGGTCGGCGCATCCGAACTGCTGGTACGAGCCGATGACCGATCCGGACGAGGCGCTCATGGGCCTCCGCTTCACGCTGTCGCACCCGGTATCCGTGGCCATCACTCCGGCGAGCGCGACCTGCCTGAAGGTGGCCCTGCAGGTCGCGCCGCGCTTCACCCCGCTCAAGCCCGAGGAGGCGGAGGAGATGAAGCGCCGGGGCCTGGCCGAGCAGCCCATCTTCCGGTACCGTCCCAGCCAGGCGGGGTAGGCCGACCTATTCGTGAGTTGTACCGGGCGGGCAGGGACGCCCGCCCCACCACGGCACTTGCGCATGATCCGGCCTAGGGGCTACTTCACCTCGACCACTACCTCGCACTGAGCGGTGTAGAGCTTCGAGACGCTGAACGGGGCGAGCAGCGAGGCAGTCACCTTGTACGCCCCGGCTGCCGCTGGCGCAGCGCCCCGCAGCTCGATGCGTCGGGTGTCGCCCGGGGCCATCGGCTCGCCGGCGAACTCCCACGCGGACGGGAGGCCGAGCTTCGCCGCGTCGCCGCCCAGCTCAACGCGCTGCCCCTGGCCCTCGAACCAGGGGCAGATGCCCTGGTTGTGCAGCTCGACCGTGACGATGGCCTTCTCGCCCGCGCGGATCGGTGCGACGGTGAGCTTGCCCGTACCGGCAAACTGCGGCATCTTGAGCGTCCAGTCGAACCACTGGTCGTACCCCGCCATCCACTCCTTGTAGGGCCGGCTCATCCACTTGCACTGCTCCAGCATCGCGCCGGGCGCCCTCTTCAGGACCGCGTCGTACTTCGCCGCCCACGCCAGCATGTCTCGGTAATCGTCGAGGATCGCGCGGCGCACATCGTCTGGCAGACCGCCGGGCTGATCGAGCTTCGCGCGATTGGCGAGGACGCGGTCGTGGATGGCGGCGAACCGGTCGAGGCGGTGCAGGTGGTACTGGAAGAACGGGGCGTAGAGCTGGGTGTGCGCGAACCAGCGGTCCATCTTGCCGGCGCCGGCCGCGGTCTTCAGATCTGCCAGCGCCGTGCGCAGGTGCCCGGCCCACTCGTCGCCCTCCTTCACCACCTCCGCGCGGCGTTGGGGCGAGAGCGCCATCCAGTTGGTCGGCAGCATCTCGAGGGCGGCTATGTCCCACAGGTGCTCGTACGCCTGGTTGAAGCGGACGAACGCGAGGGCGTTAGCCGTACCAAACTCGCGCGCGCCCCAGTCGTACCGCAGCGTGTTGGGCGTCGCGGTCGGCTCCCAGCCGAAGGCGCCGATGGCTTCCCAGGGCAGCTCCGTGCCGCAGTAAGCGCCGCCCAGCCAGAAGCTGCCGCGATCGGCGAGGAGCCGGCGCATCCGCGGGCTGGGCGCGAGGCGGAAGTTGGCGTAGAGGTTGTCGATCCACGTATCGCCCATCGGCCCGACGAACTCGTAGTTGCGCGCCAGCACCGCCGCGCCCGCGCCGTGGCCCATCACGTACAGGTCGGCAGGCAGCAGTGGGTCCAGCTCGGGCATGTACGGATCGTTGTATGGGTAGACGGCGACGTCGCCCGCGAACTGGTGCGACCGGAGCCAGTCGTAGATGACCAGGTACTGCTCCCAGACCGGGCTGTGCGTCCGCGAGTGGGCGACGGTGTCCTTGCAGCGATCGCAGGTGCAGATGCCGCCGTTGTCGTCGCGGATCATGAAGATGCCATCGATGGCGTAGGTCTCGGTCAGCTCGCGCAGAAACGCGTCGACGTAGCGGCGGTACTCGGGGTGCGTGAAGCAGGGGATCTTGTCGCTGCCGGGCGCCATGGCCTCCGGGTGCAGCTTCGCGAAGGTGGTCGGGACGCAGCCGATGGGGAGCCAGAGCCACACCCGGGCGCCGCGCTCGTGCAGGTAGGCGGCCAGCGCCTTGCCATGCTCGCGCTGTGCCGCCACCTCCACGAACTTCGCCCCCGAGGACTCGTCGTAGGCGTCCGGCGCGGTCGAGCGCAGCTCGGGCATGTAGCGGAACTCGACGGGCATCTTCCAGTTGCTCCACATGCCCAGGCACGCGATGGTGTTCATGCCGGACGCCAGCAGCCCGTCGAAGACGCGCTTCCATTCGTCGTCGCTGCCGTAGGGGAAGTCGACCTCATGGCCCCCGCCGCCAGGGCCGACGCCCCGGACGCTCACGACCGGGTTGCGCGCGACCAGCGGGACGCCCGCATCCGGCCCGTACCGCGCGGCGTGCTGCTCGATCTCCTTCGCGGCGCTCGTCAGGCCCAGGCGCGTGAGCGAACGGGTTTCGACGGAGCCGTCGGGCAGCGCCACGATCGCGTAGCCATCGCCCTCGCGGGTCCCGGCGTCGGCGGCGTCGACCACCCGGGTGCGCACCGGCGGATGGGCCGCGTCCGTGCGCACCGGCTCGACGCTGACGGCCAGGCCCTCGTCGCACACCTCGGCCAGTTGCTCGGCGCGGGCGGCCTCCGGTGCGCGGAATGCCACAAGCCTGCGCACGAACTGGCGCCCGTTGACGATCTCGTCGCCCAGTTCCAGCAGCCCGCCCTTGCGCCCGACGTGTACCCTCGCGCAGCCCTTCACGGACGCGGTGTACTCGCGGAAGCCGTAGAACGGCCAGCGGCTCTCCAAGCGTGGGAACGACGCGCGGGAGCCGGCTATGGCCAGGTCGGGCACGACGCAGTGGTTGAGCCACGGCGACGTGCCGGACCAGGGGCGCTCGTCGAGGACGATCTCCACGACGCCTGCGGCATGCACGCGATAGGTGAGCGCCATCGTTGGGCCGCGGTCCGAGGTGAGGACGAAGTGCAGCTCGGTCATGGCGGCGTTCGACGACGAGGCCGCGAGCTGCGCCCGGTACGCGCCCGCGGCGCCCTTGTGCAGGACGACCTCGGCCGTGGAGTAGCTCACCGAGACGGGGCCCTTCATCTCGTAGCCCTTGGCGTCGAGTTCGTACGGGGTGACCGAGAAGGGGTGCGCGAGCAGCTCTTCGCCGTGCACGCGGAGCGCCGTCAGCATGCCCGTCGCGCGGTCCACCTGCATCGCGAGCCCGGGGTAGGCGACGCTCAGGACGCCGCCGGTCTCGCGCAGCGCGCGGCGCGAGGTCCGGCCGCCCGCGGCGAACAGGTCCACCGTCAGCGAGCCGCCCGCGGGCACCTTGCAGGAGAAGACCAGCAGGTCCTCGGGGCGCGCCTCGGCGGGAGGAGAGAGCAGGCGGGCTTTCCAGTGGGCGCGGCCCTCACGGATGGCGAAGGGGATGGCCTTGCCATTCGCTGTGAGGCGCACGCGGCGCCAGTCGAGTAGGCCCGGCGCGGCGATGCGGCCGGTGGGTAGCTCGACGACCGTTGGGCCCTCCCAGCGCGTCGGGTTGTGCAGCGCGATCTGGGCGGACGGACGAGCCGCCGTATGGGCGGACGCTGCGACGGCAAGCGGAGCGGCGACTGCTAGGAACATGGCATCTCCTTCAGAAGCCAGAAGCCAGAAGCCAGAAGCCAGAAGCCAGAAGCCAGAAGCCAGAAGGCAGAAGCCAGAAGGCAGAAGCCAGAAGCCAGAAGCCGGAAGCCAGAAGGCAGAAGGCGGGCGCTGGGAACGCGGTGAGCCCTACTTCGGCTGCAGGCCGATGCGCGTGTTCGTCAGGCGGATGCCGTCCTTGGCGCCGGGGTTCTCGACGTAGGCGAAGGTAGGCACCACGAAGCGCTGGCCGCGCTGCACGTTGGTCACCACTCCGCGCTCCGGCTCCTTGGGATCGACGAGGCTGCGAACGAGCGAGATGCCGCCGAGCGAGGCGGTGGTCTCGGTGGGCCACGCCTTCACGATGTACGCAGCGTCCTGAGCCCCGTCGTTGCGCACGATGAGCACGCGGCCCGGGACGCGGCCCTCCTTGGGGATCGCGGCGCTGAGGAGGATGCGCTGGTCGTCGGGGTAGCCGGGCTCGGCGGATCGGATCTCGCCCGTGTAGGCGGACGTCGGGACGCGCAGGTCGAGGCCGTCGCACGAGAGCCGGACGCCGCCCATCAGCCTGGCGATGGCGACCTTGCCGTCCTGCCGCGCGACGAAGCCGCACGCGCCGTCAAGGGTGACACCGCCTGCCTGGACATGGCCTGGGCGCTCCGTTGCGATGAGCGTGTCGACGCGACCGTTGGCCAGGGTCACCTCGACGGCGACCGGGTTCGTCCCCGCGGGTGCGTCGACGACGGGCACGAGGCGCACCGACCTGATGAGCGGCGTCTTGTCGTACGGCTCCAGGACCGTGACGAACGTGCTGTCGAGGTCCTGGCCGCGGCGGTCGAGCATCAGGTAGCGGAGCTTGCGTGGAGCGCCCTTGCGGTTCTGCGGCGGCTCGCCGTCGGCCAGCGCGGCCTCGGTGAGCGGCGTGAGCGAGTGCAGCAGGAGGTGCGGCTCCCGGCCGGGCGTCGGCTGGTTGTAGGCGTCGCGCGCGAGCCAGTCCACCGTGAAGACGGCCGGCGGGTTGGCCGCGCGCTCGACGTTGGTGAGGAACGAGTACCCGGCCTTCTTGTCGTAGAGCTTCGCCTCCGCCTCGGCCGGCACGTCGGGCCCGGCGTAGGTGCCCGTAGGCTGCTTGGCCAGCGTCAGGCCTGTGGCGGTGGCCGCATCGGACGGGCCGGGCCAACAGAGCGTGTGCCGCGATCCACCCCGCAGGCGCACGATGTCGAGGACGTAGCTGTGCTGCTCGTCGTCGTCCACCATCCAGGCCGTGCGGCGCACCGTTGTCGCGCCCGGGTACAGGCCATCGCTGGAGACGTCCACCAGGCGCACCTTGCCCTCGGGCTCGAAGGCGTTCACGTGGCCGGTGTAGGAGGGGAGCTGGCTCGCCGCATCCACCGTCGGCACGGCGTGCGAGGCGTTGTTGCGGGTCCAGGCGTGGTCGCGCGGGCGGCCGCTGGCGAACTCCGGGTAGCCGAGATCGGGCAGCATATCGATGCCGCACGCGTAGAGACCCAGGTTCAGGCGGTCGAGATGCCCGTGGCCCGTGTTGCGCCCGAAGTACATCCAGAGCGCGCGGCCGTCTTGCGCTTGCGGCGTCTGCAGGATGGCCAGGCCGAACCCGTCCATGAGCTGGCTGGACAGCGGCGGCGCGTTCTTGGCGGCCTCGGCGACGTCGGCGCGCAGCTTCTCGGGGTCTGCGTCGAAGATGCTGCCGTGCACTGAGTCGAGCTTGCCGCCGAGCAGATGCAGCGCCCACCGGGCGAGTTCGAGCTCACGATAGACGCGGTAGGCCGAGAGCAGCGCCGCGGCTCCAGGCGTCACGCAGCCCCAGCGCCCGGTGCCGCCGGAGTCGCCGATCGGCGGGGTCACCGCTTCCAGGCAGCTCCAGCGCCACGAGGCGAGGAAGTACTGGTGGAACTTTGGGAAGTTGCGGTAGATGCTGTAGCCGTGGTAGGTCGGGCAGGCCTCGAGCAGATCGGCCACCTGCTGGAGCGAGCCGCCCCACAGCGAGTAACCGGGCGCGCCCTCGTTGCCGAGCCCGTCGCGGTCCATCAGGTCAGTCAGGGCGCCTCGGAGCCCGCCGCCGGCCAGCGGCGCCTTGCCGGTTGCGTTGCGGTTGGAGAAGTCCCGCGCGCCGGGGGCGAAGGCCCACTCGATGAGCGCGTTCGACCCGCCGGGGCGGTCCAGGGCCAGCGCCGCGGCGATCATCGTCGACTGGTGCATCCCCTGGTTGCCGAAGATGCGGCCGTCCTTCACTCCCTCGACGATCTCCTCGATGAGGTGTCTCTCGACGTGGTCGGCGAGTTGTGCTGGGGAGGCGATGGCGGGCAGGCGCTGCTCCTGGTGCTTTCGGCCGACGAAAGCCGCCAGGTCGCCGTCCTCGCGCAGGGCGTCGTAGATGCGGTCGTAGGCCAGGCACCAGCTTGTGCCGTTGTAGGTCTCCCAGATGCACCCTTCCACCCGCCCGACGCCGCTGCTGCCGTCGGAGTGCGAGAAGCCCTGGCGCACCATCGGGTACCAGTCCATGTCCGGATACACGTCGGCCAGGCGCGCGAGGAGGACGCCGCACTTGCGCGCGTACTGCGCATCTCCCGTGTGCGTGTAGGCATTCGCGAGCGTGCTGATCGCGTTCTTGATGGTCGGCCAGAGCCCCCACTGGGTGTAGACGGCGACGAAGTCCCATCGCTCTCCGCCCGGCTGCTGCCAGCCGTACCCGTCGTCCACCGCGTAGGTGTGCAGCAGATCCGACGCGTCGGGGTGCTCCGTGTTGAAGAGGAGCCGCTGGTTGCCCTTGCCCTTCCGGAAGAACCCGTGCTCGTCGAGGGCGGAGAGGTAGTAGGCGCCGAAGTCGTTCTTGGGGAACACCTCGTGGCAGTTGGGGCACTCGATCTTCCACGGCCTGGCCAGGGCGTCGCACTTCCACGGGTAGTTGCCGAATGGCACGATGCCCCGGCCGCACTTCGGGCAGAGAGGCATCTTGTCCGTGCCGAGCACGTTGTACACGTGGATGCTGCGCGGCAGCTCCTGACCGGGCACCAGGCTCCAGAGGGCCTCGTCGGAGAGGGCGACGTAGGGCGCCGCCGCCGCGATCGCGCTCTTCTGCTCTGCACTGGCCCACTCGTGCCGTGCGGCGTTGCGCACAGCGTTTGCGCGCCCCTCAGCGGTCACCGTGATGCTGCATCGTTTCGGCGACGCAAGCGCCGGCCCGGCCTCCAGCATGGCGAGCACCCCCAGGGACAGTGCGCCAATGGCAATGGCTGCGTTCATCGTTGGCTGCCTCCAAGATGCGCGGTCAGCCGATCCGCTTCATCACCCAGGCGAAGCCCTGCGCCATGAGGCCGAGCGGCGCTTCGTGGTCGCCATCGGGGATCTCTACGTAGGCATAGTTCGGCGCCTCGGCCATCGCTCCGGCGAGGCGACGGGCCTGCGAGACCGGGATCAGCTCGTCGCGTGTGCCTGCGCCCACGAAGACCGGCATCGTCAGGCGCGCGGCGTTGCGCACCGCGGAGTGGGCCTCGTAGACGGCGCGGCGCTCGGCCGGCTCGCCGCGGTAGGCGGTGCGGATGGCGTCGGCGATCTCGGCGTGGATGCCGGCGTTGCGCTTGCGCAGCCAGGCGTAGTAGGAGGCCGGGTCCGTGGCGGGGCAGACGGCGACTACGGCCGCGACATCCTCCGGGTGCAGCGCGGCATAGGGCAGCACGCTGGAGCCGCCCATCGAGCCGCCAGCGAGAACGAACCGCTTCGCGCCCAGCGCCTCGCGCGCCCAGCCGAGCAGCGCGTGCAGGTCGGCGGCCGCCTCGGGGCACATCCAGGCGTTGTCGCGCAGGTTGCAGCCGAGGATGCCCAGGCCGGCCTGGCGGAAGAGCGGCAGCCAGTCGCGGCGGATGTCGGGCCGCGTGAAGATCTGGTCGCCGTGCGAGCCGTGGCCGTGCAGGTTCACCAGCCACGTCGTGCTCGTTCCGTCGGGCTTCCAGGCGAGCGCCCAGTCCTCGCGCCCGCCTGCGCCGGTGTAGTCGACGCGCTGCACGCCGTCCGGCACGCCATCCATGCGGGCGGGGGTGAGCGACTTGACGGCGAACGCGTCCGGCTCGGCGCCGGCCGAAGTAGCGGCTACCAGCCCGGCGGCTCCGATCGCGAGGGCTTCGCGGCGGGTGAGATGCGGCGTCTTCATCAACGGTTCCTCCTCGCGGTGCGGCGCGCAATGTCGAGTACGGAGTAGGCGAACGTGTCGGCCTGCGTCTCCGGCACCGAGCGCGCCGGCGTGTCGATCCAGCTCTCGACGACGATCTGGTCCGGCTTGCCGCCGACGGCGGCGTAGTCGGCGAGCTGCTTCAGGCAAGACTGGTGCCAGGTGCCGGCGTCCGCGGTCCCCGCACGCTGCTTGTGGGGCCAGTCGGACGCCCACAGGATGAGGCTGAACGGGAGCTTGCGGGCGCGGCAGGCGTCTTCCAGCTTCTTCACGTCCTGCCACGATCCCTTGTGCGCCAGGTCGAACGAGACCCAATCGACGTCGAGCCGGAAGAAGTCCATGCCGCGCACGCCCAACTCCTTCAGGCGGGCCTGCAGCGCATCGATCCAGCGCTCCAGGTCGGGCTCGGACGCGAACGGGTAGGGCTCGATGTCGCCGACGAGCATGCCTGGGTAGTGCTCGCGCACGAGCGCGATGAACTGGGCGGTCTCCTCGACGGCGTACGCGTCGGGCTTCTTGAGGTCGTTGCGCACGCAGCAGAGCGGCTCATCGAGGGCGATCGCGCCGATCGTCGCGCCCAGGCGCTGGAAGCGGTCCCACATCGGGCGCTGCGCCTCGAAGCACTTGGCGCCGGTGTCTCCCCACGGCTTCACGGCTCCGACCTCGATCGCCAACTTCACGCCCCAGCGCCGCAGCATGGGCAGCCACTTGCCCAACTCCTCGTCGGTGAACTGGCGGTTGAGCTGGTGGTCGGCATAGCCCAGCCACTTCACGCTGCGCCGAGTCTGCTTCCAGGCGGCTGGCTGCTCGAACAGCTCGCGGAGGCACGCGCCGCCAGAGTGCGAGGGCGGGATCATCCACACCTCGGGCGCGGCCAGGGCTGGTGCGGCGCAGGCAGAAAGCAGGGCGACGGCTGCGAGCTTCACGTTGGACCTCCTGGAGAAGCCGGACACCCCATGAAACGATATCGAGGGCCATCTCGTCAAGCGGTCATACGCATCGAGGGGGAATCCGCCATGGTTCGTTGGATCGCGTCCGCGCTGCTGGTCTGTTCCGGTACGGCCGCGCTGGCTCAGAACGCGGCGCCGCATCGCCCGTTCCGCATGGGCTTCACGCCCTGGCCCTCCGAGATGTCGCTCGCCGGGCTGCAGACTGCCGCCACGTTCATCGAGAAGCACGCCGACATCGTCTCGGTCATGCTGATGGGCGGCATTCCCTGGCAGGAGGCGCTGGACGGCAAGCCGTTCTCGGCCGACGTGCAGAAGCAACTCGCCTACCGGCCGCCGAAGGGGCACCAGGTGTTCCTCTCGATCTCGCCACTGGCCATGGATCGAAAGAGCCTGGCGCCGTACTGGGGCGCGAAGGACAACCTGCCACTTCCGCCCGCCTGGGCTGCGCGCCGCTTCAACAGACCCGAGGTCGTGAAGGCGCTCACCAACTTCACGCTGCGCGCCGTCGACGCCATGAAGCCGGACTACCTGGCCATCGGCGTCGAGTCGAACGCGCTGCTCTCGCACGACCGCAAGGCGTGGGCCGACTACAAGGTGATGCACAGGGCGCTCTACCAGGCGGTGAAGCGCGTGCACCCCAATCTGCCGGTGTTCTTCACCACGGAGATCAACCACTACCTGGAGCGTGCCACGGAGGCGAAGGGCACGCACCAGCAGGCCGAGGTCGCCGACCTGATGCGGTACAGCGACCTTTTCGCGATGAGCTACTACCCACACATGTCCTACGACACGCGGTGGCCCATTCCCGCCGACTTCCTCGCGTTCGCGCGCCGCTTCGGCAAGCCCATCGCCGTCAGCGAGACCGGCATGTCGTCGCGCGAGGTGACGGTGAGCGGGCTGAGGCTGCGCGGCAGCGAGGCGGACCAGAAGCAGTACTACGAGGTCCTGCTCAACTCCGCGATGCGCGACAAGTACCGCTTCGTGGTCACGTTCTGCACGACCGACTACGAGAAGCTCCTGGCTCAGCTCCCCGCCGGTGTCCGCGACGTAGCCAACATCTGGACCTACACGGGCCTCCAGACCAGCTCCGGCGCCCGCAAACCCGCGCTGGAAGTGTGGGACCGGTACCTCGCCATGCCGCGATAGGCCGTTCGTCCCGCCAGTCCCTCCGAAGTCACGCGCAACTCGGGACCGCCGGTGCTCGCAACTCGGGCACTCCGGCCCATGCGCCGTGTCCGCCGCCGAGCGATAATGGCAGCCATAGGCGACCACGTTGGGCGGGCTCGGGAGGCACCGATGAACAAGTATGAGTCGGCTGTGCTGGCGGGTATCGGCGGGGCGGCAGTGGGTTGCATTCTGTGCCCCTGGGTCTGCTATCAGTACTACTCGATCGCCGGCTATCTGGCTGTGTCCTCCCTGGAAGGGCCTATGACGATCGTGTATCTGCTGTGCCCTATCGTGGGGGCAGCGGCCATCTTCGGCGTCGCCGGCGCCGTTATTCTGCTGCGCGGCGGGCATCGGCGCGCCGCAGGGATGTTCTGCATGGCCCCGAGCATCGCGATCGGTGCAGTACCGTTCCCGCCGTGGTCGGGGTGGTGGTGGCTGTTCGCGCTGGACACGTACGGACCCGGGCCTGCCGCCCTTCTGCTTCAGCTAGCGGTGCCGGCAGTGTTCTCTGTGGGCAGCGTGCTGGGCGGCGTCTACATGCTCACGATCGCCCCACGCCGGCGCAGTGCGTGAGCTCTACCGCTTGCTTGCGCGCGCGGCTCTGTACGCTCTAAGCGTTGTGCCCATGAACACAGCTTGCCGGCGGGACACCTCGCTCACGTTCAGAGCCGCGCGCGCAAGCAAGCGGGCCGTTGGAGTTCGCACGCCGTCGCGGAGGTCGCGCATAGGTCCTTCGTCCCGCCGCACCCTTGGAAGTCACGCGCAATCTGGGACCTCCGGCGCTCGCAACTGGGGCACTCCGGCCCATGCGCCGCGCGTCGCTCTGCGCGATAATGGCAAACGTAGACGGCGGGGCGCGGCGGGCTTGGGAGGTCTGCGATGGCGACGCTGATGGCGGCGATCCTGGGGGCGGTAGTGGGCGGCGTGATGTGGGCGACGTTCGGGCTCGCGGCGTACCCGATGCTCAATCCGCGCGGGGCGAACAGCACCGAGAGCGGCGCGGCCTTTGCCTACCTGTCGTGCCTTCCGACCGGTGCTGCGGCCGGCGCTGGTCTCGCGGCGGGCGCGGTGCTGCTGTTCAGCGATCGGCACCGTGATGCGGGCGTGGCGTGTCTGCTCCCCACGCTGCTGGTATGCCCTGCCCCGCTGGCGATGCTAGCGATCACGGCCGGGTGCCTGCTTGGCGGCCAGGGCAGCTTCGGGGTCGGTCTCGTTGCGCTGATGCCATCACTGCTGGCCGTGGGCCTGGGCATCGGGCTGCTGCGCTACCGGCCGGCTCCGGTGACGCGGAGGCTCATCATCCAGCAGCGCGGGAGCCGCGCTCGGGAGGCTGCTGCTGGCCAGTACGGTTGGGCGGTACTGGCGGGGATCGGTGGGGCGGTGTTGGGCGGCCTGGCGTGGGCGTGGGTTGGGGGCCTGACAGTTGACTATGTGCTCGGGGCCCAGGCGCGGAACGTAGAGGGGCGGCTGGGGTACACCGTGCTCTTCTGCTTCCCTGCCGGAGCGGCTGCCGGCGCTGGCATTGCGGCTGCAGCGGCCCTGGCTCGGAGCGGCCAGTGGGTTGCCGCGGGCGTCGTGTGCTTGGTGCCCACTCTCGTCTTGGGTCTCGTGCCTCTGCCACCCCTGCCAACAGGCATGTGGCTTGCGCTCGTGGACCCAACGGGGCCGCCTGTTGGGGCTCGTTTCTTCCTCGCCACCTACGCACCGTCGCTGGCGGCGATGGCCGGTGGAGCATACTGCCTCATCCGGTCGGTGCGGCACTGAGCGCAGTCCTCCGTGGCTAGGGAGGGCGCGCGTCTTGCGCAGTCTAGCCGGCGGCCCGCAGGTAGTCGGCCCGGTTGGCCCAATCCTCGGTGGCGCGTGCGTCCCAATGGGCGATGAGCGCCCGCACGAGTGCGCCAAAGTTGTGCGACGCCATCGTTCGGTGGTCGATGAACAGGACGCCGGCATGAGGGGTTCCGGTTCGGCCGAACTCCGCCAGCAATGGGACGATGGTGCTCACATCGTACGTAACGAGCGTCAGTCCTGCCTCGCGCGCCGCCGCCAGGATCGGGCCGTCCTGGGTCCCTAGTAGGGCGCCTCCACGCCACCGTTGCACGCTCTCGATGGGTATGTCTGGCCGCTTCGCGCGGACCTGGCCCTCTACGGCGTCCGATATGTTCTGGTCGAGGAGGTAGGCGAGCATCGTGCCGGTCAGCGGCTCTCGGTCGCCAACTCGGCCGGCACCTCGAAGAGCCGCACATCGGGCAGTAGCTCCTTCACCCGCTCGTAGGTCATCGCGTCGTTGTCCGCCAGCGCCTGGTCGATCTCCTCCGGGTGAGCACCGTAGTACGCGAGCGCAGCCTCGACCTGCCGGGGCGCCAAGCCCAGATGGGTGGCGGTGCTATCCACGGCCATCCCGTAGTCCCGCGCCACCATGACCACCTGCCACACCTGCAGACGGCCCTTGACGCAGGCATGCCGCTCGCCGTTGAACGAGCGGAACTCGATGAGTGGGTAGCGTGTTTGGAGCAACCCCTCCTGGATGAACCGCGCGCCGACTTCGCTAACCGACCGTCGCTCACGCCGCGCGATCTGCCGCAACTCGTCGGCAGACGGATCGTCGAGCCTGACTGTCACCGGCTGGGACATGGGAAGTACCTCCTACCGCCACATTCACCACAAACGATACCAACGATACACCCGAGTCGTCAAGCCCGCTCACGGCCCAGCTTGCCGCCAATCCCTCTGGCGGAAGCCGAGGCCGAGCGCGGGCGACGTGGGCTGTAGGCGAAAGTCGCCGCGGGCTGCGTCCAGGAACAGGGGATCCGCGACGATGGAGTGGGTGTCATACCCGCGCTGCTGCCACTCCGCGAATGGCTTGCCGTCGAAGGCCAGGCCATAGCCCCCCGCGCTCCAGTACACGTTGCGGTCCAGGGCGAACCTGCCGTTGGCCCACTTCCCTCCGAGCGGCAGCCCACCCTTCGCCAGGACGATGTTCCGCTCGAAGACGAACGACTGTTGCTCGTCCTCGGTGAAGCGCAGGATGTTGGGCTCGTCAGAGAGCGCGAACACGTTGTCCGTCACCACGTTGTCCCGCCCGTAGTGCAGCATGAAGCCGGCGCTCGTCGTGCGGTGCACGATGTTGCCCTCCACGCGGATGCCGCTGCTGCCCTCGTCGAGGTAGATGCCCCAGCCGCCGCCCTGGCGCGATCGAACGTCGTGCACGTGGTTGCCGCGGATGATCGTGCCGGGCTGGACGCCGAGCGTGTAGATGCCGCCCATGTCGGAGAGCAGGCCGCGGCCGATGTGGTGCACGTGGCACGCCTCGACGAGGTTGTCGTGCGCCAGGCTCGGCGCGTAGCCCCACGACCACCCCACCGAGATGCCGGACTGCCAGGTGTCCGCCACCTCGCAGTGCGTCACCGTGTTGTGGTGCGCCTGGCCGATCCAGATGCCGACCGCGGCGGGGTAGACGCGGCCGATGTCCTGCACGCGGCAGCGCTCGAGGCGGTTGCCGGACGCCTGCTCGCGCGGCTCGGGGCGCTGGGCGTACTCCCCGATGCGGATGCCGCCCGCGCCAGTGTCGGTCATCTCGCAGCGCGTGAGGGAGCAGTCGTGGCAGCCGCGGCCCAGCTCGACCGCCCAGGCGCCAACGGAGCGGAACGTGCACCGCTCGAATCGGCAGCGCTCGGCCCAGATTGCCGTGACCGCCGCCGGCACGTCGAACGCGGCCTGGACATCGACGTAACCCTCGGGCGCCAAGGACCAGTCCGCGTCGCGGAAGGTGATGCCGCGGAACTCGACGTCGTGAACCGTCGCGCCGGTCGCCGGGTCGCCTTCGAGGCGCAGCAGCTCGCGGAGGGCCGGCGCGGCGATCGACACCTTGCCGAGCTTCTCCCCCGGCAGTGGGATGTAGTGCACCTCGCCGGCCTGCGCATCCAGGTACCACTCGCCCGGCGCGTCGAGGCACTCGGGCGCGTTCTCGACCCAGTAGCGCGCGTCGGTCTCGCGGTTCGAGGGGCAGCAGGTGCCGGAGAGGGTGACGCGGCGTGCGGCCGGGTTTACCGAGGCGATGCGCATGCGGCTTTCGGCCCACACCTGCAGCGCCACCACCTCCACGTCGCCCCGGGCGGCCCAGCGTGGGTCGATGTCCGCGGCGCGGTAGCGGAACGCGGAGGGCTTCAGGTCCTCCTTCGCGCCATTCGGCCCCCAGCGCCACACGTTGTCGACGGGGCCATCGACCGTGAAGAAGCCGGCGTTCGGCGATCGAGCGCGCTGCCGCCGCCGCCCGTCGACGAAGAGTTGGCGGAAGAGCCACGGCCTCCCGGCGAGAGCCGGCACGCGCGCGACCCACCCGCCTCCGGCCTCGAGCCACTCGGTGATCTCCCGCCCGCCGCTCACGACGGGAGACGCGCCAGGGGCCGCCTCGAACACCACGGGCGCACCCGGGCTCCCCGAGTCGCGCGGTTGAAGGGTGAGCGGCTCGGCCAAGCGGTACGTGCCGCCGTGGAGCACGACGCGCACCGAGACGGGCGTCTTGCGCGCTGCCCGTAGTCGGCGCAGGCGGTCGCGTGCCCCGGCGAGAGTTGCGAGCGGGCCATCGGTCCGGGCGCGGTTCGCCGCCGGCAGCGCGCCCGACCACGTGTCGCGTCCCCCCGGCCCGACGTGCAGCACCACCTGGCGCGCAGGCGCTTCGGATGCTCCGGCACTGCACGCTGCGCACCCCACTGCGATCAGGCATACCCACATGGCTCTCACTCGGACCCCTCCGCTTGGCGGGATGGACGCGCGCCGTGCCTAACGTACCCCATGGGCCGTCTCCCCGGCATGTCCGGGCGCGACCGATGGCCGGCAGGTGCAGGACACGCCGCCCCCCGCGTCGAACCGCCACGGGTACCTGCCATCTCGCACGCCATCCCGCTCCACAAGGAGTCACCCATGACACGAAGGCGGTTCCTCTCGGCGTTCGCCGCGCTCTGTGCGCTGGTTCTCTCGCTCCCGCTCCGGGCCCAAGACGCCGGCCAAACGCGGATCCAGGACGTCATCTACTGCCACAAGGTCGGCGTGGCGCTCACGATGGACGTGTTCAAGCCCGCCAAGCCCAACGGCATGGGCGTGGCATTCATGGTCAGCGGGGGCTGGGTCTCCAACCACAACAACATCAACGCGGACTTCGCCAAGCCGTTCACCGCCAAGGGCATCACGGTCTTCGAGGTGGTCCACGGCAGCCAGCCGAAGTTCACGCTGCCCGAGATCATGCAGGACATCCACCGGGCCATCCGCTTCATCCGCACCAACGCGGCGACCTGGGGCGTCGACCCGAACCGCATCGGCATCTGCGGCGGCAGCGCGGGCGGTCATCTCTCGTTGATGATGGGCGCATACGGCTGCGACGGGCCGGCTGATGCGAAGGAGCCCGTCGATCGCGCGTCGAGCCGCGTCCAGGCCATCGCGTGCTTCTTCCCGCCGACGGACTTCCTGAACTACGGCAAGGACGGGGCGAACGCGATGGAGATCGCGGTCCTCAAGCCATTCTGGCCAGCGTTCGGTATCACCGAGGGGGCCTCGGCGGCGGATCGAGCGACGCTGGCGAAGGAGTTGTCGCCGATCTACGGCGACCTGGCCAAGATGCCGCCGACGCTGATCATACACGGTGACGCCGACACGCTGGTTCCGATCCAGCAGTCGCAAAGCATGATCGCGAAGCTGTCCGAGCTGAAGGTGCCGAACCAGTTGGTGGTGCGTCCAGGCAAGGGGCACGGCTGGTCCGAGATGCCGGCGGACATCCCGCTGCTCGTGGCGTGGTTCGAGAAGTACCTGGCGAAGTAGGTTGGCCCGCGATGCGCGATGCTGATTCCGGCGGAAACACATAGGAAGGGGTTGCCAAGGAATGACGACGAGTGTTGATCTCTGCGGCCAGTGGTCGCTGACATACGGCGGCGCGCCCGAAGTGCCGATGACCACCATCGCGGAGCTGCGGGCGTCGGGCCTACCGACCGTGCCGGCGACGGTGCCCGGCAACTTCGAGCTGGACCTGCAGGCAGCGGGCGTCATCGACGACCCCTTCTTCGGCATGAACACCGCGAAGCTGCGCGACTGGGAGCACACGCACCTCTGGTTCTCGCGCGAGTTCACAGCGCCCGCGGCCGACGGGGCCGAGCCGTTCCTCGTCTTCGAGGGGCTGGACTGCTTCGCGGACATCTACCTGAACGGGCAGCTCGTGGCGATCGCCGGCAACATGCTCGTCGACTGGAAGTTCCCGGTCGAGGACACGCTCGGCGCGGACAACGAGCTGGTCATCCACATCCGCCCCGCGGTCGAGGTCGCGAAGCAGTACCCCTACGGCGCGGGCATCGGCGCGATGGACGCCAACTACGAGTCGCTGCACGTGCGCAAGGCGCCGCACATGTACGGCTGGGACATCATGCCGCGGGTGTTGTCGGGCGGCATCTGGCGGCCCGCCAAGCTGGTCTACGAACCGCGCGAGCGCCTCGACACGCTCTACCTCGCCACGAAGAGCGCTTCGGCGAGCGACGCCTGGATGCTGCTCTACTACGAGGCGCGGCTGAACGAGAAGGTGGGCGACAAGTACGAGATCGAGGTCGAGGGGCGCTGCGGCGAGTCGACCTTCTCGGCGCGGAAGACCGCCCTGTTCGAGGTCGGCCGCCTCGGCATCGGCGTGCACGCGCCCCGGCTCTGGTGGCCGCGCGGGCGCGGGGAGCAGGCGATCTACGACGTAGAGGTGCGGCTGCTGAAGAACGGCTCCGTCATCGACACCCGCACGCTGCGGCACGGCATCCGCACCATCGCCCTGAGGCGCGACGCCTCGCACGACCCGCTGGTGCCGGGCGAGTTCTGCTTCGAGGTGAACGGCGAGCGCCTCTACGTGATGGGCAGCAACTGGGTGCCGGCCGACGCGTTCCACTCGCGCGACCGCGAGCGCATTCCGCGCATGCTGGACCTGGCCGAGGAGTGCGGCTGCAACATGCTGCGCTGCTGGGGCGGCAACGTCTACGAGGACGACCTGTTCTACGACATCTGCGACGAGAAGGGCATCCTCATCTGGCAGGACTTCGCGATGGCCTGCGCGCTGTATCCGCAGGACGACGTGTTCGCGGCGCGTATTGCGGAAGAGGTGAAGCGCGTGGCGCGCCGCCTGCGGCAGCACCCGTGCCTGGCGCTGTGGGCCGGCGACAACGAGTGCGACGACGCCTTCGAGCACTTCCGCGGCGTGAACGGCGACCCGAACCTGAACCGCATTACCCGCCAGGTGATCCCCGCCGCGCTGGCCAACGAGGACCCGTTCCGGCCGTACCTGCCGTCGTCGCCGTACATCGACAGCGACCTGTACCGCAACGGGAAGCGTAACGCATCGGAGTCGCACCTCTGGGGGCCGCGCGATCACTACAAGAGCCACTTCTACGCGGAGTCGGTCTGCCGCTTCGCCAGCGAGATCGGCTACCACGGCTGCCCCTGGCCGGAGTCGATGAGGAAGTTCATCTCGCCCGACAAGCTGTGGCCGCCGTTCAACGAGGAGTGGATCCTGCACAGCACCTCGCCGGTGCCGGGCGTCGACCTGTTCGACTACCGCGTGAACCTCGTGTGCAACCAGGTGCGCGCGCTCTTCGGCGACCTGCCGGACAACCTGGACGACTTCGCGTGGCAGAGCCAGGTGGTGCAGGCGGAGGCGTTCAAGTACTTCATCGAGCTGTTCCGCATGGGCAAGTGGCGCCGCACGGGCATGATCTGGTGGAACTTGATCGACGGGTGGCCGCAGATCTCGGACGCGGTGATCGACTGCTACTACAACGAGAAGATGGCGTTCGAGCACATCAAGGCGTCGCAGCAGCCCGTGTGCCTGATGCTGCGCGAGCCGGACGCCTGGCGGCAGGAGTTGGTGGTCTGCAACGATACGCGCGACGCGCACACGGTCGCGTTCACCGTGCGCGACGTGGACAGCGCCGAGGTCGTGGCACAGGGCTCGGGCTGCGCGCGCGCCGACGCGGTGAGCGGGCTGGCCTCGTTCCAGCACCTGTCGAACACGCACCGCTTCTTCCTGATCGAGTGGGAGAGCGACCTGGGCCGCGGCCGGAACCACTACCTGCTCGGCACGCCGCCCTTCACCCCGGCGGACCTGCGCCGCTGGTACGGCGAGCTGGCGAAGGCGCGGGGCGGGAAGTAGGGGGGTAAGCGCACGGTCCGCCAGGGACGATATGGAGCCGGAGGAGACATGCCATGGTCGACTCGGCGGATCGGTCGGGCTTCATCTCCCGCCAGATCGGCCGGCGGCTGCCGACGGAGGAGCGGGCGGAGTATTGGCGGCGCGCGGCGTCCCTTGCTGACCTGCCGATCCGGTCGCAGCGGGACCTCGCGGCGATGCTGCCGGCGCTCCCGCGCGAGCAGATGCTGTCCGCGATGGACCTGGCGGCAGCGCTGCGGTGGCGCGTGGTCGGCGTCGCCATCGCGGAGCTGTTCGCTACGACAACCGACCCCGACACGCTGTACTTCGCGGGCGACGCGCTGCGAGATATCGCTGGCGCGCGCGTGCAGCGGATCCTGCTCCGCGTCGTCCGCACGCACAGCGACGACGGCGTGCGCAAGCTAGCGGCCCACAAGCTGGCCACCATGTTCGACCGCCGCCTTCTCGGCGCGCTGATTGGCTTGCTGAATGACGCGAGCCTGCCCTCCGGTGTTCGTGGCGAGGCGGCAGAGGGAATCGGCAGCCTGTTTGTGTATGCGGACCGGCGGACGGCCGTGCATCGGCGCACATGGCCCGCGCTCGTGCGGATGCTGGGTGATCCGTCGCCGGAAGTGCGGTTCTGGTGCTGCTTCGCCCTCGGCCAGATGCGCGCGACTCGTGCCATTGCTGCCCTGCAGCACCTGGCCGACACCGACAATGCCATCTGCCCGAACTGGTGGCATGTGCGCGACGAAGCCGCCGACGCCATCGCCGACATTGAGGGCCGGGACCATCCCGATCGCGTGCAGATCAGAACCACCTAAGGAACACCCACACCATGCGCACCCCAGTCCTGGCCGTCGCCGCCCTCCTGCTCGCCGCCTCGCTTGCCCGCGCCGAGGTGCAGCCCAACTCGCTCTTCTCGCCCGGTGCCGTGCTGCAGCGCGGGATGCGGCTGCCTGTCTGGGGCACGGCGCGCGATGGCGAGCGGGTCACGGTGAGGCTGGGCGGGCAGTCGGCGACGACCGTCGCGCGCGACGGCAAGTGGAAGGTGACGCTCAAGCCGGTGAAGGCGGGCGGGCCGTACACGCTGACCATCGCGGGCGACAACACGGTGACGGTGCCGGACGTGCTGGTGGGCGACGTGTGGGTCTGCAGCGGGCAGTCGAACATGGAGCTGCCGCTGTGGATGGCGAAGGGCGCCGACGCAGCGATCGCGGCCAGCGCGGACCCGCAGCTCCGCCTCTTCTCGGTGGCCCACAACGTGCAGAAGGAGCCGGTGAGCGACGCCAAGAGCGCCTGGGTAGCCTGCGGGCCGAAGGCGGTGCGCGACTTCTCGGGCGTGGCCTACTACTTCGGGCGGGAACTGCGCAAGGCGCTGGGCGTGCCGATCGGGCTGATCCACTCGTCGTATGGCGGCACCGTGCTGCAGGCATGGGCGAGCATGCCGGCGCTTCAGGCGAGCCCGCGCATGGCCCAGTTCATGGCGGACTTCGCGAAGATGAAGGAGCCGCCGATCTGGGCGACCGGGCAGAACACGTGGGCCGGGCTCTACAACGGCATGATCGCGCCGCTCATCCCGTACGGCGTCCGCGGCGCCATCTGGTACCAGGGCGAGGGCAACGTGGGCGACGGGTGGGGCTACCGCGACCTGCTGCTGCGCCTCATCGCGAACTGGCGGATCGACTGGGGGCAGGGCGACTTCCCGTTCCTCGTGGTGCAGATCGCCCCGTATGGCAAGCGCAAGGACGAGCCCGGCGACAGCATGAGCGCAGAGGTCCGCGAGGCGCAGCTCCTGGCCACGCGCCAGTGCCGCAGCTCCGCCCTCGTCGTGACGATGGACGTGGGCGACGAGGTGGACATCCACCCGCGCGACAAGGAGACGGTCGGCAAGCGGCTGGCTCTCGCGGCGCGGGCAGTGGCGCACGGGGAGAAGGTGGAGTGGAGCGGGCCGGCGTACCGCTCGATGGCGATCGACGGCGGCCGTGTCACGCTCACGTTCGACCATGCGGGCAAGGGGCTGGTGGCGCAGGGCGGCGGCGAGCTGACCGGTTTCACCATTGCGGGCGCCGACGGCAAGTTCGCCAACGCCCGCGCGGTCATCTCCGGCAACACGGTGGTGGTCAGCAGTCCGGATGTGCCGGAGCCCGCAGCCGTGCGCTACGGCTGGGCCGACTGCCCCGTGGCCAACTTGGCCAACTCCCACGGCCTGCCCGCGTCGCCCTTCCGCACGGACGCCTTCCTGCTGCTGTCGCAGCCGCGGTAGGGAACTCGCTCAGTTGCCGTCCGACACGCCCCACTCGAAGCCCTGCTGCCGGATGCAGGTGATCATCGCTGTAGTCGAGGGAGCGCCCTGGCTGTACGCCTGGTACTGCTCGTAGGCGTCATGCGCCATTGCGACCCCCGCCCCGTCGAACGCATGGAAGATGATGTCCACGCCCGCGAGGTCGGCGGCCAGCGCCTGGAGCATGGTCATCAGCGTGCGGTTGCCCCCGAACGCGCCGCAGCCCCACCAGCCGGTGTGGATGACCGTGCGGGCCGATGCATCGGCGCTCTCCTCGCGAGCCGCCCGGTAGCCGGTGTAGGCGGCGGCCAGGATGTAGTCGATCTGCTCGCCGGTATAGCGCCCGACCCCGTATGACGGCGCCGCGATGGCAAGGATGTTGCTGACGGTCGGCAGCGAAAGCACGGTGGTGGCATCGACGACGGCCGCGGCGGACGCGCGGGCGAACGCGTTGCCATAGAGGCCGCCGGGACGCCCGCCACCGGGGTTCGGCAGCGTGTCGATCGCAAGGCGGCGCTGGACGCCGGCGATAGTGATCGGCGTCGGCCTGCCGTCCAGCGTCACGGTCTCCAGATAGTGCTCCGGCCCATTGAGCGCTTCCGAGAGCGATCCCAGCACCGGGTGCTCCATGACCTGCAGCTCGTCCTGCGCAAGCAGATCCGACGAGTAGGCCACGAACAGCCGCGGGTCGGCGAAGTTCATGTACCAGTGGATCTCGGTTCCATCTGGTTCGTTGTACATGAACACGCCAGGCCGGATCGTGAAGACCGAACCGCCGCTCGCCCGATCCGGCAGCGGCTCCTCGCGCCACCTCGTATAGCGGATGGCGCCCGCGATGGCGCTGTCCGGCTGCGCCAAGAGGGCGTAGAGCGCGCGCTTGTTGCGGCTGCGCCACTTCGGCGGATGCTCCGCCACGAGTTTCGCCGCGTCGAACTCAGCCCTGCGAATCGGGGTCATCGTTGGCCTCCCTCACTCCCCCCGTATCGACTCGATTGCCACCTCGCCGGGGAACGCGCCGTGCTCCGGGTCGAGGCGCAGGTTCACGATGCGGTGCCCGCGCCAGAGCGGGTGGTCGCCGACGGGGATGCGGACCTCCTGCACGTCCGGGCCCGGCTTCACGTCGAAGTGGATGCACATCTCCTCGCCCGTGGCCTTCACCCCGTCCGCGTTGAAGTAGAGCTGCCCGAACGTGCCGCACGTCACCTTCATCCGGATCACGATCGTCTTTACGGTGTCCGGCGCGAGGTCGATGGGCGGCGCCACGATGTACGGGTCCTCGCCCACGATCTCGGCGGTGAGGCGGCCGTCGACGATGCGCATCGGGCCGAGGCAGCTCGCGGCGCGCCAGCCCTGGGCGTTCTCGTTGAAGCGGAAGTCGATGCGGTGCGCTGGCTCGCGGACGGGCGCCTTGAACGCGACGGTCGTGCCGCGCACCCAGGCGTCGCCGGTCTTGGGATCGAGGCGGACAGCAGGCTTGCCGTCGAGCCAGAGGCACGGCCGATCCTCGCCCAGCACGCGCTCGCCGCGCGGGTTCAGGTACTGCAGCTTCGCGCCGGCGTCGCGGATGAAGTCGACGCGGTGCGCAGTGCCCGGCGCGTAGGCGGAGTAGGCGAGCAGCTTGCCATCGGCGGTCCACGCGACCCAGCCCGACTTCGGCAGGCGGATGGTCTGGCTGCCGGCCTTCACGTCGCACTCCTCCGCCAGCCGGTTCACCACGAGCGTCAGGCCATTGGCGTAACCTACGCGGATGCGCTTCAGGCACTCGGGCTGCGAGGGGCCCCACGGGTTGGGCGTCGGGTCGATGCCGGCTTTCAGCACGGTGCCGAGCGTCTGCCAGCGGCCATCGAGCCAGTACTCGACGGAGCGGACGGGCTGCAGCGCGTAGTGCTTCTGCAGCGTGCCAACCAGCAGGCACTCCGTCATCACGTAGTCCCAGGGCATGCCGGGGTAGTAGAAGAGGTAGCCGCCATTGCCGAACAGGACCTCCGCCGCGCGGTAGTCGTCATACTGCGCGGGGTCGGTGAGGTACGTCGTCTTGCCGGAGCTGAACTTGGGGAACGGGGGCATCTCGAAGTAGCGGTACATCAACCCCATCCCATGGAAGGTGGAGAGCCGGTGGATGCGGCGCAGCTTGAACTCGGGCGTGAATGCGCGGTGGTAGCCATCGAAGATGCCGAAGTCGCCCGTGCTGACCCACTGGCCGAGGAGCTGCTCGTCCATGTTGGTCTCGCTTCCGAGCGGCCCGCCCGTGGTGTCGTTGATGGTCTGGGCGAGCTGGCGCTGGAGGCGCAGCGCCTCACGCATCGAGCCGGCGTTCGGGATCGACGGGTCCGACTCGAGGTAGCCCCACGGACCCGCGCTGCTGGTGAGCTGGTCCGTGAAGCCGGCGTTCGTGGCGAATAGACGATGTATCTCTGCCTCCTGCCGGCTCGACAGGGCATGCCAGTCGGACGGACGCGTGTGCCACACGGGCTTGCCATCCTCGCCGGTGCCGGCGCGCGTCTTGCCCTCCCTGATGCTGGGCGCCGCGTCGCGCGGGATCATGTAGTTCGTGCGCATCGCGTAGCGCCCCATCGACTTCGCGGTCACGGAGAGCTTGGCCAGTTCCTCGATGCTGCCCACACCCTCGTTGGGCGGGTAGTCCGGCATGCGGATGCTGTCCGGCAGCAGCGCGTCGAAGCCGCCGGTCTCCCAGTCCTCCAGCACCGTGTAGAAGCGCGTGCGCCCCTGCGTCAGCTTGGCAAGGTGGCGCAGGAAGTACTCCGTCTCGCGCGCGGTGCCGCCCCACACGTCGAGGAAGACCGAGCGGGCCAGCTCCGCGGCGTGCGGGCTGGGCTTCTGCGAGGGTGGCGCGGCGACCTTCCAGAGGTCCTTGCCGGCACGCAGGTCGAGCACCTCGTGCAGCGGGAGGCGGGAGCCGTCGGTGCGGGGATGGTAGGCGACGTCGAGCGCCGCGGCGAAGTCGCCCGTGCCGGACAGACGCTCGTCGTGGCTCTCCCAGATGGTGCCGTTGCTCGCCGCCATGTCCCAGCGCGCCGCCACGTAGACACCTTGGGAGGGCGACCACGCGACGCGCGGCCAGAACGGCTGCCCGTATGCCTCGCCGTTGCGCATGTACGTGAAGCGCCGCCAGTCGCGGAAGCCCTTCGTCACGCCGGCGCTCAGCATGCACGCGCTGGTGGAGCCGGAGTGGAATGTCAGTCGCAGCGCATCGGGAGCGGGCTCGATGGTCAGGGTGTAGGGGAACGGTTGCCCGCCGACTGCCGTGGGCGTGGCGCGGTACGTGGCGATGACCGTGTCCCTTGCCCGCGACGTGGATACGAGGCGCACGTCGAGGTCGCCGGGCTTGCAGGGCTTGCCCTCGACCGCCACGAGCGGACCGCAGCCGGCGAGCGCCTCGAAGGTGGTCGCGCCGACCGTGGCGGTAACCGTGCGGGCCCTCGCATCGAAGCGGTACGTCGTCTCGCCGATGCGCCAGGTGGGCGGGGCGACGGCTGCTGAACACGCCGCGGCGCAGCAGGTCAGCAGGAGCACAGCGGGCAGCAGTCGGAACATGGTCACTCCTCGTGTGTCATTCGCCGGCCGGCGGCGGCCGGAGGCCCAGGTCCTGCCGCAGCAGCGTCATCTGGCCGATGTGGTAGGCGGTGTGGACGGCGATCTGCAGCAGGTTCTGACCGACGGTCTGGCCCTCCCACGTCGGGCGGTCCGGGTCCTCGCTCCTAGCCAGCCGCAGAGCCTCGCCGATGCTCTCGATGAAGCGGGCGCGCGTCGCCACCCACTCCTCGGCGGGCACCTCCGGCCACGAGGCGTCGGGGTCGTGCCCGCCGAACGGGTCGCCGCCGCCGCGGATCGCTACGAGCCAGGCGTTCACCCAGAACCACGCGTGCCAGACGATCGTGGCCATGGAGTAGGGCGCGCCGGGTATGCGCGTGGTCGCCTGCTCGGGCGTCAGATCGCCGATGACGCGCTGCACCGGCGTGTAGTCCATCCCCTCGACCATCTGGCGGAGGGTCTCCGCGACGGCTTGCTGACCGGTCATGTCTGGGTCTCCTGGGCGGGCAGGGACGCCCGCCCCACCACGGCTTGTCGCTAGGCGGGTAGGGACGCCCGCCCCACCGCGGCGTTGGCGGGCCAGCCGGGTTGAAACCCGGCCCTGCGTTCGGCGAAGTCCCCTGCGGGGACTGGGGCGCGGCCGCGTGCACAGCGAACGGCCGGCGGCGACGCTCGACCACCACGCCGCGACTAACGTGGAGGGTCGCGCTCCGTCGCGACCGCTGCGGCGCCACTACGGGCGATCCGATAGACCCGCGAACTGCAGGAAGTTCCCGCGGAACAGGCGCTCCACGTCGCGCTGGATCTCCTCGCGGGGGGGCGTGCGGCCGGCCTGGGCCAGGGCCTCGTAGGACTCGGCGAGCGCCTGCGCGATGATGCGGCGCGAGTGCGGCCACTTGTAGAGCAGTTGGTCCAGTACGCGGGCGTCGGAGTGCTGCGGGATGAAGCTGGTTCCGAGCAGCTCGATGCGCTCGCGGGTCATCTCATACACGATGGACGGGTTGTTCAGGAACCACCAGCAGCCGAAGGGCATCAGGTTCGCGAACTTGCGCGCGGCGACGCAGAGGGCGTGCTGGTTCTCGCGGGAGAGCATCGTGACGAGGAAGCGGTTCTCGGGGAAGCCGCCGCACAGCCGCTCGACCACGCCGACATCCGCCTGACCGACACTGTCTCCCGCATCGCCGAGGAGCGGGTTCACGCGCTTGCGCACCCCGATCATCATCGCGAAGGGCAGGCTGTGTTCGCGGCAGGCGGGGAGTACCGCCTCGGTCAGTACGCGGGCGCGCACCGAGTCCTCGGGGTAGGCCAGCGCCGGCGGGAGCGAGGCGGCCAGGTAGAGCGGCTTCATCCGCGCGATCCACTCGTCGAGGAAGCGGCGCAACTCGTCGATGGACCGGCCGCCGAGATCGCCGGCCACGTCGTAGCCGAGGGCGGCCAGGCGCGGGGCGTTCTCGGGCGGCGCGTTGAGCAGCGAGTCGATGCGCAGCACGGCGTGGTAGCGCGGGTCGGTGTCGGCGCCGGACATCCAGACGGCCTGCTCGCGCTCGTCGAGCGGATCGTTCGTCATGACGATGTCGGAGACGTTCGCCGCCCGCATCACGAGGTCGACGTAGTCCTCGGCGCGCTTGCCGGCGAAGTAGGCGCGGGCCTCGCGCAGGTCCCTGGCGGCCGGATCGAGGCCGAGCGCGGTCATCGTGGTCACCACGCCCAGCGTCGCCTCGGATATGGGCGAGTTCCGCACGAAGAGCGTGTCCCAGATGAGGTCGGCCTGCTCCTGCTTGGAGAGCGCCAGGAACCGCTCCGGCGTGATGTCGCACGAGCGGTAGTTCTCCGCTACCAGGTAGTGGTACGTCAGCAGCTCGTCGATGCCCCACAGGTTCAGCCCGCCGAACGTGGGCGCGAAGAGGTGGGTGTGGATGTCGAAGACGGGCGTCGCTGCCACGACGTCAGTCACGATCGGCAAGATGCCGTGCCGGCTCGACAATGGCATGGGTGTACCCCGACAGATGGTGTGGTCGGACCGAGGTGGTCGCGTTCCGTGTCAACTTCGACGCGGCGCCGGCGGATTCCCTCGCAGCGCCAGCACATCGCCTTGCGCTGAACCCATCGTGCCGCTCGACGCACTAACGGGGTAGGCGCGGTTCGCCGCGGACCGCAGAGGAGGCACCTATGACCCGCAGAGTCCTTGCAGTGAGCGCACTGATCCTACTCGCCGTCGCGTACGGGCCACGCGCCACCGCGATGGGCGAGGAGGAGTTCGGCAACAAGCCACTCTCCGGCGCCAACTACACAGACTGGCCGGGCATCATGCCGGTCATCAACGACACGCACCGCGCCTACCGTTACTGGGTGAATGGCAACGAGCAGTTCTTCTACAAGGGCGACACGGACGCTCTCAACTCCGCCCTCGTGGAGCTAGCCAAGGCGGACACGCTCCGATGCGAGGTGGTGCTCCGTCCTGGGCCGGGCATGACCCACCCATTCGACGGCAAACAGGACATCCCGTTCTCGTGGGACCTGCACATCGTCGGCGGGATCGCGCGGCATATGACGAAGGAGGACCGTGGCGATCGCGTGTGGAGCAAGCACCCGGTCCTCAGTGTCTACGTGGGCGGAGCCATCGATCTGGCCAAGCTCGTCCTCCCGAAGGGGCTGACCGTGTCCACGCTCGGCGACGTCAAGGCCCGCACGTGCGACGGCTTCAAGAGCAGCGCCCAGGACGTCCGCGGCTGGACCTGCGGCGTGCTGGCCGACCTCGATCGGTACGATCCGGCCAGCGCCGCCGCTATGGCCAAGCTGCTCGACGACCCCGTCGACTGGGTGAAGCTCAACGCGGTAACCTCGCTCCAGTCGATGGGGGCGACGGCCAAGCCCTACCTCGCCCAGATCCGGGCGCTCTCCGCGTCGACCGACAAGTCGCTCAGCGCCGCCGCGAAGGTGGCCGGGGACGCCATCGCTAAGGCCGGATCGAACGCACCGGCTGCAAGCCAGTTCGCGTCGACGCTGAAGCGAATCGACCGCTACCTGGCTGCTTCGCGCTCAGGCAGATGACGCGGAAGCCCACGTTGTAGACGCCCTGCCACGCCGGGTAGCTGAGCCGGAACGAGGACGTGCAGCGCTTCGGGCGGTCGAACCACGAGCCGCCGCGCACGACCTTGTCGCCATCCGCGCTCGCGCCCTCGCGGCCATCGGCGGCGTTGTACGGGTACGGGCGGTAGGCGGTGCGCGTCCACTCGGCGGCGTTGCCCAGCATGTCGTAGAGCCCCCACGGGTTGGCGGCACACAGCCCGACATTCGCCGTGATCAGCGCGCCGTCGTCGAAGCGGTCTTCCTTCGGCACCCAGTCGAGCAGCGGGTCCGGATTGGCGACGGGGCGCGGCGGCAGACCCTGGACCGCCAGCGAGCGCAGGTTGCGGTCGCCCAGGTTGGCGAAGCGCGAGAAGTCCGTGTCGAGGCCGCCGAACCAGAACGGGCCGGCCGATCCGGCGCGCGCGGCGTACTCCCACTGCGCCTCGGTCGGCAGCGCGAACGTCTCGCCCGTCTGTTTGGAGAGCCACTCACAGAAGCGCATCGCATCCTGCCAGGAGACGCGGACCACGGGCTGCGCGGGGCCGGTGAGATCATAGCCGCGCGTGTCGTGGTCCTTGTTGTGCATCGAGACCACGCCGCTGTCGTGCGTCGGGTCGAACAGCGCGTACTGGGCGTTCGTCACCTCGAACTGGCCCATCCAGAAGCCGCTCTGGACGCGAACCTGGGAGACCGGGCGCTCGTCCGGGCCGCCGTCGGCGCTGCCCATGCTGAAGGAGCCGGTCGGGATGCGCACGAGGCGCAACTCCTGGCCGCCGGGCAGCTTCACGGTGCGCATCGCCGGAGCCGCCGTCGCCCCGGGTTGGCGCGCCGATGCGAGGCTAGTCTCCGGCTCGCGGGCGGGGGCTGCGGCCGGCTCGATCCGCTGGGCAGGCACACTGGCAGCCTTCGGCGCCGGCAGCGCGGGCGGCATCGCCTCGTGGTCGACGTCCGAGCCGCCGTAGAGGGCCGCTAGTTCGCGCATGCGGGCGTTCTGGCGCCCCGCGTTGCCGCTGATCGCCGCCCAGACGCCATGGCACGGCACGTTCAGGTCGATCCACGTGTAGAGCCGGTCCCACGCCTCGCGGGGCAGGCTGACACCGTAGTGCCCCTTCTTCAGCAACTGGACCAACTCGCTGGTGTTCGCGTTCCACTCGGCCGCCATCGGCATGCGGTAGTCGCTCTCGTTGCCGGGGCGGCGCACGTAGCGATGCAGCGCTTCGTAGGCGGGCGTGAAGCGGCCGCGGTACTCCGGCACGTCGGCCTTCGCGCGGAAGTCGGCGATGGCGACGCCCTTCGACTGGGTGCGGCCGTTGTGGCAGCTCACGCAGTAGGGCTGGAGGACCTGCTGCTGCACCTCGCGCTCGAAGCTGAAGCCGCGCGCCGGGCCGAGCCAGGGCTGGATGTCCACCGCCTTGCGCCGCGTGTAGGCGGCCAGGTGCGTCATCGGCGACGAGTTCTGCGACTCGTGGCAGCCGACGCACGTGGCGACCTCGCCGGGCATCGCGGTGTACCAGGAGCGCATGGTGGCGAGCGCCCGGCCCTGTGCGTCGAGGGGCTGGACGATGATCGGCAGGTTGGCGGGCACCTTGAACATCGCGGAGCCGTCGCGGTCCACCGGCACGGTGCCCAGGATGCGCTTCACATCCCACGGCCCGTCGACGCCGACCTCCACATGTCCACCCATGCCGCGGTAGCCGTAGTGGTTCGCGATCACCCGCAGCGCCTTGACGGAGCCGCGCGGCACGCCACGCAGGCCGGGGCCGCGGTACACGTCCTCGAGGAAGACGGTTGCGGTTTTGTCGGCGAGCTTGACGCGGTCCGGGATGGCGGGCGGCGCCGTGCGCTTCTGGATCGGCACGGGCTCCAGCAGGGCGTAGTCCGGCATCTCCGCGAGGCAGACCAGGTTGTCGTAGATATCGGCCAGGTAGATGCCCCACGGATGGCCGTCCGGCTGGCACGATACGAGGAAGTACTTGCCGCTCAGCGGGTAGGGGTGCAGGAAACGCGGCGTCGACGAGGCGACGAGTTGGTCCGCGATCGTCGGCGTGACGGGCTTGCGGTAGCCGGGGATGCGCTGCACGACGGCGGCGGCTTCCTGGCGGCCCTTCGACGGATCGAAGATGACCAACTCGCCCATGCGCGCGACACCGTGGTGTCCGGAGACGATGGCGACGAACTTGCTCGGGTCGTTGGGGATCGAGCGCGCGTACATGGGGGTGTTCGGCCAGTACGAGTTGGAGCCGTAGTGTGCGAACTGGCTCGTGCCGTCCGGGTTCATCTTGAAGACGATGCGCGAGAAGTAGTGGGGGATGTCGCTGTACTCCCAGCGCGTGTACATCACCTGGCCTTCGTTCGTCACGTGCGGGTACCACGAGTGGTCCTGGTCGAACGTGAGCTGGCGGACGCTCTTGTCCTTCTCGTTGAGCAGGTAGAGCGAGCCGACCGAGTCGCTGCCGCCGACGCACGGCACGCCGAGGTAGCAGGCCGTGGAGCAGAAGACGATGCGCCCGTCGGGCAGGTAGGTGCCGCTGTAGTTGTCGACGTCCGGCTGGTCGACCGTCGTGACCTGGCGGAGCCCGGTGCCGTCGGTGCGCAGCTCGTGTAGCTGGAAGCGGCCATGCGCGGCCGGCATCGAGAAGAGGAAGCGGTCCGCGTCGTAGTGCAGCTCGATGTCGCCGACGAAGGCGCTCCCGTCGGGCCGGTACAGCCGGCTCATCTTCCCGGTCGAGATGCTGAGCACGTCGATCTCGTTGTCGTAGCCGGTCGCCGGGATCGAGGAGTTGCCCTGCCAGTTCTGCGGCAAGCCCATCTGGCCGTGGCCGCGCTTCACGAGCAGCAGCTTGTCGAACCCGAGCAGCGGGTTGGCGAGGAGGGCCTCGCGGCGCAGCGACTGGAGTTCGCGCGCTGCCGCGTCATCGGTTCCCTTCTGCAGCCGGTCCTCCAGCCCCTTGATCCGGGCCAGGTACTCGGCGCCCTTCGGGTAGCGCTCCCCGTACGTGACGGTCAGGTCGGCGACGGCGAGGCGCAGCGCCTCGCACGGGAAGCCGGCCGCCTTCGAGACTGCCTCATCGTACGCGCGGCCCTTGTGGTAGAGCGCACGAACCTCGGCGAGCCCGGCCGCGTCGCGCACGGTGGCGGCGAAGCGCTTGGCGCCATCCGCCTCCCAGCCGCGCGCGGCCTCGCCGTAGCGCTTGGCGAGCGTCTGGACCGTCAGCCGGTCCGGGTCGCCGGCCCAGATGCCGTCTTCCTGCTCCCACCGCATCTGGCGCGCGGCGTCCTGTGAGGGGAAGTCGCGCTGGAGGAGCGCCCAGATCGGCTGGTCGTCGAGAGCGGTCGTGTGGGTGGCGGTGGCGCGGTTCGGGCGCAGCGAGAAGTAGAAGCCAGAGCCCCCGACGCCGTTGAACACCTTGAGCAGCAGGTCGTTCTTGCCCTGCCGCAGATCGAGCTGCACCGTGTCCTGGTCGGGTGCGACCACGCGCGGCACGTCGTTCGCCAGCACCTGGCGGCCGTTCAGCCAGACCGCGAGGCCGTCGTCGCTGCCGAGGTAGGCGGTGATGACGCGCGGCGCGTCGGAGGTGATCGTCCGGTACAGGTAGAGCGAGCCGTTGTCGGGCACGCTGAGGTTCTGCCCCTGCCCATCCTCGTACGACACCTTCTCCCACGAGAGGCCGCCGCACGGCTTGGTCAGGTCGATGCCCTTCTCCGGCCCAAACGCGATCGCGAAACCGCGTCCCTCCTTCGGCACGAAGGGCCCGAGCTGGTGCCAGGCGCCCAACTTGACTGGGTCCTGGATGTGCGTTCCGGGGCTCACCTGGGCCTTCGCGAGGGTGTCCTGCCTGGCCTTGGCGCGGGCCGCGGCGGCGTACGTCTCCTGCCAGGTCGGCTTCCGCGAGTACCACGCCGGATCGGGGCGAGCAACGGAGAGGGCGACGAGCACGATCGTGCCAACGAGTGCAGCGGACCACCAGTGCTTCAGCAAGCGACTGTCTCCTTCGTCAAGCTGGTACAGGTTCGGCGGCGGCAGGATTCGGTGCCGGCGGTCGAAACCGCGCCTTGCGACGGCACGAAGCCCGCCTCCGCGGGCTGGACGGCTTCCCACCCCGGCCTTCGGCCACCCCTCCCGAATCGGGAGGGGCCGTTGCCATGGGTTGCGCGGCCGGGCGCCGACGGCACGAAGCCCGCCTGCGCGGGCTGGACGACTACCCCACAAGCATCAGGATGACCGCACCAAGCGCATCCGTCAAGCATCCAGCCGTTATCTGCGCCCATCCGCGTCCATCTGCGTTCCCGTCCGGCCGTTATCTGTGCGTGTCTGTGTTCATCGGTGGTTGCATTGGCCGTTCGCGCCGGCCGTGCGTCAGGCCGATCTGGTCGAACGGGATCGGCACGAAGCCCTTCAGCTTCGCGAACACGGGCGCGCCCTTGCGCAGGCGGTAGTTGCCTCTCGCCGCGTCGACGAAGCCCGGGTCGGCGTCGGTCACCAGGTTCTCGTCCGCCGGGAACTCCCACCAGCCGCTCGTCGCCTCGCCGCAGCGCACCAGCACGTTGAGCTTGGCCCGGTTGACGCGCTTGGCGTTCGGCGGCGGGTCCATGAAGCCGACCAACTCCGGGTAGCGCGTCGTGTAGGGCGGCTTGGTGATGTCGACCTCTTTGAGCAGCTTCTCGGGGTAGAAGGTCTCCTCAGCGCCCTTCAGCGCGGCCCGCCACCGCGCGTCATTCCACGGGGCGGATCCAAGCGCGCGCTTGCACTCGATGAACACGTTGTTCTCGGCACGGTTGTCGTGGCCGCCGTGCGAGAAGACCGTGCCGAACGAGCCGCGCCCGGGGTCGCCGCAGCGCAGGAACACGTTGCCGAACACGAGGTCGCCGCCGTCGCCGTCGTCGAAGTAGACGGCCGCGGAGCCGTGCCCCATCTTGCTGCCGACCTCGTGCCAGTAGTTGAAGCGGATGACGTTGCCGCGGCAGGAGGGGTTCCTCCCCTTGTAGAGCGCGCCGCAGTCGTCGGTCTCCGTGCAGACCCGGTAGACCTCGTTCAGCTCGAACACGTGGTCGTTGCCGCCGACGAAGATGGCCTGGTGCGGCGCATCGTGGATCACGTTGTGCGCCGCGCGGTTGCCGACGCCGCCGAAGGAGAGGCCGTACGCGCCGGTGAGCTGGTGCACCGAGAAGCGCCAGATGTGGTTGTCGACTGCCTCGTGGTGGGAGGGGGTCAGCGTCTTGCGGTTGCCGCCCTCCAGCACCAGGCCGCCCGTGCCGGTCTCGTGGATGTCGCACCCGGTGACGCGGTGCCGCTGCCCGCCGCGCACGACGATGCCCATGCCGCGCAGGTTCGTCACGTCGCAGTCCTCGATGCGGCAGTCCTCGCCGTCCTTGACCTCGATGCCGTCTGCCAGCCCCGCCTCGACCGTGAGCCCGCGCACCGTGACGTGCGACGCCTCCTCCATCGAGATGAGCGGCGCGGCGAGCATCGAGAGAACCACCGGGCTCGCAGCGATGTCGGACGGTGGCCAGAAGTACAGCGCGCCGGCCCCGCGGTCGATGTAGAACTCGCCCGGCGTGTCCAGCTCCTCCAGCACGTTGAGCGCTCGGAAGCGGCGGGGTGACGGGTTGCCTTGCTTCACGCTGTACAGGTGCGGCGCGGCGAGCGTGATCCGCTTCGTCGCGGGGTCGATGCTGGCGACCTGGATGACCTCGTCGTACCAGTCGAAGCACCAGTAGCCCTGCAGCCAGACGCCCTCCTCCGCACGCCAGCGCGCCGGCCGGTCGCCCGCGTACGTGAAGGCGCCCGGCTTGCCGCCCTTGTCGCCCTCGCGCGGGTTCGATCCGTTGTCGACGATCTTGTCGATCGTGGTCCAGCCCTCGTTCGGCCAGTGCGCCAGCGACATGCGCTTCCCGCCAAAGAACAGCTCCGGCCCGGGCGGCGCGCCGTGGTAGGTCTTCGGGAACGCCGGCACCGCGATGCCCAGCGCCTTCAGGTCGGCGCATAGCACGTGCCCGCGCGCGCTCGGATCGAGTCGCGGCAGGATGCCGGCGTCGTCGACCGGGCGGAAGGCGCTCGTCGGCACGGACCGTCCGCCGATCAGGTGGACCGCCTCGCCCTTCGCCGCCTGCCAGACCACCGGGCGCTGCGCGGTGCCGGAGTCTTGCGCGCCCAGCACGAGCGGCTCGCGCAACTCGTACGTTCCGCCCAGGAGGACCACGCTGCGCCGCTCGCCAGGCTTGGCGTTCCGCAGGGCGTCGCGGGCACGCTGCGGCGTGGCGAACGGGCGCGCCTTCGTGCCGGGGTTCGCGTCGGCGCCCCTCGGCGAGACGAAGAACGTGGCGTCGGCGGAGGCGGCTAGCGGCGCGGCGAGTGCGATGGCAAGCGCGGCGGCCCCGAGGATGGTCACTCGTCTCCTCCTACCACGACGGTCCATTCGCGGATCTCGTACTGCACGATCAGGCCCGCTCGCACGTACGGGTCCGTGTCGACGAACGCCTGCACGACGCTGCGGTCGGGGGCCTTCCACAGCAGCAGCCCGATGTCGACGGGGTCGGTGAACGCGCCGCCCATCAGCAGCTCCTTGCGCTTGCGCGCCGCGCGGGCGAGCGCCAGGTGCTCCTCGCGGAACGGCGCGCGCCGCGCCACGTAGTCGTCGCACGTGTGGTAGATCAGCGCATAGTAGGGCATGGCAACCTCCATTCCGAGCAGACCAGGCGCATCCCGTTGCGACCACCGCGCCGCACCAGATCGTGGGGCGCGCCCTCCGCGGCGCGCCGGGAACGCACCACCTCTGGAGGGTCGCGCTCCGTCGCGGCCGCACGCTGCGACCAACTGCCCGCGGCGGCTACCCGTCGGCCACCTCGATGTCGTGCACGAAGAGCTGCTCGCCGCGCGGCGGGGCCTGAACCGCCCACCGTCCCTCCGGCGTCACGACGCCCGACGGTGCAGAGCACGGGATGTCCGGCGGGTCGCAGTTGTCGACCGTCACGATCCAGAGGCGGCTGGCCGCGGCGCGCATCAGCAGGTTGGCCTCGTGGTAGCGCCAGTTCAGCTCGGCATCCGGTCCGCCGCGTCCGCCGTTCACCGCGTGGAACACGATCCGCGCGCCCATCCGCGCCAGCCGGTGCGTGAGGTGCGGGTCGTCCTGCGGCGTGCAGCCCGGGTTGGCCCACAGGTCGTTGCAGATGAGCGCGCCAACGGCGACGCCGCCCAGCTCGAATGCACGCAGCGGCGCGACGGCGTAGTGCTCGATCTCGCCGCGCGGCGGGTCGGTCATCGTGCCGCACGTCAGCGTCTTGCTGTGGAAGCCCAGATACTGGCCGTCGGCCCGGTAGAAGCGCACCTGGTTGTAGCAGCGCCCGTCCTCCGGCTCGACGAAGCACGTGCCCAGCGCCAGGCCCACCCGTGCTGCTGCGGCCGTTCTCGTCACATGCCGCAGCGCCTCCTCAACCGCCGCCTCGTCGAACTCGTGCGTGTAGCCGCTGAGCGAGCCCTCCGGCGTCAGCACGATGTCGGCGCCTTCGCGCGCCGCGTAGGCGATGGCCCGCTCGATCGAGGACACGTTCGCGGCGATGTCGTCCGTCACGGACATCTGTGCGCCTGCTACTCGCAGTTGCATGGGTTCACCCGTTCACCGCGGGACATAGAACGCTCGGCCAATCGCGCACCGGGGGTGTCAAACCCCCGGCAGTGTGGCCTTCGGCCGATCGTCCTCGCGGACGGGGTGGTCTGCGCCTCTCGCGCTGCACCCGTGCACCGGGGGTATGAAACCCCCGGCAGTGTGGCCTTCGGCCAGTCGTCCTCGCGGACGAGGTGGTCGCCGCTGGCGACGACTGGGCCCATTGGTCGGCCCTCAGGCGGCAACAACCTCTGCTCCTCGCCCAACGCGCCTCGCCCTGCACCCGTCCGGAGGACGGTTGGCTGCAAGCCTGGCTGCCGGGGGTCTTGTACCCCCGGTGCACGAGCCCCCAGGCCGACCGACAGGGCCGGCTCTCTGGCCGCGCCTCGCCCTGCGCCCGTCCGGAGGACGGTTGGCTGCAAGCCTGGCTGCCGGGGGCCTGTACCCCCGGCAGCCGGTGCCTCGTCCTACTTCACCCGGCGGTAGTGGTACAGCGCCGAGCCGGGTGTCGAGTCCATCGTGACCAGCAGGCCCTTCGCGGCCAGCAGCTTCCCGGCCATCGTCTTCGACTTGCCGGTGTCGAGGTCGGTCACCTCGTAGCGTGCGGCCGGGTCGAGGCCCTGCAGCTTCAGCCGCCCGCTCTCGAAGATGCACTTGTCGCGGCGGAACGCTTGTACCATGCCCTCGCCCGTGTCGGGGCGGTCGAACTGCCAGGCCATCCACGAGTCCTTCGCGACGCTGTAGGCCGTGAGTGGGTAGAAGTCGCCCGTGTAGCACGCGGCCACCTTCCGCCACTGGCCCACCAACTTGCGCAGCAACCCCCAGTCCTGCTTCTTGTCGCGGATGTCGAAGAGGCAGTTGGTGAACGGGACCATGTTGCTGTGGAACAGGTAGCGGTCCACGTCCGCAGCGCCGGTGCCGGAGAGCGGGATCCAGAGCGAGATGCCGTACGTGCAGGCCTGGGTGCCGATCGGTTCGACCCGCCAGTCGGTGCGCCAGAGGGGGATGGCGCGGCGCATCGTCTCCAGGTCGTTGCGCCGCCCACCCGAGGCGCACGAGTCGATGAACATGTCCGGGTGGCGCTGCAGCAGCGCGTCCCAGTACGCCAGGTAGCCCTCGACATGCCGCATCTCGGTGATGCCCTGGCGGTCCGGCGCGTCGTTCTTGCGCCAGTAGTCCAGGGGGTCCATGTTGAAGTCCTGGCGATAGAGGTCGATCCCCTGCGCGGTCATGAGTTGGTCGACGTGGTCGGTTAGCCACTTCAGCGCGTCGGGATTGCCGAGGTTGAGCAGGCCGCCGCCCGCGCCTCCCAGGATCCACTCCGGGTGGTTCTTCGTGAGCCACGTGTCCGGATGCACGCGCTCGGGCTCGAACCAGACGATGGTCTTGACGCCCTTCTCATGCGCATGGTCGCTGATGGCTCGCAGACCGTTCGGGAAGCGGCGCGTGTCGACCTCCCACGTGCCGGTCTTCGGCCAGCCGACGGGGTCGTTCGGGTACCAGCCGGCGTCCATCCACCAGTGGCCGATGGGGATCTTCTCCTCCAGGTAGCGGTCGATGCAGGCCTTCTGGTTCTCCTCGTTCGCCTTCTCCATCTCGCTGAAGAGGTGCGAGCTGCAGCCGAACAACTCCGGCTCGGGCAGCTTGCCGCCGGGCTTCGGCACGTTGTGCGCTAGCATCCAGCGGCGCCACACGTTCTGCCCGCGGACCCAGTCGCCGGCCCAGAACTGCAGCACCGCGAGGGGAGTGCGGACCTCCTCGCCGGGCTGCAGGACGAAGTGCGTCAGCTCCTGGCCCGCCTGCACCCGGAGACCCACGTCGGCGTCGCGCGTCCAGGCGGAGGACCACTGCCCCGGCCAGCCGACCACCACGATGACCCCGTGGCCGGTGGGCGTCTCCAGGCTGAAGTAGGGCATGTCCGAGTTGCTGGGGCGCCCGCCCGCCGCGCCAATGCGCTTCTCCGTGCTCGGCGCGATGGGGCTCTCCAGCGGCTCGTAGTCGTTCGGCGCGCACGGGCTGCCGACGGCGTGGTGCAGCAGGAACTCGCCGTAGTGGCCGCGGGCGAAGCGCAGATCCAGCGCCTGCAGGTTGTCGATCAGGGGGCTCGGCGCGGCGCTCGTGTTCTTGAGGTGGATGGTCCACTCGATCGTGGGGAAGTCGGCGTACTCGATGCCGACCATGCGCGCGACGAGGCCGCTCGCCGGGTCCGTGTACGTCACGGTGCGCTCGGTGCGCTTCTCGTCCAGCTTGCGCGCGGCGCGGTCGACCTGCCAGCCAGCCCCGTCGAACGCCTTGCCGCCGTACTGGAACGCGAACGGCGGCCGGTTTGCGTCGGCGACGAGCGGGCCGCCGGCGGTGGGCAGATCGGCGAGCCAGATCGTGCGCCCGTTCGCGAGCGTGATCTTCGCGTCGGCCCAGTCACCCTGGTCGCACGCGAACCCGTCGCCCGCGTCGCCGATCTCCAGCGCGAACTCCGTTGCGTCGCCGAGGTCGACCTTGACGGGCACAGGCGCGATGCCCTCGGTCAGCGTGCCGGACCGGAATGCGTCCTTGCCGCCGACCTGCACGCTGAACACGACGCTGCCGCGCCCGCCGATGGTCTGCTCGTTGCTGTCCACGCCGACGGACGCCTCGAAGCGCTTGGCCGGCTGGTCGAGACGCACGACGATGCGGCTGTTCGCGTGGCAGAAGAGGCCGCGCGCGAATGTCTGGTGCGCCAGCTTGAGCGGCTTGCCGAAGCGCGCGTTCTTCTGGATCATGTCGTAGTTGCGCACGACCTCCAGTCCCGGCCGCAGCTCGGCCGAAGCCACTCGGCCCTCAAACACTGCCGCGGCGCAGCGCCGGGCCTCCGCCATCTCGTCGGGTGTCACCATCGTCGCCCTCGCTCCCATCGGTAGCCCCGCCAACACGACTGCCATCACGAACAGCCCGCCACTGCGCATCTGTTCCTCCGATCACCCTAGAAGGTGCCCGCACGCCTGCGCGATTCGCCGCCGCCCGCCGCCACTCCTGCGCGCATCGCGTCACGTGGCGCGCGGCGGGGCGTCATTACCGGTAGAAGCTCGTAGACAGCGCTGCGTGCTGGCGCTCCGACATGCCTGCAGGAGGGGAGAGACATGACCAGATCGCACCTTGCGGTTGCCGCGATGCTCGTCCTCGGGCTCGCAGCCCGCGCGCAGGACATTCCCGACACGGACGAGCCCGATGCGCCCCCGTCGGCCGTGCTGACCGCCATAGAGAGGCTGGACGCCGTCCCCGGCCGCGCGGTGGTGATCGGCTACACGCGGGTGGGCACGGTGAAGGGCTACTTCGACTCGTGGCTCGCGGTCGAATGCCAGGAGCACACGGACACGGCCAATGGCGAGAAGCGGCACGGCATCGCGATCGATGTGCGCGCTGCGTCGCCGGTGGGGCGGCCCCGCCGGAGCACCTTCTACGTGGACCACGACGAGATCGCCGCGCTGCTGAAGGGGCTCGACGTGATCGCCAAGACCGACGGCCGGGCCACCAAGCTCGACTCGGTTCGCGTGCAGTATAGAACGCGAGGGGGGCTCCTCATCGCAACGATGGAGCCGGACACCGGCGGGCAGCCCATCCTCGTCATCGGCGGCGACCTGCCCGGTCTGGCGCGGGCTGCGTTCGGCACGGACGCCATCCACGACCTCATCCTGCTGGTGCGCGACGCCAAGGCGAAGCTCGACGCCATCCGGCCGTCCTCGCCGCCGCCGCCCGCGAACGGCAAACGCAACCACAGATGAACACGGACACGCACCGATCACGGCGGGATGGAACCGCAGATGCACGCGAATGCGGGTTGCGTGCTGTTTGTCCACCGATGCACGGGGATGACGGCGGAATGCAACCGCAGATGGACGCAGATGGACGCGGATGTGGGTGGCGTGCAGTTTGTCCACCGATGCACGGGATAACGGCGTGCCGGCAAGGAGAGCCAGGTGGTCTCGCCGGCACGCCGTTCGACCTTCGACTTTCGACCTTCGACGCCCCGCGCCCTACACGCTCTCCACGCTGAACCGCACGGGGGTGAACTTCTCCGGCATGTGCGTGTCGTAGATGCCGTGCGGCGACCAGCACCAGGCGGCCTGGACACGCTTCTCGCCGACTTCGAGCTGCTGGAACCGGCCGAAGAAGAGGCGCCACTCGTCGCCATCCTTCGGGGGGAGCGAACGGCCGTTCGCGAGGGGCGCCATGCCCGCCCAGGGCAGCACGATCTCGGCGGTCCAGCCGCTGCTGCGGACGGAGCGGTCGTTGAGCGTGCCCTCCACGTGCGTCTTCACCTGCAGGCCGGGCAAATCCCAGTCGAGGTACGCCCAGCGCGTGCCGCGAGGGTGGGTGCCGCGCCAGAAGCTCGCGACCTGGCGATCGTAGTCGCCGCCGAAGGAGAGGGCGTCGCGCCAGCGCGGGTCGAACTCCGGCGTGTCGAAGCGGCTGCCGGGCGTGAGGGTGTCGCGCCAGAGGAAGAAGACCTCATACACGGTGCCGAGCGCATTCAGCTCCAGCTCGTAGTAGCAGTCGCCCCCGTCGATGAACACCTCGACATCGTTCTCGCTGAAGATGATCGAGTCGCGCTCCGTCAGATGCGCCTCGGGGTAGGGCTCCTCGATCCAGAAGCCGATGTAGAGCGCCTCGTCGTCCCACAGCGCGGAGGCCTGGGTGCGCAGCAGGGCGGGCGCGCCGGTGGCCATGTCGACGAAGGCGGGCGACCGTGGCGCGGCCTTCCACGCCGGATCGTCGCACCGCCCCGTGAAGGCGATGGGGTGTGGGGTGCGGTGGACGGTGTAGGTGGGGCCGGGTGCGGTGGGCATGGGTGCTCCTTGCGTGGCGGTTGACGCTGATCGCTCTCTATGCTATAGTCAGGCCGATGCGCCGTGTGCCTGTTGGTTTGGACGCTCATGTGATCATACCGCGCGCTGCAGCGGGCACGGTCGGCAAGTCGCTGTCGAGTGAACCGGCCTGGCCGCTCGTCCAGCCGGGGCGGGCGGCGCATCGGGGCACCTCGCGGCCCTGGCGGCCCGTGAGCCCGGCGCGTCGCAGGCGCTCCAGGCTCTGCCGGTCAGGAACGCGGTCGTCTGCACGTTGGGAGGAGTACCATGCTCGACCTTGGAGACGAGCGCTGGCGCACGCTGCGGGGCGGCTACGGGGAACCGGTCGACCTTCGCCCGCTGCTCGTGGCCCTTGAGACGAGCGCGGACCGCGAGGCTTCCTGGGATGGGCTGTGGAACGCACTCCATCACCAGGGAACCGTGGGAGAGGGCTCGTTCGTCGCGGTACCGCATCTTGTTCGTATACACCGGACGCGTGGCGTGCCGGACTGGAACACCTACGCTCTCGCCGCGACGATCGAGCTGGCGCGCGGCGTTCGGGGCAACCCGGATGTGCCGGACTGGTCCCGAGGCGCCTACGATGGAGCCCTCGGCGACCTGGCGGAGCTGGGCCTGCAGGAGCTTCCCCGTGCCGCCGACACAGAGACCGTCCGGTCGATCATCGGTCTCCTCGCGATCGTCTACGGCGCCCGAACGTACGGGCGGGTCATCGTGTCCTTGACCGAGGACGAGGTTGAGGAGCTTGAGCAGGCAGCCTGGGGAGCGGCATCGGGCGGGCCGGACTAGCCACGGGCCGGCGGCGCCGTCCAGGCGCGGCCTTCCACGCCGGATCCTCGCACCGCCCCGTGACGGCGATGGAGTGTGGCGCGCGGTAGACGGTCTAGGTGGGCTCGGTTGGGTTGGGCATGGTTGGGTGGTCCTCTGGTGGCGGTTGACGCTGATCGCTCGCTATGCTATAGTCAGGCCGATGCGCCGCGTGCCTGCTGATTCGGCAGCTAACCTGATCATACCGCGTGCTTCGGATGGACTGATCGAGTGACGAGAGGGAAGGACAGTGCGCACGATCCTTGAGTTGCTGTCGAGCGAACCGTCTTGGCCGACCGTCCAGCAGTGGATTGCCGGCGCGTCGAACCCCGTGGAGGTCCTTGCGGCACGTGACCCGGACCGGTCACAGGCGCTCGAATCCCTGCAGGTCACGACGCGCTCCCCCATGGGCGCCGTCGTCTACGAGACCGGCGGCCTGCTGGTGGACGGTGGGTGGCTGCGCGTGCTGGGCTCGGGGCATCCGCGCCTGCCGAGGACGCTGCCGGGCTGGAACGCAGGGCGAGCCTGGACCGCCTCCGGCGGGGCACCACCGATCCTGCTGGTCGCGGATGACGTCGTCGGCGGGTCGTACGCGGTCAACGGCGGCGGGCTTCCGGGGCCCACGGGACACGTGCACTACTTCGCGCCTGACACGCTATCGTGGGAGAGCCTCGATATGGGGTACTCCGACTTCCTGGTGTGGGCGCTGACGGGCGATCTCGATAGGTACTACGAGACCTTCCGCTGGCCCGGGTGGCGCACCGAGATCAGAGATCTGCCTGGCGACCATGCGATCAGCATCTACCCGTACCTGTGGGCAGCCGGCCTGCCGGTCGCGCAGCGGATGCGGAGGCCCGTGCCGATGTCCGAGTTGCTCGAACTCCAGTTCGATGTGGCTCGCCAGATGGCTGGGTAGGGTCAGCAACGTAGGCGGCGCAGCCGGTCGCCGCCACGCGCGCCCAAGCCGCTCTGCTACCTGATCCCCTCCTTGTGCACCACCTCCGACCACTCCTTCACCCCGACCACCGCCTTGTACGGGTCGAGCACGCGGGCTTCGTCGGGGGTGCCCATGGCGCGGTAGACCTGCCAGATGGGTTTCTTGCCGTAAGGGTCGCCGGGCTCGTCGCCGAATTTGCGGAGGCCGATGCGCAGGCCGAACTCGCCCCGGTTGTCCAGCCACGCGTGGTACTGGAACGCCTCGATGTGCCGCGACGCCTTCAGCTTCTGCCACGTGTAGGCCATGCCCGCCGCCTGCTCGCTCAGCGACTTCTCCGAGTAGTCAGGCGAGTTCAGGCCCTGCTCGGTGCAGTGGATCGTGCGCGGCGTCTTGCCCAGGAACCACGTGCTCTTCTGGTCCGCCCACGCGTCCAGCACCTCCAGGTTGCGGAAGGTGATCTTGGGCGTGTCGAGCGCGAAGGTGGTGTGGCCGTCCTCCCACGTGCGCGGCTTCGTCAGGTCGTCGGGGTAGGGGTGGTGCGCCAGCGCCCACTCGAAGTCGCCTTCGACGCGGCTGTAGTCCAGCAGCAGCTCCAGCAGGCGCTTGCCGCGGTAGAAGCGGGGCTCGGGCGTGTAGTTCCAGTGGTGCTCCAGCGAGATGAACGCCTGCGAGTTGGGGTCGTACTGGCGGGCGAGGAGTTGGGCGAGGCGCATGGAGCGGTGGTACAGGTCCATGTAGAGCGTGTCGGTCTTCTCGCCGGCGTTGGTCCACACCCATCCCGCGTTGATCTCGTTGTGCAGGATCCAGTGGTGGATGCGTCCGCACTTGGCGTCGGCGCGGCAGTAGCGCTTCGCCAGGAAGTCCATCGCGGCGGCGTACGCCTGCACCGCTTCGGGGCTCTCCATGTTCGGCATGACGAAGAGGCCCGACGGGTGCGCGTCCGGGTGCGCCACGATCCTCGACCAGCTCCCCTCCGGCGCGTTGTAGCCCTGGGGGATGAGGACGATGGCGCAGACGACGATGCCGCGCTTGGCGGTCTCGGCGAGCAGGCGGTCGTACCAGTCCACGCCCGCGTCGCGCGCGTAGTAGGTCCTGCCGCCGAATTGGAACGGCGTCCAGCCTTGCCCCGGCGTCGTGCCGACCACGTCGTTCAGCAGGATGTTGACCGTCGCGGTACCGATGCCGAGGTCGTCGAGGTCCTTGGCGAACAGGTCGTTGACGAGCCACCAACCCGCCAGCCCCTTCTTCGACTTGAGCGTCTGGCGGGGCGGATTGCGGAGAGTGGCGACCGTGTCGGCGTACCGTGCGCCGGACAGCAGCGCGAGGCCACTCGGCGTCTTGCGCACTACCGCCCAGCGCGAGAGCAGGCGGTCGCGGGCGCCGTCGAAGCGCGGCACGGTGAGGCGGAACCTGCCTCGCTCGCGGACCGGCAGCAGCGTGGGAGATGCGCGGAGCGCCGTCGGATCGGCCCACATCGGCACCTCGGCCACGGCGACCGCGCCGGCGCTGCGCGCGATACTGCCCGTCACGACGATCGCGCTCCGCCCCGCTGCCACACTCGCGATGGAGCAGGGGAAGCCGCGCGACAGGTAGGCGGCCATGCGCGCGTCCTGCGCCTTCAGCTCCGCCTTGCGCGCCGCCTTTCGAGCGATGGCCTGGCGCTCCAGCTCGTTCGGCTCGCGCAGGCGGATGTTGCGGATGCGAATGGTGATGCCTGGCAGGTTGCCCGTGTCGAGCCGCAGCGTCTCCCACTTGCCGCCGTTCTGGGCGAACACCTCCGCCAGGTCGAGCGAGTAGGTGGTCCAGGCGGCCGATTGGGCGAGGCCCTGCGCGGTGACGCAGTGCGGCGCGTCCGAGGGGGGCCACGGGAAGACCTCGGTCACGTAGGTGCTCTGCGGGCACACGTACTCGAAGGTGAGCACGTGGCGCTGGGGCGTGCGCTGGCCTCCGACCACCTTCAGGAAGAGGAACGGGTCGCCGCCGGTCGTCACGATCTCCCACGACCCGTCGCCCAGGTCCTTGAGCGTGGCGTCGTGGATGTCGGCGGCCACGGGGGCGAAGCGCGGCCAATCGTCCTGCGCGCGGGCCGCCGGGCAGAGGACGAGGAGCGCTGCTGCTAGGATCAGCGTTCTTATTGGCATAGTGGGTAGATTCCGTCTCGACCCGGCGTCCCGTCCGGAGTGCATTGCCCGACGCCGCGCGGTGTGCCGGTCGGGTTGAAACCCGACCCTGAGCGGAGCGAAGTCCCCTGCGGGGACTGGGCCGATGCCGGATGCGGGCGCGTGACCCCCGGAGGGGGTTTCGCAGAGACCCAGGGCGCCGTTTGAACGGCATTCGGCACGGCGTCCCGTCCGGGGTGCATTGCCCGACGCCGCGCCGTGTGCCGGTCGGGTTGAGACCCGGCCCTGGGCGGAGCGAAGTCCCCTGCGGGGACCGGGCCGCTGCCGGATGCGCACGCCCAACCCCCGGAGGGGGTTTCGCAGAGACCCAGGGCGCCATTTCAAGGGCGGGCGCCGATGGGCGGCGCAGACCGCCTACCTGATCCCCTCCTTGTGCAGCACCTCCGACCACTCCTTCACGCCGACCACCGCCTTGTAAGGGTCGAGGATGCGGGCCTCGTCGGCGGTGCCCATCGCGCGGTAGACCTGCCAGATCGGCTTCCTGCCGTACGGGTCGCCGGGCTCGTCCACGAACTTGCGCAGGCCGATGCGCAGGCCGAACTCGCCGCGGTTGTCCAGCCACGCGTGGTACTGGAACGCCTCGATGTGCCGCGACGCCTTCAGCTTCTGCCACGTGTAGGCCATGCCGGCCGCTTGCTCCCGCAGCGACTTCTCCGAGTAGTCCGGGGAATTGAGGCCCTGCTCGGTGCAGTGGATGGTGCGCGGCGTCTTGCCCTGGAACCACGTGCTCTTCTGGTCCGCCCAGGCGTCCAGCACCTCCAGGTTGCGGAACGTGATCTTCGGCGTGTCGAGTGCGAAGGTTGTGTGGCCATCCTCCCACGTGCGCGGGACGAGCAGCGAGTCGGGGTAGGGGTGGTGCGCCAGCGCCCAGTCGAAGTCGCCCTCCACGCGGGAGTAGCCCAGCAGCAGCTCCAGCAGGCGCTTGCCGCGATAGAAGCGGGGCTCGGGCGTGTAGTTCCAGTGGTGCTCCAGGGAGATGAACGCCTGCGAGTTCGGGTCGTACTGCCGCGCGAGGAGTTGGGCGAGGCGCATGGAGCGGTGGTACAGGTCCATGTACAGCGTGTCGGTCTTCTCGCCGGCGTTCGTCCACACCCATCCCGCGTTGATCTCGTTGTGCAGGATCCAGTGGTGGATGCGTCCGCACTTGGCGTCGGCGCGGCAGTAGCGCTTCGCCAGGAAGTCCATCGCGGCGGCGTACGCCTGCACCGCTTCGGGGCTCTCCATGTTCGGCATCACGAAGAGACCCGACGGGTGCGCGTCCGGGTGCGCCACGATCCTCGACCAGCTTCCCTCCGGCGCGCTGTAGCCCTGCGCGATGAGGATGATGGCGGAGACCACGATGCCGCGCTTGGCGGGCTCGGCGAGGATGTGGTCGTACCCGTCGATTCCCTCATCGCGCGAGTAGTAGGTCTTGCCGCCGTACTGGAAGGGCGTCCAGCCGGGCCCGCCCGTCGTGCCGAACAGGTTGTTGAGCAGGATGTTGACCGTGACCGCGGAGATGCCCAGGTCGTCGAGGTCCTTGGTGAGCGCTTCGTTGTGGATCCACCAGCCGCCGAGGCCCTTCTTCGTGCGCGGCTTGACGGGCGGCGCTGCGGGCGCCTGGTGCAGCACGTCGACGTAGCGCGCCGAGGACTGCAGCGTCAGGTTGGCGCCCTCCCTGCCGACCACCGCCCAGCGCGAGAGCAGGCGGTCGCGCGACCCGTCGAGGCGGGGCACGCCGATGCGGAAGGTCTCGCGGTCGCGGATGGGGACGAGCGTGGGCGATGCCTTCAGCGCGGCCACGTCGGCCCACATCGGCACCTCGGCGAGGTAGACCGCACCCGTTGCGGCCTTCACGGAGCCGGCCACCTCGATCGTCGTCGCGTTGGCGGTCACCTCCGACACGCTGCAGGGGAACTTGCGCGCCAGGTAGGCGACCATGCGCTCGTCCTGGGCCTTCAACTCTGCCTTGCGCGCGTCCTTCCGGGCGCTCATCTCGCGCTCCCGGGCGGTTGGCTCGCGCAGCACGATGTTCCGGATGCGGATGTTCCTGCCAGGCTGGTTGCCCGGATCGATCCGCAGCGCCTCCCACTTGTTACCCATCTTCGCGAACAGGTCCGTGAGGTCGATGGAGTGGGTGGTCCAGCCCTCCGCCAGCGAGAGGCCCGGACCCGTCAGGCTGTGCTCCTCGTCGATGGGTGGCGAGGCGTAGACCTGGAGCGCGTCGGTGCCCTGCGGGCTGGCGTACTCGAACGCGAGCACGTGGCGCTCCGGGGTGAACCGCCCGGCCACCTGCTTCAGCGAGAGGAACGGGTCGGCGCCCGTCGTCACGATCTCCCACTCGCCATTGCCCAGGTCTTTGAGTGTGGCGTCGTGGATGCCCGCCGCGACGGGCACAAAGCGCGGGTTGTCGTCTTGAGCGTGCGCGGTCATGCAGTACCCCATGGCGAGTGCGATGGCTAGCAGCGTGCGGATAGGCATATGGTTGCGGCTCCGATCAAGACTGTGTGGGCTGCGGCGCTGGGCCAAACGGCAGGGCACAGCATTCGCGCCGCACGTTGCTGCGACATGGGGCTATGCGCGCGAATGCTCTGCCCCTACGCGCGCGCGGCCAACGGATAGAATGCACCGCCCCTGGGGCGGCACGTGTAGGGGTTAAGCAATCGCGTCGCAATCCATCGGCCCGGTCGCCTGCCTCTCGCGATTGCTTAACCCTTCCGCCGCTCCGCGTCGCGTGTGGCCCTGTGGTTACCGTGTGACCCCGCCACCGGCCACCCGTTCCCCGCCCTACCGCCAGCGGAACAGCCGCCCGTCACCCGGCGCCAGTTGCACGGTCAGCGCGCCGTCCCGGGCGCCGGCTGCGACCCACTTCTTCGTGGCGCGGTCGAACTCCTCGATGCGCGTGGCCTTCTCGGGCAGACGGAGGCGGGCGGTGGCGGCCGCGTCGTACTTGCGGTTGACCACCATGAACGCGCTGGGCTTGCCGTTCGCGCCGAAGAGGCCGAGCACGAACTCGCCGTCTTCGGCGAACTGCACCGGGCAGTCGGCGGGCACTGCCTCCGTGCCGAGGGGGAGCGCGCCTGCGTGGTAGACGCCAAGCGTGTCGAGCTTCATCAGGGCGGGGCTCAGCGCGTCGATCTCGTGCGCCAGCGTGGCGACGGGATCGGCGAGGGGCATGCGCTTGCCGTCCTGGTATAGCCCGCCGTACGACTCGGGGCCCCAGTAAAGGAAGTAGCTGATGCCGCGCGCGCCGTAAGCCAGTGTGGTGTAGGTGAGCCAGCGCAGCTCGTTGGCGTTGACCAGCCGCCAGGACTTCTCGATGGTGCAGGCCTGCACGATGTTCAGGAAGGGCAGGTGGGCGTCCAGGGCGGCCCGGCGGATCATGCCCAGGTTCAGGAAGTACTCCTGGCCGTCGCCGTCCTTGAAGAAGTGGTAGTGGTCGTAGCTGATGAGGGCGGGCTTCACCGCGTCGACGAACTGGCGCAGGTGCTCGCGGTAGGCCGTCTCCCGGTCTCCCTTGGTACCAAGCTGGTCGTTGTTGGCGTAGGTGGGGAACAGGTTCACGTATGCGAAGTGGGCCGGGTCCTTATGGCGCAGGTATGAAGCCAGTTTGCCCAGGCCCGCGAAAGCGGCGGCGCTCGGCTCGTCGGTGATGAAGTAGGCCTCCATCGCCGGGTGGCCCTTCACCTTCTCGATCAGCGCGTCGAGCTTGGCCTTCTGCTCAGGGTTGTCGAGCGTGGCCGGTGAGAGCAGGCCGTCCTGCAGCATCGCCTTCAGGCCGTGGCGCTGCGCGACATCCAGGCCGTCCGCGGGGGTCCATGTCAGGTTGTATCCATCGCGCGCCACGGTGGCGAGGTTCTCGTCGGTGGCCGGCGGCGGACACCAGAACGTGACGAGGATGCGGTCGAGCTTCCAGGGCTTCGCTGTGCGCGCGGGCGCGGTGGGAAGGGACGCCAAGCACGCGAGGCCCATCATGATTGTGGACAGCATGGTCTTCTCCTTGGCACTTGGGCGCGCATCGGTCTCGTTGCCCGGCGGGGGCGCGGGGCCGTGGCGGCTCGTGCTGCTCTCTGCGGACTGGTTCCTGGCGGCCGGCCCGGATTCCTCTGGCGGCCGACGGGACGGCGAGACCTTCGGGCATCGGTTCAGGCAACCGCGCCGTCACGGGAGGTCAGGGGGCGTCTCGTGGCGAAACATCCGACCACCGGTCACGGCGTGCGTCGTGGCATGGCCTGCGGTGATGCGTCTGCGCGAACACACGGCTGACCTAGAACCGTCGCGCGGGGGCAGCGTGTTCTGCATCGGAGGGCGGTGACACCATGACCATTGCCGCGTCTGCTGCGTCGGCGCCTGTAGCCCGGGCGGACGTTCTGGCTCGTCTGCTGTCGCTCCCAGGCGAATGCGCGCGCCAGCCCGACCCCGCAGCCGTGCGAGAGTGCGCGTGCGCGGGGCTCGCCGCGGTCCCCGGTGTGCTGTCCTGCACGTGTAGCGATGGGCCGGAGGGCGTCGGCGCCTCCGCTCTCGATGGCACCGTTCCCCGACGGATCGACCTCGTTCACGCCGGCGTTCTCGTCGGCGCACTGGTGATTCACCTCTCGGACGAAGCCCTGTTCCTCCCCTATGAGCCCCACATCGGCAGCTTGGCGGCGTGGCTGTCTGCCCTTCTCGGTGAGCGGCGCCTGAGGGAGCGGGCAGAGCACCGCGTCGACGTGGCGGATGCCATCGTCGTCGACCTGGACCGCGACGGCGTCATCGTTGCCATCAACCGGCTCGGCTCCGAGCTTCTGGGCCGCGCCTCGGCGGATCTCATCGGCCGGTCGTGGTTCGATGTCGCCGTGCCTTCCCACGAGATCGACGATCGGCGAGCCGCCTTCGTCGCTGCCATGGATGGCGCCGCCCCGCGCGTGCTGCGCGACGAAACGGTGCTGAACGATGCGGCCGGCGTTGGTCATCGGGTGGCGTGGACGGCCCACATCACGGCTGGGGCCGATGGTCGACCTATGGGCCTGACGTTTACGGGACGCGATGTCACCTCGACGAGGCAGGACGAGGAGGCCCAACGCCGGTTGACGCGGGAGCTGCACGCGATCGGTGCGTGCCACAAAGCGCTCATCCGTGCCGAGAGTGAGCAGATCCTGCTCGACGATGTGTGCCGAATCATCTGCGAGGATGCTGGCTACCGGTTCGTCTGGGTGGGGTATGCCCTCCACGATGAGGAGCGCTCGATCCGCCCCGTCGCATCGGCCGGCGTCAACGAGGGGTTCACCGATGCTTCCCTCATCTCCTGGGCAGACACCGAGCGTGGGCGGGGGCCGACAGGCACGGCTGTCCGAACCGGCGTGACTGCATTCGTGCAGGACTCGTGGTCTGCCCCCGACATCGCGCCGTGGCGTGAGTTGGCGCGGGAGAGGGGATACCGCAGCAGCATCTCGCTGCCGCTGAAGGGCGAGCACGAAGTGCCGTTTGGTGTACTGGCGATCTACGCGTCCGAGATCAACGCGTTCCATCCCAGTGAGGTGCGCCTCCTGGAGGATCTGGCGGCCGACCTTGCCTTCGGCATCACTGCGCTGCGCCACCGCGCCGAGCGCCGGCGTGCGGAGGAGGCGCTTCGATCAAGCCAGGCCCTTCTGTCCGCAACGGGCCGCATGGCGCGGGTGGGCGGGTGGACACAAGACCTGCGCACGCTGGAGCAGGAATGGACCGACGAGGTCTACCGAATACACGAGGTCGGGCGGGATCACAACCCTGCGTACAGCAGTTCCCTTGCGTTCTACGCGCCGGAGGCGCAGCCCATCATCGTTGAGGCGGTGCGCAGGGCTGCGGAGTTCGGCGAGCCCTTCGACCTGGAGGTGGAGTTCATCACGGCCAAGGGGAACCACCTCTGGGTGCACACGATGGGGCAGGCCACATGGGAGGATGGCAAGGTCGTTAAGTTGTCGGGCACCTTCCAGGATGTCACCGAGAGGAAGCGCGCGGACGAGTCGCTGCGCCGCCTGAATCGCGAGCTGCGGGCGATTAGCGACTGCAACCAGGTGCTGGTGCGAGCGGAGGACGAGCAGGAGTTGCTCGATAGCATCTGCCGGATCGTGTGCGAGAACGCGGGCTACCGCATGGCGTGGGTCGGGATGCGAGTCGACGATGACTCCAAGACCGTGCGGCCGGTGGCCTGGGCGGGGCACGAACACGGGTTCCTGGCCGAAGCCGCGGCGACGTGGGCGGATGTGCCGCGAGGGCGCGGGCCGACTGGAACCGCCATACGCACGGGCCAGACCTGTTGCGTGCAGGACTACGCCAGCGATCCCACCGTCGCTCTGTGGCGCGAGGATGCCCTGCGACGCTGCTACCGGTCGAGCATCGCCCTGCCGCTTCGGGATGAGAAGGGTTGCACCTTCGGCTCGCTGACGATCTACTCGGCCGAGCCCGGCGCGTTCACGCCCGGTGAAGTGCGGCTCATCGAGGACCTGGCCGCCGATCTGGCGTTCGGCATCACCTCTCTGCGCATGCGCGCCGAGCGGCGGGCGTCCATGGAGTCGTTGCGCGAGAGCAGGCGGTCGCTGGCGGCGCTCCTATCGAACCTGCCGGGCATGGCCTATCGGTGCCTCAACGACCGCGAATGGACCATGCAGATCGTCAGTGACGGCTGCGAGGCGTTGACCGGCTATGCTACGGAGGACCTCACCGGCAACGTTCGCGTGGCTTACGGCGACCTGATCCACCCGGATGACCGGGCCATGGTCTGGCAGACGGTGCAGTCCGGCGTCGAGCGCCGCCAGCAGTACCGCATGGCTTATCGCCTGATGGCCGCCGGCGGCGAGGAGAAGTGGGTCTGGGAGAGCGGTACCGGAGTGTACTCCGAGGCCGGCGAGCTGCAGGCGCTCGAGGGCTTCATCATGGACGTGACCGACCGGGTGCGCGCGGAGGAGTCGCTGCGGAAGCTGTCCCTCGCCGTTGAGCAGAGCCCCGCCTCCATCATCATCACGGACGCGGCAGGCGACATCGAGTACGTGAACGCCAGGTTCACTGACGTCACCGGATACTCGCTTGACGAGGTCGCCGGCAGGAATCCGCGCATCCTGAAGTCTGGGTGCACGCCCGCCGCGACCATCCAGGAGCTGTGGGCGACCATCACCTCCGGCAGGCCGTGGCGCGGCGAGTTCCAGAACCGCAAGAAGACCGGCGAACTCTACTGGGATCGAGCTTTCATCTCGCCCATTCTGGACTCCTCCGGCAAGACGACGCACTACGTGGCGGTCAACGAGGATATCACGGACCGGCGGAAGCTCGAGGAGGGCCTGCGCCAGGCGCAGAAGCTCGAGGCCGTGGGGCAGCTCGCAGGCGGCGTGGCCCATGACTTCAACAACATCCTGACCGTCCTCCTGATGAACCTGAGCGCGCTGCAGGAGCGGGCATCGGTCGACGAGGAAGTTAGGACGAGCCTGACCGAGATGGAAGTGGCCGCGCAGAGAGCCGCCACGCTGACGCGGCAGCTGCTCGCGTTCAGCCGCCGCCAGTTGCTGGACACCAAGCTGCTCGACCTCGGCGCCGTGGTCGCCAACATGGCTAACATGCTGCGCCGCCTTCTGGGAGAGGATATCGACCTGCTCCTGGACGGCACCGACGCCGCGCACTGGGTCAGCGCCGACGCGGGCATGATGGATCAGGTCCTGATGAACCTGTGCGTCAACGCGCGCGACGCGATGCCCAACGGCGGCACTCTGACGATCGGCGTTCACCAGGTGGCCATCGACGCGGAGGTGGCCAGCCGCGATCCGGAGGCCCTGCCAGGCACGTTCATCTGCGTCTCCGTGGCGGACACTGGGTGCGGCATGGACCCGGACACCCGCAAGCACGTGTTCGAGCCCTTCTTCACCACCAAGGCGATCGGCAAGGGCACCGGGCTCGGGCTCGCGACGGTCTACGGCATCGTCAAGCAGCACAACGGCTGGATCAACATCTACAGCGAGGTAGGCACCGGCACCACGGTGCGCGTCTACCTGCCGGTTCAGCAGGCAGGCGCCGCGGCGCCTGCGGCCGAGCGGCCAGGCCGCGTTCGCGGGGGCAGCGAGACGATCCTGGTGGTGGAGGACGAAGACATTCTGCGCGACCTGGCCGTCGCAGGCTTGCGGCGCCTGGGCTACACCGTGCTGCAGGCGGAGAACGGCGCGGAGGCGCTCCTGGTGTGGGAGCGCGAGCGCGACGCCATCGACCTCGTGATCTCCGACATGGTGATGCCCGGCGGCTTAACGGGCCTCGAGGTGGCGGAGAGGGTTCTGGCCGACAAGAGCGGGCTCAAGGTGATCGTGAGCAGCGGCTACATCACGCAGGACAGCCCACCCGACGCCCTGGCCAGTCGGGGCATCGCGTGTCTGGCGAAGCCGTACGGCACGGCGGCGCTGGCCCGAGCCGTGCGCGACTGCCTGGACCGCCCCCGCTGAGGCGGAGCAGACAGGCTGCAGCCGCCGCGCGCCCTACCGCCGCGTCTGCGCCTCGATGACGCCTGCTATGTACTCCCGCGCCTGCGTGTACTCCGCCTCGTTCGGCAGGTGCTCCAGCATCAACGGCACGTCGCGGCCCAGGCTGAGGAGCCCCCGCACGTAGGCACCGTAGTCCAGCACGCCGGTGCCCGGCCGGCACTCGTCGATGTGCACCGCCGCGCCGCTCCGAACGACCAGGTCCTTCGCGTGGCAGCTCACGATCCACTTGCCCAGGCGCCGGCAGCAGTCGGTGAGGACGCGCCCGCTGGCGAAGCAGTCACGGGGCGCGTAGAACATGTTGGCCGGGTCGAGGTGTACGCCGAACTCGGGGCGGTCGATCGCCTTGATCACGCGGAGGTAGTCGTCCACGCCGTCCGGCGGGCAGGTCTGCATCACCTCCAGGCAGAACTTGGCGCGTTTGGGCTTCACCGCGTCGATGATCCCGCGCACCGTCTCGACGATCAGGTCGTAGGCCGCCTGGCCGAAGTTGTCGGCCATCGGCCCCCACGACTCCCCGGGCTTCAGCGTGCCGGCGTAGTCCACGCAGCACCGCGCGCCCACCTCGTCCGCCAGCGCCAACTGGCGCGTCACGTACGCCACGTTCGCCTTGCGCACATCGTCCTCGGCCGCGATGAGGTTGCACCAGGCCCCCACTTCGGCGATCACCACGTTGTGGCGCGCGAATGCCTCGCGGACGGCGCGGATGCGGGCCGTGTCCTTGATGTCCACACCCGGGCAGTACGCGGCGCGGTAGCCGACGCGCACGTGCTCCGCGGCGAGCGCGTCGGGGTCCTGGTCGCTCACGAACACGGGGCCGCCGAGCAGCACGGCGCCTCGGGCCGGCGTCCGCGCAGCCGACGCTCCGGCGCCACCTGAGGCAGCCATCAGTGACAGGGCGATCGTCTCGCGGCGGGTGAGCTTCGGTGTCGGGTCCATCGCTTGTCTCCCCCTTGAATGCAAGCGGGCCGGCCGGCGCTTGCGCGACAGGCCGGCCCGTTTGCGTCGATGCTTCCTACTGGCGCCATTTCTTCCACAGCGCCTCGTCGTACAGCGCTGGGAGGAAGATGCCGCCGACCACGGAGCGCGCGCGGAAGCCGACCATCTTGGCGTCCGGCGTCTCGTACCAGTCCGTCAGCGGCACGCGGCTGGGCGTCTCGTTCATGAACGCGTACACGTGCGCCATCAGCGCGTCGAAGTCCTCGCGCTTGCCGGTGAGCGTGGCGGTCCAGACTTCCCAGTCGGTCTTCGTGTAGGTGCTGCGGTTGTCCAGCGGCAGGCCGTACTTCGCCAGCCTGGTCTTGTAGTAGGCCACCTCCGTCTGGGCGACGGACATCGGGAACAGGTTCAGCCCCAGGATGCGGTCCCACACGAGGTTGTACTTCTGGCTCCAGGTGCCGGGCCGGTCGAAGGCGAGGCGGAAGTGGTCGCCATCCTTCGCCATCTCCTGCCACTTGGCGGCCATCTCCTGCGCCGACTTGCGGTAGGTAGCCGCGGCGTCCTTCTTGCCCGCCATGTCGGCCAGCGTGGAGTAGGCGCCGATGGCCAGGATGGCCTTGAGCGACAGGTTGGTGTTGTGCGCCAGGTGGCCGGCGAAGTCGTCGGTGCAGAGCTGGTTCTCGGGGTCGAGCCCCTTCTGCAGCAGGAAGTCGGCCCACTTGGTGACGGTCGGCCAGTACTTCAGCGAGTAGTCCGCGTTTGCATCCGCCTTCGCCAGCGCCGCCATCATGAGGAGCATGTTGCCGCACTCCTCGACGGGCATCTGGTTCTCCTCGGTCCGCTCGCCGCCGCCGTATACCTGCCCGTTCGCGAGGGGATAGGTGCCCATGTCGTGCGGTGCGAAGGGGAACTTCCAGCGGGCCGACGAGGCGTAGTCGAGGACCGGCGTGAGCTGCGCCTTCAGCATCGTGGGGCTCATCAGCAGGTAGAGCGGCGACGCCGGGTAGTGCACGTCGACCGTGGCGATGCACCCGTTGCTGAAGTTCTCCTTCGGGAACATGGCCGGAGCGCCGTCAAAGTCCGCCGCGATCTTGTTGGCGGACAGCGACTGGCGATAGGCGAGCGTCGCCAGGCCGACGTACTGGTCGCCGCCCAGCTTCTTCATGTCCGCCACGAACTCCGCGTCGAAGCCCTTGCAGCGCTTGTCGAGGGCCTCGTACTCGTTCAGAGCCGTCGTCAGCAGGCCCTGCGCGTCCATCCCGTTCCGCCGCCAGTAGGGGCGCAGCCTGCGGTCCAGCAGCTCGATGGACCACTCGTCATCGTAGGCCACCAGCGCCAGCTTCTCGACTGCGTCCGCGCCGACCTGGCCGAGGTCGAACGAGCATGCGAGGACGGGCCAGCGCTGCTGCGCGGCGCGCGGCATGGCCAGGTCGTCGCAGTCCGGCAGCGTGCCGCTCGTGGCGAACTGCGCCCGGACTGCGTCGCCATTGCCCATCACCGACGAGACGCCCTTGGCGAGGTCGCCGCTGTTCGGCAGGCCCAGGTAGGCGTAGCCCCAGTCGATGCGGCGGTTGTCGCCGACCGTCGCCAGGACGGGCTGTTCGACGGTGCCCACGCGCATCGCATCGACGGCGCCGGCTCGCACGCGCGACCACTGCACCTTCTGATCGGTGGTGTTGACCGCCCACTCGGCCGTGATGTCGTAGTAGAGCTTCACGGCGTGCTTCTTGCCGTCGGTCGAGCGCACGCTCCACGTCAGGTAGGTCAGCGGGCGCGACAGAACGTCGAGGTCATGCGGCAGGGCCGGGGTCAGGAAGGTGAGGGTCAGGTCGACGCCCGCCGCCTGGAACCGGTAGACGGTCCGCGTGGGCAGCACCTCGAGGCCGGTCTGCTCCATCGCCGGCGTCTTGTCCGGCTGCCCCCCGGCGTAGCGGTAGGTCGCGCCGTCGATGCTGGCGAGGCCGCACATCGCGTTGTTGGCGCCGGTCCAGTGCCGCGTCCAGCCATCGGTCAGCTTGTCGTCGAACGACCAGACGCAGAAGTAGGGGTCATGGTCGACGAGCGGCACAGCCGGCGGGCGGAACTGGGCGGCCGCCTCGGGCACGACGGCGAGTGACAGAGACAGCAGCACGCCGATGGCGAGCAAGGGGGTCAAGATCGCGAGACTCATGGCGGGGATGGTCCTCTCCGGTTGCGCGTTCGGCCACGGCGCGGTCGTGCGTGCCGGGCACGCCCATATGGTACCGCGCCCGGCAGACTGCGGAGTGCGTCACAGCCCGCGCGGTTTCATGTGGTTCTCATGTGCCCATCGTAGACTAGGCATATTGAAGCGCGGGCAAGCCGGACGCGCAGCCGGAGGTGACTACGATGGCACGAGCACAGGCGATGGCAACTCCTACCGAGCACCTGGACTGCGCCTGCACGTGGGACACGGGTGTGGCTTGCGCCGGGGCGGCGAAGTTCGGGTGCGGCGGGTGTCCGTGGAACGCGTGGGAGGCGGCGATGACCGTTCAGCCGGCGCCCCGACCGGTCTCCGCGATCCTGCTGCTTGGCGACGTGATCCGCAAGCGGGCCCGGCGACGCCTGACCTCCCACCGGCGCGTCGCACTGCACGTCGCGTAGCGAGACAACGAGCCCGGCAACCGGGCAGACGGATAGCCAGGCGGCGGGCGTCGCCGCACACTGAAGAGGAGAACGTGGCAATGGAACAGACATCTCAGGCTACCAAGAGCCAAGGCTTCAGCCTCAGGGCTTTCGCGACATTCAGCGTGGTGCTCTCGACCCTCGTCCTGACGGTCACCGGCATCGTGCTGTTCTTCAAGCCGGCCGGTCTCATGCAGATGCTCTCGTACCGGCGCGGCTGGGTCGACCTGCACATCGTGATCGCGCTGATCATGGTTGTCGCAGCCGTGATCCACCTCTGCATCAACTGGAAGGTGCTCACGTCCTATCTGGCCCGCACCTCGACCTCGTTCATGCGGATGAAGAAGGAGCTGCTGGTCGCCGCCGTCGTCGTCATCGGCCTGTCCTTTGGCTCGATGGTCGGCTGGTGCCCGGTGTCCGGGCTGATGAAGCACGGTGGTCCTCCGAAGCAGGCCGGCGCCGCTCAGGTGCGTGGGCAGGGCGAGGGCGCCGAGGAGCATGAGGGCGGCATGGAGCGCGGCGAGGGGCGCGAGGGGGGCCAGCAGGGCGGAGCGCAGGCGCAAGGCGCTCAGCCCGGCGGCCAGAGCGAGCAGCACGGCGACCGCGACGGAGACGGAGACTGATCCGGCCGAGGCTTGCACGGGGCCAGGGGGGAGGAGGGCCGGTCGCGGTGGCGGCCGGCCCTTCGAGACAGTGTCTGGTGGCTCGGATGTCGTCGTCGTACGACTTCCGCCGGGGGCACGCGGCGGCTCCGGCCGATCATGGCACGGGTGGTCGCATCCGAGACACTGTTCATGTCGCTGCTGTGCGCATAGCGGGAGCGCGTCATGCCATACGTCGCGCGGAGCCCGGTGTTGCGGCCCAGGACCAGGCTCGGACGCCGACCGATGGGCTGCGCCTCCCAGGCGCGGCTACCTCGTCCGCGTGCCCGAGATCCCGTCGAGCCGGTAGAGTGTGTCAAGGCCGGCGCCTGTCAGGCGTGTGCACGATGCAGCGATGCGGCGCGCGAAGTCGATACGGTTCGTGTAGTGGTTTCCGCTGCCTGCCCACGGCGGTATGTACAGGCCGTCGGACACCAGCGCATACTGAATGCGAAGGCGCCTCAGGTCTGCGACGAAGTCCTCCCAGCTTGACAGGCGGATCTCGTTCTGCATGGCTGGGTCCGCGATGTAGCAGGGCCGATCCGAGTAGAACTGCTGGGTCGGTCCGACAAGCGCGATCCGGGCGTCCTGCGGCAGGTTGGCGTTCGCGTAGCGCCATACTGCCATGTTGGTGATCTTGCTGTCGAGGTAGGCGTCCCTGGACATCAGGCCCGCGGTGACGGCAAACGAGGTCCGTCCTTCGCGTGCGGCGGACGGCAAGCTCACAGCGATGGTGAGCGCCACGATCGCGATGGCAGCTTGTGGTATGAAGCGGGCGACTCTGCGTTGCTCAGCCAGCCAGACCAGGGCCAGCACCACCGCCGTCGGAGCGATGGGGGCCAAATAGCGGAAGTAGGGGCCGGTAGTCCACACGGCGCCAGCGGCGACCACCGTGATCACGGCCGCCAGCGCGGCGCCGCGTCGGTTTTGCCAGCGCCATGTCATGAGCGCGCCGAGCCCCACAATGCTGGCTGTCGATGCGAGTAGGATGATCTTGCGAGTCGCCAACGACCAAGAGCGGGTCGGTGACCAGTTGTAGTAGCGCATGTAGCCACCGAACAGGGATCCGGTCTCGTGGCTCCACCAGCGCGATGGGAACACCCCGCTCAACATGGGGTAAAGAGGGTTGCCGGTGATGCTCCAGGTGCGCACGAGCCACGGCATGGGCACCAGCGCGCTCAGCAGCAGGACCTGGGCTGCCCGCCCCAAGCATGGCTCGCGCCGCCGGCGCAAGTCGATCAGGACCAGCAAGGCGAGCGTCGGCCCCAGCGAGAGCATGAGCAGCTTGTAGGTTGCGGCGAATCCGGTCAGGAGGCCGACTACCGCAAGCCAGCCGTTGTGTCGCGTGTCTCTCCAGATGGCCCAGGAGAGCAGGCTGGCTGTGACTGCCGCGCCCACTGCCAGGTCCATGTACGCTGAGCCGAACATGCCCAAGAGATCCGGCGGGGTCTTCAGGCGCAGGACGCAGAGCGCCATGGCTGCGGCTCCCACCGTCTCGCCGGCAAGGCGCCGCCCCAGCGCAAACGCTCCCAGCAGCATCAGTGCCCCGAACAGGAAGTGCATCGTCTTGGCGGCGGTGTCGCTCCAGATGCCCAGGCCGATGACGTACAGCATGTCGCCGCCCATCGGCCACAGCGACATCGTGATCGTCGGCAGATGGTCGAGATTCCCTTGCTGGAGCCACCGCTTCGCTGGTGTGAGGCGGTGGCTCAGCCCATCCGGGTCGGTGCAGGGGGCCATTGCCTGCAGGTACATCGGGACCAGTGCGAGCACGACCGCGGCGACCAGCAGGCAGACGGCCGTCGACGGGCGGTGTCGCCAACGCGTTGCGAGGCTTCGGGCGGCGGCACGCGCGATCCGCACGATGTCGGGGCCGAGCGCGACTGTCTCGATGATGAGTGCTGCCCAGATGGCTGCCGGGCGCAGCGCACCGGCGATGCCGAGGCCGAACGCGACATACTGCTGCACGCCCAGGCCCACGCAGGCCGACAGGACGGCCCGCTCCAGAGGCGTGGCATCGCCGAGCGGTACCCGGAGCACGCGCAGGAGCCGATAGCCCAGCGCAAGTCCCAATGCGAGCATCCAGACCGTGAATGGTGGGTCGTACAGGAGCGGCAGTGCGCTGACTGGCGACTGGTACATCATCGCTACCTCCGTGTGCGCCCAAGCCGGCAGTCCGACGACGTCGGTTCCCGTGGGCGCACCATGGTTGCTTGTGCGGCTACGCGAGGCGATGCCACTCGGGTCGTCTCCGTCGCATCCCCCTCTGTCCCAGGAGATGTGGTGCGCACTTGGCTGGAGGCACTGCGAGCACCGGGTTCCAGCACACGTCTTCGTGTGTGCCCTGGTACATCCCTTCGTAACGGCTCCGGAAGTCTGGCCAACCGCAGCCGGCCTACCCCTCCCCGCCCGCGGAGCACTCGACGCTCTGGCGCGCGTCTACCTCGCCGGCACTTCCCTCGCAGAAGAGCGCATCTGCAGCGTGAGCAGCCCCCTCGCTCACAGCCTCGCCCGCTATCGCCGCTGCCGCGGCCAATCGGCACCGGTTGCCTATGGGCGGAGGCCGGTGCGGCCCTCAGGCCTTCGCCTCCGTCGGGGCTCTGGGAACCGATACCGAGCGGTTGTCGATGCTGTAGCCTCGTAGATAGTCGCGGAAGCCCATCCTCCGGTACTGGCCCTCGAAGATGGCGAGGGTGCCGCGCACCGGGTTGCGCACCACCGATCCCACGATGGCGGCTCCGCCTCTCGGGGCGTTCCACACGTTGTCGAGCCGGTGTTCGCAGAGCCTGAGCTTGGCTCCCAGAGCGCCTCCGCCGTACGCGTAGTCGCGGCGGAGGCGCAGGGCCGCGCGCACTCCGTACCGGCGGCCGTGCGTGTGCACAACCACAGAGCGGGGCGTTGTGTGGACGGCGATGCCTGCCACCTCAGCGCGCAGCCCGAAGTCCACATCCTCGGCCGCTCGGAAAGGCGCCCCCGGCCCCAGGACCTCGTCGAATGGCCCGACCGCCTCGATCGTCGTGCGCAGCATCGCCAGGTTGGCGCCTCCGTAGTAGAAGCCCGGCGGGGCTCCGTCCGGTGCTGCCTTCGGCCGGTAGACACACTCGATGGTGCGAGTTGCCGGGCATACCGATATGCGCCTGCCGTCGGCCGCGGCCGGCAGCACGTCGCCGGCTACAATGCCGACCGTCGGGTCCCGGAGGAAGCACTCGGCGATGACCGCGAGCCAGTCCGGGGCCGCCTCGCAGTCGTCGTCCGTGATCGCGACCACATCGCCGCGAGCCATGTTCACCGCCTCATTCAGCGCGCGGCACTTGCCGGTGAACTCGACGTGGCGGCAGCGTATCCGGGGGTCCATGTCTGCCAGTCTGCCCATCGCGTCTCGCAGACCCGGATCGTCTCCCTGGGCGATGATGAGCAGTTCCCAGTCGCGCCACGTCTGCTCCAGAAGCGAGGCCGCCAGGTGGCCGACCGTGTTGCCACGCACGGAACCAACGCATACCGAAATCAGCATCGCTACCCCTCAATCGCGCGCCGCGGGCGCGGTCTCTCGTGTGCTTGTGAGGAGCCCATGTCCCTGCCCCGCGCGACGGGCGAGCCCGGCTCCAGCATGCGACACGCTGTTGATCCAATGTCGGCTGGTCCGCCCCTGAGCGATAGGCCTCGGGCGGGCCAGACGCCGCGGGAGGCCGGGGTACGGTAGGGTGAAGCGTGTCGCGGGGGGCTGGCTGGATGGCGGCACGCGCCGCGTGGGCGAATGCCGGGCCTGTGTTGGAGGTGGGACTGGTGCGCGGCAGCTGGGCTACCGCCCTACGCCGCCGGCAGCCGCACCGTGACCGTGGTACCCATGCCCGGCTCGCTCTCGAACGCGATGGAGCCTCGGTGCGCGGCCACGATGCTGCGGCAGATGGACAGGCCGAGGCCCGCGCCGCCGGCTCCCTCGCGGGTGCGCGACTGGTCGACGCGGTAGAACCGCTCGCCCAGGTGCGGAAGGTGCTCCGGCGCGATGCCGATGCCCGTGTCCGACACCGTGACGCACGCGTCGCCGTCCTCGCGCCAGGCCTTCGCGGTCACCGTTGCGCCGTCGGGCGAGTAGCGGACGGCGTTCTCGAACAGGTTGGTGAAGAGGCGCGTGATCTCTCCCTCGTTGCCCAGGATGCACAGCGCCTCGTCGTCGACATCCAGCCGGATTGCCACGTTCCGGCTGCCGTGAGCGACGGCGGACCTCGCCATCCGCAGCGCCTCGCCGATGGGCAGCTCGATGGGGTTGCGGCCAAGCTGGTCGCCGTCGGCGCGGGCGAGGAGCAGCAGGTCCTGCACCAGGCTCGACATGGATGCGGCGGCGCGGTCGATCTCGTCGATGCTCTGGCGGTAGTCGTCGGGCGTCGGGTCGCCGCTCTTGCAGAGGCTGGTCGACCCCTTGATGAGCGTGAGCGGCGTGCGCAGCTCGTGCGAGGCGTCCGCGACGAACTGGCGCTGCAGCTCGACGAGGCGTTGCTGCTCGCGGAAGCCGGTCTCCAGGCGCGCCAGCATGCCGTTCATCGTGCCGGCCAGGCTCGCGAACTCGTCGGCGCCGGCGGAGGGTAGCCGCTGCGTGATGGCCTCGGCTCCGATGCGCTCGGCCGCCTTGGAGAGCCTGCCGACCGGGCGCAGGACGCGGCCCGCCAGGAACTGCCCGCCAACCGCCGCCAGCGCGAGAGCAACCGGGAGCAGGAGCAGCAGCGTGCGCGCCAGACTGACGAGGGCCGACTGCACCTGATCCGTTGGGACGGCGGCCTGGACGACCGCCCGGACCTGGCTGCGCACGACGACCGGCACCGTCAGCACCCGCATCGGCACGTCGTCCAGCGCCACGTCGGTGAACCGCTCTCGCCCTCGGGCAGTATCGTGGACCGCCGCGGCATCCCACGGCGCCTCGGCCTGCGGACCCATCGACTTGCCCTGGGCATCGAACACGCGCGGGCGGTTGTCCTGGCGCCCCCCGCCGCCTTCAGGTCCGCGCTCGCCGGGAGGTCCGCCGCCGAAGTCGCGCCCGGGGCCGTCGTGCGGGCGGCCGAGCATGCCTTCGCTGTCCTCGTGGCGCATCCGTTCGACCATGCCGCGCGTGCGGAGGCGCAGGTGCTGATCGACGCCGGACAGCATGGCACGCCGGGCGAGGGTGTAGGTGACGGCTTCGAGCGCCACGAGCAGGACGGCCAGCGTCAGCACGTTCCACAGCACGACCTGGGTGCGGATGGAGCGCGGGCGCAGCGCCAGCCGGGATCGGAGGGCGGACCAGCCTCGGGCGGGGCTCACGGCGCGTCCTCCGGGTCGGGGGTGCGGAGCGAGTAGCCGACGCCGCGGACAGTCTGGATCAGCTTCACGTCGTGGCCGGCATCGATCTTCTTGCGCAGCATCCCGATGTACACGTCGACCACGTTGGAGCACGAGTCGTCGTCCATCCAGATGCGCTCCTGGATCACCTCGCGCGTCAGCACCTGCCCTTCGTGCCCGGCCAGGGCCTCCAGCAGGTCGTACTCGCGCTGGCTCAGTCCTATCTCGGCGCCTGCTCGCGTGACGCGGTGCTGCGCGGTGTCGATGACGAGGTCCGCCACCTGGATGACGCGGGTCTTGTGCATCTTGTCGCGGCGGGCGAGGGCTCGGACGCGGGCCAGCAGCTCGGGGAACTCGAAGGGCTTCGGCAGGTAGTCGTCGGCGCCGATCTCAAGGCCGCGGACACGCTCGTCCAGCGCCGCCCGCGCGGTGAGCATCAGGATGGGCGTGCGAACGCGCCGCGAGCGTAGCTCCTCGCACACCTTCCACCCGTCCAGCTTGGGCAGCATCAGGTCGAGTACGATGACGGTGTAGCTGCTCTCAAGCGCCATCTGTAGGCCGGCCGCGCCGTCCGCGGCGATGTCGACGACGCAGTGCGATTGCTCCAGACCCCGGCGAACCAGGTTGGCGATCCCGGTGTCGTCTTCGATGACCAGTACCTTCACGGCTTCCTCCGTCCCGGCGCGATGGCCCTTGTTCCATGGTACCAGTGACAGATGAATGCCGCATGAATGCCTGGCGCGGGGGCGCTGGCCTGTTTATGAGTTGTGCCGGACGGGCACGGAGGCCCATCCCACCACGGCGCTCGCGCCTCATCCAGGCTAGTGCCCGGCGGCCTCGTCGAACATGGCCACGATGTTCTCCGGCGGGGTGCCGGCCTGGATGACGTGCGAGGGGCCGAGGATGTAGCCGCCGCCGCGGCCCAGCACGTCGATGCGCTCGCGCACCTCCCGGCGGACGTCCTCCGGCGTGCCGAACGGGAGGGTGCTCTGGACGCTGATGCCGCCCTCGAAGCAGAGGCGGTCGCCGTGGTCGGCCTTGAGCTGGGCGGCGTCCATGCCTCGCGCGTCGAGCTGCAGCGCCTGCAGCACGTCGATGCCCGCCTCGACCAGCTCGCCCACCGCCCGCTGCACAGCGCCATCGCTGTGGTAGATGACCCGCGCGCCGAACCTGTGGACGGCGGCGTTGAGCGCGGCGTGGTGCGGGAGGATGTGCTGCCGCCAGGTGGACATCGAGAAGAGCAGCCCCTGCTGGCCGCCGATGTCGTCCGCGGTGAACGCGAGGTCCACGCGCCCGTCCGCAACCTCGAGCTGCCGGCGCGTGTGCTCGACGAAGAAGGCGGTCACGCGGGCGAGCAGCGCGTCGACGAGGTCCGGCTCGAACGCGAGCCCTTCCAGCGTCCTCTCGAAGCCGCGCAGGTACCACGCGGTTTCGAACGGGTTGCCGCCACCGATCATCAGGCAGTACTCGCCGTCGGCGTTGGCCCGCTCGATCTCCTCGTCCATCGCGGCGTAGTCGAACCACTCCGTGCTGGGCCAGCGGTGGCGCGCCAGGTCGGCCTCGCTCGATGCCTCGGCCAGCGGGTGGCGCACGATCTCCTCGTAGGCGCCCTCGCCGTAGCTGACGGCCGCGCGCACGATGCCCCAGATGTCCTCGCCAGGCTCCAGGTCCGGGCCGATGTAGCGGGGGGCGACGCCGCGGATGTCGAGGAGCGACGTCAGGTACTCGTCCACGCTCAGCCCGCGCTCACGGGCCAGGTAGGCGGTCAGCTCGCGGTGGGCCGGCGCGTTGATGCCTGAACAGACCATAGCGATGGGCACACGGTCGGTCGTCTGGTGGTCCAGCGCAAGGCGGACGCGCTCGCGGCGGGAGAGGGCGGGTGTCGGCGGCATCAGGCGGTCTCCTTGGACTAGCGTGGTCAGGCGATCAGCCCGGCGACGGCCGTTGGTTGGCGCACCCACTCGGACGGAGGATGAATCCCCCGCCTGGCGGGCCTGCGACCAAGCGCCCTCCAGGCGCGACCGCCGCCGCGAGCCGTGGCCTTTCCGCCCGGAGGGCGGTTGGCGCAACGCCCTGCACGCGGGCTCGTCAGAGTCCGTCATTGGTCGCTGCCACTATGCGATCAGCCCGGCGACGGCCTCCATGCGGGCGAAGTCGGCGTTCGGCGGCGTGTTGTCGGACATGCCCAGCACGTAGCCGGGGCGGCCCTTGAGCGGCAGGATCGTCTCGGCGATGTAGCGCTCGAAGTCGGCGCGCGTGCCGCCCTCCGCGCACACCAGCACGCTCGGAATGCCGCCCTGGAACGCCACCTCGCCCCTCAGCATGTCGATGGCCTCAGCCAACCCGATGTCCGCCATGGGCCGCGTGACGATGGCCTCCACCACGTTCAGCCCGCAGCCCGGCGTGAGCGGCAGCAGCTTCTGCGTGCGCCCGCACCAGTGCGCCTCGAAGAGCTTCCCGCTGGGCGTGACGACTTCGGCGGCCGCCTGGAAGTAGGGGATGGCGTACTCGCGGAAGAGGCGCGGCGGCATCGTCAGCTCGTCCATGTTGTCGTCCGACGCGATGACATCGGCGGGGCCGGCCGCCAGCACGCCGTACCCCTGCAGGAACAGGCGCTGGTACGCCTGCACGAGGGCGTCGACCTCCGCGCGGTGATCGGTCCAGAGGTAGTAGGCGGTCGCGTAGCCGGCATCGGTCTTGGCGTACTGGATGAACGGGACGCAGCACGCGCTGTTGAGCACGACGCCGTCGTCGCCGGTCTCGGCCAGGGCGCGGACGGTGGGCTCGTAGTTCGGCTCGAAGTGCGTGGCCTCGACGACGTAGCGCATCGTGACCACGTCCTCGACGGTCTTGAGGAAGTGCTCGTCGCGATAGGGCGAGCGGTGGACGCCCTCGGTCGGCAGGTAGGCCTCGCGGATGGCGCCCACCGGCGTGTGCAGCTCGTGGACGCGGGCGCCGGGCTCGTCGCGCCACACCTCCCGCACCGATGCGTCGCGCACGGCGCGCATGCCCTCGGCCCGGTTCCAGATGGTGCCGCCGATGGCCCGCACGATGTCGTTGCGCGACAGATCGCGGTACGGCTCCGGCACGGTGCCCTCGGCGCGGTTGACGGCCAGCCAGTAGTCCAGATTGGGCGCCCACACCAGCCGGTCGACAGGCTGCCGGCGGAGGGCGCGGAGGTAGGTTTCTCGTTTGGTCATAGGGTGTTGGGTTGGGTGGGGTGGTGGGTTGGCTCGGCTCGGTGACGAGATGGCGTGGCCACCGGCGGTCGATCGTGCCCTTCGCCTGTGTCGGGCGACCTACCAGATCGTCGGTACCTGCGTGCTCCGGATCTGGGCGTCCTTCGTGACCAGTGGAACGCCCAACGCCAGCGCGGTCGCGGCGATGATCCTGTCCGGCATGTCTGGAACGAGGTCTCTGGGTACCTCAGGCAGGCGAAGCGCTACGCCAACATCGATGGCTACAACCACGAAGAGAGCGTCATCGGCTGTGCAGGCGGCCACGAACGACGCAGTGGAGCCTGGCGCGATCCGTCCCTTCTCCTCGAGGTAGACGACTTCGCAGACACTGATCGCCGAGATCGCGATCTTGGCATCGGCCTCGGCGGCCTCATCGAGGAGCCGGCTCGCGTTCGCAGAGAGCCGTACTGGGTCCCACAGATGCCACAGTGCGGCGTGCGTATCGCTAACAGCCACTATCGCCATGGCCAGGCTTCTCTGCGTATCTCGCGGATGTCTTCCTCGGTGGGGACCGGGCCCGTCCCGGCATATGCGCCGCGCCATCGGCGCGCGGCGCCGGGCCGCTTCGGCTCCATCGTCTGCTCGACGTCACTCAGGATCACTGTGACGAGCCGCAGCTTCTCTGCCGGCGTGAAGGCCCGCACCAGTTCCAGCGCATCCATCATCGCCTGTGTCATGCGATCACCTCCCATGCTGTAGCTAGTCTACACCGTGTGTGGCCCGCTCGCAACGCCATATCCGGTGCCCGCGCATCCTATTCCTGCCCTGTGCCCCCAAAACGACCAGACGCCGGGCATCTCGCCCGGCGCCTCTGGAACATGCTCCCTCACGGTCGGAGCCGCCTAGCTCGCGGCGGCCACGGCCTCGTCGTCCATGGTCTTCAGCAGCTCGACGAGCGCGTCGGCGTCGGGGTTCGGTTTCTCGGTCCCGGCCTTCACCCGCTCCGTGTATATGTCGGCAATGCGGTGGGCTTCGGTGAGGTTCTTGTCCCACGTCAACTGGATCTTGACCGTAGGCTTCGTCACCCCGATGCGGCGGGTGGTGCCCGTAGAGGTCGTGGCCCGGGCGCGGCCCTTCTTGGCCAGGGCGATCGCCTCGCGGTAGTAGCGCTGAACGGGGGTTGCGGACAGCAGGTACTCAAGCTCGGCCTCAACTGCGGCCTTCTTCTTGCGGATACGCTCGCGGTCCTCTTCGGTCTGCTCACTCGCAACGCGCTCCACCGGCCTCGTACTCCTCATTGCCTCTCCCTTCTCGTTCGTCGGGCAGCGGAACAGGTCGCGGTTCGGCCTGCAGCAGCATTGCCATCGGCGACATCTAGACAACCATTGTATCATATGGAGTCAAGGGGGTGCGAGTTCAGCAGGGCTGTGGGTGTGACGAACGCAACAGGAGATGCGTCCGAGTGACACACCCTGGCCCCTCGGACGGAGGCTGGTGTCCGAGGGGCAGATGCAGCTCGCGGCGTCGTGCCGGACGGGCAGGGACGCCCATCCCACTACAGCGCAGTACAGGGCGCGGACGCCCATCCCACCTACGGGGCGGTGATGCGCTCCAGGCCGTGCATGTACGGGCGCAGGACCTCGGGGATCGTCACGCTGCCGTCCGCGTTCTGGTAGTTCTCCAGCACGGCGATGACGGTGCGCGGCAGGGCGAGGCCGGAGCCGTTGATGGTGTGGCAGAACTCGGGCTTCGCGCCCTGCTCCGGGCGGTAGCGGATGTTCGCGCGCCGGGCCTGGAAGTCGGTGAAGCAGGCGCAGGAGGAGACCTCCAGCCACTCGCCGCCGTTCTCGCCGCACGCCGGGGCCCACACCTCGATGTCGTACTTGATGGCCGAGACGAACGACAGGTCGCCCGCGCACATCTGCACGATGCGGTAGGGGATGCCCAGGCCGCGGCAGACATCCTCGGCGTTGTCCAGCAGGCTCATCAGCTCGGCTTCGGAGTCCTCCGGCTTGCAGACCTTCACCATCTCGACCTTGTCGAACTGGTGGCCGCGCTTGATGCCGCGCACGTCGCGCCCGGCCGACATCTTCTCGCGGCGGAAGCACGGTGTGTAGGCGACGTACTTCTTCGGCAGCTCGGCCGCGTCCAGGATCTCCTCGCGGTGGAGGTTGGTCACCGGCACCTCGGCGGTCGGGATGAGCCAGAAGTCCTCCTCGGCGTCGTGGTACAGGTTGTCGCCGAACTTCGGCAGGTTGCCCGTGCCGACCAGGCACTGCTCGCGGACCACGAATGGGGGGTAGATCTCGGTGTAGCCCTGCTCGCGAACGTGCAGGTCCAGGAACCAGGTGATGAGTGCGCGCTGCAGGGCCGCGCCGAGCCCCTTCAGCACGTAGAAGCGGGAGCCGCTGATCTTGACGCCGCGGTCCAAGTCCAGGATGCCGAGCGCGGTGCCCAGCTCCCAGTGCGGCTTCGGGGTGAAGTCGAACTGGCGCTGCTCGCCGACGACGCGCACCACAATGTTCTCGCTGTCGTCCTTGCCGTCCGGCGTCTTCGGGTGCGGCAGGTTCGGGATGCCCAGCATCAACTCGGCCTGCTCAGCGTTCACGCCGGCGAGATCGGCTTCGAACACGGAGATCTGGTCGCCGAGGGCGCGCATCTCGGTCTTCAGCGCCTCGCGCTCGGCCTCGTCCTTCAGCTTGCCGATGCCCTTCGACTCCACGGTGCGCCGATTGCGCATCGTGCCGATCTCGGTCTCCAGCCGGCGGCGCTCGGCGTCCAGCGCCAGGACGCGGTCGATGACCTCGGGCTCCGCGCCAACGCGGCGCAGGCCGTCCTTCACGAAGTCGGGCTGTTCACGGATCAGACGTATGTCGAGCATGGCTCACCTCGCCGTAATAGTCGCGGAATGCCGTTATCCTACCCCGTTTGGCGGCCCGCGCGCGCTTCGAGACGCTCGGCGATCCAGGTGTAGCTCTCGTGCAGTCTGCCCTCGGCCAGGGCCCGGCGGACGCACGGCGCGTGCGAGGCGTCGCCCACGAGCGCCAGGGCTTCGGCGCCGCGCCGCACGATGCCGCTCCACGGGCACTCCACGGTCTCGACCAGAACGGGAATCCCCTCCTGGCGCCCAACTCGCGCGAGCGCGCAGGCTGCGACCACCCGGATGAAGGGCGTCTCATCTGTCAGGCGGGTCACCAGCGCATCGGCGGCCTCTGGGTCGGAGCGGTGCTCGAGTACGGCCGCGGCGCGCCAGCGGATGGCGGACGACTTGTGGCACAGCAGGCCGGCGGCAGTACGCACGATGAGCTTCTCGAGCCCCCACTTGCCCAGCACGCGAAGAGCGGTGTCGGCGACGCGCTGGTCAGGGTCGCCCATCCGCCGGGCGATAGGCTCCGCATAGGCACGGTCGCCGGCCTCCTCCAGCGCCTCGACCGCGGCCTGACGGACGGAGCTGTCGCGATCGTCGAGGAGTCCGACTGCAGCCGGCGTGGCGAGCTGCGGCGCCAGCACGGCCAGTGCGCCCACCGCGGCGATGCGTACCGACGGGTCGTCGTCGGTTACTGCCTGTTCACACGCAGGGGCGCTGCCCGCATCGGCGAGCCGGCCGAGCAGGTGCGCGGCGGCCGCGCGCAATGCCGCCGTCTCGTGCTCGAGCATCATGCCCCGCAGGGCGGCGGCGAAGGCGCGGAGCACGGGCTCGGTCGGGCGCCCGAACGGGCCGGTACCGCCGAGCGCGTCGAGTGACCAGGGCTGCGCGATAGCCGACGCCGTCGATGGGGCCGGGCTGAGGAAACCGCCCGATGCGAGCCGCGCCGCGACACGTAGGTTCAGCTCCGAGGCCGCGAGGCGGAGCGACCAGGCCAGGCAGTCGGCAGCCTCGCCGGCGAGCGCGCACGCGACGACGAGTGCCGGGACCGCGGAGGACGCCTGCTCCAGCACGCCGGCGACGGGCTCCCCGGACTCGATGGCTTGCGCCATGCCGGTCACGACGGCGCCGATGGCGTCGTCCGGGACGACGCACAGGCTCGTCTCGACCGCCATCTGGATGGGGACGCCGGCCTGGACGATGGAGCCGAGGGACCCGCACCAGAATGCGACTTCCAGGTCGCGCCGGCTGTTCTCGACATCGAGCCGGTCGGCCAGGAACCGCGCCGTCCAGTCGAGGATGCCGCCCACCTCGCCCATTCGCACCATGCCGACAGCCTGCGGTGTCCTGAGAGCCGGCTGGTCCTGCAGTGCGCCGGAGAGTGTCTGGCCGCCCTCGACCGCTTCGGCGAGCTTGACGGTGGCTCGCCGGATCGGGTCGGGGTACGACCCCGCGGCGAGATGGTGCAGCGACGCGACGAGGCTCTCTCCGCTGCTGATGAGGTCGCTGAACTCGCGGTACCACCTGGCGAGCGCAAGACGCTCGCGTAGATCGCGGTTGAACTCCTTGCCGGGCCGGTCGGGGCTGGTGCTTCGGTTCGCCATGTCGGTTAGCTCCTCCCGGAGGGTCAGGCGAGCCTCGCGGATGCGCGATTTGGCCGCCGCGAGGGAGATGCCCAGCTTCTGGGCCAGTTCGCTCAGCGCCAGCCCGTCCACGAAGCGCAGATGGGCGGCGCTGCGGGCGCCCGGCGGCAGGGATGCCATCGCGTCGTGCAGCGAGGTGAGATCGGTCGCCGGCGGCGCGGCTCGCTCCACGAGGTCCCTCAGCAGGCGATCGTCGGTTGGGACCTCGCGAAGCCGGCGCAGGTGCATGCGGCACAGGTTCGCCGCGATGCCCCTGACCCACGCGCCGAACGCCTGCCCGTCCCGCAGGTTCCCGATGCAGACGTAGGCCTGCACGAATGCCTCCTGGGCCAGGTCGAGCGCGGCGTCGCGGCAGGCCACGCGGCCTCGCGCAAGCGCATAGACCGCCGACCGGTGGCGCGATACCAGCAGGTCGAATGCGCGGTCGTCGCCGGTCTTGACCATCGCCACGAGCTTCGCGTCGGTTTGCGCCACTGTCTACCCTCCACAGGATAGGTTGCGCCAGCGGAGACGAAGGATGGGCGGCGCGGACTCGGATCGAGCGCGATGTGCCCCGGGGCAGGGGCCGGGCTTCTCGCCGAGCGAGGAGTCACGCCCATCCGTCGCGAAACTCAGACCTGTTCGAACCGATCACCCACTCGAAGGATGTCACCGTGCACCGCATTGCGTCACTGTTCGCTGCTCCAGTCCTCTTGACCTTGCTCCCCGGCGTCGCGGATGGCCAGCCGCTCGCCGTCTCCGCTCGGCCGGCCACGTCCGCCACCCTTGCCGAGGGCCAGTGGCAGGCGAAGTGGATCTGGGGTCCCGATCGCCCGTTCGGCCATCTGGGCTTCTTCCGAAAGGTCATCGAGGTCGGCCCCGGCCTCGTCTCGGCGAAGGCCCTGATGAGCGGCGACGACGGGTACGCTCTCTGCATCAACGGGCAGAAGGCGCACAACGGCGGGTTCTGGTGGCATTCGACGAACCGCGCGGACTTCACTGCGCTTCTCCACGAGGGCCGCAACGTCCTGGCGACGCGCGTCGACAACGCGGCCGACCCGGGCGCCTGGCTGATGGAGCTGACCCTCGTCTACCGCGGCGGGCGCACCGAGACGATCGCGACCGACCGCACCTGGCGCTTCTCGGGGACCGAGCAGGCCGGCTGGATGGACGCCGGCTTCGACGAAGGCGGCTGGAAGGCGTGCGGCGAGCTGGGCTCCCCGCCGAACACGCCCCCGTGGGGCGACATCCCGCACTCCTACGACGGCTTCCGCATCCCGGCGAACGTGGCGGCTCGTAAGCTGCCGGCCAGCCTGAAGGCGGGTGACGCTGTGGTGCTGGACGCGACGGTCTCGCTGAGCAAGCGCGCGCCTGGGGATCTGGGCTTCATCGCGCGGATCGTGCGCGGCAAGGAGATCGTGGCGGAGCGCACCTGGTCGCTGAGCCCGGCCGCGTCAGCGTGGAAGCCGGGCGCGCCGGTCCGCGTGCGCATTGCCGATCTGCGGGTGCCGCGCTACGCCCCGAGCGGCGAGTACGTGGTCGAGTACGGCCTGGCGCGCACCGCGGTCGAGGGCGCGGTGGACGGCATGCTGCGCGCCACGGTGCACGTGGTGGGGAGAGAGGCGATGGGGCTCCGGGCCGACGTCAAGGTAAAGCCGCACCAGGGCGAGCCGGCGCTGTTCATCGACGGCAAACCCTCCTTCCCGATGTGGCTGTTCCAGTGGCGCATCTTGCGGGAGGATGCTGTCGCGTTCGCCAAGGCGGGGTTCCAGGTCTACACGTTCGACCTGCCGATGGGCTGGAGCGGGCCGGGCAAGTACGACTACGCCGAGGTCGACCGCATCATGATCGAGCTGCTGGACGCCAACCCGAACGCGCTGGTGGTGCCGCGGGTGACTGTCGGCGCGCCGGCGTGGTGGGTGGAGGCGCATCCGGACCAGGCGGTGCGGTTCGCGGATGGCACGGGCTGGGTGGACAACGACTGGGGCGGCACGAAGCACGAGTCCTTCGCGTCGCTGGAGTGGCGCAAGGACGCCGGCGAGGCGATGGAGCGGCTCGTGCGGCACATGCTCGCGTCGCCGTACTCCGATCGGCTCATCGGAATCCACGTCGCGAACGGCATCTACGGCGAGTGGCACGCGTACAGCACGACGAACGTGCCGGACACGAGCGAGCCGATGCGCGAGGCCTTCGCCCAGTATGTGCGGGCGAAGTACGCCGGCGACGTCGAGCGGCTGCGAACGGCGTGGGGCTCCGCTGACGTGACGTTCGACACGGTGAGTGTACCGACGCTGGGGGACCGGCACTCGGGCGACGACGGCATGTTCCGCGACCCGGCGAAGTCGCGGCGCGTGGCCGACTACTACGAGGCGTACCACGACGTGTCGGTGGACGCCATCGACCACCTGTGCCGCGCGGTGAAGAAGGCCAGCGCCAACCGGCTGCTGACCTGCGTTTTCTACAGCTACTCGCCGGACCTCGTCTGGCCGCAGGAGGGCGACCACCGGGCAGCGCCGCGCGCCCATCGCCTGGCGAGCATCGACATCTTCTCCAGCCCTCACTCGTACGAGCGGCGCAAGCTCGGGCAGGACGGCCTGTTCCGCAACTACCCGGCCGCCGAGCAGCTCCACGGCAAGCTCTTCATCGACGAGGGCGACGACCGCACGAGCCTGGCCAAGGACCCCGCGTTCACGCACGTAAAGACCATCGACGAGTCGCTGGAGGTCCTGCGGCGCGCGTTCGGCAACGCGGTGACCCACGGCGTCGGGCTGTGGTACATGGACCAGCAGGGCACCTGGTTCCACGACCCGCGCATCATGGCGGAGATGGCGAAGATGAAGCGCTGGGCCGACCGCTCGATGGATCTGCCGCGCGGCAGCGTCGCCCAGGTCGCGGTGATCTCCACGCTGCAGAGCGAGTTCTACATCGCCGGGCGCGACTCCAAGCTCAACCGGGTGACCGGGCCCGCCTACGACCAGCAGATCGGCGAGTTGGCCAAGAGCGGCGCCGCCTTCGACTGGCACACCATCGACGACCTGGCCGAGGGCAAGATCCCGCCGCACAGGGCCTACGTTTTCCTCGACGCCTACTACCTCACCGATGCCCAGCGCGCCGCCATCGAGAAGCTGAAGTCCGGCGGACGAGCGCTCGTGTGGCTCTACGCGGCCGGCTACGTGACCGATCAGGGCCTCTCGCTGGACGCCATGTCGCGCCTCGTCGGCATGAGGGTGTCGAAGCTGGCCCGCGCGCGCCTGTTCGTGGATGTCGTGGGTGCGGCACCGGGCGCGAAGCCGTTCGGGCCGGGCGCGGAGCAGTCGCCGGTCTTCGTGCCGGAGGAGCCTGGCCAGGAGGTCTGGGGCAGCCTCACCGACGGCGGACAGCCGGGCCTTGCCGTGGCGCACAAGGGCGGCTGGACCTCCGTCTTCAGCTCGACGGCGATGGTGCCCGCGTCGCTTCTCCGGCGGGCGTTCGCGGCGGCCGGCGTGCATATCTACCTCGACACGGACGACAACGTCTCCGCCAACGCGTCGTGGCTCTCGATTCACGCCGCATCGGCCGGCCGCAAGACGGTGCATCTGCCCTCCGCGGGCCGCGTCTACGACGTGCTCGCCGACAAGCTCGTCAGCGCCAACGCCCGCTCGTTCACAACGGACATGGGCTTCGGCACGACCAGGATCTACATGCTGACCCCGCCGGAGCGGAAGAGGTAGGCGCTCAGCCCCCGGATGAAATGCAACGTTGTATACGTTCAGAGCCGCGCGCGCCAGCAAGCGGAGACGTGGCGATTGGCAGGCGGTTGTGCGAGAGACGGAGCCTGCTGCCTGGCGCGGGGCTTCCGCTTGCTGGCGCGCGCGGCTCTGAACGGGCATGGGGTGGTCGCCGGTGAGTGAGTCCCGGACTTCGTGAAACGTTGCATAGAGGCCGCTCACCGAACCAGTCGGCTGTGGCAGGTACTCCCCCAGTATCTGGGGGGCGGGGGCGTCCGGCGTCTCCGCTTGCTTGCGCGCGCGGCTCTGACCTTGCATGGGGTGGTGGTTGGTGAGCGAAGCTCGAGCCATATATAACGTTGCATAGGCATCGGCCCGCCGAGCCAGCCTGCTGTTGCGGCCGTCGGTGTCGGATGCGGCACGCGCTCAGGAGGGCGCGGAGCTTCCGCCTCGCAAGGCAGGAACCGCGCCTCCTACCGGTGAACGGGCAGGCGGAGGTGCACGATGCACGAGGGTTTCGACATTGCGGGGCGCGTCGCGGTGATCACAGGCGGCACGAGCGGGCTGGGGCGCGCGGTTGCGGTCGGCATGGCGAAGGCGGGGGCGCGGGTGTTCGTGGGCTCGCGAGATGCCGGCAAGGTGGCGGACGCGCTGGCCGAGCTGCAGGCCATCGACGCGGCCAACGACGGATTCGCGCTGGACGTGACCGATCCGCAGGCGCTGCGGGCGGCGTATGAGGCGGTGCGCGACAAGGCCGGGCGGATCGACATCCTGGTGAACGCGGCCGGCATCACGCAGCGCGCCACGGCGCTCGATGCGACGCTGGAGGACTGGGAGCGCGTGCTGCGGATCAACCTGACCGGCACGTTCCTGAGCAGCCAGGCCGCGGCGCGCATCATGAGGGAGCAGGAGAGCGGCGGCTCGGTCCTGAACTTCGGCAGCCTCTCCAGCTTCCGCGGCTGGGCGCTGACGGCGGCGTACGGGGCGAGCAAGGCCGCCGTGATCGAGCTGACGCAGACGCTGGCGGTCGAGTGGGCGCAGTACGGCATCCGCGTCAACGCGCTGGCGCCCGGCGTGTTCCCCACGAGCATCAACGCGGCCCTCATCAACGGTACGTCGCGCGGCCGCTGGTTCCAGGTGCACACGCCCGCGGGGCGCTTCGGCAAGGCGGAGGAGATCGTCGGCGCGGCGATCTTCCTGTCGTCGCCGGCCGCTCAGTTCGTCACGGGCGAGACGCTGGCCGTCGACGGCGGGTTCCTCGCGCTGGGCGTGGCTGCCGAGCCGCCGGTGTAGGGTGCCCTCTACGGGAGAACGCACAATGAACCTTGCCATTCCGCTCATTCTGCTGCTGTCGGCTGCGGTCGCCTCGTCGGCGATGGCCCAGAGCCGCCCGGTGAACTCGTTCGAGACCGCCGCCGACATGGCGATGGTCCAGACGATGAATGCGGCGGCGGCGCAGGTCACCGACGGTGCCACCGACGGGAAGCACGCGCTGCGTGTCGAGTTCCAGCCGGCCGACTGGCCGCACGCGATGCTGGTGGCGCCCAAGCCGTGGGACTGGCGCGGCGAGGGCGCCCTGGCCATCGACGTGACGAACCCCGGTGCCGAGACGGTGCGGTTCGGCGTGCGCGTGGACGATGACCCGGGCGCGGATGGCGTCAAGCACTGCCGCCAGGGCGGCGCGGACGTGAAGCCGGGCGAGACGGTTACCGTGGCGATGGAGTTCGGCATCGACCCGATGTCCGTCGGCATGCGTGGGCTGCCGGTCGCCAACGCCGGCAAGGTGCGCGGCCTGGGCGGAGTCGGCGCCCTCGACCTCGCGCACATCGTGCAGCTCCAGGTGTTCCTGGATCACCCCTCGAAGCCGCTCACCCTCGTCATCGACAACTGCCGCCTGATCCCGTGGCAGGGCTCGCTGGACAAGATCGTCGACCGCTTCGGGCAGTACGCGGGCGCCGACTGGCCGGGCAAGCTGCACGGTGAGAGCGACTTCGCCACGCGGAAGAGCGCCGAGGAGGCAGACCTCAAGGCGACCCCGAACCTGCCCGAGCGCGATCGGTTCGGCGGCTGGGCGCGTGGACCCAAGCGCGACGCCACGGGCTTCTTCCGCACGGAGCAGGTCGACGGCAAGTGGTGGCTGGTCGACCCGGAGGGCAGGCTCTTCTTCTCGATGGGCATCGACTGCGTGAACGCGGACGCCGCCACCATGACCACCGGCCGCGAGCGCCTGTTCCAGTGGCTGCCGGAGAAGGGCGACCCGCTCGCCCGCCACGCCGGGCATGTGTCGGGCGTGCACTCCGGGCCGGTGAAGGAGGGCGAGACCTTCAACTTCCTGGCCGCGAACCTGGAGCGCAAGTACGGGGCGGGCTGGCAGAAGGCGTACTACGACCTGGCGCTGCGCCGCCTGCCGTCGTGGGGCTTCAACACGATCGCCAACTGGTCGGACTGGGGGCTCTACGGGAACAAGCAGGTGCCCTACGTGGCCTCGTGCGGCATCGGGGGCAGCCACGCGCGCCTGGCCAGCGGCTCCGACTACTGGGGCAAGATGCACGACCCGTTCGACCCCGCGTTCGCGCAGAGCGTGGCAGAAGGGCTGAAGGGCGCCATCGCGAAGGTGAAGGGCGATCCGATGTGCCTGGGCTACTTCGTGGACAACGAGCTGAGCTGGGGCGGCGCGGGCGAGGAGGGCGGGCGCTACGGCCTGGGGATCGGTGCGCTGCTGGCTCCGGCGTCGCAGCCGGCCAAGAAGGCGCTCATCGAGCAGCTCAAGCGCAAGCACGGCACCATCGAGGCGCTGAACGCGGCGTGGAAGACCAGCTTCGCCGACTGGGCCGCGCTCGATGCCCCGTACCAGGCGCCGAACCCGATGCCTGAGGGCATGAAGGCGGACCTGGCCGCGTTCGTCAAGGAGTTGGCCCGGGCCTACTTCCGCACCATTCGCGACGATATCCGCAAGGGGGACCCGAACCACCTCTATCTCGGCTGCCGGTTCGCGTGGAGCACCCCGGACGCCGTCGAGGCCGCGGCTGAGTTCTGCGACGTGGTGAGCTTCAACATCTACGCGCCGCGAGTCGATCCCGCGAGGTGGGGCTACCTGAAGTCGATCGGCAAGCCGTGCATCATCGGCGAGTTCCACTTCGGCGCGCTGGATCGGGGCATGTTCCACACGGGCCTCGTGTCCACCCAGAGCCAGGCGGAGCGCGCCGCCATGTACATCGACTACCTGCACAGCGTGCTCGATCACCCGGCGTTCGTCGGGTGCCACTGGTTCCAGTACGTCGACGAGGCGCTCACGGGGCGGTGGTTCGACGGGGAGAACTACAACATCGGGTTCCTCACCGTGACTGACACGCCGTACCCCGAGATGGTGGCGGCCGCACGCAAGGTGCACGCCGAGGCGTACACGCGCCGGTACGGGCGGTAGGCCCCCGGCGCGCCTGCGCCGACGATGGTTGGTGTGGGAGCGCCGGGCGGCTCGTCCGCCGCTGGGACGCCGCACCCGGTACGCCTCGTACAGGAGGGCAGCGCCGCCCTCGTCGCGGCGCCACGCCCACGCTCGGCCAGCAAAGGGAGAACCGCCATGCCGCCTGCCACCTCGCCTGCCACCCAGGCGCTGCCTGCCCTCGATCTGCTCCGCACGATGGAGCTGTCGCGGCAGGGGGATCGCCGCGAGGGCATCCTCCTGCGGCAGAGCAAGGGGTGGTTCCACGTCTCCGGCATGGGGCACGAGGCCATCGCGGCGCTCGCCCATCTCCTCCGCCCGGACGACTACGTGTTCCCCTTCTACCGCGATCGTGCGTTCTGCCTGGCGCGCGGCCTGACGAACTACGACATCGCCATGGCCTACTTCGCCAAGCGGGACTCGTTGGGCGGCGGCCGGTCGATGCCGGCACACTACACGTGCCGCGCTCACCATATCTTCTCCATCGCCACGCCGACCGCGTCGCAGTGCCTGCCGGCTGCCGGAGCGGCCTGGGGCCTGCAGATGGATGGCGGCGACGCGGTCGTGACCTGCCACCTGGGCGACGGAGCCGCGCGGCAGGGCGAGTACTACGAGGCAGTCGCCTTCGCGGTGCAGCTCAGCTTACCGATCGTCTTCCTTGTGGAGGACAACCAGTACGCGATCAGCACGCCCACCGCCGCGATGAACCCGCACCGGCTGCGGGTGATCGATGAGCACCTGGTCGAGTTCGTGAATGGGCGCGATGCGTACGAGGTGTTCGAGAAGGGCGCGCAGGCGATCCGCAAGGCGCGGGCGGGCGGCGGGCCCACCATCCTGTGGTGCGAGGTCGACCGCCTTAGCTCGCACACCTCATCGGATGACCACCGCGTCTACCGGGCGGCCGACGACATCGCGGCGATGGCCGAGCGCGACCCGATCGTCCTGCTGGCGAGCAGGCTGATCGCCGAGGGTGTGCTGAGCGAGGAGGACTGGGAGCGGGAGAAGGGCGAGATCGCGGCGCAGGTCGAGGAGGACTACCGCCGGGCCGAGCAGCAGGCCGATCCCGACCCCTCCTCCGGGAGCGAATGGCTCTACGCCGACCCGACACCCGCGGAGGCGCCGCCGCTGCCGACCGCCGAGTCGCACACGATGGTCACCGCCATCCACGATACGCTGGAGGTGGCACTCGGGACCGACGACCGCGTCATCGTGTTCGGCGAGGACGTCGAAGACCCGAAGGGCGGCGTCTTCGGCTTCACGAAGGGGCTCAGCACGCGCTTCCGGGGCCGTGTCCACAACTCGCCACTCGCCGAGGCGACCATCCTGGGCGTGGCGGTGGGATTGGCCGCCGTTGGCTACCGGCCCGTCTTCGAGGTGCAGTTCATCGACTTCATGTCGACGGCCTGGAGCCAGCTTGCCACGGGGATCTCGACCCTGCGCTGGCGCACGGCCGGCGACTGGACGTGCCCCATCACCCTCTACGCGCCGGCGGGCGCCTACCTGCCGGGCGGCGGTTCGTGGCACAGCCAGACGAACGAGGGGCTCTGGGCGCATCTGCCGGGCCTGCGCGTGTTCGAGCCCTCCACCCCAGAGGACGCGGCGGGGCTGATGTGGACCGCGATCCGCGGCGAGGACCCGACGCTCGTTCTCGTGCCGAAGCACATCTTCCGCAAGCGCGTCGATCGGCCCGTGTTCGTGCCCGTGCCCGCGGGGCAGAGCGTGGTCCGACGCGAGGGCTCCGACGTGACCCTCATCACCTGGGGCAATGGCACCGAGCTGGCGGAGCAGGGGGCCGAGATGGCGGCGGCGGAGGGCATCTCCGTCGAGATCGTCGACCTGCGCACCATCGTGCCCTGCGACTGGGAGGGCATCGCCGCGTCGGTGGGCAAGACGGGGCGGCTCGTCGTGCTGCACGAGGACAGCCGGACTGCCGGCTTCGGCCAGGCGGTGGTCGCCGAGATGACCGCGCGGCCGGAGCGCTGGGACCTGTTCCTCGCCGCGCCGCAGTTGGTGGCCCGCGAGGACGTGCAGGTGCCGTACGCGCCCGTGCTGGAGTACGGTGTGCTGCCGGACATCGACGACCTGATGTCGGCGATCCGCACGGTGATGGCGTAGCGCGGCCTCCCATGAGTGGCCCTGGACGGGCGCCCTTCGACACGCTCAGGGCAGGCTCTGGCCTATGTTGCCGCTGCTCTCGTGCATCATTCAGGTAGCTGCGCCAAGATGCCCGAAGCCCGGCAGTCTTGCCGATCAGCTCGGCTGGCGGACACGGAACAATACAACTGCCTCGGCGACGTGGAGCACGGCGGCGGGGGTGACAACCGAATAGCAGCATCCTGACCCAGGGCACAGAGGGTGAGGCGCTCGGCCGCACGCACGTCGCAGGGACGGCGGGCGGCCAACGAGGGCCCTTGCCGGTCCGTGGGATCGACGAGACCGATCCCGTCTGACACAAGCAACTGTGCCCTTCCGTTCAGAGGCAAAGCCGGTGAAAGCCGGCGACGCAAAGCCACGGACCTAAGCCCGGCGACGGGTATGGCAGCCGGGCTGCCGGACAGGGCTTCTCTAGTCGTTCGCGCCGGAGTTGGCGCGGGCGACACGGAAGGGGTACAGGATGAAGAGCAAGGCGCTGCTTGCAGTGGTGTGTCTGTTGGCGGTCGGATCGGCCGCGTCGGCCCAGTCATACGTGATCAAGAAGATCGGCGATGGCTACCGTCAGGCCGTGACGATCAATGGGATACGAAGCGGGAACTACTACGCCGGGCAGTTCCTGATGCAGTTCTCGGGTGTGGTGCCGGAAGGCTATGAGCAGAACTTCACGGCCTACTGCGTGGACCTGATCGACACGCTGCAGACCACGGAGACCGTGACGCTGGAGTCGACGGACGACCTGAACCCGAAGTCTCTCACGCCCTCGACCGGGGCGAAAGTGGCGTATCTGTACAATACCTACGGCTCGACTGTGGCGGACAACGCCCACGCGGCTGCGCTGCAGATTGCCATCTGGGAGACCTTGTACGACGGCGGAAGCTCGAGCGGGCTGGTGAAGGGCAGCAGCGCGAGCGGCGGGACCGTGTACTTCGACGGCACGAACTCGACCGTTCTGACCTATGCTGCAGCGTACCTGCAGGGCCTGGGTAGCAATACCAGTGAGGCGACGTGGCTGGCGTGCACGAGCCATCCGAGCCAGACGAACCAGGACCTGATCACGAGGGCGCCGACTCGAATCACGTCGGTCCCGGAGCCGGGGCCGTTGGCGATGCTCGCAGGGCTTGGTGTCGGGTTCACGGTCTTCGGGTCGCGATTCCGGCGCCGCAAGTAGGTGCGGCTGATGGTCGGCCGCGTTGGCTGGTGGCGGGGCGTCCCACAGAGGGGCGCCCCGTTTCCGCGTGCGTCCCCGTGCCCCACTCAGCCCCGATGTGACGCTCGTCACTCCGCTTTGGCTTGACACTGCTTGCATCAAGCCGTATAATCTTTGTCGAGCCGAAAGTTATTCGCGGCCCTGAGGTTTGCGATGCCGGTCACCGAGAACCTGACTGCCAGCCTGGAGGATTACCTCGAGGCGATTTGCCAGATCATAGCCGAGAAGCAGGCCGTGCGGCCCAAGGACATCGCGAAGCGGCTGCGCGTCGGCAACTCGTCGGTGACTGGAGCGCTGCGGTCGCTTGCGGATCGGGGGTTGATCGGCTACGCCCCGTACGACGTGATCACGCTCACCGACGAGGGGCGAACGGTCGCCGAGGATGTGATCCGCCGCCACGAGGTGCTCCGCGAGTTCTTTGTTTCGGTGCTGGCTGTCGATGCGACGGAAGCCGATGCGGCAGCCTGTCAGATGGAGCACGCGGTTCCCAGGAGCATCTTGGAGCGCCTGGTGCAGTATGCGGAGTTCGTGCAGGTGTGTCCGCGAGCAGGCGCCAGGTGGGTTGCGGACGCCGGCTATCGCTGCAGCCACAGTCCGACCCGCGAACGCTGCGCGCAGTGCGTGGCCGAGGTCCTGGACGAGTTGGTGGCTCGTGCAGGCCAGGCGGAACACGACTTGCACTCGACGGGCACCCTGCTGGAGCTTGGCGAGCACAGGAAGGCGAGGGTCCTGAAGGTTGGGGGGCGGCGCGATGCCGTGCGGCGAATGGCGGAGATGGGAATTGCACCGGGCGCTCTGGTTGAAGTCGAGCGGGTGGCGCCGCTGGGCGACCCAGTGGATGTCAAGGTGAGGGGCTATCACCTGTCGCTGCGCAAAGAGGAAGCCGCAGGCGTCCGCGTGCAGGCGTTGTAGTGTCTGGGGCGGTAGGTGTGCGGGTTTGTTCCCGAGGAGGTCTGACGATGTCGCTATCCGCGGTTGAGGCGGGACGGCGGGTCCGAGTGGTGTCGGTTGCGGGAGGGCACGGCGTCGTCAGCCGGTTGGCTGCCTTGGGCGTGCTGCCAGGCGTTGAGGTCGAGGTGCTGATCAACTCGATGCATGGCCCATCGCTGGTAGCCGTGATGGGCACCCGGATCGCGCTGGGCCGGGGCATGGCTCACAAAGTGCTGGTGGCCTAGTCAGTGCCGTGTCCTCTTCTTTTTTGCGCTCAGTTTTCGCCTAAGCGAAACTTGTGTGCCCTGCCGTATACCTCCTCGGTGCGCGGGGGAAGGAACCGACTGCTGCATGAGAACCGCGATCACCGTGGGCCTGGCCGGCAACCCTAACGCGGGCAAGACGACCCTGTTCAACGCACTGACCGGCGGACGCCAGCATGTCGGCAACTATCCCGGCGTCACGGTGGAGTGCAAGGAGGGCGTGCGCCGGCACGCGGGCATCGAGTACCGGATCGTCGACCTACCCGGTATCTACGGCATGGCTGCCTCGTCGGATGACGAGGTGGCGGCACGGAGCTTCCTCACCGATCAGAGGCCGGACGTGGTGGTCGACGTGCTGGATGCTTCGAACCTGGAACGCAACCTCTACCTGACGACGCAGCTTGCGGAGACGGGGCTGCCTCTGGTGCTTGCCCTCAACATGAGCGATGTCGCCAAACGGCGCGGCTGCCTGATAGACACCGCCGAGTTGGCCGGTAGGTTGGGGGCGCCCGTGGTGGAAACAGTGGCGAGCCGCGCTGAGGGGGTCGACGAACTCCTGGAGGCGGTGGCCTCGGCTGCGGCGCGCTCGCATGGCCTACCGACCCATCCGGCCATACGCGTCGACTACGGTGGCCAGATGGAGGCCGAGATCGGGGCGCTGGCGGCCGTCCTGGAGCCGCACGCCGATGTTGTGGGCTCGTTTGAGCCTCGCTGGGTAGCCGCCAGGATACTGGAGGGGGACGTCGACCTCCGTGCACGGGTCGATCGGGCCGGTGTGGGGGCGCAGGTGGAGGCGTGCGCGGCGCGGCTGGAGGCGGCCCTGGGAGAGAGCCCCACGGTCACGATGGCGGCTCGGCGCTACCAGTACGTCTCGCAGATCATGGCGGCGGCGGTACGCGCGGCTGCCGAGTCCGGCAGGACAACGTCGGACCGGGTCGACGCGGTCGTCACCCATCGGTGGGTGGGGATCCCGCTGCTGCTGGTGATCATGTATGCCGTGTTCCAGCTTACGTTCACGCTCGGCAGCCCCCCAATGAACTGGATCGAGGTGGGGTTCGGGTGGCTTGGCCGAGTGGTTGGCGGCTGGTGGCCGCCGGGGTCCGATAGCCCCCTGTGCTCTCTGCTGGTCGACGGCGTGATCGGCGGCGTTGGTGGCGTGGTTGTGTTCCTGCCGAATATCGTGCTGCTCTTTCTGGCGATCGCCATACTCGAGGATACGGGCTACATGGCCCGGGTGGCGTTCATTATGGACCGGCTCATGCATGGGCTTGGCCTGCATGGGAAGAGCTTCATCCCGATGCTGATCGGGTTCGGCTGCTCGGTGCCTGCCATCATGGCCACCCGCACGCTGGAGGACCGGCGGGACCGGCTGACGACGATGTTGATCGTGCCCCTGATGAGCTGTGGCGCGCGGATGCCGATCTACGCACTGATCATCCCTGCCTTCTTCCCTAGTCAATGGCACGCCCCGATGCTCTGGGTCGTCTACGCGATCGGCCTCGTGCTGGCGGTGACGGTGGCCAAGCTGCTGAGGGCTACCGTGCTGAAGGGCCCGTCGGTGCCGTTCGTGATGGAACTGCCACCATACCGGATGCCAACTGTCCGGAGCGTCCTCATCCACATGTGGGACCGGGGATGGCAGTATCTGCAGAAGGCTGGAACGACGATCCTCGGGTTCTCGATCCTGCTGTGGGCGGCCACGAGCTACCCGAAGCTGCCCGAGGCACGCCGGGCTGAGTTCGCCAGTGCCCGCAACGGGATCGTCGCCTCGGTGGCTGATCCCGCGGCCAGGGACGCGCAGTTGGCGGCCGTTGACAACCGAGAGGCCAACGAGGAACTGCGCCACACCGTAGCCGGCCGATTGGGCCACGCCCTGGCCCCGGTTCTCAAGCCGATGGGCTTCGACTGGCGGATCGGTACCGCCCTCATCGGCGCCGTCGCGGCCAAGGAGGTCTTTGTCGCTCAGTTGGGCATCGTCTACTCGATGGGCGAGGCGGATCAGGAGTCTGCCGGGTTGCGGGCCAAGCTGCGTGAGCGCTACTCGCCGCTGACGGGCTTCTGCATCATGCTCTTCTGCTTGATCAGTGCGCCGTGTGTGGCGACGGTCGCGGTTACCCGGCGCGAGAGCGGTTCGTGGAAGTGGGCGTTTCTGCAGTTTGGCGGCCTCACGGTGCTGGCATACTTGGTCACGACAACGGTCTATCAGATCGGCGTGGCGCTCGGCGGCGGGGTCTAGGGGGACATGCCATGTGGGAGACTGCGTTGGTAATTGCCATTGTGGCGAGTGCGGCCGGCATGCTCGCGGCGTCGGTCAGGCGCTCGACGACCGACGTGCGGGACGAGAGCGGTTGTGGCTCGTGCAAGGGCTGCCCGGTCAAGTGCGCTCGATCCACGAGGCCGGAGCCGTGAGCGACGGTGAGGATGGACGGTGCGCCGGCGAGGGGGAGCGGTCCGGCTCGTGCGGTTCGTTCGACTGTGGCCGGCCGCTGTTGTGTCCGCGCGAGGTGGAGTTGAGGCGGACCATACTCGAGACGATCGGCGTGCTGGAGGAGACGAGGAGCGCGTTCAAGTCGAAGCGATTGGCGGCGCTCCGCAGGAAGTTGATTGAGGTGCTGGCCGAGACGGCATGAGCCGCCGCGGCTAGACCGTGGGTCCTACGGCCCGGCACGAGGAGCCGGGAAGTGAGGGCGCGAGTGGGGTGGCCTGGTGCCGCCCGCACGCTCGCGCCCTTTTCGTGTGTGTGGCGCCGTCTGGGGCACATGCCGGGCGGTGCGGCTGCACAAACCTGTCAGGCGGAGGCAGGGCCGAGCGTGGCACGCGCTGCTGAGCGGCGCGATCCGCACATCGACATCCGTCAGGAGTGACGGCGTGACAACAGGAGGATCAACCATGACCAGGCGTTCAGCATTCACGCTGATCGAGTTGCTGGTAGTTATCGCAATTATAGCGATACTAGCAGCCATCCTATTCCCGGTGTTCACTCAGGCGCGCGAGAAAGCCCGGCAGACGAGCTGCCTGAGCAACGTGAAGCAGTACAGCCTCGGCATCACGCTGTACTGTCAGGACTACGACGAAGGGCTGCCGATCACGATGGAGGTCGATGCGCACGGAGCCTCCACAGTGATCTACCTGTGGTACGCCGGACTGCAGCCGTACATGAAGAACGAGCAGATCTACTGGTGTCCCTCGGATCCCGACAGGAGCGACAAGCACCTCTGGGGCAGCTACCTGATGAACGGTCTGCTGACGGCGGGGTCCCGATCACTTGCCGTGTGCGAGGAACCGGCGGACACAGTACTGATCGCGGAGCGAGCGCGGAACTGGGCGAGCAGGCCGGACAACGATCCCAGCGATGCATACAGCGCGTACTACGACCTGTGCTACGACAGTTGGCTCCCCAACGGCGACTGGTACGCAGGAACCGCTGCCTGGCCTCCTGTGTACGGCGATCTGCTGGACACCGCCCGTCACACGGGCTCCTCGAACTACGGATTCCTGGACGGACATGCCAAGGCCCTGAAGTGGGATTCGACGGTTCGCTCGCAGGACGACAACATGCACGACCTTCACTGAGGGCCTGATCGGGCCCTGAAGGGAACGGCGCGCGGGTGTGGGCAACACCCGCGCGCCGCGGAGAGACGGCAGATGCCGCCCCCTACAGTGAGCATCATACCGCCTCGCCATGGGTCCGGGAACCCCTATCGTGCCATAGAGGAGAACCCATGATGGCCAAGCGCGCTGCTTTCACACTGATTGAGCTTCTAGTCGTAATAGCGATTATAGCGATACTTGCAGCAATCCTCTTTCCCGTGTTCTGGCAGGCTCGGGAGAAGGCTCGGCAGACGACCTGTCTGTCCAATCTGCGGCAGATCGGGTTGGCGACGGCGGTGTACTGCCAGGACTACGACAACTGCATGCCTCTCGTCCGGATCCTCTTTCCAGGCCGGATCACAAAGACCGAGGACCCTGCGGACCACGTCCTGTCTCCCCTCGTGGTACTGGAGCCCTACATCAGGAACAGCGGCATATTCGTCTGCCCGTCGAGGCTGCGCGGCGTGCCGGCGGCAGGGCCGTTTTCGGTGAGCTACGCCTTCTACGGGGTCGACATGATGGAGAAGTGCTTCGGCTGGCCCGACGGCTGGGCTCCGTCGGGGATGTCGCAGAGCATGTGGGAGGCGTATGACGGACAATGCCTGGACGCCGCCCCGGGACACAGCGGCGCTGATGGCGATGTGTGCAACAAGGTGATCTGTCGCGACTCCGTCTTGGTGAATGGGAAGACGGTCAAGTGGCCTCACCATGAAGCGCTGAATTACCTGTACATGGACAGCCATGCCAAGGTGAAGCGCCCGGGCGGTCACTCCGGCTTCGTGTCCTACGGATTCTGATCGGGTTCACGCGCCAGTTCCGCGCGCGCCGCTTGCGAGCATCCGAGTCGTGGGCGGCGTGCGTTCCGCAGATAGGAGAGTTCAATGAGACGACAATCCGCATTGCCCATCTTCGCCTGGGCTCTGTTAGCACTCTCGGTGGCGCCGGCTCAGCAGGCGTTCGCGAGGCCCGCTCCCAAGCTCGGCGTCGTCGTACTCGCCCATGGGGCGCCGAGCGAGGCGTGGAACAGGTCGATCCGTTCTCTGGCGGCCGAGGTATCCGACGTGCTTCGCCAGACTCGCCCCGACGCGGTGTCCACCGCTGCGTTCCTGGAGTTCGCCGAGCCAACCACGGCTCAGGCGATTGCCAAGCTCGAATCGCAGGGCATCCGGCACATCGTTGTGGTGCCGGCCTTCATCACTCTGAGCGCCCACACGGTCCTTGACGTTCCGTGCGTGCTCGGGTTGCTCTACGATCCGGCGACGATCAAGACGCTCAAGCAGGAGAAGGCCCAGTTTGTGCGCACGGCCGCGCAGATCGTGGTCACTCCCGCGCTCGATACCAGTTCGCTCCTGCCCGAGATCATGGCGGAGAGGGTGCGTGAGATCAGCACGGCGCCGGCGGACGAGAGCGTGCTCCTCGTCGCCCACGGAGATCCTGGCTTCGCGGCGTCATGGGATGCGCTGATGCAGAGCGTTGCCGACAAGCTCTCCAACGGCGGCGGGTTCCGATCTGTCACGCGGGCCTACATCGGTATGGGGCATCGCCTGGGCGAGGGTGAGGTGGCGAGGATCAAGGGCGCCGCGCAAGGGGCCAGGCGCTTGCTGGTGGCGGGCGTCTACGTGGCGTCCGGTGCGAGCGAGGTCGGTGGGAACCTGGCCGGCGAACTGGGCCTGGGCATCCCGCTCGTTCCCACCTCCAAGGGGCTCCTGCCGCACCCCAAGATCGCCCGCTGGATTGCCGACATCGCCGCGGCGACGGCTGCCCATCGGTTCGGCGATGCGCCGTAGTCCAACGGACCACCCAGCATCGCGCCCGCATCCGCCGGCGACGGGTCATGCCTTGCAGCGGACGCTTGCTGGGTGGACTGAACGGGGCGTCCCATTGCGGGGCGCCCCGTCGCCCTATGTGCCTGCCTGACCGAGGGCGGCGACCAGGCCCGCGCTCTCGAACACGAAGCCGTATGCCAGTGCCACGCGCCAGAGCGCCTCCTCCTTGTGCGCCTCGGTCCGCGCCGACTCGCGGTTCTCGACCGCCGTCGTGGCGTCCGCGACGATGGAGCACAGCAGGCCGTGGCGGCTCATCTCGGCCATGCCGCCCGGCGAGAGCAGCAGGCACCAGTTCACCGCGAAGCCGCAGTAGATGAGGTGGTTCACCCCGGCCTGGCGGCAGAGGGCCAGGAGCTGCCTGCCGTCCTCCGCGATGCCTTCCTCGCCCTCGGGCCGCGCCTCCGCCGCGAAGCCGAGCCGCCGGAAGCCTTCCGCCACGCCCGCCTCGTTGTGCGGGCCCACGAACACATGCTCGCGGCGGTAGGCCACCAGCCGCTCGTACACGGGGTCCGGCGCGACGCGTTCAGGCGGGGGCGGGGGCGGCCCGGCGAGTTCCACCGCACGGCGGAAGCCAGGCAGGTCGCGGTAGTAGTCGCCGGAGCTGACGACGTGGAAGACTGGTATGCCGGCCCGGCGCACGGCGCGGAGCAGGGGCGGGAACACGTCGCGCAGGATTGCCTCGGCGCGCGGGATGTACTCCACGGCCCGCCGCCAGCCCGGGAACTCGCCCGGCCCGCCGGTGTCCCACGCGTGCATCACGACGAGGGCGGTGTGCTCCGGCGCGATCTCGATCTGGGCCTCGCGCCAGCCGCCATACCCTTCGCCCGGCACGTCGAGCGCGGAGTCGGCGTCGAACTGCTGGTAGGTGCGTGCGCGGATAGTCAGGTTGGGCATAGGGTGGGGCTCCTCGATGCTCGGATGTCGGCGGGCCAGGGCCGGCGCCTCGGCAGCGTTGTCAGGTTGGCACGACTCATGCAACGATCCCAACTGGGCCAAGCTTGTGATGCCACCTTGCTTGCGAAGGGAGCACGCTATGATGCGCGTTATGCTCGCGGCCGCAATGCTGCTTGTGTCGCCGTATGCACTCGCCCAGAACCTCGTCCAGGACCCGGGTTTCGAGAACGCCGCGCCTGGCGTCTACGGTGACAGCCCTCAGACGGGGCACTCCTATCCGCCCGACCTGGGAGACGGGTGGACGGCGACGCAGGGGAGCGTTCTCGTCTTCGGACCCGACATCTGGCAGCCTCCTCACTCTGGCGCGCAGGTTGCCGGCAACCACGACGACTATGCGTGCACGCTGAGCCAGATGCTCGCGACCTCCGCGGGCCATGAGTACGTCCTGAGCTTCTGGGCCGCCGCCAACGGGAACGGTCTGGACTTCGACTCCGGCCCATTCTCCGTTACGTTCGGGGGAGCCGTGGTTCTCGACCTCCCGCACGGGGTGCCCGCGTCGAGTTGGCCAGATGTGGGCCCCTACCAGTGGTTCCTCGTTACCGGCCTTGTGGCCGACTCGGACCAAACGGAGTTGGCGTTCCACATCTACCACCAACTGGGCGTGACGCTCATCGACGACGTGAGCGTCACCGAAGTGCCTGAGCCCTCCGCGCTCGCGCTCCTGGCAGCATGCGGGGTCGCGTCGTTGGCTGCGCTTCGGCGGCGACGCTGACCCGCACGATCGCGCGCTCCGACCTCGCCCACAGCCCGCGGAGGCCCGGGTAGTTCGCGGCGAAGTCGTACCGGAAGGTGAACGCGTACCTGCCGGGCGACAGCGCGTACCAGTCGCGCCAGTTCCACCGCAGCGTGACCGACGACCGTGCGAAGTCCGACGGTCGCGGCGGGGCCAGCTTGGTGGCGGGGAGCTTGGCTGGGCGCACGGTACGTCCTTTGGCGTCGCTCACCGCCACCGCTAGTGGGAGCAGGGGCTCCCGGGCGTCGGCGGGCGTGGGGCGCAGGTAGCGCCTCGGCGGGCGCGTCGCGCGCCCTGTGGGCGAGAGTGTGAACGTGAGGATGCCGCCGCCTGCGGTCTGGCGAGGCGCGGCGGCGGGGTGCAAGCGCACAGTGGCAAGCGCATCGGGCTTGGGCGAACGCTGCGCAACGCCCGGAGCGCCAAGGAGCGCCGCCGCGAGGACCATCACGCAGGCCGGCTGCAGCATCTTCACCTCGCACCTGCCTTCCGCAGCATCTCCGCCACCTCGTGCCGGCCGTCACGCTCCAACTCGAGAAGCAGGCTGCCGCCGCCGACCACGGTCTGGTTCGGCTTCGCGCCGTGGGCCAGGAGGAACGCGACCGCCTCGCGCTTGTCCGACGTTGCGGCCTCGCAGAGCGCCTCGCTGTGACCGCCGGCGTCCGCGACCTTCGCGCCGCGGTGCAGGAGGAGCCGCATCATGTCGATGTGGCCCTCGCCGGCGGCGGCCGAGAGTGGGGTGTCGCCGAGGTCATCCCGGCTGTTCACATCGGCCCCCGCGTCGAGCAGCATGCGGGCGATGTCCACGCGGCCAGTCGTCGCTGCCGTGATGATCACCGCGGGCGCCCGCGTGCCGGGGTGCGTTGGCGGCGTGAGGCTCGGGTTGGTGCCCAGAGCCAACTGGGCATGCACGGCCTTGGCGTCGCCCTTGACGACTGCCTCTTGCAGCCGCCCCCACCCCAGGGCCCAGACGGGCAAGCGATAGCCCATGCGCCCGTGCGGCGGAACCACGTGGTTGGCAATCCAGTACGCGGGCACGAGGAGCACCACGCAGCCCACGACAACGCCTGCGCAGCCCAGCAACGCCCTGGTCCGCGCGGCGCTGCTGCTGGGAGTGCGCTGCCCGCTCCCGACCGTGCCCACGTTGCGTTCTGTCATGTCTGGCCGACCTCTCCCGGAGCCAGGTCCACCTCGTCCCAGTCGGTCGGAGCCGCGATGCCCAGCTCGGCGCGCCGGCGCTGCGCGTCCATCAGCTCGGACCACAGCTCCTCGCCGAACTGCGCCGCCTCCGCCATCGTGCACACCAGGCTGAACTGCAGCCACCGGGCGAGGGGGCCTCGTCGCTGGCGGCGCGGGCGCACCAGCCAGGTTGTCGCGACAGCGCTGTCGGTGTCTCGGTCCGGCCCGGCGGGCACCGGCTCCATGGAGACCCGCATCCACTCGGGGCCGAACAGCAGCACGGGGCGCTCGGCGAAGAACGGATCGTTCGCGTCGTCGGAATCGCCCAGGTCGAGCGGCAGCCTCAGGCCTGCGAGCCGCGGCGCGGAGTGAAACGCCCGCGCGACGCGGCGCATCTCATAGTGGCCGTCCTGCGTGCCGGGCATAGGGTACCGCGACTCGAAGAGCACGGTTCCGTGCTCCGAGTAAGCGAGGCGATAGGCGTCGCGCGCGCCGTTGGTGGTGGGAGCGACCGGTGTCAGTTGGATCTCGGCGGCCGCATAGCGGCAGCGGATGGTGGCCATGGTAGCTCCCTTCGACGGTTGGCGGCAGAATGACCTACCTCGCGATTGTACGCGCGCACACCGGCGCCGTCAATAGGTACGATTGAGCAGGTCCGCGAGGTTTCGGGGACGAAGTATGCCGCATCGTTTCCTGGGGGGAGCTGGCATGGGCTTGGAACTGGCGTCTGCGACGGGCGTGCGGGCGAGGTCGGCGAGGATCGAGGCGCTGCGGGCGGCGGCCCTGGACGCGAGCCGCAATGACGTGATGGGGCCGCAGGTGGCCGCGACGGTGCTGCGGGCCGCGTGGCACGATGCCCCGGCAGACGAGCCCGTGCCGATCCGCTGCGCCATCGCGGAGGCCGAGACGCTGCGCCACGCGCCGCTCGGACTAGCCGATGGGGAGCTGCTCGCGGGCCGGCTCGATCCCGACGCGCCGCCGCCGTCGGGTGACCCGCTGCCTCCACGCGCGTTCCCGGGCGGGCAGACGAGCCACATGGCCCTCGACGCGGACCGCCTGCTGGCGGAGGGAATCAGCGGCATCGAGGCGGGCGTGCGGCGCCGGATGGACGCGTCGACCGAGCCCGAGAAGCTGGTCTTCTACCGGTCCTGCCTCATCGCGCTGCAGGGCTTCCGCGACCTGGCCGCCCGGCTGCGGGAGATGGCCAGGCAGCGTGCCGAGGCCGCCGCCGACCCGCAGGTCCGCGCGGAGATGCTGGAGCTGGCGGCGATGCTCGATCGCGTGCCCGAGCACCCGGCGGCCACGTTCCACGAGGCCATCCAGGCGATGCACCTGCTCTTCTTCGCTGCCACCCTTACCGTGTGCGGCCTGTTCGGGCCCGGGCGGCCGGACCGCCTCCTCTGGCCCTACTACCAGCGCGACCTGGCCGAGGGCCGCATCACGCGCGAGCGCGCGCTGGAGCTGATCTGCTGCCAGTTCATCCTGATGAACTACGTGATCCCGCTGCCCCTGCCGGTGATGGTCGGCGGAATCGATGTGCACGGGCATGACCGGTCGAACGAGCTGACCGAGCTGTGCCTGGAGGCGGACGCGCTGGTCGAGCTGCTGAACCCGTCGCTCGGCCTGGGCGTGAACCGCGAGACGCCCACGCACCTGCTGGACATGGCCGCCGAGTCGCTGCTGGCCGGGCGCACGAAGCCGTCGCTCTTCAACGACCACACCATCGGCGAGGGGCTGCACCTCCGCGACGCGACCGCCGAGGACTCCACGAACTACATCCACTCGACGTGCGTGGAGATCACCATTTGCGGGGCGAGCAACATCCTGGTCGCCAGCCCGTACATCAACCTCGTGAAGCCGCTGGAGTGGATCCTGAACGGCGGCAAGCACTACGACGGCAGCGATGCGGTGGGGGGCGAGGGGTACGTCAACGCCTTCACGCGCCTGCAGCCCGCGCCCATCGAGGCCCTGACCACGTACGACGCGCTCCTGGCGGAGTATGAGCGCCTGCTCGCCGGCAAGATCGCCGACGCCGCCAAGGAGCAGCAGGACGTGCGCCGCCAGCGCGCCGCCGGATGGGCCTATCCGCTGCTCTCCTGTTTCACCCGCGACTGCATCGAGCGCGGCCTCGACACCGACCGCGGTGGCGCGCGCTACACGTGGACCGAGACCTCCAACGTGGGCCTCGCGAACCTGGTCGACTCGCTGAACGTGATCCGGCGCCGCGTCTACGAGGAGAGGAGCTGGACGCTCGCGGACGTGCGCGACGCGCTGGCCTCCAACTTCGCCGACGATGCCCGGCGGCTCGCGCTCATCGGCGGGGTGCCGCGCTACGGCAACGGCGACGAGGAGGCCGACCAACTCGCCGCTCGCATGGTGGGCATCATCTACCGCGAGCACGCGAAGTACCGCGATGGCCTGGGCAGCCACTTCGTGCCGGGCTTCTTCTGCTGGATCATGCACCGCATCCTCGGCTCGGAGACGGGGGCCTCGCCGGATGGGCGCCGCGCGGGCGAGGTGCTGGCCGACGCAGCCGGCGCCGCGCAGGGCCGCGATCGCAGCGGGCCGACGGCCGCCGCGCGCTCCATCACCTCGTGGGACCACCGGCCGGGTGTGGGCGGCATCGTGCTGAACCTGCGCTTCGCGCCTGGGTTCTTCGCGGACGCCGAGAGCCGCGCCAAGCTCGTCGCCCTCATCCGCGCCTACGTCGAGCTGGGCGGATTCGAGACGCAGATCAACTCGGTGGACACCGCGACCCTCCGTGCCGCCCAGGAGCGCCCGGAGGAGTACGCGGACCTCATCGTGCGCGTGGCGGGCTACTCCGACTACTTCACCCGCCTCGATCCGGTCATGCAGGAAGAGGTCATTTCGCGGACGGAGCACGGGCTGTAAGGACACCCAGCAGGGCGCGGCGCGATTGTCGCATCCGGGCGGTCACATGGCACGATCCATGCAATGTTGCGGGGTGACCGTGCCAGGACGCCTGCGGTCCGGACGCGCGCCTTGCCAGCGCTTTCGGGGCGTCCGCGCACAGACGCGGCCCCACGGTGCTGCCTGACCGCGAGCCGCATCAACAAGGGAGGCTGTCGACACAGACCATGATGCGGATACGGAATGCGTGGTTGTATGCGTCGTTGTTTGGGCTGGCCGTCGGCTCGGTGCGGATCGCTCGGGCAGACACGATCGAACTCAAGAGCGACGCGTCGACGTTGGGCGCGGCGCTGGTGAAGGGGGCGCCGGACGACGCGCAGGCGCTTCTGCTCGACGCGGGCGATGCGTCCGGCCTCGTGTTCTCCCCGGTCGTGGAGGACTCGCTGGGAACCTATACCCCAGTTCCATCTGGCGCGCCGGACGGCACCGAAGTGGTGAACATCCCCGACGACGGCCTCCTGTCGTCCATTGGGGAGAACAGCGGCTTCTTCAAGGTCACGTTCACGCTTCCGTCGGATGTCGTCTCCATCCTGCTGACCGGGGCGGCCAACGTCGATGATCTCGGGCGCGTGTTCCTCAACGGCCATGCGCTCACGCCGTCGATGTTCAGCGGCGATCCGGGCGTCGTGTCCGAGTACGGGGATGCACCGTTCTCGACGGACGATCTGTCCTACTTCCTGGCCGGCGAGAACGTGCTGCTCATCGCGGACAACAACAGCGGCGGCGGCCCGAGCGGCGCGGCGTTCTATGCGAACATCACGTACACGACGCGTCCGGCGGGCGTGCCGGAGCCAGGCGTCCTCGCCACGCTGTTCGGCTGCGGGGCCGCCGGTCTCATCGTGGTGCGCCGCCGCCGGTAAGCCGGTGCCCTCGCAGTGCTTCGACCGCCGCCCGGGTTGTATCGGGCGGCGGTTTGGTCTTGTCGGGGGGATTGCCTGATCGCCCCGCCGTTGCGGCTGCCGCCCTCGCGGGTGTAGAATGCGCGCATGGATACCGTTACCCCCAAGCAGTTGTCGAAGGTGCTGCTCAACGTTGCGCTGACCCGGCCCGTCTTCATCTGGGGGCCGCCGGGGATCGGGAAGTCGGCCATCGTCGAGCAGTTCGCGCGCGACCTCGGCATGGACTGCGTTTCCCTGCTCGGCTCGCAGTTGGCGGCCGAGGACCTTATCGGCGTGCCCCGCATCGAGGGTATCCACTCCGTGTTCTGTCCACCCCGGATGATCGCGCGCGAGACGCCGTACGTGCTGTTCGTCGACGAGCTGAACGCGTGCACGTTCGAGGTCCAGAAGGCGTTCTACAGCCTCATCCACGAGCGCCGCATCGGCGAGTACCGCCTGCCGGACGGCTCCATCGTCATCGTGGCGGGCAATCGGGCCCACGACCAGGCCATCGTCAAGCCTGTGTCCTCGGCGCTGATGAACCGGCTGCTGCACGTCGAGCTGCGGCCCAGCACGCGCGAGTGGCTGGACTGGGCGTACGCGAATGGCATCCACGAGTGGGTGATCAGCTACGTGGAGACGCGGCCCGACCACCTCTTCGTGCAGCCCCCCAAGACGGAGGAGACCTTCAGCACGCCCCGCTCGTGGCACATCCTGAGCGACGCGCTGCAGGCGTACGGCGGCGACGTGACCATGGACGAGGTCGGGATGCTCGCGGCCGGGTGCCTCAGCCCGTCGCACGCGCGGTCGTTCGGCGCATTCGTCAAGCAGATCCACGGCAAGCTCTTCGTGGACAAGATCCTCTCGGGCGACCAGCCGCTGCCGCGCGCGGCCGTGGATCGCGACGTGCTGTACTTCCTCGTCCAGTCGATCCGCGCGCAGCTCGCCAAGACGCTGCCTCCCGAGCGCGAGGGCATCAAACCGCCGCACCGCCAGCTCGTGATCCAGGCCAAGCGCATCCTCGTCGAGCTGTGCGAGGTCAGCCTCGAGATGGCGACCGTCATGGTAGCGGAGGAGACCGGCGACGGCGCGCGCAACCTGCCGAACTGGTTCCTCGTCGAGGTCGTCCGCGACCTGCCCCGCCTCGCGCAGCAGATCGCCCCGAAGGGCTGACGAGCGTGGCCCGCCGCGACCGCCGCACCTCGCACGAGAAGCGGATCGACGAGGCGCGCGCCAACATCCGCTGGGCTCGGCACGATCTCGACGGCACGGTCCTGGGGCCGCTGCTGGGCAGCGTGCCGGTGTACGAATGCCCCGACGATCCCGACTGGCCGCTCATCGCGGGCGTGAGTCTGGACAACGGCGTCATCTTTGCGAACCCGCATCGCCGGCCGGAGATCTTGCGAGCCGCCTGGGTCCACTTCATCGCGCACCAGTGCCTCCATCTGGCGCTGGGCCACGACAAGCGCTGCCAGGACCGCGACCGGTACCTGTGGTCGGTCGCGTGCGACATCTACATCGACAACCTGCTCGCGGCGCTCAAGATCGGGAGTCCGCCGCACGACTTCGTGTGCGAGCCCCAGTTCACCGGCAGGACCGAGGAGGCCATCTACGAGGCGGTCCTTGCGGACAAGCGGTACTCGGCCAAGTGGCTGACCCCAGCGGGCGTCGGGCGGACCGACATGCTCTACGGCGGGCCCGACGCGCGGGATATTGGGTGGGGATATCGGGATCGCCGCACGGACTACGAGAACCTGTTCGCGGAGGGCATCCGGCGGGCGGTCGACGAGGCCGTCGTCGAGGCCTCCGTTCACCTCGGCGACACGGGCGCCCAGGCGAAGCTGTGGGCGGTGGCGCGGCGGGCGCGGCAGTGGGTCATGTACGAGTTCCCGCTCCTCGGCGCGCTGGCGGCGGATCTGTCCATCATCGCGGACGGGCCGATGTGCGACCGCATGGACATCGGCGTGGCGGCCGTGAACCCCTACCTGGGCGAGATCTACCTGAACAAGGATCGGCGGCTCGACCAGGACGAATGGGTGTTCGTCTATGTCCACGAGCTGCTCCACGTGGCCCTGATGCACTCCAGCCGGCTGCAGGGGCGCGATCCCGAGGTCTGGAACTGGGCGTGCGACTTCGTCATCAACGGGTGGCTCGTCGAGATGGGCGTGGGCAAGCTACCGTCGGTCGGCGCGCTCTTCGACCCGCGGCTGCGGGGGATGTCCGCCGAAGAGGTGTACGACCTCCTGCTTCGCGATCCGCGCAAGTGCAAGGGACTTCGCGGCTTCCGCGGAGGGCGGGGCGACATCATCTGGGACGCGCGCAAACCTATCTTGCGCGGCGAGGTGGCGACGCTCGACGACATGGTGCGGCGATGCCTGGCCGTGGGGCTCACGTGCCCAATGCGTGGCTTCGTGCCGGCCGGGATGCTGGAGGAGATCCGCTCGCTCTTCGCGCCGCCGGTGCCGTGGGACGTGGAGTTGGCCCGGTGGATGGAGGGGCACGTGCCCTACGTCCGGGAGTCGCTGCGGACCTACGCCCGTGCGAGCCGCCGCCAGGCGTCGACGCCGGACATCCCTCGCGCGGCGCGGCACGTTCCGCTGGAGTGGCGCGAGGCGTGCACCTTCGGCGTGGTGCTGGACACGTCGGGGTCGATGGATCGCGAGCTGCTGGGCCGCGCGCTGGGCGCGATCGCGTCGTTCTCGGAGGCGCGCGACGTGCCGGCCATCCGCCTCGTCATGTGCGATGCCCAGCCCTACGACCGCGGCTTCGTCAGCCCGATCGACCTGCGCGGCGTCTTCCCGGTGCAGGGCCGAGGGGGCACGGTGCTGCAGCCCGCCGTGAACCTGCTTGCGAGCCGGCCGGACTTCCCGCCCAACGCGCCCGTCATGATCCTGACCGACGGCTGGTGCGAGGAGGAGATCGTGTGCCCGCGCGACCACTGCTTCGTGATGCCGCGGAAGTCGGGGATGGACAAGTACCAGACGCTGCGCACGAGCGCCCCGGTCTTCCGCATCCTTCGCGAGGACCACTGGCAAGATCAGGACGTCTGAACTGCCCGCCGTGGCCGATGGGGCAGGCCCGAAGTCACCGCGCGTGCGGCGGGGGCTTGAGTACGTCGATCAGGTCGCTCTTCCACTTCCCGTCGAGCGTGCGCAGGCCGGTCCGCGAGGTCGGCGTGTCCTGGTACGCCCACATCCACCACCCCGCGAGCCGGTACTCCGCGCACTTGCCGATGTGCCACCTCAGGATGTCGGCGCCGGAGCGGCCCTCGGTGTGGATGATCGACCCGCGCAGCTCGTCTTCGTGCCCGAGCCCCTTAAGGTCTGTCGAGACCAGCCGCCGCGCATTCCTCGGTCCGAGGATCTCGACGATCCGGTGCAGGTAGGAGTACCCGTCGGGCACCGGGTCGCAGAACGGGTACGTGCTCATCACCCAGTAGTCGGGTGGCATCTTCAGCTCGTCGACGAGCCACCGCTTCAGATTGGTGAACCCCGCCAGACGGTCGGCAGGCGTCTTGTTCTGCCAGTACCCACCCTCGGCGAAGATCGGCAGCAGGATCGGAGCGGCCTTGGGGCGCTTGCCCGTCCGCGCGAACACGGGCCACACCGCCTTGACGAACCGCTCCGTGAACTCGCGGACCTCGGGCTTGCCATCGTCGTTCCAGAGCACCGGCTCCGCCGCCCCGAAGGTGTAGTTGCCCATCATGCACCAGTAGGCGATGGCGGTCGGGTGCTTGGCATAAGCCTCTACATACTCCATCACCTGCCGGTACCACGCGGCGGCCTCCCGCCAGGGCTGCTCGCCCGCAACCGGCCACCAGGGCTTCCCCGGCGCCCCGATGTGGTGCTCCGAATCGAAGCGGTACGGGATCCACCGGTTGTCGACCAGGTCCAGCTCGACCTCGATGTGCGCCTCGGCGCAGTCGTCCACGAACGCCGCGACGTTGTCCAGGTACGCGGTGTTCGCCCACTGCTCGACGCTCTCGCCGACCCGGTTGCCCTGCGCCGGCGTCTTCAGCGAGTGCGGGATCATCACGAACACCGCCACCAGGTTCATGCCGGTGGCGGTGCGGAGGTCCTGCAGCGCTTCGCGGATCTTGGGCCGATGCTGTGCGTAGTAGATCAGCCAGGGGAAGTTGGGGTCGGCGTTCACTTGCGGGTTGAAGAAGACCCCGCGCCAGCCGCCTGGAGGGGGCGCCGGCAGCACCGCGGTTTGTCCGCGGGCGCAGAGAACGCAAGCGAGCAGCGTGAGCACGACGCGTTCGGCCGATCCGATCATGGGCGTGTCCCCCGCTGCCGGAGCCGCGGCAGCACCGACCGTTCACCATCGGGGCGCGCGGGACCTTCTCGCCTGCGCCCGCGTCTACTCGTCGAGCGCGGCCATCCACCAAGCGTAGGCCGGGTCGGAGAAGCGTGGTCGGTACCGTGCCCGAAGGGTGATCGGGCACACGAGCATGCCGGGGTCCGCGCCGGTGGTGGAGGCCCACAACTGCACCCAGTCCGGCGTCGTGACGACCGGAACCGCTGGCCGCTCTGAGCGGAACCAGCGGAGCGCCTGCCGATCGTCGGTAACCAGTGCCAGCCCGCGGCCGATGGCGAGCGCTCCGCTGCGGGCCTCGCCGTCATCCATGTGCTCGGCGAGGCGGACGAACAGCACCCGCTCGTTCGGCGCCAGGTCCGCGATCCGCAGTATCCCGCTGTCGGTCAGTTCGCTGCAGTCCACGGGTTCCTGCTGGTCGTCGCCCTGCTCGTCGGACATGGGGCGCAGGTACCGCACCTCGCCCTCGACCACGTGGCGCTCGGCGGCGTGCTCATCGGCGAGGCTGCGCAGCACCTCGGGCCCCATGCCCGTTGAGAGCAGGTTCAGGAGCGCGCACGCGTCCCAGACCATTCCAGGGGCATCCATCGTCAGGCGTGCTCCCTCGGCGCTGGGCTCAGCACCGTGCCGAGGTCCAGCGACAACTGCATCACGCCTTCGCTCTCGACGATCTGCGGCTCGGTGAACGCCAGGACGGTCTCGCGGGCCTCGACGCGGCTGCAGTGGAGCATGCCCATCAGTTCCGTCTCAGAGATCAGATCTCGCTCATGCGCCTGCACCGCCATCGTGCGGAACCGGTGCGGCAGACGGACCGACTTGCGTGGCTGGCGGGTCCGCGGCAGCTTCGCGCCCCGCAGCCGGTCCCAAGCGCCTCGCTGCACGCAACCCGTGTGCTCCAGCCTCAGCACCATCGCCTCAAGCGAGACGCCGTACTCCTCAGCCATCCCGGCGGCGTCGGCCACAGTATAGTCGCCGCGGTCTCGCACGGTTGCGCGGAACCGCTGCCGGAGGCCCGCGGCCGGCATCAGGAATGCGCCCGCGAAGCGATCGGCGAACTGCTCGTCGCTGGGCTTGCGGGCGTAGTCGAAGAGCACCGTTACCTCGCCGCCGTAGAGGTCGGTGATGCAGTGCCCATACTCGTGTGCGGCCGTGAACGCCTGGCGCGTGGGCGGATGGGCGGCGTTGATGAGCACGCACGGCCCGGTGCGATCGGTGTAGGCGAAGAGGCCCGCCAGGCGGAACTCCGGCAGCGGCAGGGCTACGGCCCAGACGCCGGCCCGCTCCAGAGTGGCCATCACGTCAGGAATGGGGCCGTTCCCCAGGCCGAGCCGGCTGCGCTCCTGGTCGGCGACATCCTCCGCGGCCTCGCCGGCGCCGAGCCGCCCGAGCGGGTACTGGGGCAGATGCGGCGCCCGCGCCGAGTCCATTCCGAGCAACTGCTCGAGGCGCAGGTAGTCTTCGGCGAACTCGCGCAGCAGAGTCGTCGCGGCATCGACAGCCTCATTGGACATGGGGTCGGCGCCCGTCCTGCGTAACTTGGGGGCGAACGTGCCCAGGTAGGGCCTTCCCGTCAGCAGCGCGTGGAGCGGCGCGTCCAGTACTTCGCTGATGACCGCGAGTTCCTCGGGGCGCGGGGTGCGAGTGCCCTTCTCGATGCCCACCACCAGCGGCCGCGACAGCTCGAGCCTGGCAGCAAGGTCGCTCTGCGAGAGGCCCCTGGAGCGTCGGAGCGCGGCGATCCGTGCGCCAAGCTCCGCGGGTGAGAGCGTTACTGCTCCGCTAGGGCTCGTCGTCTCGGTGTCGGTCATGGTGCATCCTCCGGTTCGTGCCTGCGGATTGACACATGCGGATACAGAGTAACTAAAGTCCCAGACTCTGTCAATATTGTCGTGCAATCCATGTTCAGTCAGTACTCTCTGCTGCATCCGGCGTGTTGCCATAGCACCATGGCTGAGTGTAGAATGCGCGCGTCGCCCGGCCGAGCCTTACGCTGCAGCCATCCGTCTCGTCCCAGGAGCCATTCGCCATGCCTGAACTCCCAGACGTCACCGTGTACCTGCACGCCATCGAGCAGCGCGCTGTCGGCCGGGCGCTGACCGGAGTGCGCGTGGGCAACCCGTTCGTGCTGCGGACCGTGTCGCCGAGGCCGGAGGAGTTCGCGGGGCGGCAGGTGACGGGCGTGCGGCGCGTCGGGAAGCGGGTCGTGCTCTGCTGCGAGGGGGAGCTGTTCGCATCCATCCACCTGATGATCGCGGGGCGGCTGCACTGGAAGAAGGCGGGCGCGGCGCTTGCCGGGAAGGCCGCCATCGCCGCGTTCGACTTCGAGCATGGCACGCTGCTGCTGACCGAGGTGGCGACGCGCAAGCGGGCGGCCGTACACTTGCTGAGCGGCGAGGCGGCTCTGCGCGAGCTGGACGCGGGCGGTATCGAGCCGCTGGAGGCGACCCCGGAGCAGTTCGCCGAGGTGCTGCGGCGGGAGAACCACACGCTCAAGCGCACGCTCACGGACCCGCGCCTCTTCGCGGGCATCGGCAACGCGTACTCCGACGAGATCCTGCTGCGAGCGCGCCTCTCGCCGATCCGGATGAGCCAGAAGCTGACGGACGAGGAGGTCAGCCGCCTGCACGAGGCGACGCGCACGGTGCTGACGGAGTGGACTGCGCGGCTGCTCGCGGAGGCGGGCGACGGCTTCCCGGAGAAGGTGACCGCGTTCCGCCCGGAGATGGCCGCGCACGGCAAGTTCGGCCAGCCGTGCCCGGTCTGCGGCACCGCGATCCAGCGCCTCGTGTACTCCGAGAACGAGTGCGACTACTGCCCCGCCTGCCAGACCGAGGGGCGCCTCCTGGCCGATCGCGCCCTCTCTCGCCTGCTCAAGACCGACTGGCCGAAGACGATCAAGGAGCTGGAGGAGATGAAGGCGGCGCGGAGGCAAGGTGACAGGTAGCTGGGCGCGCTGGGGCGCCGCGATGTCGCGCGACACGGCGCTTCGGATCGGCCGCGCGGAGGAGACTGGCGCGGTCGTCGCGAAGATGCAATCGGGCCAGTGTCGTCTGGTGACTGCTGGACGATGAGGACGTCGCCACGGCGTTCGCGTCGTCCGGCGCATCCCCTGATCGTCCGAACTGCGGTCCGCCGCTTAGGCCTCTGACGACTCAAATCACCACAGGAGTTGGAGCTTGGCTTTGGAGCAAGCGCTCGCGGAGCACGAAGAGCAAGTAGACCGACTGATACGGGACGCGGCGAAGTACCTGCGGGGCCTCAAGGCGTGGAAGGCGGCCTGCCGCGACGGGCATCTCGACAACCGGCGCAAGGCTGCAGAAGGGGCCGTCGCCGCTGCCACTAGCCTGTCCGAGCCGGTCCGCGTGGCATTCGAGTCCTGGGCATTCGACAGCTCGGAGTACTTGTCGGGCGGAGAGTGGCAGGCCGAACTGCAGGAGGTCGCTCGCGAGCGGCACGGGCTGCGGATCCTGGCCGAGGAGGAGCGGCTGGTCTCCTCACCGGTGGTCCTTCGAGCGCTCCCTGCGCAGAGCAGCCTGCGCATCGGCAAGCGCAAGTGGTCGAAGATCCGGCCGCGCGTCGTTGCCGACGAATTGCGACGCCTCCGCGACCGGGCATCCGCCGTGAACTGCCAGCAACTGCTGGAGCAGCTCCAGGCCGTCTACAAGCAGCCGAAGCTGTGCGCGGAGAAGCTGCTTACGTTCCGCGAGGCCTACGACGTGTTCGCCCTTGCGCCTGGTTGGGCCAAGGACAACCCGTGGCCGGACTTCGGGCAGGCGATCTACGCGCTGGCTACCTCGGGCATCCGATCCACGCGATCCGGTGCGACCTACGAGATAGCCGGGCCGTCCGGCAAGTACCGCAAGGGCGATGTGCTCTACATTCGCGGCGAGGACGGCGACGAGAGGGCCTACTACGGCATCCGTTTCATGGAGTAAGGGGGCACATGGCATCGATGGAAAGAGACCCTCTGCATTGCGATCCCGGCGTCTGGCTGCGGATGCTGGAGGACGAGTACCTCGACGAGTACGTCCCGGCTGGCGGATCGGTCGTCAAGGTGGTCAGCGGCGAGGACCGGCAGCTCGCCGATGTGCGCGCGCGGCTTGGCTGCCTCGCGTCCGCGCGGGGCTTCCTCTACGCCTACGTCGATCCCGCCGAGCCCGGCGTGGACGGTAAGCCTCGTCCTCTCCATCGGATGGACCGTTTCCTCTGCGAGATCAGCGCCAAGGTCGATTGGCGGATGCGAGCCGTGGCGCAGGCCCGCGAGTTTCTGAGGCTTCGCGGCCTGGAGGTCGGCGCCGGACCGGAGTTGGAGCCGATCGATGTCATCGCGGCCAGGAACGGGAGGGACGAGGTGGACCTGGTCGCCGATGTGCAGCGGAACCTGGCCACGCCCCAACTGCAGGACTACGGCAAGGACGTTGACTTCCGGACAGCGGTTGCTGCTCTGCTGCGCGCGCTGATCCTGGCCGAGAAGGGCGAGCCGAGCTTGGAGGAGGTGCTGCTCCGCTGGTTCGCCGGTCAGACGGTGCCCGGTGGCGCGTCCGTGCTGAAGAAGGTCGGGGTCCACGAGCGCATCACGCCACGTAACGCACGCTCTATCCTCGCCTCGCTGCTTCGCTGGCTTCCGGAGACCGGCCTGCAAGGCGCCCTCGTGCTGCTCGATCTGCGCCCCTATGAGGTCAAGCGGCGCCCGAAGACGCAGATTCAGGCGGAGCTGGTTCGCAGGCTTGGCGAGGCGATCGACCGTGGCGCGTCCCAAGACGAGTTGCAGGCGATCCGCGCCGACTACGTCGAGCCCGCAGTGGCCTACAGCGACAAGGCATACTACGACATGCTGAACCTGGTGCGCCACTTCATCGACGATATCGACCGCCTGCAGCGCCTCGCGCTCATCGTCTTTACCTCACCGCGCTTCTTCGACCGCGAGTCGCGGCGCAACTACACCGACTACAACGCCCTGCAAACACGCATCGGGTTGGAGGTCCGCGATAGTGGGCGGCCCAACCCGGCGGCTCCGTTGGTCCACCTGGGAGGCGCTCGATGACCGGAGAGAGGCTGTCTGCCCGGCGGGCGATCGAGGCCCTGCGCGCGGGAGTCCCCGGCCTGGCCGCCGTGAAGGAACTGGGCACCACCCAGACGGCCATCGAGGAGACCTTCAGGGATCGGCTCTGGAAGGTGGCGGAGGGACAGGGCGCACCGGTACTGGTGCTCGAGGCTGACTTCGGTGGTGGGAAGTCGCACCTCCTGCGCTACCTGCAGTCCATCGCGGCGGACGACGGCTTCGTAACCAGCTTCGCCGTTCTTGGGCCGGAGCTGCCACTGGGCAACGCTCAGGTAGTGCTGAAGGCCCTCGCGGCATCGTCCGAGGCCCCGGGTCGAGAGGGGCGAGCACTGCGAGCGCTGGCGAGTGGGTTCCGAACGGACGGCCCGCAGTTTGCCGGTCTGCGCGCCTGGGCGCGCGACGCAGACATCAACGACCGGTTCAAGGCGCTGCTGCATCTCTACGAAGAGCAGCGAGACGAACACTTCCGCCTGCAGGCGATCGGCGACTTCGAGGGTACGCCTACCAACCGAACCGAGATCGCCCGCCGTCTGAAGGAGATCGGGCAGTTGTCCGCCTACGCTCTCAAGGGCGCGCCTCGCAACGCGATGCTGGCTCACGACCGCCTGCGAGTGCTGGCCCACTTCTACCAGGCGTGCACAGGCAAGGGCTGGGTCATCTTCTTCGACGAGTTCGAGCGGCTCGCGCAGTTCACGGCCAGGCAGCAGATATCGGCGCTGCACGAGCTTGGCTGGTGGGGCCAGCAGTGCTTGACGAGTGCGCTGCCCGTGGTGTTCGTGTTGACCGCCGCCACCGGCCATCTGGAGCAGGTCATCCAGGATCTGCAGAATCGCCTGTCGGTGGGGTCGGACTCCGACACCCAGGCCGCAGGCGCGGCGCTGGCGCTGCTGCGCGAGTCGGTCGCCTTGAAGCCAGCCGACGACGCCGAGCTTGCGGGCATCCAGTTCAAGGTGAAGGGAATCTACGAGCGCGCGTATGGGTGCCAGGTCGCCGCGACGCCCGCCACGCGGCGCGAGGCTGGCAGAACGATCCGAAACGAGATTCGCCGGTGGATTACGCAGTGGGACCTGCGCCGGTACGATCCGACGTACAGGTCGCACGTGACGGCGGACGAAGTGCCGATGGACGATAGGGTCATCGCCGAGGACGTGATGGAGGGCGACGGTGACGGGGGCGCTCAGGAGTAGGTGCAATGGCGGTTACCTATCGCGCCGGCTCCCCTTCGGCCCGGACCGGATCTGTGGCGTTTCTCGACGTTCTGCGCACGGAGCGTCCACTTCAGTATTGCGCGGGCCTGTTGGTCTCCGATGCTCGGACGCAGCCGCTGGAGTTCGTCCACAACCGCGTCGAGGGACCGAGCGGCATCCTCTGGCCGCGGGACCTGGTCGCATCGGCTGCGATCAGGGGCCTCGTTCACTCGCTGTTCGACGCCTGCCGCGAGTCCCCCGATCTTGTCGTATGCCACGCATCCCTGGGCCCGGCTGAGTTCTGCCGGGACGAGCTTGCTCCGAGCATCCCTTTCGCTCGCGTCGCGGCAGCGTCGGACCCACTTCCGCTCGAGGTCGTCTGGGTGAGCCCGGAACCGACGCCCGGCATGCGGGCTGGGGCGCTCTTGGCCGAACTGGCGGGCCGCAGCCTGTTGCTGGAGCCGTTCGAGCGCGTGGGCCGGGCGCTGCGCGAGGTGTACCCGGAGGTGACCTGGTTGGGCGGCGCCCATGATCCCGCGCGCGAATAGCGGAGGTGGTTCGCGGCTCGCACGAGGCGAGCCGCTGTCGGCCGTCCTGCCACGGTGGCGGATCGGCGCGCCATGGTACCCGAGCCCGGGGGCGGTCGCGCGTCTCGCCGCCCCCGGGCTGCTTGCGGGGCCGGCCGAACGGCTGGCGGTCGCTCCGGTGATGGTGCCCCGGGCCGATGATGTGCGCTGCACGCCCCTGCGGGTGGGGCCTGCCCAGAGCATCTCCATCCCGCGCATCTCACCTCACGAGCCTCGCCCGCTCCGGCCCAACCCGTACGGCGAGTTCGGCGACGACGGGGGCGACCATCCTGGTCACCCAGCGGCCGGATCGACGCCGGACATCGGCGTCCTTCTGGCCGCACTGCTGCGTCCACCACTCCCCAGGTTGGTTGCTCCCGAGGGGGCCCTCGACTGGCCGCACCCTCTGCTGGACTATCAGAAGGAGGGGATCGCAGCGCTCGTCGAACGGCCGAACCTGCTGCTCGCCGACGAGATGGGGCTTGGCAAGACGATCCAGGCGATAGGTGCGCTGCGGATACTCGCCCTGCGGGGTGACTTGCGCTCGGCGCTCGTGGTCTGTCCGGCTTCGCTCGTTCGGCAGTGGATGGGCGAGCTTCGGCGGTGGGCCCCCGAGTTGGTAGCCGTGTCGATGGTTGCTCAGGCGGCTGACCGTGCAGCGTTGTGGCTTGGGGGCGCCCACGTTCGAGTCATCAGCTACGAGTCGCTGCGCATCGACGTGCTGGACCTTCGCGACAGCCCGGCTCTGCGTCAGGAGTGGGATGTGGTCGTGTTGGACGAGGCGTCGCGGATCAAGAACGCCCAGACCGACATTGCTCGGGCGTGCAAGGCACTCCCGGCCAGGCGCCGATGGGCGCTCACTGGCACCCCGATGGAGAACCGGCTCTCGGACACGGCGTCGATCCTGGCGTTCCTGTCGGGCTCTAGCTTGGGCGGCGCTGGCTGGTCAGCCGATACGGTGGCGGTCAGGTCCGAGCTGCGGCGCGTGCAGTTGCGGCGCAAGAAGGAGGACGTTCAGGCGGATCTGCCACCGAAGCGCATCATCGTCCGGGAGCTGGATCTGCCTGACGCCCAGCGGGAGTCCTACAACCGGGCGGAGCGCAGCGGCATCGTGTGGCTGCGTGATGCCGGGCGAGCCGCGACGGTGACGCATGTCCTTGAGTTGATCGTCCGGCTGAAGCAGCTCTGCAACGTCGACCCGTCGAGCGGCCAGTCGGCCAAGATGGCTGACATCGCGGCTCGCGTGGCCGACCTGATGGACGAGGACCGTCGTGCGCTGGTGTTCTCGCAGTTCACCGACGGCGTGTTCGGGGTGGAGTGGGTGGCCCACCAGCTTCGTGCCCATCACCCGCTGACGTACGTGGGGTCGCTGTCGTCAGCGGCCAGAGACGCGGTGCTTCGCCGCTTCGCCACCGATCCGACGCACCGAGTGCTGATCCTGTCGCTGCGAGCTGGCGGGTTCGGCCTCAATCTGCAGGCGGCTTCCTATGTCTTCCACCTGGATCGGTGGTGGAACCCCGCGGTGGAGGATCAAGCGGAGGCGCGCGCCCACCGTATGGGGCAACCGTTGGCGGTCACCGCGTACCGGTATCTCTGTAGGGGCACCATCGAGGAGCGGATCGACCGCAAGCTGCGCGAGAAACGCGAGCTATTCAGCGAGGTGATCGACGACGTGACACTGGATCTGGGTGCGGCCCTAAGCGAGGCGGAGTTGTTCGGTCTGTTCGGGCTGGAGTCGCCGGATCGTAGTCGACCTTCGGTAGCCACCTAGTCCGACCCATGTATGAGGGGTGCTGGACGGGCACGGAGGCCCATTGCACCGCGACGTTCCTGGATCACGCGAGCCATCTGGCTGGGGCTGCTCGGTAGCCCGGGCGCGTGAGCCGCCCGCCGAGTCACGCGCCACCTGCCGCGCGCCGCACGTACGCATCCACGTCGAACTTGCGGCGCAGGCCCGAGGCCGTCATGCAGCGCACGGTGCCGTAGATGGCGCGCTCGGGCCACGGACGGTCGTGCGCGCCGAAGCACCAGGCGACGCCCGCGTAGGAGTTGGGGTCGCGGCCGTCGAGGAAGTACCGGTTGTTCAGGCGCAGCGCCGTGGCGAAGCCCTCCTCGGGCGTGCGGCTCCACTCCAGGATCTTCTTGCCCCAGTACATGCGCAGGTAGTTGTGCAGGAACCCCGTCTCGCGCATCTCGGCCATCGCCGCGTTCCACGCCGCGTCGTGCGTCTCGCCGCGCTCGAACTCGTCCGGCGTGTAGCAGTCCTCGCGCGGGTCGCCGGCGTGCGCCGCGAGCGTCCGGCGCGCCCAGTCCGGCAGGCCATCGAACCGGTCGTACGCCGGGTTGTGCAGCACCCAGTTGATGCTCAGCTCCCGGCGGACGATGATCTGCTCCAGGAACGCGTCGACGGCCTCCTGCGGCGCACGGCAGTCGCGCACGCGCAGCGCGATCTCCAGCGGGGAGATGTGGCCGAAGTGCAGGTAGGGGCCGAGGTGCGACGAGGCGTCCGCGTTCGGGTCGGCGCGGCGCCCTACGTAGTGGGCCAGTTTCGTCTCGACCAGCTCGTCGAGCAGGCGCGCAGCCTCGTGCGGCCCGCCTCGCCACGCTGGATGCGGCTGGACGGAGCGGTCGATGTCGAGCTGGGCGAGCAATGTGTCATTGAGACGGATCGACTCGATGCCGAGGCCCAGCCCGTCGCGCTCCAGGGGCGTTTCGGCGAGCGGCACGAGGTGCTCGGCCAGCAGGCGGTGCAGCTTCGGGCGCAGCGTGGCGGCGGACCACTCCAGCTTGGCGGACGCGGCGTCGGCCGGGACGACGGCATCGGCCTCGACCTGCACGGCGCGGCAGGGGCAGCGCTGCCCCAACTCCTCGCGCCACGCGCGCTGGTGCCGCAGGTAGCCGCGATCGGCTACGACGAGCGCGGCGTCTCGCGCCAGCCCCAGCGCCGCCTCGACCGGCTCGCCGAGCCGCACGACGAGGGGGATGCCTCGGTGGTGGAGGTCCGCCTCGGTCTGGCGGAGGCCATCGAGCAGGAACGCGAAGTGCCGCAGGTTGGCCTCCGGGTAGGCGGCCGTCAGCCCGAACGCGGCCACCACCGGGAGGCGCAGCGCGTTCGCGTCGCGGATGGCGTGCTCCAGGGCATGGTTGCAGCGCGCCCGTTGGGACTGCTGCATCCAGTAGAGAACGAAGCGCCCTCGCGCGACGGGCGCTTCGTTCAGTTGCCGTATGCGGGCGGGGTGGATCATCGAGGAGACGCCGCCGTCACAGGCCGCGCTAATCCTCGCAGCGCCCGCCGAGGTGGCGCGCCAGGAACTTCTCGGCCGCGGCGTAGAACTTCAGGCGGTTCTCCGGCCGGGCGAACCCGTGGCCCTCGTCCTCGAATAGCAGGTACTCGACCTCTTTGCCGCGCTCTCGCAGCGCCGCCACGATGGCCTCGCTCTCCGCCTGCTTCACGCGCGGGTCGTTGGCGCCCTGGGCGATGAGCATCGGGCAGACGATCTGGTCCGCCTTGTAGAGCGGCGAGCGGGAATCCAAGAACTCCGCCTCGGTCTCCGGGTCGCCCACGCGGTGGATGAAGATGCTGCGCAGGGGCTCCCAGTAGGGCGGGATGGACGCGATGAGCGTGCGGATGCTGCTGGGGCCGACGATGTCGACCGAGCAGGTGAACACCTCCGGAGTGAAGGCCGCGCCGACCAGCGCCGAGTACCCGCCGTAGGAGCCCCCGTAGATCGCGACGCGCTTCGGATCGGCGATGCCCTCGGCGATGGCCCAGTTCACCGCGTCGATCAGATCGTCGTGCATCTTGCCGCCCCATTCGCGGTCACCCGCGTGGAGGAACCTCTTGCCGAAGCCCGTCGAGCCGCGGAAGTTCACCTGGAGGCATGCGTAGCCGCGGTTGGCGAACCACTGTGCTTCGGGATCGTAGCCCCAGTGGTCGCGCGCCCACGGCCCGCCGTGCACGTTCAGCACCAGCGGCAGGTTGCGCGCCTCGATGCCGGGCGGCAGCGTCAGGTAGGAGTAGAGGTCGAGCCCGTCGCGCGAGACGATCTTGACCGGCTGCATCTCGGCCAGCGTCACGTTCTGCAGCTTCTCGCGCGCGGTGAACAGGTAGGTCAGCTCGCGGGTTTGCCGGTCGTAGACGTGGTAGGAGGCCGGCGCGTCGTCGCGGTCGTAGTGGATGACCCACGTGCGGTCCGCCAGGTCCATGCTGACCACCGACGCATCGCCGGGGTGCAGGTCGTGGATGCGGCGCACGTCGTCGGCCACGGCCTGGTCGAGGATGCACCACTCCGCGCGGTCGACGGCGAAGGAGACCGCGCGCACCACGTGCTCCACCGGGTGCATCAGCATGCCGGAGAGGTCCGCTACGGGGTGGGTGGCGAGGACCTGCTCGGAGCCGTCCGCGAGCGAGGCCACTCGCAACTCCTGGGTGTCCGACCCGATGCTGGTCGAGAGGTAGATGGACTTGCCGTCCTCGGTGAAGGCGGTCGGCCCGCCGTCGTCGTCCGGGCCCCACGTGACGAGCGGGCGCCACGGGGCGTCGACGGTATCGCGCACGCGGAGCTGGAACCCGCCGTCTGGCATGCCGGCGTGGGCGCCGCGCACCTTGAAGTCGGCGTCGGCCAGCCAGCCCACGACGTCGCCGGGGTTCTCGACCTCCAGCGTGAGCTCGCCGGTTGCGAGGTCGGCGCGGTACACGTCGTGGACGCGGGCATCGCGCAGGTTCATGGAGAGCAGCACTTCGTTCGGGAAGCGGCTGTCCACGCCGACGAGTTGCGCCTGCACGCCCGCGTGCGGGGTGAGGTCGCGGATCTCGTCGCCCTGCAGGTCGACCGACCAGATGTGCCAGTTCTCATCGCCGTCGAGGTCCTGGATGTAGAGCAGGTGGCGCTCGTCGTGGGCCCACGTGAACATGCGGATGCCGCGCTTGCGGTCGCGGGTGACCGCGCGGTCGTCGGACTGGCCCACGGTACGCAGCCAGACGTTGAGCACGCCGGCGTCCGGGGCGATGTAGGCGAGCTTCGTGCCGTCGGGCGAGACCTCGGGCGAGATCTTGTCGGGGTTGCCGAAGATGTCCTCGCGCGGAATCAGGGGGGGAAGTGTAGACAAGTGCGTCTCCTTGTGCGGCGCATTGGAGTAGGTAGTAGGGACGATTGGGCGCGTCAGGCAGGTCTACAGCAGATGGTACACATTGCCGCGCAGCGCGGCGATCTGCCGCTCGACGGTGCGCAGGAAGTCGCTGGCCCCGATGCCGTTGATGGCCCGATGGTCGAACGTCATAACGCCGATGGCGATGCGCCGGAAGAGCGCCGAGCCGTCCGGGCCGGGGAACGCCTCGTCGAACGGCGGCCCGACGAACAGCGTGGCGACCGAGGGCGACACGACGACCGGTATGCCCATGCGGATGCTGGTGGCCGGCATGTGCGTCACCGTCATCTGCACGGTCTCGTTGGCCTGGTCCTCGCCGCGCCGCGCCCGGTCGATGGCCTCGCGGGCGCTCAGCGCGAACTCCTCGATCGGCATGGCGTCGGCGCCGTCCACGCGCGCGATCAGCAGCTCGTCGCCGGGGCGGGCCACCGCGATCCCCAGGTTCAGGTGATCGTACTCGCGCATCACCGAGCCGTTCAGCAGGACGCTTCGGAACTTCGGGTGCGCTCGGGCGGCGCGCGCCAAGCACCACGCGAAGAGCAGGAACTGGGAGGCCTGCAGATCGGGCCGGATCTTCAGCTCGCGCCGGAGCGCCTCGATGCCGTCCCACGTGAACGCGACCTCGACCGTGGCGGGCACGACCTGCTGAGCGCTCTGCTGGAGATGGAAGTTCAGGGTCCGCTGGCGCTCCGACATCGGCACGTCGCGGTAGCCTGCGCGTGACGACAGCCCGCGCGGCGAGACGACGACAGGCGGCGTGACGACCTTGGGCGGCTCCGGCGCAGGGCTCTTCGAGCGACCCGTGTCAAGGAACCGGTCGATGTCGTCCGACGAGAGCCTGCCGGACGAGAGCGTCGCCAGTTCCGCCAGTTGCGCATCGGTGACGCCCTTCGCGCGGGCGTAGGCGCGTGTCCTGGGCGGGATGACCGCGTTTCGCGGGGCCGTCGGGCGCGGCAGGTCGGGCGCAGGCTCGGGAGCGGCCTCGGACTCGGGCGCTGCTGTCGGCGGCTCCTCGGCGGCGGGCGCTTCCTCGGCCTCGGGCGGCTCCGGGTGCGTCGAGTTGCTGGTCGCGATGCTGCCGATGGTCGCGCCGATGGGCAGCACCTCGCCCAGTTCGGCGGACCACGAGGCAAGGGTGCCGGCGGCAGGCGACTCGATCGCCATCACCGCCTTGTCGGTCTCCATCTCGAAGATGGGCTCGTCCATCGCGACCGCGTCGCCGGGCGCCTTGAAGAACTGGACCAGGCGCGCCTCGCGAAGGCCCTCGCCCAACTGCGGAATGCGTATCTCCACGTTCGCCATACAGTCGTCGTCTCGCTGCCGGCCGAGTTCGCCGGTGGGGAGGTGCGTCGAGTGCGCGGGAGAACAGCGGCTACCGTCAGCATGCGCGGTCCGGCACTTCGAGTGCCGGCCATTCGCCTACCATATTCGGCATCTCGCCGCGTTCTCCTTGCTGCCGGCAGCGGAGCCGCGTCGTTCCGCCGCCACCCTAGACTACGGTGTGCGCCTGCCCGCCTGTCCCGCGCGCAAGCAGTTGCAGAGACGCGTGCAGGTTGCGCGCGTTCCTCTTGACTCCCCCTCGGCGCTTCCGGTATCCTCAGTTGGCACTCAGGCCCGCAGAGTGCTAACCCGGTCCGGTGCCTGTGAATTGGCGAGGATTGAAACCACGAGGGAGGGTTGTTCACATGCCATTGCGACCTCTTGCCACGAAGGTGGTCGTCGAGCCGTCGGAGGAAGAGCAGACCACGGCCGGCGGGATCGTGCTGCCGGACACTGCAAAGAAGAAGCCGTTCAAGGGCAAGGTCATCGCGGTCGGGAGCGGTCGCACGCTCGACGACGGTACCGTCGTCCCGAACACGGTCCAGGTGGGCCAGACCGTGGTCTACTCGCGCTACGGCGGCAACGAAGTGAGCGTCGAGGGCAAGGACTACGTCATCCTGGACGAGGATCAGATCTACGCCATCGAGGAGTAGGCGCACAACGCCTCCAACCCACTATCCCGGCTGACGCGTGACTGCTCTGGTGGGATGGGCCTCCGTGCCCGTCCACGCTGATCGCGAGCGAGCCGGGTCATGCCATGGCCCCTGCCCATGGTGGCCGGAGAGGATTGAAGAACTATGGCAGCGAAGCAGCTCCTTTTCGACGAGGAAGCGCGCCGAGCATTGGAGCGCGGCGCCAATATCGTCGCCAACGCCGTCAAGGTAACCCTCGGCCCGCGCGGCCGCAACGTGGTGCTGGACAAGAAGTGGGGATCGCCGACCATCACCAAGGACGGCGTGACCGTGGCCAAAGAGATCGAGCTGAAGGACCCGTACGAGAACATGGGCGCGCAGCTCCTGAAGGAAGTGGCCTCCAAGACGAACGACGTGGCGGGCGACGGCACCACCACCGCCACCGTGCTGGCCCAGGCGATCGTCAACGACGGTCTGCGCTACGTGGCCGCCGGCGGCAACCCGATCCAGGTGAAGGCGGGCATCGACCTGGCCGTCGAGAAGGCGGTCGAGTGCATCAAGGCGTCCTCCATCCCGGTGAAGGGGCACGCGGAAGTCGCCAACGTTGCCAGCATCGCGGGCAACGACGCCGCCATCGGCACGCTCGTCGCCGAGGCGATGGACAAGGTCGGCAAGGACGGCGTCATCACCGTGGAGGAGAGCAAGGTCGCCACGGACGCGCTGGAAGTGGTCGAGGGGATGCAGTTCGACAAGGGCTACATCTCGCCGTACTTCGTGACCGATGCCGAGCGCATGGAGGCCGTGCTCGAGGACCCGCTGATCCTCATCCACGAGAAGAAGATCAGCTCCGCGCAGGACCTCATCCCGCTGCTCGAGAAGATCGCGCAGGCCCGCAAGCCGGTCGTCATCATCTGCGAGGATGTGGACGGCGAGGCGCTGGCGACGCTCGTGGTCAACAAGATGCGCGGCATCATCAACAGCGTCGCAGTGAAGGCGCCGGGCTTCGGCGATCGCCGCAAGGCCATGCTCGAGGACATCGCCATGCTGACCGGCGGCAAGTTCATCAGCGAGGACCTGGGCGTCAAGCTGGAGAACGTGACGTTCGACATGCTGGGCACCGCCAAGAAGGTCGTGGTCACCAAGGAAGAGACCACGCTGATCGAGGGCGCGGGCACGCATGAGGCGGTCACGGGCCGCATCAACCTCATCCGCAGGCAGATCGAGGAGACCGACAGTTCCTACGACAAGGAGAAGCTGCAGGAGCGCCTCGCGAAGCTGGCCGGCGGCGTGGCCGTCATCAAGGTGGGCGCGGCGACCGAGACCGAGCTAAAAGAGAAGAAGCACCGGTTCGAGGACGCGCTCTCGGCCACCCGCGCGGCGGTCGAAGAGGGCATCGTCCCCGGCGGCGGCGTCACCTATCTGAAGGCGCAGGCCGTGCTCGAGGGCTTGGGCGCGACCGACGACGAGAAGCATGGCGTAGCGATTGTCTGCCGCGCTCTGGAAGCGCCGCTCCGCCAGATCGCCGAGAACGCCGGGCTCGAGGGCTCGGTGGTGGTCGGCAAGGTGCGCACGCTCCCCGAGGGCGAGGGCTACAACGCGGCGACGGACGAGTACGTGAACCTGGTCGAGGCCGGCATCGTCGACCCGGTGAAGGTCACCCGCTCCGCTCTGCAGAACGCAGCCTCCATCGCTGCCATGCTGCTGACGACCCAGTCGCTGGTGGCGGAGAAGCCGGAGAAGAAGCCGGCGCCGATGCCCCAGGGCGGCGGGATGGACGACTACTAGACTGCGGGACTTGGGACTTGGGGAGTGGGGGGGCTGGCCGCTTTGGCCGGCCCCTTTTCCTTACGGCGGGACTTGGGACTTGGGGATTGGAGCTGGGTTGCGGGCGGCGAGGGAGCGGGCGTATAATGGCGATGGGCGCGAGTGGCAGTTGGCTGGCGCCAGGGAGGCTGGGATGGCAGTGCTGGACGTTCGGCAGATGGCGCGGCCGCCGCTGCGCGAGGACAAGAACGGGGTGATACGCGTTGGGGATACCCGCGTGACCCTGGACACGCTTCTCGCCGCGTATGACGATGGGGCGGGCGCGGAGGAGATCGTGCTGGAGTACCCGGTCCTCGACCTGGCGACCGTCCACTCCGTCATCGGCTTCTGCCTCAGCCATCGCGCGGAGGTCGATGCCTACCTGGCCGCGCAGGCTGAGTTTCAGGCAGAGGCCCGCGCCGAAGCCGAGAGGCGCTGGCCGTCGGCCGGTGTGCGGGAGCGTCTGGTGGCGCGGCAGGTGGCGGGAACGAGGTGATTTGACATGCCCTCGCCCGTCAGACTGCTCACACTCTCGCTGCTTAGTCTTGCCGCCGGTCCTGTCATTGGCCAGAACCGTGGGGTGACTGTCGTCAGCGATGCTGCCCTGCTCAAGGCAGCCGAGAGCGGCGACGCCCCGGCCGTCACGAAGCTCGTGGACCTGGGCGCCAGTGTGAAGGCCCGGGACAAGCGCGGTTGGACCCCGCTCATCTATGCAGCCTCGTATGGTGACACGGATCTGGTTAAGGCTCTGCTTGACCGTGGTGCCGATCCGAACGCGCGCGCATCCGAAGGCGACACGGCGCTGTGGGCCGCTGCAGGGAGTGGGGTGCCGAGTGCAGTCAAGGTGCTCCTCGACCACGGCGCCAAGGTGAACGCGCGCACGACTTACGGTTCCTCGGCTCTCGAGTTCGCCTCCGAGATGGGCACTCTGCAGACGGTTCAGATGCTGGTCGATCATGGCGCAAACCTGAAGACACAGGGGCCCGGAGCGTTGTCACAGGCAGTGTTCAAGGGGCGCTCCGCTGTCGTGCACTACCTCGTTGCCAAGGGTGTCGCCGTCAACCAGAAGAAGTGGGATACGGGCAGCTACCCGAAGAACATGGACTACGGCTGGTCCACGCTGATGATCGCGATCAAGCGCGGGAATACCGGCATTGCCAGCTTCCTGATCACGAAGGGAGCAAACGTCCACGTCAAGAGCAAGAAGGGGATGACCGCCCTCAAGCTCGCGGCCATGCGTGGGTACGACGACCTCGTTCGCCAACTCAAGAAGGCCGGCGCGAAGGAGTAGCCCGGTGAACTGGAAGCAGGCGGTCGCCGTACTCGTTGCGGTCGGAGCCGTCGCGCTGGCGTTCCGGTATCCTCCATATTGGGACGACGGCGTGGTCTTCGGTGGCACTGTCTACTACCTGGCCGGACACCCGCCGGCCGACGCCTATGGGATCAGCTACAACGACTGGCTCCTTAGGCGGGAGCTGTCGTACGCCGCGTTGACCCTCGCCGCTGCGCTTGTTGCCCTACGAACACGCGGCCCGCGGGGGCAGCGCGTCGCCCTGGGCGTGGGGCTGTGCCTCGAGTTGGCGTTCTTTGCCAGCCAGGTGCCGCAGTTCAACACCGTCCTCACACCTGAACTCACATGGTACGGCCTGAACCTGATGGCCACCGTCCTCCTGGCTGTCATGTGCGTCGTCGAGTGCAAGTCACGCCGAGCCCGCCAGCACCAGCAACCCGAAGCCCATCCTACTCCCCGGAAGGAGCCCCAACCATGACCCTCCCGTATGTCGTCGCCGCCCTTCTCGCCGTGTGCGCCGCCGCGGGTGCGCAGGAGCGGCGCCCGGAGCCGAAGTGGAACAACGTGCCGGCGAGCACCGCGCCGGGCGTGGAGCACCGCAGCTACCACAGCGCCTCGATGGACACCGAGGTCGGCTACAGCGTGTGGCTGCCGCCGGGTTACGCGGAGGGCAAGGCGCGCTATCCGGTCATCTACTTCCTGCACGGGGCGGGCGGCAACGAGAACTCCGACGCGGGCGGCTTCTCGAGCATCGTGGCGAAGCTCATCGAGGAGAAGGCCGTCAAGCCCGCCATCTGCGTGTTCCCGAACGGCGGCGTGAGCGGCTACCAGGACCGGCACGGGCAGCGCCAGATGGGCGAGACCACCATTGTCAAGGAGCTGGTGCCGCTCATCGACCGCACGTTCCGCACGAAGCGGGAGCGGGCCTTCCGGGTGATCTCCGGCTTCTCGATGGGCGGCAGCGGGTCGGTGCGCCTGGCGATGAAGCACCCGGACGTGTTCTCGGCGGTGGCTGCGTGGGCGGGCATGTTCGCGCCGCGGAACGGTGAGCTGCCGGCGGAGCTGTCGCTGGAGAACGTGAAGAAGCTCAAGGGACGTGTGCGGCTGATGCTCGTCGTGGGGGAGAAGGACTTCGCGCTGGGCGCGCAGGGGCCGTTCATCGACGCGCTGAAGCAGGCCGACTACGCCATCGAGCGGCGCGTGCTGCCCGAGGTCTCGCACGACCTGGGCAAGTACTACGAGCTGACCGGGGCGGACGCGGTGAAGTTCCTCGCGGAGAAGTGGTAGCGCCTCTGGCGAAGCAACCGTAGGGGCAACGCAATCGCGTGCAGAGCCGTCTTTCACGGATCCTCTGGCGCGATTGCTTCGCCCTTCCCCTCTCGGGATGCGCAGCGCGCTTGCTCTGCCCGGCCGCTTGCTGGTTCCGCTAATCCTGAGCAACCGATCTGCAGACTGTGGCTGTTGCAGATTCACCACGAAGTGGGTAATATTTACCCATGTACCGGAGATTTCTACAGCCAAAGATGCTGGACGCGCTGCACGACACCCGCGTGGTGCTCCTGAATGGCGCGCGCCAGACGGGCAAGACGACCCTCGTCCGTGCCATCGCGGAGGGGCCGCATCGGGCGCAGTACTTCACGCTGGACGACCCGGCGACCCTGGCCGCGGCCCGCACCGACCCATCGGGCTTCGTGCAGGCGCTGAGCGGCCCGGTCATCATCGACGAGGTGCAGCGCGCGCCCGAGTTGTTTCCGGCCATCAAGGTAGCGGTCGACCGCGACCCCGCGCCCGGGCGGTTCCTGCTGACGGGCTCCGCGAACGTAATGGTCCTGCCCCGCCTGTCCGAGTCGCTCGCCGGCCGCATGGAGATCCTGACGCTGGCGCCACTCGCTCAGGCGGAGATCGAGGACACCGGCACGTCGGTGTGCGACGCCCTGTTCGGTGAGGATCTGCCGGCCACTCCGGGCGCGCCGCTTGACCGGTCCGAGCTGATCGGCCGCATCGTGCGCGGCGGCTACCCGGAGCCCGTGGCGCGGAGCACCGAGGACCGGCGCGCGGCCTGGTTCGCCTCGTACGTCGACACGATCCTCCAGCGCGACGTTCGCGACATCAGCGGCGTCGAAGGACTCGCCGCCTTCCCGCGGCTGTTGGCCCTGCTTGCAGCCCGCTCCGGCAGCGTACTGAACTCCTCCGACATCTCCAGGACCCTTGGCCTGCCGTACACGTCCCTGCAGCGCTACCTGGCCGTCCTACAGGCCACGTTTCTTGTCCGCTTGCTTCCGGCCTGGGCGGGTAACCTGGAGGTGAGGTTGGCCAAGGCGCCGAAGGTCCTGCTCAGCGATACCGGGCTTGTCGCGGCGTGCGTGGGAGCCAACGCGGCACGTCTGCAGGCCGATGGATCGCTCCTGGGCGGATTGCTAGAGACGTTCGTGGCTGCGGAACTGATGAAGTCCGGAGCTTGGAGCCGCGCCAACCCGAGCTTCTGCCACTTTCGAACCGCGGCGCGGCACGAGGTCGACCTCGTACTCGAGGACCGCGCCGGGCGAGTGGTCGGCATCGAGGTCAAGGCGGCACAGTCGGTGGCGGCGAGCGACTTCAGCGGCCTGCGCGAGTTGGCCCGGCTGGCGGGCGACCGGTTCGTCCGCGGGGTCGTGCTCTACACGGGCGGCGCGGCGCTGCCGTTCGGGCCCAAGCTGTGCGCGCTGCCGCTTGACGTGCTGTGGCGCAACTCAGCCAATACACCGTAGGAGACAGGTTCCGTGCTTATCGACGCAGGCAGCAAGCTGGTGATGATGGGGGACTCCATCACGGATGTGGAGCGGGCGCGGCCCGTGGGCGAGGGGTTGTTCGAGGCGCATGGGCGGGGCTACCCGATGATGGTGGACAGCCTGCTTGGGGCCGCGTACCCGGAGCGGCGCATCCGCGTGGTGAACATGGGCTGCAGCGGCGACACGGTGCGCGCGCTCAAGGCCCGGTGGCAGACCGACGTGTTCGACCAGAAGCCGGATTGGCTGTCGATCATGATCGGCATCAACGACGTGTGGCGCCAGTTCGACATGCCGCTCGTGCCGGAGGCCGGGGTGCCGCTCGGCGAGTACGAGGCGACGCTCGACGAGCTGGTGGCGGCGACCAAGCCCACCGTGAAGGGGCTCGTGCTGATGACGCCCTACTACATCGAGCCGAACCCGGCCGACGCCATGCGCGCGACGATGGACCAGTATGGCGCGGCGGTGAAGCGCATCGCGGCGAAGCACGGCACGATCCTCGTCGACACGCAGGCGGCGTTCGAGCCCGTGCTGAGGCACTACCACCCGAACTACCTGGCGTGGGACCGCGTCCACCCGACGCACGTGGGGCACATGGTGCTGGCGCGGGCGTTCCTGCAGGCGGTGGGCTTCGAGGGGTAGGGGGCGGGCCCGCGATGGTGGCCGTGTACAATGGAAGTCGAGTGTGTTCGCTACGGTGGAGGTGACGTCCGTGCTACATTCGTTCACGGCTAGTGTCTGGCAAGAGGGGCAGTGGTACGTCGCCCAGTGCCGCGAGGTCGATGTGGCCAGCCAGGGCGAGACGGAGGATGAGGCGCTGGCCAACCTGCGCGAGGCGCTCGGCCTGCACTTCGCGCCGCCCTGTGCGACGATCGTGCCGAAGGTCCGGCCGGTCGAAGTGGACCTCGATGCCGCTTAGGCCACTCCCCTATCGGGTCGTCAAGCGCAAGCTGGAGGCCCTGGGGTTCGCCGAGACGACGACCGTGGGCAGTCACGCCAGGTTCGTGAAGTCGAGCCCCGGAGGCATCCGGACGGCCATCGTGCCGCGCCACCATGAGGTAGCCGTCGGCACGATCCGCTCGATCCTGGCGCAGGCAGGGGTCTCTCCTGCTGAGTGGGAAGCTCTGTGAGGTGGCCGCTGGACGGGATCCCCTGCGTCGCATCCCTGCAGGCGGTGGGCTTCGAGGGGTAGGGGGCTGCGACGGAGGCGCTGCTGCCGAAGCCGGCACTACGGGGAGCCCTGCGCCGGCTTGGTCCGTGCGGTCTCCAGTGCGAGGATCTGCGCGACCTGCGCTGTGAGGGTTGGCACATCGCCGGTCGCGGTGGTCCAAACGATGGGCCACCTGACACTGAAGTACGCGTGGACCGCGATGTTGCGGAAGGCCACGATGTCGCGCCACTCGACCTCTGGGTTGCGTGACTTGGCGTCGGCGCTGAGGTTTGCGACGGCCTCCCCGATCACGGAGAGCTTCTGGAGTACGGCGCTCTGCAGCAGATCGCTTGCTAGGAAGTCCTCTTGGCTCTTGTCGGCGAGGAACGCGCCGATCGCGTCGGCGGCGTCGACGATATCCTGAAGGTAGAGCAGGTCACGACGCATAGAGGGGGATGGCCTCCGCGAGCACGCTCTCCCGGATGAGCGCCTTGAGACCCGACTTCGGCACCAGATCGACCGGTGCGCCGAGCAGGTCGGATAGCTCCCGAGAGGCACGAGCCAGGGCCATGAAGCCGATCCGCGCATCGGCGTCGAACTCCACCAGCAGATCTACGTCGCTGCCGGGGCCCGCTTCGCCTCGCGCGGCAGACCCAAAAACGGCCAGTTCACGGATATGGTGCCTTCGGCAGAGCGAGGCTAGTGCGTCGGTTGGCACCTGGGCGATGGCGTCCATGGCTTCCTCGGCGGCATGCGCTGATGGCCGTCCTGTTGAGCTATGTTCGGTATTGTGCACCCGAATCCCGATTCCGTCAAGGCCGGCGTCGCCGGTGTCTGGCAAGAGGTGCAGTGGTACGTCGCCCCGCCCTGTGCAACGATGGTGCCGAAGGGTCGCGCTGTGCACTGAGCCCGTTCGGATCAGAAGACATCGAAGGCCGGCCCCAACTGCGGGGCCGGCCTTCGCGATGACTGCGGAATGGAGTGCGGCTCAGAAGTAGTGGCGGATCTGCACGGCGTGGGCAGTCTTGCCGCCGCGGTCCGCGATGTCCCGGGACGACTTGCCTGAGAACGCGTACGAGATGTCCCAGCCGCCGACCCGCGCACCGACGCCGCCGGTCGCGCTGCCCTCGAACATGCCGAAGCGCACGAACAGGTTGCCGACGCGGCGCTCGACGCCGCCCATCAGCGCGCGCTGGATGATGCTGGATCCGGCGCCGGCGAGCTTCACGTCCTGGTAGTCGATCATCACCGAGGTCAGTTCATCGGGCCAGTAGGCGACGCCGTAGTGCCAGGCAGTCGAGTGGAAGGTCGTCGAGGTGGGCGTGAGCTTGAAGGCCGACGCGTACCGGTCGACGCCCTCCTGGTAGTTGTCGTACGTGAAGCCGACGTTCACCTTCGGGCACACGCGGTAGATCGCGCCGATACGCCCGCCGGCGGTGTACGGCTTGCTCTTGAGCTGCGTGACGGAGCCGAGACCGGCCACAGTGTAGTTCGAGTCGGTGCCCAGGTACGCGGTTGCAACGCCCAGCGTGAGCTTCGAGTTCACCCGATGTGCGTACTCGATCGAGAAGTCGCGCTCCGTTCCGGAGACGTGCACCGGCGCGGCGAAGCCACTCACGGTCCCGTGCGCATCGGCCCAGGCGCCAAGGATCTTGATGACGTCCGCCTTGCCCACGCGGAAACCGTAGCCCACCGCGAACCGGTTGACGTCCGGGATGGTGGTGAACGGGTACCAGGTGTTGTGGACCTCGATCGCGGGCCTATCGAGGGCGATCATTCCGGCGGGATTGCCGTGCCATCCATCGCGGTCGTCGGCGACGTGCGCGTTCCCCAGCGCCATGTGGCGGATGTCGACGATCCCGGAGGAGCCGAACGGGTGGAGCGTTGCGAAGTTGATCGGGGGAATTGGGAGGCCTGCGGGCAGCTGTCCACTGCATGGCGCCGCGACGGCCACTGCGAGGCAGACGGCCAGTACGACCCATCCTTTCCTGGGCATCGGTAGTACCTTCTTTCACGGGGGATTGCCCTTCCGCGACACCGCGGGCAGGCTGATGGCTGCGGGACACCCCGCAGTAATGCTAGATAATAGCACGCGCGGTCCTACTTCCGACTGCCCGCCCGTCGCGCGGTTCCTCGGGCTATAATGGACGTGCATCCACATCACCGGTTGTCCGCGGACACGCCCATGCAGCCATCCCGACCCGCCGTCGTTCTGCTGAGCGGCGGCATCGACAGCACGACGACCCTCGCCATCGCGCGGAGCGAAGGGTATGACTGCCACGCGCTCACGTTCCGCTATGGCCAGCGCCACGCCGTCGAGATCGGCTGCGCGCGCCGCGTCGCCGAGGCGCTGGGTGTGGCCCAGCACATCGTGGTGGATATCGACCTGCGCCAGTTCGGGGGGTCGGCGCTGACGGCCGACATCGATGTGCCCAAGGGGCGCGACCTGGGGGAGATGGCCGAGGCGATCCCCGTGACCTATGTGCCGGCGCGCAACACGATCTTCCTCTCCTTCGCGCTGGCGTGGGCCGAGGTGCTGGGCAGCTCCGACGTGTTCATCGGCGTGAACGCGCTGGACTACAGCGGGTACCCGGACTGCCGGCCGGAGTTCATCGAGGCCTATGAGCGCATGGCGAACCTGGCCACCAAGGCGGGTGTCGAGGGCAGCCAGCGGCTCACCATCCACACCCCGCTCATCCGGCTCACCAAGGCCGGGATTGTGCGGCGCGGCGCCGAGCTGGGCGTCGACTATGGCCTGACGCTCTCCTGCTACGACCCGTCCGACGAGGGTGCCGCATGCGGGGAGTGCGACTCGTGTCTCTTGCGCAAGAAGGGGTTCGCGGAGGCGGAACTGCCCGACCCGACGAGGTACAGATGAGCTACTCGGTGAAGGAGATGTACTACTCGCTGCAGGGCGAGGGCATCAACGTCGGGCGGCCCGCCGTGTTCTGCCGCTTCGCCGGATGCAACCTCTGGTCGGGCCGGGAGCAGAACCGCGAGCACGCCATCTGCAAGTTCTGCGACACGGACTTCGTGGGAGTCGATGGGCCCGGCGGCGGGCGCTTCGGCTCTGCGGAGGAACTGGTGTGGGCGGCGGCGGCGCAGTGGCCGGACGTGCCCGGCAAGCCCTTCATCGTGCTGACGGGCGGCGAGCCCTTGCTGCAGGCGGACGAGGAGCTGCTGAAGGCCCTCCGCGGGGCGGGGTTCGAGGTCGCCGTCGAGACGAACGGCACGCAGCCCGTGCCCGAAGGCATCGACTGGCTGACCGTGAGCCCGAAGGCCGGCACGATCCTGGGGGTGCGCGGCGGCGACGAGCTGAAGCTGGTGTACCCGCAGAAGGGCGCGGAGCCGCACCGCTTCGAGAAGCTGGAGTTCAAGCACTGGCTCCTGCAACCGATGGACGGCCCGGACCGTGAGGCGAACACGCGCGCCGCGATCGAGTACTGCAAGTCGCACCCGCGCTGGCGCCTGAGCCTGCAGACGCACAAGATACTGGGGATCCGGTGAGGGGCGTTCTGGGAACGCGGATGGCACGCCTGTTCCTCGTGGGCCGCACCCCGGCTCCATCGCTGCTCTGCTCCGTTGCCCGGCCCATACCGGCGGCCCGTTCGCCTCGCGGACCTCGATAGGAGGGGGAGGATTGGATAGATATGATCGCGACTTGAGGGCCGGAGATGTAGTGGTTCACCATGTGTTCGGCCGCGGCCGCGTGCTGACTGCGCATGGTGATCGCGCGGAGATCCGGTTTGACCCATCTGGGCCCAAGTGTATCGTTGAATACAGGGACCATGTTGAACTTGCCGTGCACCCGTGGATGCGCTGGCTCCATGACTCCCAACGGGAACAGCGTCGGCGGTACCTGGAGGACCAGGAGCAACGGGAGCAGCTACGCCGCGAGATCGATGAGGCGCGGCCACGTACTGACGAGCTGTTCCGCGAATCGGTGGCAGCGGGCTCGATCGAGGACATGGAGAAGTACGTCGATGGGTCCTACGGGGTGGACGCTGCCGACGAGCACGGGTACACCCCGCTGATTCTAGCGTGCCAGCACGGGCGGTTGGAGGCGGTGCGATGGCTGCTGGAGCGTGGTGCGGACCCCAACGCTCGGACCGTTGAGTACCGGTACTGGCACGAGTGCACCCGTCGTGAGCGTGAGGCAATCGACATCAACGCCCTGTACGATCCAACGCCTGTGCCGCGGGGGCAGACACCCTATGCGTATTGGGTGACGGAGCCGAGCCGCACGGCGCTTGACGTCGCGTTGGACAAACGTAACGAGGATATCGTGCTCTTGCTCATGAACCACGGAGCCGTGCGAACGAGCCTAGGTTTCGGTCGGTAGGAAGAGGCTGCCGCTAGCGGCGTTGCCCAAGCCGATGGGGGCACTTCGGTCATCGTATGCCGTGTGGCTTTGGTGCTCCGATCGGTCTTGCACGGGGGCGTCGCAGGGCTCACTGCCGCGCGTTGTCGTTCCGTCTCTGTGCCCCCTCCTCGATCTCTGCGTCCCCGCCGTGCGCGCGCCGTGAAGCCGCTCAGCCGCGCCGGCACTCCAGGTACTCCCCGATGCGGCGGGCGGCTTCGCGGATGCTGTCCTCCGACGAGGCGTAACTCAGGCGGATCGCGCGGCGGCCTGCTTCGCCGAAGTCGACGCCCGGGGTGACGCCGACGCCCGCGCACTCCAGCAGCTCGAACGCGAAGGCGTAGGAGTCCTGGGTGAAGCGCGAGGCGTCCGCGAAGGCGTAGAACGCGCCCTGGGGCATGACGGACACGCCGAAGCCCAGCTCGCGGAACAGCTCCACCGTCACCTTGCGGCGCTGGTCGTAGACCTGGCGCATGGCCTCGACGTCCGCGGCGCAGTGGTCCAGCGCCATGATGCCGGCGTGCTGGGCCGCGGCGCCCGGGGAGATGAGGAAGTTCTGCTGCAGCTTCTGGAACGTGCGGATCGTGCCAGCCGGGGCGACGAGCCAGCCCAGGCGCCAGCCGGTCATCGCGTAGCGCTTCGAGAAGCCGTCCAGCACGAATGCGTCGGGCGCGAACTCCAGCATCGTGTGGGCGCGCGCGCCGTACTCCAGGCCGTGGTAGATCTCGTCGGACACGATCGGCACGCCCAGCCCCGCCATCGCGCGCAGGCGGTCGGCGTCGAGGACCGCGCCGGTCGGGTTGGCGGGCGAGTTCAGCAGGATGGCGCGGGTTCGCGGCGTGATGGCCTCTCGCACGCGGTCGGGGTCGAGGCGGTAGCCGTCGGCCGGGTCGGTGGGCACCTCGACCAGGCGCCCGCCGAAGAAGCGCACGAAGTTGGGGTAGCACGGGTAGTGCGGCGTGCCGACGATCACCTCGTCGCCCGGGTCGATGAGCGCGCCGAACACGTAGAGCATCGCCATGGACGAGCCCGCGGTGACGACGATGCGATCGGGCGTCACGTCCACGCGGTACTGGCGCTTGTAGTACCGGCAGATCGCCTGGCGTAGGGGCAGCAGGCCCATCGAGTGGGTGTAGTGCGTCTCGCCGCCCGCGAGCGCGCCCATGCCGGCTTCCACGATGAGGCGCGGGGTGGGGAAGTCCGGCTCGCCCACCTCCAGGTGCATGATGCTCTTGCCGGCGCGCGCCAGTTCCTCGGCCCGCTCCATCACCTCCATCACGAGGAACGGCTGCGTCGCCGTGGCTCTCTGGGTCAGCGCCCAGCCCGACCGTGCGTCGTCCATCTCAGGGCCTCTTCTTGGCGCGATGCGTCGTGTAGCGCTCGATGAACTCGACCAGCGGCGTCGGATCGTCCAGGCCGTGCGGGTGGTGCTGGTAGCCGTGTTTGACGATCACCTCGATGTGTCCGCCCAGCTTCTCGTAGCGCTCCTTGAGGAGCACGGTGTTCTCCTCGTAGGGCACGACCTCGTCGGCGTCGCCCGCGCAGTGGATGAGCGGAACGCGGGCCTTGGCGAGGGGGGCCAGGTTGTCGATCGGGTTCCTCTTGTAGGCCAGCGCTTCCGCCTCCGAGGCGAAGCCGTAGTCCTGGATCAGCTTCTTCCAGTCGTCGGGGCTGCCGGGGCCCTTGCCCTTGCCGCCGGGCCAGCTCTTGAAGTCGCAGACCGGGTTGTCGCCGTAGATCACCGCGACCTGCTTCGGATGCGCGGCTCCCCAGTTGTACACGTAGAGCCCGCCGCGGCTGAGCCCCTCCAGCACGGTCTTCGTTGCCAGCCGGTACTTGCCGGTCAGCTCCGCGTAGAAGGCGTCCCAGTGCTTCATGGCCGACGGTGCGCCGAACGTGTTGCCCACCTCGATGAAGACCAGGTGCCAGCCCTTCGCCAGGAGCGCCATGTCCAGCTCGGGCCGGTGGTCGAAGAACTCGGCGCGCCAGATCCACGGCCGACCCGGCGCGGCGTCCTTCGGCTCGACCACGATGGCGTTGCAGCCGTCCACCTTGAAGTCGTGTCGCGCGAACCCGTGGTAGTCCGTGGCCGGGCCTGGCAGCGGCTCCGGGGCCGGCCGCGGCGCGGGGCAGGCGAGCGCAAGGGCGGGCATGAGGGGCAGCAACAGCGAGGCGACGAGCATTCGGTGTCTCCTATTGGCGTTCAGTGGTTGTCAAGGCAGGTCGCCGTGGCGTCCGGAGGACGCTTGGCCACAGGCCCTCCAGCCGGGTGATTCATCTCCCGGCGCGGTGCGGCTCACTGCCGTATGGTGGCTGGATGGAGCAAACCGCACGGCCGGTGGCGACGGAGCGCCACCCTCCATCCTGCGGCGCGTGTTCCGGCGTATGGCTCGCAACCAGCCCTGTGCTCAGCCCTTGCCGCCCTCCATCGGGCGCACGGTGCTGGTGACCGGCCAGGAGGCGCGGTCGGCGCTGCGGTAGGGCCCGATCTTCTCGATCGGGATGCGCTTGAAGCCGAGCTTCCAGGCCGGCGAGTCCTTCTGTAGCCGGAAGTCGGCGCGCGCGGCGTCGACGAACTTGGGATCGCCCTCCAGCAGGTTGTTCTCGAAGGTGGTGAGCGTCTTGCCCTTGCCCTCGAAGTCGCCCCAGCGGCCGCCCACCAGGATGTTCCGGGCGATCAGGTTGCCCACCGGCGCCATCGGGTCGTCGTCGAGGATGCCCACGAGCTTCGGGTACTTGCTGCTCCAGGGCTCCTGCTTGTAGGGCAGCGCTTCCAGGTCGCCCTTCAGCCCGTCGAAGCCGCCCTTCGCCCAGCCCAGGCCGCGCGCGTCGACGTGCGTTGCGGGCACGCAGTCGACGAACACGTTGTTGTCGATGGTGCAGTCACGCCCGCCGCCGATCATGGCCGCGCGGGTGACCTTGTAGAACACGTTCCCCTCGATGCGGGTGCCGCAGTACTGATCGTCAAGGTACACCCCGACGCAGCCTCGCCCCTCGAAGCCGTTGATGTGGTGCAGGTAGTTGTGGCGGATGACCGTGCCGCGCATCGTCCAGTTTCGGCCCGCGTACATGGCGCCCGCGTCGTTGGACTCGTAGCAGACGCTGTGGATCTCGTTGAACTCGATCAGGTGATCGTTGCCGCTGAAGCCGATGGCCATGTGCGGCGCGTTGTCGATCAGGTTGTGCGTGATGCGGTTGCCGACGCCATTCATCATCACGCCGGGCTTGTAGACCGGGTTCCAGCGGCTGTAGTGGTGGATGTGGCAGTTGTCCACGAACAGGCCCGCCGGTGTGAGGGTCTTGCGGTCGCCGCCCTCGATGAGCACGCCGCCGTCGCCGGTCTGGTAGATGTCGCAGCCCGTGACGCCGCTGTTCTTGGCGCTGCGGATGCTCGCCGCCCAGCCGCCGCAGTTGCGGATGGTGCAGCCGACCAGCCGTACGTCCTCGCCGCCGGTCACCGTGACAGCCGTCTGGCGGGCGGCCTCCACTGTCAGCCCCTGGAACGTGACGTGCGAGAGGCCCTCGGCGACGATCGCGTTCGGCAGGACGGAGACGACGGCGCGTCCCTTCTCGATGCCGGAGGGCGGCCAGAAGTAGACGATGCCCGCCTCGACATCCAACCGCCACTCGCCGGGCTCGTCCAGCTCCGAGAGCAGGTTGAACGCGTAGTACCACTGGCCCTTGCGGTAGCCGTACACGTGCTCAGGCTTGGCGAGGGTGATGACGCGCTTCTCCGTGTCAATCGACGCGATCTGCATCCGCTCGTCGGCCCAGTCCCAGAACCAGTATCCGTGGAGCCACGCGCCTTTCTCGCCCGCCCAGCGCTTCGGCCGGTCGCCGTCGTAGACGAACTGGCCGACCTTGTCGCCCCAGGTGCCGCGGATGTCGTACGGCTGGATCTTGAGCGTGTCGACGATCTTCACGAACCCCTTGTTCGGCCAGCGCGCCACCGTCATCGGCTGGTCGTTGAAGAACAGCTCCAGGCCGGGCTCGGAGACCGCCCACTGGCCGGGCCGCTTCACTCCGGCGATGTCGGTGATGCCCTGGGCGCGCAGGTCGGCCTGCAGCACGTGGCCGCGCGCGGCCGGATCGAGGCGCTCGAGCACAGCCGGGTCGGTGACGGGCCGCCACGCCTTGACCTCGCGGCCCGCGCAGACGCGCACTTCCTCGCCCTTCCGCGCCCGGTAGACGATGGGGGAGCCCAGTGTGCCGCTGTCCTCGGCCGTGAAGCGGAGCGGCTCCGCCAACTGGTACAGCCCGCCGCGCACTTCGACGACGATGCCGCCCTTGGGCAGCTTGCCGTCGTGCTTCAGCTTGCGGACGGCGTTGCGGGCCGAGTCGAGGTCGGGCAGCGGGCCTCCGGGCGAAACGGTGAGCCTGGCCGGCGCGGCGGCCGCCATCGCGGCGGCGGTCAGCAGCACGGCGCCAAGCGCCGCGGCGAACGAGGTCATCTGGATCTCCTTGGGCTGCAAGTGCGCCCGTCGGCACGCTCGATGCGTGCCGTTGTTGTCCTGGAAGGAATTGTGCGCGAGCGTCGCGAAATCGTGAATGTTCGCGACGGTTGCCGTATGCCCTCACCTCTGCTCAGGGAGTGCATCCATGGCCGGCGTTCGCTCCACCTGCCTTTGCGGCGTTCGGCTTCTCCGTGACTTCGGGCCCCGCCGCGCGGCCGCGATGACGTGCTCCAACGTGTGGCGCCGGCTGCGGCATCGGCGCCCCCCGAACACGGTCCAGGGCAACCTGGAGGTCTGGTCGACGCACGACTGGTCGCGCCTCGGCGAGGAGTGGACCCCGTCCGCCGAATGGACCGAGGCCGTTCTCGCCGCACTGATGGCCCCCTACGTTCCTCCTGGCGCCAGTGTCCTCGAGATCGGTCCGGGAGCAGGGCGCTGGACTCGGCACCTGCTTCGGCGCGCCGGGCACGTCATCCTCGTCGATCTCACGCCCGCGTGCATCGCGCTCTGCAGGCAGCGCTTCGGCGACGGGCCCGGCATCGACTACCACGTGAACGACGGTCGCGACCTTAGCTTCGCGGCGAACGGCGCCATCGACTGCATCTGGTCGTTCGACGTGTTCGTCCACATCGCGCCGGACGACATCGAGCACTACGTCTCCCAGTTTCCTGCGATCCTGACGCCGGGCGGTCACGCCGTGATCCACCACGCCCGGGATGGGGCCAGCAAGCGGAGCTGGCGCAGCGACATGACCGCCGAGAAGATGCGCGAGATCGCCGAGCGCTGCTGCCTCGATGTTGTGGCGCAGGTCGACGAGCTGGCAGGCGGGCCCGTCAACGGGCTCGGGAGCCGCAACCCGCAGGCGCGTGACGTTGTCACGATCCTGCGCCGGCCGTGAGGCTGACCGAACTCCGGGCCCTATCTCGTCGCCACGGCGATCACCAGGTCGCCTACGTTGCTGTGCGTCGGCCCGGTCTTCACGAGTGCGCCGGACGCATCCAGGTACGGGTAGGCGTCGTTCTCGGCGAGCGCGGCTCGTGCGTCGCGACCTGCCTCGGTCCCTCGCGCGGCGGTGAGCCCGTCGACCAGCGCGCCGCCCGCGTCGGTGGGCCCGTCGGTGCCATCGGTGCCGCCCGCGAGGAGCGCCACGTCAGGCGTCTCCGCGGCGGCCATCGCGGCGGCCAGGGCCAGCTCCTGCGATCGCCCGCCCTTGCCGGAGCCGCGCACCGTAACCGTCGTCTCGCCGCCCGCGATCAGGCAGTCGGTACCCGTGTCCGTCGCGGTCCGCGGCAGGTCGCGCAGCATCGCGCCGAAGACGCCGCCGACCTCGCGCGCCTCGCCCTGCAGCCAGCCGGTCAGCACCAGTGGGCGCAGGCCGGCGGCGATGGCGGCCTCCCGAGCAGCGTCGAGGGCTGTGCGGATGTCGCCGATGATGGCGTGCTCCGCGGCCGGGCCCGATGGGACGCCGGGCGCCGTGGCGTTGGCGATGCGGTCGTGCACGGCTTGCGGCACGCGGTCCCAGATGCCGCGCAGCTCCAGGACGCGGCGGGCCTCGGCCGGGTTGGCCTGGCGAGCGACGCAGGGGCCCGAGCCGATGACCTCCAGCGGGTTGCCCAGCACGTCGGAGAGCACCAGCGCGACGACGCGGGCCGGCGAGGCCAAGCGTGCCAGGCCGCCTGCCTTCAGCCGTGAGAGCGTCGCCCGCACCGTGTTCAGCTCGCCGATCGGGGCGCCGCAGCGCAGCAGGGCATCGGTCGTGGCGCGCAGGTCGTCCAGCGAGATGCCGGCTTCCGGCAGTTCCATGATGGCCGACGCGCCCCCGGAGATGAGGCAGAGCACCAGGTCGCGCTCGGCGGCGCTCGCGGCCACATCCGCGACGGCCTGGCCCCCCGCAACCGAGGCAGCGTCCGGCACCGGGTGTCCGGCTTCGAGCACGCGGATGCGTCCGGCCGGGCCTCCGTGCCCGTGCTTGGTGACGACGACGCCCTCGACGGGCACGTCGCGCAGCAGATCGTCGATGGCGGCGGCCATGCCGTAGGCCGCCTTGCCCGCGCCGACGACGAGCACGCGGTCGAACGTGTCGAGCCGCACGCTGACGTCGCCTAGCCGCAGGACGCCCTCCGCCACCGACACGGCACGGCGGACGAGCGGATCGGCGCGGACGGCGTCGAGGGCGGAGAGGTAGACGCCGAGTGCAAGCTCCGCGGCGCGGTTGTACGGCGTGGCCGGAGTGGGTGAGTTCATGCTGCATGTCTTCTACCCGGGAACGCCGTCGTCCTGCTAAGCGTCCCTCCGGTTGGCCTCCGCGCCTGCGCAACGGTCGTGCCGAACCGCGGTTGTGAGGCATGGGGCGGGCAGGCGTGTGTGACCAAGGCCATAGTTGACTCGGTCAATGATTTGGGCTACAATCTGTGCATGGACACATGCGATTGCCTTGACGACCTGCCCGAGTTCGGACACGAGGGCGCCGAAACGCACCTGCTGATGCAGATCATGCGGACCAGCCATGCCCTGATGCAGGCGCTGCCCGAGGCGGTTGGGGTGCAGGTGGCGCGCCTCGCGGTGCTGCGCGTGTTGGTGTCGCATCGGGGGCTGGGCATCGGCACCCGCGAGATCGCGCGGCGGCTCGGGATCGATGCGGCGGCGGTCACGCGGCAGGTCCAGGCGATGGAAGAGGAGGGCCTGGTCACGCGGGAGCCGCACGAGCGCGATGGACGCCGCGTGGCCGTGAAGCTGACCGATGCCGGTCGCCGTGTGTTCGAGCAGGTTCACCGGCGCTGCCACGAGTTCGAGCGGATGCTTGGCGAGGCTGTCGGGACTCAGGATGCGGAGATGGCGGCACGGGTGCTGGCGCGGGTACGGGCAGCCGTCGTGAACCGGCGGGAGGAGGCGCAGCTATGACCGAGAGCGGCGGGACGAAGCAGGGGTTCAACACGCGGGCGTTCCTTGCGCTGGCATCGGCGCTGTCAGGCATCCTGCTTCCCGTGACGGGGCTGGCCGCCCATGCGGCGGAGCGCTCAGCGCACCCGACCTGGGCAGCCGTGCACACGCTGCTGGGCGCGTTGTTCGTGGTCTGTGCCACGTGGCATGCCGTGTTGAACCGCAGGGCAATTGCCAACTATCTGACTGGGCGGTCTCGAGGCAGCCGCATCATCGCGCCCGAACCGGTCTGCGCAGTGGTGCTGGTGCTGGCCGTCGTGCTGCTGGCTGCCGGCCATCGCGGCCATGGCGAGGACGGTGCTCGCCACCGGATGGGACGCGGCTGGCAGACTGTGACCGGCGCAACACCGGACGCCCCTTGACACTGGGAAACCGATCACCCATAATGCCCGTATGTTGAGTGAACGTTCAATAAACGATCGGAATCCCCGGATGCAATCCCACCCCAACCGACGACGCCAGGCGGCCGAACGACGCGACCAGATCCTGAACGCGGCTTGCGCCGTCTTTGCCGAGAAGGGCTATGCGGGCGCCTCCATGCGCGATATCGCGCGGGAGGTGGGCGTCACCGAGGGGCTCATCTACCACTACTTTTCGGGCAAGCACGCGCTGATGCACGCTTGCTGGCGGGAGCGTTCGTTCCGGGTCCAACTCCGCGCGCTGCTGGACGAGCATCGAGACGCCCCTATCGAGGTGGCCCTCACCGAGATGCTCCGGCGCATGATGGAGCTGCTCCACGAGAACGGCGCCGAGATCCGCCTGCACATGGCCGAGATGCAGCGCGACCCCGAGTTGGCCGGCTTCTTCATCGCGAAGGTGGAGGAAGACCTGCAGTGGCTGGTCGACTCTCTCAGGGAGCGGCAGATAGCCGGCGAGCTGCTGCCGGACGCGCCCATCGAGACGACCGCAAGGCTGCTGATGGGGTCGGCACATTCGATCTTTATGGTTTGGGGGACCGGAGACCGCGAGCAGTGGCTCTCCTTGGTCGATCGTGAAGCGCCGGCGATCGTGCGGGTTATCCTGCGCGGGGTTGAGGCGCAAGCCACAGATGGCACTCGGGGCGGCTGTGAGCTGCCCGGCAACGGATAGGAATGAGGAGGAGACAGATGGACCACCCCCGCTGGATGCTCGCGACCGCCGCACTGCTCTGCGTGGCGGCGACGGCCTCGGTTGCTCAGGCTCCGAACGGCCGCATTGTGCTGGAGCCGACCACCAAGCCGACATCGCACCCGGCGTCCGTGAAGCTCACGATGGACGAGGCGATCGCGACCGCGCTTCGGAACAGCAAGACGCTGCGGATCAACGTCGAGGCCATCCAGAAGGCGCGCGGCAAGGTGAACGAGGCCAAGAGCGCCTACGTCCCGACCGCCTCCAGCGATGCTCAGGTGATCCGCCTGGACGAGGGCAGCTCCGCGACGTTCTCCACGGGCACCGGGTCGATGACGATCCCGCTTGCCAAGGAGACGCAGAAGCAGTTGACGGTCACCGCTACGCTGCCGATCGACATCATGGGCGAGATCAAGGCGGCGGTGGACGCCTCGCAGTTCAGCCTGATCGCGACGCGGCTTGACTACGACCGGGCGCGCAACCAGCTTGTCTCGGACGTGAAGTCTGCTTACTACAACGTGCTGCGCGCGAAGGCGTTCCAGAGCGTCGCGGAGCAGGCGCTGAAGAACGCCGAGGATCGCCTCTCCACCGCCGATGCGTACCTGCGGGCCGGCACGGGCACCAAGTTCGACGTGCTGCGCGCCGAGACCGAGGTTGCCAACGCCCGCCAGAACGTCATCGCGGCGAGGAACAAGGTGACCCTGGCCGTGGCATCGCTGAACAACACGCTGAACCTCGACCAGAACACGCCTCTCGAGGTCGGAGACGTGACGGGCTCGGATCAGGCGCCCGTGAAGGAGTTTGGGCAGGCGGTCGACGAGGCCTACAAGCAGCGCCCCGAGCTGATGCAGGCGGACGCCTACATTGGCGCCGCGGAGAAGGGCATCCACCTCGCGAAGCGGAGCTGGCTGCCGTCGGCCGGGCTGGCCTGGTCGTTCAGCTACACTCCGGACGCCGGCGGCTTCTCGCCGAAGGAGACGAGCTGGACGGCCGTCGCGAAGGTCACGATTCCCATCTTCGACGGGGGCGTGAGCGCGAGCCGGATGCAGCAGGCCAAGGCGGACCTCAACTCCGCGAAGCTCCAGAAGCTGCAGGCGCAGGACGGCGTGGCCCTCGAGACGCGCCAGGCCTACCTCAACGTCGTGGAAGCTCAGGACAGGCTCGACGTGACCAGCAAGGCCCTGGCGCAGGCCGAGGAGTCCTACCGCTTGGCGCAGGTTCGGTTCAAGGCCGGCGTGACGCAGGCGGCGGGCGGGTCTCCGCTCCTCGAGATCAGCGACGCGCAGACGGCCCTCACGCAGGCGCAGTCGAACCGCATCAACGCGCAGTACGACCTGCAGGACGCCATCGCCAAGCTGGAGCGCGCGATGGGGCGCTATGCCCACGATGCAGGCACGGGCGCGACCAAGAAGTAGCGATCGGGCTCACAGGCAAGCCGCACCTTGCCATCTGACAAATGCAGCATCACCGACACGCGGACGGTCGGCGCAGCGGGGCGAGCCGCCGACCGTCCCCAGGGGATGAGTGGATGAGACAACGAACAACTGGTATCGACGTCAGGCGTCTGACGAAGGCTGTCGCGTTCGCCGCGATGGCGATGGCCCTGGCGGGGTGCGGCAGCAAGCCCAGCGATCCCGGCAAGGGCGCCGGCAAGGCAGGAGCATCGGAAGATGCGGCCGCCGTGATGGTGAACGTTCGGCCGGCAGCGCGCGGCGACATCGCCAGGACGATCGACGTCACCGGCAGCCTGGTTGCGCTCAACGACGTGACCGTCGGCGCGAAGTCGTCGGGCAAGGTCGTCGCTGTGTACCCTCGTGAGGGAGAGCAGGTTGCGGCCGGCCAGATCGTCGCGCAGATGGACACCATCGACATTCGGGCGCAGTTGGGCGCCCAGGAGGCCGGCGCCCGCGCAGCCGTCACGCGGCTCGACCAGGCGAAGGCGCAGCTTCAGCAGGCGAAGACGAGTCTCCTGAACTCCGAGACCCAGTTGACGTGGACGCAGAAGACGACCGACAGCGCCGTCAAGACGGCTGAGGCCGCGCTGCAGACGGCTCAGGACCGTCTCTCGGTCGTCCAGAAGGGCGCCCGCGAGCAGGAGCGCCGCCAGGCCGAGGAGAACGTGCGCGCCGCCAAGGCGAACAACGATAAGGCGCGGGCGGACCTGAAGCGTATGCAGGCGCTGTTCCGCGAGCAGGCCGTCTCTCAGAGCCAGCTCGACCAGGCCGAGGCGACCTCCGACGCCGCCGACGCCCAGTATCGATCGGCCACCGAGGCGCTCTCGCTGATCAAGGAGGGGGCTCGGCCGGAGGACATCAACACCGCCAAGCTCGCCGTGCTCCAGGCGCAGCAGGGCCTCGACAGAGCCAATGCGGATCGCGCGCAGATCGCGATCAAGCAGGCCGATGTGCAGAACTCGAAGGAGAACGTCCGCGTTGCCGAGTCGGGCGTGCGAGCCGCCGAGGCCGCCGTCAAGCAGGCCAACGAGGCGGTGAAGATCGCTCGCCAGGCGCTCATCGACGCCTCCATCCGGGCGCCGATCTCCGGGTACGTCGCGTCGCGCACGGCCGAGCCGGGTCAGCAGGTCGCCGGCGGCGGCATGGGTTCCGGCTCGATCCTGCGCATCGTCGCGCCGAAGTCGGTCTACTTCCAGGCCAGCGTCTCGGAGACGCAGGTGGCTGAGGTGGGTGTCGGCCAGAGCGTGCAGGTGACCGTGGACGCGCTGCCCGGCCGGACGTTCAACGGTTCGGTCACTCGCATCCTGCCGGTGGCGTCTTCGGCCGCTCGCTCGTTCACCCTGCGCGTCGACTTCCCGACCGATGCAGCCTTGCGCCCGCAGATGTTCGCTCGGGGGCGCATCCTCCTCGACACGCACCGCGGCACGGTTCTCGTTAGCAAGGACGCCGTCATCTTCGATCCCGCGCGGGGCAAGAGCCGGGCCTTCGTGATGCTGGCCACCAAGAAGGCGCAGGAGCGGGAAGTGAAGGTGGGCTACACCGACCCGACCCAGATCGAGATCCTCGCCGGCATCAAGCCGGGCGAATCCGTTGTCGTGCAGGGGCAGAGCAACCTCCAGGACGGCGACACCGTTCGCGTCGAATAGGGCTGCGCCTAGAGCGCTCCAGCCTATGGCCTGCCGCGGGATGCCGTGACGTAGCCCGCGACGCTCCCTGAACCGGAGTCGGAGACCCCTATGTGGCTCACCAGCACCTCAATCCGCCGTCCTGTGTTCATCCTGATGGTTGTCGCGGGACTGATCGTGATGGGGCTCAACTCGTGCGGCAAGATGAAGCTCGAGAGCAACCCCAAAGTCGACTTCCCGTTCGTGACGGTGTTCACGGTCTACGCGGGCGCAGGCCCGGCTGAGATCGAGACCCAGGTCACCAAGAAGATCGAAGACGCGGTCGCCAGCGTCAACGGCGTGAAGACCATCACCTCCAGCTCGCAGGAGGGGCAGTCGGCCGTCAGCATCGAGTTCAACCTCGGCGTGCTCTCGGACGTGGCCGCCGCCGATGTCCGCGAGAAGATTAGCGCGGTCCGCGGCAACCTGCCGACCGATGCCGAAGAGCCCATCGTCAGCAAGTTCGATGTGCAGTCGCAGCCGATCCTCTACTACGGCATCACGGGCAAGCGGCCCAGCCGCGAGCTGCGCGACCTGGCGGACAACGTCATCAAGCAGCGCCTCGCCAAGGTGGAGGGTGTCGCGGCCGTCACGATCACCGGCGGCGACGTGCGCGAGATCAACATCGGCGTGCACAAGGACCGCCTCGACGCGTACGGCATCACGGTCCAGCAGCTCGTTTCGCTCATCCAGGCGAACAACCTCAACTTCCCGGTCGGCCACGTCATCGAGGACACGCGCGAGTACAGCGTCCGAGTGGTGGGCGAGTTCCCGAACGTGGCGACGATCCGCGACACGCGCCTGCATGCGTCCGGCGGCCAGACCGTTCGCCTGGGCGACATTGCCGATGTGCGCGATACCATCGAGGAGCGCCGCGACCTGAGCCGCATCGACCGCGAAGACTCGGTCTCCATGGTTATCCAGAAGACCTCCGAGGGCAACACGGTCGAGGTCGCCGCCGGCGTGCGGAACGAGGTCAAACGGCTGCAGAGCGAGCTGCCGAAGGACGTGAAGTTCGTGGTCAGCCGCGACACATCCACTCACGTCGAGGACTCGGTCACGGACGTGAAGACGAGCCTGTTCCTCGGCGCCTTCCTGGCCGTCGTGGTCGTCTTCCTGTTCCTGCACAACATCCGCGGCACCGCGATCGTCGCCCTGGTCATCCCGACCTCGATCTTCGCCACGTTCCTGCCGATGTACGCTTTCGGCTTCACGCTCAACGGCATGACGCTGCTGGCGCTGTCCATCTCGGTAGGCATCCTGGTGGACGACGCGATCGTCGTGCTGGAGAACATCTACCGGCACCTGGCGCTCGGGGAGCAACCTGCCGAAGCGGCGCTGAACGGCCGCAGCGAGATCGGGCTTGCCGCCATCACGATCACCCTGGTGGACGTGGTGGTGTACCTGCCCATCGCGTTCATGACCGGCATCGTGGGCCAGTTCTTCCGGTCCTTCGGTATCACCATCGCGTGCGCGGTGCTCTTCTCGCTGTTCATGTCGTTCACGCTTACGCCGATGCTGGCGTCGAGGTGGCACCGAGCCGGCGAGCACGTGGAGGCCACGCGCGGCATCCTCGGGCTCGTGAACCGCTTCTACAAGCTCCTGGAGCGCTCGTACCGCGGCGTCCTGGGCTGGGCGCTGAAGTATCGCGGTGTCGTCGTGTACGTCGGCAGCGGGCTGCTGATCCTGATCTTCTACACGATCGTCACCTCGGTCATCGGCAAGTCCGCCGCGTCCGCCATACCGGCTCTCGTGGGTGTGTTCCTCGTGGCCGGAGGGCTGCTGCTGTGGCGCTACCGCATCCTCGGCGTGTTCGTGACAGCGGCGGGCGTGGCGGCCGTGTTCCTCTTCTTCGGGCTCGGCATGGCGGCGGGCCGCCCGCTGCTGCTGTTCCGGTTCGCGCCGGACCAGGACCAGGGGCAGATCTCCATCATCGGCGAGCTTCCGGCCGGCACGTCGCTCGACAAGACGACTACCGTTGTGAAGCGCGTTGAGGGCATCGTCCACACCGTACCGGACGTGAAGAGCATCTTCACTTCGGTGGGCGCCACCTCGGCCGGCAGCAGCGGCGTCGCGAACGTCGGAACGCAGTACTTCACGCTGAGTCTGAACCTGCGCGACAAGGTGAGCCTGGGCGACTCCGTGAACCCGTTCGCCAAGACCGAGAACATGCGGCGGCGCAGCGACACGCTCGTGGCCGACGAGATCCGCCAGAAGATCGGCCGCATCCCGGGCACCACCATCAAGGTGGCATCGGTCAGCGGGTTCCACGCGGGCGGCTCGGCGATGCAGGTGGACATCAAGGGCGACAACATCGAGGAGCTGTCGCTCCTGGCCGACCAGGTCCTCCGGATCTTCAAGGACCAGGACGGCGTGATGAACGCGGACATCTCGACGCGCCTCGGGCGGCCGGAGCAGCGCATCCAGATCGACCGCGAGAAGGCGGCCTCCTACGGCCTGTCGGTCGCCCAGGTGGCGTCGGCGCTGCGCGCCTCGCTGGAGGGCGACGACACCGTCAAGTTCCGCGAGCGCGGCAACGAGTACCCGATCCGGGTGCAGCTCGCCGATGCGGACCGGCACGACACGAACGCCATCCCCGACCTGATGGTGGCCAACGTGGCCGACTCGAACGGTGCGATGCACCCGGTGAGGTTGTCCGACGTGGCCAAGGTCGCGCCATCGACGGGGCCGACCAAGATCGACCGCATGGACCGGCAGAAGCTCGTGTCGGTGACGGCCGACGTGAAGCCGGGCTTCTCGCCGGGCAACATGCAGCTCGCGATGGACGAGAAGCTCAAGAAGATCGGCTGGGGCTCCAACACGTACGAGTGGGGCGGCGAGAACAAGATCCAGAACGAGGAAGGCGGCTACATGTTCGCGGCCCTCGGCCTCGCCATCCTGCTGGTGTTCATGCTGATGGCCGCCCTGTTCGACAACATGCTGTACCCGCTGGTCATCATGTTCTCGCTTCCGCAGGCGCTCATCGGCGCGCTGCTCGGCATGATGATCGCGGGGCACTCGCTGACCATCGTCTCCATGATCGGCATCATCTCGCTCATGGGCTTGGTCACGAAGAACGCGATTCTGCTCGTCGACTACACCGGCACATTGAGGCAGCGCGGGCTTTCGAGGACGGACGCCATCCTGGAGGCAGGCCCGACACGGTTGCGGCCGATCTTGATGACTACGATCGCCATGATCTTCGGCACGCTGCCGACGGCGCTGGGGCTGGGCCGCGGCGGCGAGTTCCGGGCGCCGATGGCGACGCCTGTGATCGGCGGTCTGCTGCTCTCGCTGCTGCTGACGCTGGTCGTTATCCCGTGCGTGTACACGTACTTCGACGACCTGAACCGCACGTTCGGGCGCATCTTCCACCGGAAGCGGCTGGAGGAGCACACGTTCGAGCTGCCGCCCGCGCCGGAGCCGACGGCGGTCGACTGACGATCGGGAGTGTAGGACGGCCTCGGGGGCGCCGATTGGCGCTCCCGAGGCCGCTCGCTTAGGCGACCAGGCGAACCCGAGGGGCGCGCGGGGCGTCTTGGAGTCAGGGGAGCGCGCCCGATTTGACTCGCGGGCGGTCGGTTGCCCATAATCACCACTATGCAGAAGAGCGGCAGCCGGCGACCGGTACGTCCGAAGCCGAGCCTCAAGAAGCGTATAAAGACCTTCGTCGCGCTGGGTGCGCTGTTCATCCTGACGGCGATCGCGCTCCTGTCCGTCTATTTCCTCTTCATCTTCATCCAGGTCCGCAACACACTCCCCTCCGTCGACGAGATCGATCGCATCGCTCAGAGCGAAGCGACGCGCGTTTACTACGCCGACACCGACGCCGACGGCAAGCCGCGCCTGATGGCCATCCTGGCGCAGAACAACCAGGTGCCGGTGGAGCTGAAGGACATCAGCCCGCGCCTCGTCGAGGCCACCATCGCGGCGGAGGACTCGCGCTTCTACGAGCACCCGGGCGTCGACGCCCGCGGCATCATCCGGGCGATCTGGCACAACGTCCGCGGCGGCGATCTGCGCGGCGAGGGCGCCAGCACCATCACGCAGCAGCTCGCGCGCAACGTGACGAGCCTGGGCATCTCGAAGGAGAAGCGGCTCCGGCGCAAGGTGGCCGAGGCCATTCTGGCGAGGCAGATCGAGCAGCGGTTCACCAAGAACCAGATCCTCGAGATGTACTTGAACCAGGTGCCCTACGGCAACGGCGCGGTGGGTGTCGAGGCCGCGGCGAAGGCCTACTTCCACAAGACCAGCAAGAACCTCACGCTCGGCGAGGCCGCGTTCCTGGCCGGCATGCCGAACAAGCCGTCTCGCTTCTCCAACAACCTGGATGCCGCCCTTCGCCGCCGCGACTACGTCCTCGACCGAATGGTCGCTACGGGCAAGATCACCCCCGAGCAGCGCGACAAGGCGAAGGCTCAGCCCATCAAGACGCACAAGTCGGAGCGGCGGGGCACCGTCGTTTACGGGTCGCGCTACCTCGTCGACCACGTCGTGCGGCGCCTCTCGCGCGACTACGAGGCGGAGTGGGTCTACGACGGCAAGAGCATCTACACCACCATCGACTCGAAGATGCAGGAGATGGCCGAGACCGCCCTGCGCGATGGCATCCGGCGGTACGGCGGCGGCGGGAGCGGGCCCAACCAGGGCGCCTTCGTGTGCATCGAGCCGGCCACCGGGTATGTGCGCGCGATGGTCGGCGGGATCGACTACGATCGGGACCAGTACAACAACGTCACGCAGGGCAGGCGGCAGGCAGGATCATCGTTCAAGCCCATCGTCTACACGGCCGCTCTCGACACGGGCGTGTGCACCCTCGACTCCACCTATCGCGACGACCCGGACTTCAAGGGGCGCCACCCCGGCGCATGGAAGCCCAAGAACTACAGCGGGCACTACAGCTATGGCGCAGTGACGGTGCGCTCGGCCATCCAGCAGTCGCTGAACACGATCGCCGTGAAGGTGGCTGTGGACACCGGGCTGCAGACGGTGATCGACTACGCGAAGCGAATGGGCATCACGACCATCGACGAGGTGAACGACAAGTATGCGCCGATCGCCCTCGGTACCGCCTCCATACGGCCCATCGAGCTGTGCTCCGTTTACAGCATCTTCGCGAACAATGGGGCGCGCGCCCAGCCGAGCACCATTCTGAAGGTGGTGGACCGCGACGGCACGACCGTGGTGGAGAACACGCCGCAGGTCGTCGATGTCGGGCTGCACCCGGGCACCATCTCGCAGATGAACGAGGCGCTGCGCGGCGTGGTTACCAGCGGCACGGGCACACAGGCCAGGGAGGTCCCGAACGCGCACGGGAAGACGGGCACGACCAGCGACAACATCGACGCCTGGTTCGCGGGCTACACGCCCGAGCTGGCGGCGGTCGTGTGGGTCGCTCACGAGAAGCGCGACCGCAAGACCGGCAAGGTCTGCGGCTACGGTGAGATGGCGGGGATGACCGGCGGGCATCTCTGCGCCCCGATCTGGCGCGACTTCATGCTGGGCGCGCTCAAGCGGGAGAAGGAGCTGCTGGCCGCCGCGGGCTCGAAGCCGGTGGCCGCCTCCGTGGCGCCGCCTGACGAGGAGCCGGCCGCCGAACAGAAGCCGAAGAAGCCTCAGACGCCTACCGACATTGAGGGGAACCCGATCACCACGCCGCCTGCCTCCCCAGACGGCGGCCCCACAGGGACCGACCCCACGACCAGCCTGCCACCCGGCGGCGCGGCTACCACCGACGCGGGCACACGGATCGCCGAGCCTGCCGTGAGACCAACGCCGTCGCCGGCCACGCGCGTCGATCCGGACGATGAGCTGGTGCACGTGAAGCTGTGCGCCGAGTCCGGGCGGCGGGCCACGGATTGGTGCCCGGCAACCATCGACCGGTCGATGCGGCGGCGCGACGTGCCCGGCCCGTGCCGCACCCACCGCGCGCCC
>CAZFLM010000002.1:171256-174008 GCA_964519955.1 uncultured Chthonomonadaceae bacterium | reverse complement strand
CTCGGCCTGATGGCGATGAGCTACGGGAACTGCTACGTGGCGACCGTGGCCATGGGCTACAATGACGCCCAGACCGTGAAGGCGTTCACCGAGGCCGAGGCGTTCAACGGTCCGTCGCTCATCATCGCGTACGCTCACTGCATCGCGCACGGGATCGACATGACCAAGGGCCTCGTCCAGCAGAAGCTGGCGGTGGATTCCGGCGCGTGGATCCTGTACCGGTACAACCCGGCGCTCGTCGCGGAAGGTAAGAACCCGCTGCAGATCGACAGCCGTGAGCCGTCCATCCCGCTCAAGGACTACATCTACAGCGAGAACCGCTACCTGATGCTGCAGAAGAGCAACCCGACGGCGGCCGCGGCCCTGCTGGAAGAGGCGCAGGCGGCGGCGCAGGCTCGGTGGCGGCGGTACCAGCAGATGGCGGCCGCAACGCTGTAGTCAGGGTCCGGAGGGTGCGCGGCACGGCCCGCCGCGCTGCGCACCCATCCATCCGCCATTTCGATGACACACACGAACCAGCAGTCCAGGAGCGCATAGATGGACATCACCACGAAGTACATGGGTCTGACGCTGCGCAGCCCGATCGTGCCGGCCGCGTCGCCCTTGTCGAAGAGCCTGGACGGCATCCGCCGCATGGAGGACGCCGGGGCTCCGGCCATCACGATGTACTCGCTCTTCGAGGAGCAGATCACCCTCGAGAGCATGCAGCTCGACCACTTCCTGAGCTACGGCACCGACAGCAGCGCCGAGGCTCTGAGCTACTACCCGGACATGGAGACGTACAACGTCGGTCCGGACGAGTATCTGAACCTGATCTCGAAGGCGAAGGAAGCCACCAAGATCCCGGTCATCGGCAGCCTGAACGGCGTGTCGACCGGCGGTTGGACGGCCTACGCCAAGAACATCCAGGACGCGGGCGCCGACGCGCTCGAGCTGAACGTCTACTACATCGCGACCAACCCCGACATGACTGGGGCCGAGGTCGAGCAGCGCTACGTCGACGTTTTGACCGAGGTCAAGAAGGTCGTCACCATCCCGGTGGCGATGAAGATCGGCCCGTCGTTCAGCTCCGTCGCGAACATGGCGAAGCAGTTGGCTGCGGCCGGCGCCGACGCGCTGGTACTCTTCAACCGCTTCTACCAGCCGAACATCGATCTGGAGGAGCTGGAGGTCGTTCCGGACCTCGTGCTGAGCACCTCCAGCGAGCTGCGTCTGCCGCTGCGCTGGGCCGCCATCCTGAGCGGGAAGGTGCCCTGCGACCTCGCCATCACCGGCGGCGTCCACAACTACCAGGACGTGCTGAAGTCGGTCATGGCCGGCGCCAACATCGTCCAGATCGCCGCCGAGCTCATGGTGGGTGGCCTTGGCCGCCTGAAGGAGATCGAGGGCGAGGTGGTTAGCTGGATGGAGGAGAAGGAGTACACCTCCGTGCAGCAGATGAAGGGCAGCATGAGCCAGAAGAACGTGAAGGAGCCGTCGGCCTACGAGCGGGCGAACTACATGAAGACCCTCAGCTCGTGGAGCGCGGACCCGACCGGCCAGGCTCTCAGGGACTAGTCGAGAAGGGCAGAGGACGCAGCAAGCGGCGTCCCTACCCGATATCAGCCGAACATCGTGCCGCGACCCGCTCTTGGGCGCGGCACGATCCCTTTTCGAGGTGTGGAGAGGCCCGAAGGAGTTCCCACGTCGATGCCTACCTCATCTACTCGTCGGCTGTTCGCCGCCGCTGCAGCCGCTCTCGTGCTCGCTGCGGCTGGTGCCGGGTGCAAGCGCAACCGCCCCGCGCCCACGACTCCCGCGCGCCATGCCGAGATCGCGGTCGCGTCCGGCGTCTGGTACCGCTCATTCCCGCCTGCCGACCCCATCGCGCGCGGCTCCGAGGTGCACGTCCTGGACGTTGACCTGCGCCAGCCGGGCGTGCGCCTGCGTGTGGTGGCGGACGAGCCGAAGCCGCTGGGCGGCCCCGTGTTCGGCACCGCGCACTCGGTGAGGGACTGGTGCGGCAGGTACGGTGCGCTGGGCGGCATCAACGGCGGCTTCTTCGGCGAGACGCGCGGCGCCCAGAAAGAGGCGATCGGGCTGCTGGTGACCGATGGGGTGGTGCAGGCCAGCGGGCAGCGCCGCCTCTCGCGCGGGGGAGCGCCGCACCGGTACGCGCGGTGCGTTCTGGGGGTCGCGTCGGACGGGCGCCCGCACATCGGTTGGGCAACCGGCAAGCGGGCCTCGCGACCGGTGCTGACCGAGTATGCCGACCCCGTCGACGCGCCGAAGGGGCGCACGTGGCCAGTAGAGTCCGCCGTGGCGTGCGGGCCGCGCCTGATCTGCCGGGGGCGGACGCGCGTGACCGATCGCGACGAGCGCCTGGCGAGCCCGGGCAAGCTGTACCGCACGTTCGTCGGCTACACGGTCGAGGGCGGCCAACCGCGCCACCTGCTGCTCTGCGTGGCCACGGCGATGGAGTTCGAGGACGCCGCCGCCTTCATCGACGCCTACTGCCGCCAGTACCACCACGTGGCCTGCTACGACGCCATGTGCCTCGACGGCGGCTCGTCGTCGCAACTGGTGTACCGCTCAGGTTCAGGCTACACCGAGACGTTCAGCACGATCGTCACGGTGCCGACAGCCGTCGTGGTCACCGGGCCGTAGCTGTTCTGGACGGGCAGGGACGCCCATCCCACCGCGGCGCTGCGCAGGACCGGCAGGGACGCCCATCCCACCGCGGCGCTGCGCAGGACGGGCAGGGACGCCCATC
>CAZFLM010000002.1:195-171156 GCA_964519955.1 uncultured Chthonomonadaceae bacterium | reverse complement strand
GACGCCCATCCCACCGCGGCGCTGCGCAGGACGGGCAGGGACGCCCATCCCACCGCGGCGTAGTGCAGGACGGGCAGGGACGCCCATCCCGCCGCGGGGCCTCTGCGTATCGATGGACGAGCCGGCCGCTACTTGCCGGGAGGAGATGTCATGGCCGTTCGCACCAGGCTGTTCGCGCTCGCAGTGCTGCTTCTGGGGGGCCTCGGGGTCTCTCGCGCGCAGGGCCAGTCGCTGCCTGCCTACGACTTCACGAGGCCGGAGACCGTCGAGCCGTGGCGCCCCACCCACGATGTCTCGCGCATCGAGGCGACGCCGGAGGGGATGCGGATCGACATCTCCGGCGGCGATCCGTACATCACCGGGCCGGGCGCGGACTACCCGACAGGGCAGACGCTCTGGTTCCACATCAAGCTCCTCTCCGAGGAAGGCGGCACCGGCCAGCTCTTCTACTTCACCCGGGACACGAGCGAGGAGAACTCGGTTCGCTTCCCGGTGAAGGCCGGCGAGTGGGTGACGCTGCGCATTCCTACCGTCGCCTTCGGCCCGCGCTACCACCTGCGCTTCGACCCGCCGGGCGCCAAGGGCGCGTGCACGGTGGCCTACATGCGGTTCAGCGCGCGCACGCTGCTCAAGGAGCCTGCCTGGCCGAAGCCAGGCGTGCCGAAGCTGGGCAAGGACGCGCTCACGCTCGGGGCGGGCAGCCTGACGCTGCGCCACTCGCGCACCCAGCTTGGCGCGTTCGAGGTGCTCGTTGGCGGCAAGCGCATGGCGGTGGGCAACGCCCGGCCGCTCGTGGGTTACCTGCTCGGCGGCAAGCTGCGCTGGATGGACCTTGCCAAGGCGGGGCGCGTGACGGCGACCCTCGCGCGTGGAGCGATCGTCGTAACGTGCAAGGCGACGGACCCCGACGGCGGCAAGTGGACGATCGATACCCGGTTCTCCTCGGCCAAGCCCGGCACGTCGGCAGTGGGTGTCGAGGTGCGGGCGACCGTGGACCGCGACCGGGATGTGGTGTACCTGCCCCTCACGACCCTCTTCGCGGGCGCCGGCTCATTCGGCGCGGTGCGCGACCACGGTCTGTTCGCCGGGCTGGAGTACCTCGACAAGCCGGACCGCAGCAGCTCGGAGGACGATATCGAGGGGCCTGGCGCGCGGCGGCAGGTGCCGAACAACGAGAAGATGACCATGCCGCTGATGGTCATCCAGAACGGCGGCCGGTACGTCGGCCTCACCTGGCAGATGCACCCACGCGTGAGCGCTGTGTTCGACTCCCCGGACCGCCTGTTCGGCTCTGGCGGCCACGTGATGGGCCTGATGTTCCCCGGCTCCGACGGTGCGAACCGCGAGGAGGGGAGGCTGCTGCCGTATGCCGGCGAGCGGGTGGCGGCGGGGAAGGCGCTGGCGCTGCGTGCCGAGATCCTCGGCGGGCGCGGCGACAGCGTGGTGCCCGCCGTGCAGCAGTACGTCGCGCTGCGCGGGCTGCCCCCGGTGCCCACGCGCGGCGTCGATCGTCAGGCGTACGTGAAGCGCACCGCCCACGGGTGGCTCGACTCGAAGATACGCGTTGGCAACCGGTACAGGCACGCCTACTGGCCCGAGTTCACGGGCTTCGCGCCCACTCCCGCGGCCGATGCGGCGCTGTTCATGGAGTGGCTGGCGCGGCAGACGAGCGACAAGGCGCTTGCAGGGAGGCTCGTCGAGGCCGCCGCGGCTGCCGTCGCCGAGGTGCCGCCGGCGCAGCGCGGCGTGGCAGGCGTCTCGCACGTGCGTTACCCGTCGCCGGCGCTCGTCTACGGTGCGACCGAGGAGGCCGCTGACTTCGCGGAGCGCGACGCGAGGGGCAACCTGGGGCGCTTCGAGGCGGACGGTACGATCACGTACCATCAGGCCCCGGGCGCGCTGAACTATGGCCGCACGCACCATGCCAAGCACGCGAACGGGCTGACGGCCGCCGTCGTGGCGACGCTCCTGCGCAACGCGACAGTCTCCGGCGACCAGGACCTGATCCGGCAGTCGCTGAGCAAGCTGGCCGGGCTGGACCGCTACCTGAACGAGGCGCCGCGCGGCGCGCAGACTTGGGAGGTGCCGCTGCACACGCCCGATATCCTCGGCAGCGCCTACCTCGTCTCCGCCTACGTGACCGGGTACGAGCTGACCGGCAAGAAGGACCTGCTGGACAAGGCGCGCTACTGGGCGTGGACTGGGGTGCCCTTCGTGTACCTGGTGCCGCCGTCGACGGAGCCGGTTGGCCTGTACGCCACAATCTCGGTGCTCGGCGCGACGCAATGGAAGGCGCCGAACTGGATGGGGCTGCCCGTGCAGTGGTGCGGCCTCGTCTATGCCGACGCCATCTACCGCCTCGCCCGGTACGACCGCGCCGGGCCGTGGAAGCGCATCGCCGACGGCATCGCTGCGTCCGGCATCCAGCAGAGCTGGCCGATCACGGATGCCGACCTGGGCGGCCTGTTCCCCGACTCGTTCGACCCCGTGACGCAGACGCGCAACCCGGTCGCGATCAACCCCGGCACCGTTCAGGCGCCGGCCATCCGGCTACTCGGCGGCCCGCAGCTCTACGACTTCCGCTGTCTGCGTGCGTCCGGCCTGCTGGTCCACGCTCCCGCGGAGATCACGGTGCAGTCGGACGCCAGGGCGAAGGCCGCGTTCGCGGTGCAGGGGTGGCTGGGACGACCTTACGAGGTGCTGATCGACGGGGTACGGCCCAACCCGAAGGTCATCATCGACGGGAAGCCGGCGGCGTTCGGCGACACCCACCGGTACGACGCGGCAAAGGGGCGCCTGATCCTGCGCGTGGAGGGGACGCCGAAGATCGAGGTCGGCTGGTAGTCTGGGTCGGAATAGGCCCGGCAAGCGAAAGGGACCAGCGACCGCGCTCGCCGGTCCCTTTCGGGCCTACAGGGAGACGTACCACATGACTAACCCTATATCGGCTGGTTAGCCGCTCTATTGAAGGTAGTCTCGGAGTTTTCTGCTGCGATTCGGGTTGCGCAGCTTCTTGAGCGCCTTGGCCTCGATCTGCCGGATGCGCTCGCGGGTCACTCGGAAGTGGCGCCCGACCTCCTCGAGCGTGCGAGAGCAGCCGTCCTCCAGGCCGAAGCGCATGATGAGCACGTCGCGCTCGCGCTGGGTGAGCTGGTCGAGGGCCTCCTCGATCTTCTCGCGCAGGATCAGGTTGGACGCGGCCTCGGAGGGCGAGACGGCCTCGTGGTCCTCGATGAAGTCCGCGAGGTGGCTGTCCTCCTCCTCGCCGATGGGGGTCTCGAGCGAGAGGGGCTCCGGCGCGATGCGAATGATCTCGGCGACGCGCTCGATGGGCATCTCCAGCTCGCGGGAGAGCTCCTCGAGCGTCGGCTCGCGCCCTAGCTCCTGAAGCAACTGGCTGCTGGTCTTGATGAGGCGGTTGATCGTCTCGACCATGTGCACGGGGATGCGGATCGTGCGCCCCTGGTCGGCGATGGCGCGCGTGATGGCCTGCCGGATCCACCACGTGGCGTAGGTGCTGAACTTGTAGCCCTTGCGGAAGTCGAACTTCTCGACGGCGCGGATGAGGCCGATGTTGCCTTCCTGGATGAGGTCCGGGAAGGACATGCCGCGGCCTGTGTAGCGCTTCGCGATGGAAACGACCAGGCGCAGGTTCGCCTGGGTGAGCAGGTCCTTGGCGGGCTGGTCGCCCGCCTCGATGCGCTGGGCGAGGGCGATCTCCGATTCCATGGACAGGAGCGGAGTCTTGCCGATCTCCCGGAGCCACATGCGCACCGAGTCGTCGACCGGCAGCCCCTCCATCGAGGCGATCTCGTCGTCGGCTGCCTCGACGGCCTTGGCGACTGGCTCGTCGCGCGGCACGCGGTCCGCGAAGGGCAGGGGCTCCTTGGACTTGACGATGACCTCGATGCCTTCCTCGACCAGGTACTGGTGGAGTTCCTCTATCTGGTCCGAATCGAGGTCCTCATCGGCCAGAGTGTCGTTGATCTCGTCATAGGTAAGGAAACCGCGATCCTTGCCCTGATCGAGCAAGCGACGGAACTCGTTGTTCTCCTTAACCTGTTCTAGCGCCACGCCGGTATGTCTCCCTCGGGCGTTGCGGCCCGCATCGTGTCGGTGCAAACCGTATGGGGTGGTAGGGGCGGCTTTGCCTAGTCCGCCGAGGTGCGGCGGTTGAGCTCGGCCAGCAGACGGTAGTACTCCGCGACGCGCTCCTCGTCTTCCGAGGAGAGTAGGGCCTTGCCGGATAGGATGTCGGCGTATTCACGGGTAAGCTGCTGTTTGCGGTACCGGCGGAGCCTGTCTGCCCAACTGGCGATGAGCGGCTCATCGATGCGCGAGATGCCCTCGCGGTTGGATCGGGACATCGGTTCATTCTCCAGCCGCGCGGTGATCTCCTGCAACCACTCACGCATAGCCAGTGAAAACACCGGGTCCTGGCACTGCCCCAGGAGCGTCAGAACGTCGCCTCCGATCGCCTCCAGTTGCCGCGCATTATCACGAACGTACTCGTAGAATTGCCGCGCCAGCGGAGTTATCAGGTCCTCGACAGGTACTCGCGTGAGCACCACCGCGCGCCACTCCGGCGTCGCCAGCGCCCGCACGATCTCCTGCTCGGCCCGCTGCTCGGCGGTGGGCGCCAGGGCGGGCACGACGGGCGGAGGGGTGCCCGGGGGCACCGTCGGGCGCTCGGGCTGCTGGTCGCGCTGACGTCGGCGGGCGCCGTCTTCGCCGGGGCCATTGCGCCGGAACCTGGGCGGCTCGTCGGCGCGGCGCTGGGGAGCCGGGGCCGGCGCCTGGGCAGACGGGTCGCTCGGCGGGCCCGCGGCGGCATCGGGGCGAGCTGCCTGGCGCTGGCGGCTGCGCATCTGCTTCGCGATGGCCTCGGCATCCTGGTGCAGGCGCTCCTTGGCCTCGGTAGGCTTGGCGCGCATCGGGTGGTGCCGCCACATGCGCTCGACGTACAGGTCTCGCTCCGCCCGCGTGGGGACGGTAGCCAGGATGTGCACGATCTTGCGCAGCATGAGCGCCCGGCCCTCGTCCGATGTCTCGTCCGCCGTGGCGACGATGCGCTCGAGCTGGTACTCGACGCGGCCGACTGAGCCGTCGAGCGCGCGCTGGAAGAGGACGGTGCCTTCCGGGCGCTTGAGCAGGGAGTCGGGGTCGTCGCCAGCGGGCAGGCGGCAGACGCGCACCCGGATGCCCTCCTTCTCCAGGATCTCCGAGGCGCGCAGGGTTGCCTTGATGCCGGCGTTGTCGGCGTCGTAGACCAGCGTGACGGTCGGGTTCTCTGGCACCAGGCGTGCGAGCTTCTTGGCGTGTTCCTCGGTGAGAGACGTGCCGAGCGTCGCAACCGCGTGCGTGAAGCCGGCCTGGTGCGCCGCGATCACGTCGAGGTAGCCCTCCATCAGCAGGACGCCGCCCTTGGCCGCGATGGACTTGCGGGCGAGCCACAGGCCGTAGAGGAGCTTGCTCTTGGCGAAGATCGGGGTCTCGCCGGTGTTCAGGTACTTCGGGATCTCGTCGCCGAACGCTCGGCCGCCGAACCCGACGACGCGTTCCTGATCGTCGAGGATCGGAAAGATGACGCGGTGGCGGAAGGAGTCGTAGTATCCGCCGTCCTGCTTCGCGTGCAGGAGCCCGGCGGTGGCAGCGGCGCGCAGGTCGTGCTTCTGAGCAGCGAGGTAGCTTGTGAGGCCGTCCCAGGCGTCGGGGGCATAGCCGATGCGGAACCGCTCGATGGTCTCCGGGGTGAGGCCGCGCTTGCCTTCGGCGTACTCCTTGGCCACCGCGGCGCGCGCATAGACGCGCCGGAAGTAGGCCATGGCGAGGCCGTTCGCCTCAAAGAGCGCGTCGCGCTCGCTGGCGGGAACGGCGTCCTTGCCGCCCTGGCGGGTGAACGTTAGCCCGGCCCGCTTCGCGAGGAACTCGGCGGCCTCGACGAAGGTCATGTTCTCGGCGCGCTCCACGAAGGTGAAGACATCGCCCTTCGCGCCGCACCCGAAGCAGGTGAACGTCTGCGTGTCGGGGTTCACGTTGAACGACGGGGTCTTCTCGACGTGGAACGGGCACAGGCCGAGGTAACTGCGGCCCTTGCGTTTGATGGCCACGGACGCGCCGATAACCTCGACGATATCGTTGCGCGACCGTATCTCGTCCTTGTCCGCCATGTTCGTATCCGGGCCGAGGGGATTCGGCTCCGATCTCTACTTCGCCGTTGCCGGCGCGAGTCCCTCCGCGGAGTCAGACAAGGACGGAGCCGGCAGGAGCCGGCTCCGTCCTCAACACCGCTGCTACGGTATGTGGGCTGCCTACTTGGAGGACATCATGCCCTTGCCCATGCTCATGCCTGGGGTGCCCATGGCGCCCGACATCATGCCGGGCCGCATGCCGCCCATGGCGGCGCCACTGGTCATGCTGCTCATGGCGGACGGGCCCATCATGCCGCTGCGCGCGCCGACCATACCGCCCATCATGGCGCCCGACATCCCACCGGCCGGAACCGCCTTGCCGGAGCCGCCAAACCCGGCCATCCGCAGCATGCCGCTGGGGTTCCGAGGCTCGGTGAGCGCGACGGTGATGCCGACGAGGCGCGAGCCCTTGCCGTTGTGGCGATCGACCAACTGGAAGGCGACGTGATGCTCGCGGCTGTAGTCGAGGGTCAGAGAGTCGCCGGACTTCTCGATCTGGTCGGGCCAGCCGTACGTGCGGTAGATCTTGGCCACCTGGTCGCCCAGGGTGATGCCCAACTGGGTCTTGCCGCCGTTGGCATAGCCGAACGACTGGATCTGGATGATTTTGCCGTCCTTGTTGAACAGGAAGACGTAGGTGTTCTGGCCACGGTCGTAGATCCAGGTGACCTCACCCTCGCCGCTCGGCTGCTGCTGCTGCTGGGTCATGCCACCCATGGACATGCCGCCCATCGGACCCATGGCCGGGGCGCCCATGGACATGCCGCCCATCGCACCCATCGGGAGGCCGCCCATCGTCGAGCCGGTCTCCGCTCCATCATCGAGCTTGACGGAGCCCATCGAACCTACCGGGCCGCCGCCGCCGCCCATCATGGCTCTGGAGCCCATCATGCCGCCCATCGGCCCCATGCCCGGCGTGCCCATGCCCATGGACGACATGCCCATCGGCGACATGCCACCCAGTGAGGGGAGACCCGTGCCTGAGCCACCAGACATCGCGCCCGAAGCCTGCGGGCCGCCGACGGTCGTCAACGCCGCCCCGGACTCGATGCGCGTCGGCTGCCCGTGGATCGACAGCACCTTCTTCCAGTCCTGCATGACCTTGACGCCAAGTAACTGCTTCTCGGCCGATGCCTTCTGTGCGTTGGCGGCGGACATGGCGAGCGCCGACATCGCCAGCAGCCCGAGCCCGCCATATAGCATCCTTCGCATGGAACCCCCTCCTAGTGATGGAGACAGTAGTGTGTATTCAGTATAGCAGCGAACCACGGCTATGCCACTGCTCCAGATACGGCGCGTGCAGTCGCTTTTCCTTCCGACGATTGCCGAAGGGTTTCGGTTACCGGTTACGCACACATCCGGGCCGGAATTGTGCGCCGTCCCGTCAGTTCCCGTTTGCGGATGCGCGCATCAGCTCCTCAACGGTCACGAACCGCAACCCCTTGGCGCGGATGCCGGCTATGATCCTCGGCAGCGCGTCGATCGTGCTGGACCTGCCATTGTGCAGCAGCAGGATCGAGCCGGCCCTCGCCTTCTCCACCATGAAGTTGACGAGGCGCTCGCCGCCTTGCCCCTCGTAAGCGTCGCCATCAACGGTCCACATGCAGGCCGTGAGGCCCCACTGCGCGGCGATGCGGCGCACTTCGTCATTGGTGTTGCCGCCGGGCGGACGGAAGTAGCGCGGCGCCTTGCCGGTTGCGGCGCCGATGCTCGCGGTCGCGCGTACCAGCTCGCGCTCGATCTCGCGCGGTGGCAGGATCGTCAGGTTGGAATGGGTGTACGAGTGGTTCTCGACCTCCATGCCGGCCTCGACCAGCTTGCGCGTCACGTCGACGTTGGCGGTGACGTGCCTGCCGATCACGAAGAAGGTAGCGGGCACTCTCTCCCTGCCCAAGACGGCCATCAGACGGTTGGTCCAGTCCGGCTTCGGGCCGTCGTCGAACGTGAGGGCGACGGCAGGGACGTCGGCTGGGCCCTTCCAGAACGTGTCGGCGGAGCGCGGGATGCCGAGGGCGACGAGGCGTCGCCTCACGTCGGCGAAGGTCGGTTCGACGGCTGCCGCGCGGTACAGGTTCTGCCGCTCCTCCTCCGTCTTGCTGAGGGCGTGCGCGGAGTCGGCGGCCGCATAGGCGAGCGCGAGGCGGCTCGGGATGGGCGTCATGAGCCGCCAGAGGCCGTCGCGAACCTGCGATGCCCGTGGATCATCGCCTGCGTCTCGAGCGGCGCCACGGTTGAAGGTGCGGACGTCGCGCGTCGCCCGGGTGCACAGGACGCCTTCCCGGTCGTAGACGGATATCTCGATATGGTGGAGCCCGTTCGGGACCTGCGCGGTATTCCAGGCCATCTGGTACGGGCTCGAGTTCACGATGCTGCGGCTGGTCTCGTCGATGCGGTAGACGACGTAGCCGATGTCCGTGTTCACCTGATCCGGTCGCAGCAGGACCATGCCGGAGTAGGCGCCCGCCGGCTCCGCAATCACCGGCGTCATCGACGAGGGCAGCGGGCCGCTCCCGGAGCGGAGAGGCTGGCCGGCCTCGAACGTCATCAGCAAGCCGGAAGGCTCGCCGAACGGGTCGCCGGGCAGCGCGGCCAGGGTGCGCTCCAGTACGGTGAGCGCCGTGGCGTTGTCGCCGCGCCGCGCGGCCGCGATGCCGTCCAGACCCTGGGCCGCAAGCGCCAGCGCGTCGGGCAGGGGCACCGCGCCGCGGACCTGGTCGGGCGCGCTGAGCCACTCGGCGTAGCGGGTCACGAGCATGCAGCAGTCGCGGCGGCCCATGCGCCCCGCAAGGTCCATCAGCTCGATGGTGCGCGTCTTGTTGCCTCGCGCCAGCTCCACCAGTCCGAGACCGTAGGTCGCCAGCGGATCGGCCGGCCGATCGTCCAGGATGGTCCGCCACTCCGAGTCTGCTCGATCCAGGTCGCCGGTCGCGGTGAGCAGCGTGGCGGCGACCTCGCGCAGGATGGGCGAGCCGGGCTCGGCGGCCTGTGCCTGGCGGATGGCGAGCGCCGCTCCGCGCGCGTCGCCGGCCTCCATCAGCCGCACCGCGTCGCCCGCGATCTCGAAGGCGGACTTCGCCGGGGCAGCGCTGGCGGCGGCTGGAATGAGCAAGCAGAGGAATGTGGCGACGCAGCAGGACAGCAGGTGCCGGGCGTGCCGGGCGCCACGAACGGGGGCGGGGTGCGAGAGTTGGCTGTGACGGCAGGTTGTCATCAGTGGGCAGACCGGTAGATGAGCCCGCATCTGGCAGGCCCCTTGTGCGCTCGTGCAGGAGTTGCCACGGCAGCGACCGTAAAGGAGTATACCCAACCCGCCTGGGCCGGGCTCGGCCTCCGAGTTCGGATCCGGCCATGGAGGTCGACCCGATGCGTGTCCATAGGGTGCTTTACGCACTCGCACTCATCTCTGCACCGGCCGGCGCCGCCGAGCTTCGCCTCCCATGCGTGGCGGACACCAACGTCAGCTCCTACCCCGCCGAGGCGCCGCTCAACTACGGCCGGTCGTCGCGAATCCGCTTGAAGGGCAAGGAGATGTGGATGCTGGCGAAGTTCGACACCGCCGGCATCGCGGGCTGGACCGTGCGCTCGGCGAAGCTGCGGCTGCACGCGGCCGGGCCGCACAAGCTGAAGACCATCGGCATCTCGACCGTCGCGGTCGATTGGGTCGAAGGGATCGGTGCGGGCACTCAAGAGGCTGGAGGCGCCACCTTCCTGGAGGCCGACGCCGGCAAGTGCAAGTGGGGCGGCGCGCAGAGCGACTTCACCGACGCGGCGTGGAGCGCGGCCGGCACGCGCGTGGCCTACGCGGACCTCCGCGAGATCGGCGACGGCTGGCTGGAGGTCGACGTGCCGCCGGCCATGGTCCACGCGCTGGCCGACGGCGGCACGTTTGGCTGGGCGATCACCGACGAGAAGGGGCAGACGCGCGCCAACAGCGACGTGCACTCGCGCGAGCAGTCCGGCTTCGAGCCCTACCTGCTGGTGGAGGGCGAGAACACCGGGCGGAAGCCGGAGCCGCCGTCCGCCCGGCCCGCCACGCGCCCGCAGCCGGCGATGCCTGCGCCGCTGAAGCCCGCCGAGATACCGGCCGTCGCGCTTGGAGGGCCGCTGGAGGCCGGCGGCCTGCGCATCTGGGCGTATCCGGACATCGAGAAGGCGCACCCGGTCTCCGGCAACCTGCTGGAGGAGGTCGGTGCGCAGCGCTACGCCGGCCAGCCGGCTGGCGACTACCGGCGCGGCAACCGTGTGTGGGATGGTCAGGCGAAGCGCGTGCGGCTCGCGGCGGCCGGCGGCGAGTGGGTCGCCTTCCACCTCTGCGTCGAGGCGGCGAGCGGGCCGGCCCGGTTCACGGTGTCGGCGGCGCCCGGCACGACGATGGGCGGCGCGCTGGCGAACGTGTCCGCCGACTGGTATGTGCGCGATGGCGAGTGGTACCCCGAGTTGGTGGTCCCAGCTCGCGGCGAATTGGCTATCCCCGACCCGGCGAACCGCATCGACGGGCAGCGGAACCGCAGCCTGCTGGTCGAGTTCCACGTGCCGCGCCGCTTCCCGCCGGGCCCGCTCAACGCTGAGGTCGTCGTCACGCCGCTCGGGGGCACCGCCGTCCGCGTGCCGGTCGACATCGCGGTGCGACCCTTCTCGCTGCCCGACGAGCTGGGCTTCGACCTTGACCTGAACGCCTACGGCCCGCCCGGCGACGCCGCGGCTGAACTGGCCTATCACCGCATGGCGCACGAGCACCGCGCGACGCTCGACATCCTGGGCTACAACCAGGCCGGGCGCGCGGACCCCGGCTACGTGCCGAAGGTCGAGGGCGAGGGCGCGGGGATGCACGTGGCCGACTGGAGCGCGTTCGACAAGCGCTTCGGCCCGTACTTCGATGGCAGCGCGTTCGCCGGCCTGACGCGCGGGCAGGCGCCGCTGCTGCACGCCTACCTCCCGTTCTGCGAGGGCTGGCCCTCCGACATCCGAACGCATTACCGCTACCAGCAGACCACGACCGCCTACCCGGACTGCGTGGTGGAGCACGCGCTGAAGGCGCCACCCATTGAGGACGCGTTCGACGCGACGTTCCGCCAGGAGGTGCAGGCCGTCGCGCGCGACTTCGCCCGGCACTTCAAGGAGAAGGGCTGGAACCGCACGACGTTCGAGTTCTTCCTGAACGACAAGGTGGACTTCCGCGACCCGAAGCAGAGCGGGCGCGGCAGCTCGTGGTGGCTGCTGGACGAGCCGATGTTCCGCGACGACTGGCTGGCGCTGCGGTTCTTCGGCAAGCTGTTCCTCGACGCGGTGCGCCCCATCGTGCCGAAGGACGCCGCGCCGCGTTTCATCTTCCGCGCCGACGTCTCGCGGCCGCAGTGGCAGCGCGACTGGCTCGACGGTCTGGTCGACCTGATGTGCGTCTCCGGCGAGCTGTTCGCGAAGAACGAGCGGTGCCTGGACATGCAGTGGGCGCAGGGCGTCCACTTCCGCCACTACGCGGAGGCCAACGCAGTGCGCGACACCAACCGGATCGCGGTGGGCTGGGCGCTGAAGGCGTACCTGGCGGGAGCGGACGGCATCCTGCCCTGGAACAGCCTGGGCGGCGACGAGGCGTTCGACCAGCCGACGCCCACGGCGCTCCTCGTGCCCGGCAATCGCGTGGGCGTCGACGGCCCGGTGGCGAGCCTCCGCCTGAAGGCGCTGCGCCGCGGCCAGCAGGATGTGGAGTACTTGCGGCTCCTCGCGTCGAAAAGAGGCTGGTCGCCCGCTCAGCTCGCCGCGGCGCTCGCCGGTGTGGCCGACCTCAGCGCCCGCTCGGTCCAGCGCTTCGCCGATGACGCGGGCCAGACCGTCTTCGACAGGCTGGACGGCGACGCGTTGCTGCGGCTGCGGGAGACGGTGGCGCGGGAGTTGGGGCGGTAGGCGTTCCGGGGAACCGGGGAGGGGAAGGTGCCGTGAAGCACTTCAGTCGAGCTGCTGCCTTGGGTGTTCTGCTGCTGCTGTCGATTGGGGGCCTCGCCCAAGACCGCCAACAGCCGGACGAGAACCCGGCCTACCTGTACATCGCAGCCAGTACGGGTGGGTGCCGCGCGGAGTTGATCTTCAGTCGGCGGCCGCTCGTTTCCGCATCCAGGCTCGGCAGGGCGCTGTCCCGCGCTCTCGGCACCGCTCCGGCCAACTGGTCGCGCGAGCTAGGCCACGGCGACGACGGTTGGTGGTCGATCGTGTTGCGCGCACACGGCGCGCCGGCCACGCACGGCCTCACGCAGCAGGTACGCCTCGATCCAGGCCCGCTGTACGCGATCCTGGAGCAAGAGGCGGCGACCTCTCTCCGCGTTAAGCTGAAGTGCCCCGATATGCCAACGACACGCGTGACCGGTGGCGCGCGCATCCACCGTGTGCGCCGGGGCGTCTATACGACGGAGTACTTCCCATCCGGCGAGGGCCAGGAGCCACTGACGGCGGTCTGGGGATATCGCGCGGCCGACGCGCTCTTGATGCTGGCCGCCGCGGGCATGCTGCTGGCCGTCGCCGCCGCGCTCATCGTTCGCGCCCGACGCCGCGCCCTCGCCGCCCCACCCGAGTTGGCCGACACCGCCTGGTTCGCCTTCTACCGCTCGGGCCAGATGCTGGCCGTCTACATCTGGGCCGGGTGGGCGCTGCTGGCGACGGCCTCGGGCTGGTGCGGTCTGGCATCGATAGCGGGCGCCTTCCTCGGGTGCCGCGGGACAGCGGCCTCGGGTGTGCTGGTGCTGCTGCCGCCGGCCGTCTCCGCGCTGCTGATGGCCCGCCTGGCGTTCCCAGTGGTTCAGCGCGTGCGGGGCGCCCAGTGGACGGCGGCGGACCTCGTCAAGCAGACGGCCCTGCGTGTCGCTGTCGCGTTTGTGCCAGCCGGGCTGTACTTGGTCGCGCTGTACTCCTTCATTGATGGCGATCCGCGAGCCGGCGTCGTGGGCCTCGTGCTTGCGTACGCCTCGTATCTCGGCTTCGCGTTGGCACTGGGCACCGCCACGGACATGACGCCCCACGCTCTCACGACGGGAGCCCTGCGCGATCGCGTGTTCGAGTTGGCGGCGCAGGCCAAGGTCCGCGTCTCCCAGTTCTACCTGCTGCCTGCCGGGCGGGGCCTGATGAGCAACGCGGGCGCGGCGACGGGCGGCAGGGCGATGGTGACCGAACGCCTCGTGCGCGGGCTCGTGTGCCGAGAGGTCGACGCAGTCCTTGCGCACGAAGTGGCCCACCTCCGCCTGCGTCATCCCCGCAAGCTGTCGATCGTGTTCCTGGCTGCCCTCATCGTCTTCCTGCTTGCCCTCAGCGCTCTGTTCCGGGGGGTCGATCCGGATCGACCCGTCGCGATTCCGGTGGCCATCATCGTGGGATACGCGGCAATGCTCGCGGCCTCTCGCCGCTTCGAGCGCTCCGCCGACTGCCTTGCGGTGAAGCTGACCGGCGACCCGGAGGCGCTCATCAGCGGGCTGGCGAAGCTGGTGCGTCAGAACATGCTGCCCATGGACTGGACGCGCGCCCAGGAGCAGACGCTCACGCACCCATCAACGCTGCGCCGGGCGACGTACATCGGCAAGCTCGGAGGCATCGCGCCGGAGCGGGTGCAGGCGTTGCTCGCGGGCGCCCAGCTCACCCCGCGCCACGAGGACGAAGACCCGAACACGTACTACCCTGTGCCGTCGCTCGACCAGCGCCAGCCGCTCTTCTCCTCCCGCTACCGGGCCATCTCCGGGCTCCGGGTTTCGTGGACGATGCTGGCGGCGCTGGCGGTCGTGCCGGCGTGCCTGGTCATGTGGGCTCCCGGGCTCGGCGCCGCGTACTGGCCCCTGGCGGTCGTGCTGGGTGTCGCCGGCGCTTCCGCTGGCTACGCGCTCATCGGCGCTCGCGGGTTCTGCCGCATCGGCGAGCAGCTTCGCGAGCGGTGGCAGTCGGACGGGCTGCCCGGGGGCGTGGGCGCCTTCGTCGGGCTCTCGCCGAGCGCCGAACGGCTCACGTACGACGGCTGGTACGACTGGGATTGCGGCATCCTCTGGCTGTCGCCGAACCGGCTGATCTACAAGGGCGAGCAGGCGGCCTTCGCCACGCCGCGCGAGTGCATCTGCAGCGTCCGCTGCAGCACCACGCTCGCCACCTGGCTTCGGCGCAGCGTGGTGGTGATCGAGTGGGCCGACACGGAGACGGGGGCGGGCGGCGTCCTCCAGATGCGGATGGGATCGCCGCGTACGCTGTGGGGCGCCTCGCGCCAGTCGCGAAGCCTGGCCGATGCGATCGAGGCGTGGCGGAGCGGCGCCCAGGAGCCGCGCGAGTTGGTAGTCGGCGACGAGTCGCTCGCATGGCCCGCCGATGTGCCGATGCCGGACATGCCGCGCGCGCTGATGCTGGGCGAGGTGACGAGCAAGAGCCCTCGCGAGACGGCGCGGCGCGGCCTCTTCGTCTCTCTCGTCTACGTCGGGCTCGTGGCGATGGGCGTCTCGGTCATGTTCGGCCTCTCGCTCGATCCCGACGACGCGGTCACCGGCTGGCTCATCGTCGGCGCGGCACTGCTGGGCTGGATCGGCCTGCAGGCGCCGCTGCTGCTGGGGCGGAAGCAGCGAGGCTCGGCAGGCCGGACCTAAGGCGGCCCTCCAACCAGCCCCCAGTAGCGCCCCATCCAGTAGGCCAGGAGCCAGTCCGTCGGCTTGTCCTCGCGCGTGCCGCCCATGCCGATGACCGCGCGGTAGGGCTCCTGGTCCCAGTTGCAGAGGCCCATCTCGCCGCGCGGCAGGATGCGGGTGAGGTGGCTCTCGTCGCGGCCGGGCGTGCGGTCCCACTTCACGTCCTCGCGCTTGCTGTTGTCCACCGTCCACTCGACCATGTCCAGCGGCCACTCGCGCAGCGTCTCCACGGCCCGGCTAAGCGGGATGCTCGTGCCGGAGAAGCGCGCGTAGACGAAGTCGTAGAAGGGGATGCCGTCGGGCGCGCACCACTTGTGCCAGTTGCGCAGGCTCGTCTGGGCGGCGGGCGAGAGCGTCGGCACGATAAGGTGCGTGAACAGGTTGGGGTAGGTGATGGAGAGCAGTTCGTCCTCGATGTGCGTGCGCTCGGAGGCGGTGTCGAAGATCGTGCGCGTCATATTGCGGTCGTAGCCGTGCTTCTCGATCAGCTCCCGCGCCGCGTCGAGGTACTTCTGCTTGCCCGTCATGTTGTAGGCGACGCCCAGGTGCGCCAGGATCTCGATCGAGTTGCCGGGGCGCTCCTCGTGCCAGGTCGGGTCGCCGTTCAGGCTGGCGGGCGCCCAATTGCCCCAGCGCGTGGCCGTCCCATCGATATCCCGCAGCGTGAACCCGTGGTCAGCGATGCCGCCGACGATGCGGTCGACCTGGTCGGCGACGAGCTTCTTCTCGTCCTCCGTCGCGGCCAGGTCGTAGTACATCGCGTAGCCGACCATATGGCCGCAGACCTCGTCGGAGCTGGCGTCGCGCTTCCAGAGCCACTTGCCGTCCGCGGTGGGCACCCAGCGCTTCTCGATGATCTTCTCGCGCGGGTCGTCTCGATTGGTGTCGGCGATCTGCTCCGGCGTGAACGTGCGGTCCACCTCGTGGCGCGGCGGCGTACCGATGGGCAGCACCGAGCGCGCGATGAAGTGCGGCGTGCCCGTGGCCTGCTGCAGGACCATCAGTGCGTGGAAGGCGGCGCGGGCGTTCTCGCGGGCGTCGGGCGCCTTGGTCACCGCGTAGCGCATCGACTCCATCGCGCAGTACATGCCCGTGTGCTCGCCATCGTTGTCGTCGTCCTCGATGAACCCCTTCGATACGTCGCCGGGTGTGTCCAGCACCATCGGCCCGACGAGACCCGGCTCGCGGATGTGCCGGGCGCGCAGCATCGCGAGGAAGTAGGCGGCCTTCTCGGCGAGCGTCATCCGCTTGCGCCGGATGGCGTCCACCCCGCCCGCCGTCGCGACCCACGCGGCGCCGTCCGGGCCGATCGCCACGTCGCGCGCCTCGTCGCTCGCCAGCCAGCGCCGGCTGTGGAACAGGTTCCAGCGCGTCCCGTCGAGGCGGGCCACCCCGAGCTTCGTTGCGAGCCAGAGGCGTCCCTCCGAATCGCGGGCGATGGCGCTCACCTGGCGGCAGGGCAGTCCTTGAGGAGCGGAGATGGAGCGGACGCGCTTCGTGCCGGCGTAGTAGTCGAGCCCGCCGCTGGACGCGATGCAGAAGCCGCCGTCGGCCATTGGGGCGAGGTCGCTGACGCTGCTGCTGAGCAGAACGCTGGGGCGGGAGTAGGCGGCGGTTCGGCGGCTCTCCAGGTCGAGGCGGTAGAGGCCGCTCGTGGTGCCGATCCAGAGCCGACCGTCGGGCGTCGGCAGGACCGCGCGGATGCCGCGGTGCCAGGCGTCCTCGAGGGGGTACCAGTCCTCCGACGAACTGCGCCAGATGCCGTGCGGTCCCGCCGCGAACACGACCACCGCGCCGTCCGCGTGCCGGATGGAGCCGATCGCGCTGACGGGGGTGTCGCGAATGGGGCCGAGCGTCACGCGCTCCGGAGTGGCGCGGTAGAGGCCGTTCCAGGCGCCGATCCAGAGCGTGCCCGCCGCGTCGAGGTGCAGGGCATAGGAGGAGCCGACCTCAGCGCCGCCGGGCGGGGTTCGCCACGCCTGGCCGTCGAGCCAGCGCACCCCGGCGCCCGTCGCGGCCCAGAGCCGGCCCTGGGCATCGAACGCCAGCGCGCGCACGTCTTTCTCTTCCGGCGTGGCGAGCGGGTAGGCCTCGTGGAACTCCTGCCAGAACGGCGTGTCCTGGATGGGGTCCGCGGCGATGGGCGCTGCAGCCGCCAGCATCAGGAGCGCGGCCAGCGCCGCGCCGAGCGTGTGCCACATACAATGCCTCCCTGGTTGTCTGGCGGCGCCGCGGGCGACTGAAGTCGCGCCTGCGAAGGGCACGAAGTCCGCCTTCGCGGGCTGGCCGACCGAGCCGCGATGGGGCTACTCTCCCATCATCACCCGCACATCCTTCGCCCGCGCGGCCGGGGTCACCTTCAGGCTGCGCACCTTGCCGCCCTCGTAGACGCACTCGACCACCGTGCCGCCGGGCGCATGCAGCTTGAAGCGGACATCCCACGCCTTCGGCCAGGCCGGCAGCACGCGGATGGCGCCGCCCGCCTCGATGGGCTCGGCCTGCAGCAGCATGAGCTGCGCCGTGTTCAGCAGGTTGCCGCCGTGGTTCTGGTCGGGCAGCCAGTCGAAGTTCGGGCCCCACGTCGCGGGCCAACGATACGCCGGGTGCGAGTTGCGGACCTTCGCGTTCAGGATGCGCCCCGCCTCGTCTGCCAGCCCGAGCAGCGCCGCCACGCTGCCGTCGTAGCCCCAGCCCACGTCGAGGTGGTTCTTGCGCTGCTCGTAGGCGCGCCTGGCTTCGGCGAGCAGTTCCGGCTTGCCGAGCGTAACCACCTGGAACGGCCACACGCCGTACAGCTCCCCGTTTTCGCAGTTGCTGGTTCTCGGCGAGTACTTCTGGGCCGGGGCGAGCTTGCGGTCAGCGCCCTCGCCTTCGAGGGGCAGCCCCGGGCAGGCCGCCTTCATGTGCGCGAAGAACGCCCGCTGCTCCTCCGGCACGAGCGCAGCCGGCAGCGCGCAGAGGCGGTGCGTGATGGCGATGAGGCCGGCCGTCGACGGCATGTCGTTCACCACCTCGTACCAGTACGTCTCCACCACCTGCGTCGGATCCAGCACGATTCGGCCGCGCTCGTCCTTGCGGAAGCGCGTGTCGAAGTAGCGCAGCACCGACTCGGCCATGGGCAGGACGCGCGTCTTGAGGAAGCTCGCATCGCGTGTGTAGTCCCACCGGTCGAGCATCAGCGCGACGATCTCCGGGCCCTGGTTCCAGGCGTACGCCCAGTAGGGGCAGCCGACGTCCTTCGGCTGCTTCCCCGTTCGGTCCCAGCCGTAGTCGCCGCCGGAGTAGGTGCCGAAAGGCGTCATCGTCTCGGGGAAGTAGGCGCCCTCGCAGCCGTGGTACCGCTTCGTGCGCGACTCCGCGAGCGGGCGGGCGGCCTCATAGAGGCGGAAGAAGGCGTCCATCATCTCCGTGTCGCCCGAGGCGAGCATGGGGTGGTACATGTGGCGCACGTTCTGCAGCCAGTGGCTGTCGCCCCAGTTGCGGAAGTCGGCGTTGCCCTGCATCCCCATCGCGGTGGGCTCGACGGTGTAGTAGCCCCCGTTGAACTTCACCGGGTACTCGCCGCGGCTCTCGCAGCCCTGCACGTAGCGCTGGAGCACATAGCCGCGCGTCACCATCGAGCCGGGCTCGCCGCCGGTGTGCGCCACGAGCTTACCATCGAGGTAGATGGCCGCCTCGCCGGTCGCCGGGGCGTACGTCGCGGCGACGTTCTGCAGCTTGCCGATGGCGAGGACGCCGGGCGCGGTCAGCGTCATGTTGCCCACGATGAGGCGGAGGCTGTCGCCGGGGTGCGTGTCGAAGAGGAAGCCGTCGGTCCCGCCGGCCGTGAGCTTGTCGAAGATGCGGCCCGGCGCCTTCTCGGCGGGCGTGATAGTCGCGGCGAGCATGAGGCCGGTGCGGAAGGCGTCGCGCACGGGCGCGGGCTGATCGGCTGCGGCCGGCGCGGCGAACAGGGACGCGATCTCCGCCTCCTTGAGCGCCTTCCCGGTCCACTGCCAGCGGGCGATCGTGCCCGGGAAGCGGTTCTGGGCGTTCGAGTCGAAGCCCTTGCGCAGCGGCTGGTCGTTGGCAGGGATGGCGAGGCCGCCGCCGTCGCCCGAGACGAAGACCCACGAGCGCTGCCAGTATGCGTGCCACCACGCCTCGGTGCGCTTGCGGGCCGCCTCGAGAGGGGAGCGTGCCGCCTCCGCCGCGATACCCTTGAGCCACTCGGCTGGCGTCTTCGTCTGCGCGGTGCAGGTCGCGATCTTCAGCGAGAACGAGCCGATCGGTCCGGAGGAGGCCAACTCACGCTCGCCCGTCCGCGCCAGCTCCGTGCTCTCCATCGACGCCCCGAACGTGCGGCCGATGAGCGGGTCGAAGGTGCCCTTGAGCCCGGTGAGCGACTGGTTCTCCCACAGCTTCGGCACGACCGACGTCTCGTTGCGGTGGTACCAGGTGACGGCAGGCCCGTCCGGGAGGAACACGTCCGCGGCCTCGATGCGCGGGAACGGGGCATCGTGCACCGACCAGGCGGTGAAGTTCTCGCCGGGCGGAAGCGGCCGCGCCTCGTTGCGCCAGCACTCCGCCGTCGCCGCAACACTGACGGGGCTCGCGAACGCGCCGGTCAGGTGGACCACGTGTGCGGCGCTGTCGACGAACAGGCTGAGCCTGGCGCCGCCGCCGGTCACGTCGATGCGCCCGTCGCGCAGGCGCAGGCGCTGCCGGAAGTCCGCGGCGCCGCGGAAGGGGCTCGGATCGAGGTGAACGCGGACCGCGCCGAGCTTCAGGATGCGGCTGATCTCGGAGAGCGAGTCGGTGCGCCCGATGTAGAACAGGAGGTCGCCGCTCGCCTCCCCGACCCACACGTTGAGCACGACCTCCCCGTTGCCGATGGGCATCGAGCCCGCCGCATCCCGCGACGGGCTCGTCCAGACGACATCGTAGTCCTCGAGGCGGCTGCCGGGGGCTGCGGCGGCTGGGTGAGGCAGGGCGAAGGCCCACAACGCGGCCGCGAAGGCCAGAACGGCGCGTCTCACGAGCATGTTGCTGCGCTCCTCTTGGCGTGCTCGGCTCCGAGCCGAAATCGGCGTTGTGCGCGGCGGCACGTTCTGCCCGATCCCTCGCAAGGGCGGCTCGGGATGATCCTGTTGCGACGTGCGAGTGCTGGCGAGGCATGCTGACCAGCCTGAGGAAGAGGGCCGGAACGCGCAGCTCCAGCCCCCAAGTCCCAAGTCCCGCCGTTCGCCTACACCCGCAGCTTGATCGTGACGATCTCGAACGGCATGAGCGTGAGCGAGACCGCGCCGTCGACGAAGGGCAGCTCCTCGATGTCGCGCTCCATCAGGTCGCAGAGGTAGGCGGAGCGCACCGCCAGGCCTGTCCGCACGCGAACCTGGCCGCGCGAGTTGTAGGCGTCGTACAGGCGCACGATGTAGGCGTTCTCGTCCTCCGCCTTCTTCACCGACTCGATCAGCGCGCCCTCGCGGTCCGTATCGAAGTAGACGAACTCGTTGGGCATCGAGCCCGGTTGGCCGGCCGGGAGCACCTTCGCGCGCGGGGGCGCATTCAAGTGGTAGGCCTGCTCGACCACCTGGCCGGCCCAGATGTCGCCGCCGTGGGGCAGCAGGGCGTAGGTGAAGGAGTGCAGGCCCATGTCCGCCTCGGGGTCAGGCGCCTTGGGCGAGCGCAGCAGCGTCAGGCGCATCGTGTTGCCCTGCACGTCGTGGCCGTAGCGCCCGTTGTTCAGCAGCGCGACGCCGTAGCCGCCCTCGGCGAGGTCGACCCACTTCTGCGCGGCCACCTCGAACCGGGCGAGATCCCAGCTCGTGTTGTAGTGCGTGGGGCGCTCCACGTGGCCGTACTGGATCTCGAACTTGGCCTTGGCCGTGTTGATGGCGACGGGGAAGGCCGCCTTGAGCATCTTGCGGTCCTCGTGCCAGTCGACCTCCGTCGCGAACTCGATGCGGCGGTCGCCGGCGGCCAGGCGCACGGTCTGGGTGATGCGCGACTTGCCGAACGTGCGGACGATGCGGATCGCGCCGCGCACGGGGCCCGCCTCGACGACCTCGACGGAGTCCAGCTCGTCGAGCGCGCGGACCTTCTCCTGGTAGTAGATGTCCACGTCCCAGGCGTCCCAGTAGAGCGGCTTGTCCTCGAAGAGCAGGAGCCGGTTCGCGTACTCGCCCTCGTTCATCACCTCGCGCTCGTGGTAGCGGTCCAGGATGCGCGACACGTTGCCGCAGGCGTCCAACTCCACGCGCAGGAGCCCGTTGTCCAGCACGCGGTCGGACACCTCGAACATGTTGGGGATGTCCGCCTCGTCCGAGCGCAGGTCGTAGACCGTGTAGCCGTGGCCCTCCGCTCGGGTGATCTCCTGGAAGAGCACGCTGCGCTTCCCGTCGCGCTCCACGATCTGCACCGGCGTGGGGTCGACATCGGCGAAGCGCACCGACTTCGGCTCGGCGCCGTCGGGCAAGGGCGCTTCGACCACCTCGTTCCACGCCCAGTCATCGTAGTTGCGCACGACGAGCACGGGCAGCTCGGTGCCTTCTGTGTTCACCGCCTCGCCGATCTCCCCGAGCGCCTTCTCGACAACCGCCTCGCCGATCCGCTGAATCTCGGCGTAGTCGCGGTCGGAGTCGCGGTAGACCTCGTTGACCGACGAGCCGGGGATGATGTCGTGGAACTGGTTGATGAGCAGCAGCTTCCACGCGCGCTCCAGCTCGGCCTGCGGGTAGCGGCCCAGGTCGCCGGGCGCCACGCACGCCAGGAACTCGGCGTCGCGCAGCAGGAACTCGCAGTAGCGGTTGTTCTTCTTGTTGCGCGCCTGCGTGGTGTAGGTGCCGCGGTGCAGCTCGAGGTACAGCTCGCCGACCCACACGGGCAGGTCGCGCGCATCCTCCTCGGCCTTGGCGAAGAAGTCGCGCACCTTCTCCTGCTCGATGGTCGGCATGCCCTCCACGTTGGCCAGGCGGCGCGCGTTCTCCAGCATCTCGGTCGTCGGGCCGCCTCCGCCGTCGCCGTAGCCGAAGACGTACAGGGAGCGGGTGGCGCGGTCGTGCTCGCGGAAGTTGCGCACGTTGAACGCCAGCTCCTTCGGCGAGACATCCCCGTTGTACGTATCGGCGGGCGGGAAGTGGGTGAGGATCTTCGTGCCGTCGATGCCCTGCCACAGGAACGTGTGGTGCGGGAACTTGTTGATCTGGTTCCACGAGATCTTCTGCGTCAGGAAGTACTGGACGCCCGCCTTCTTGAGGATCTGCGGTAGAGCAGCGGTGTAGCCGAAGACGTCCGGCAGCCACAGCTCGATGCTCTCGACGCCGAACTCGCGCATCCAGAACCGCTTGCCGTAGAGCACCTGGCGCACCAGCGACTCGCCGCCAGACACGTTGCAGTCGGCCTCTACCCACATGGCGCCCGCGATGTCCCACTGGCCGGTCTTCACCTTGTCGCGGATGCGCTCGTAGAGCTTCGGCGCCAGCTCCTTGACCCAGGCGTACTGGGCGGCCTGGGAGCACACGAACTTGTACTCCGGGTATTGGTCCATCAGTCGAGTTGCGGTGGAGAAAGTGTGGAGGCACTTCTGCTGCGTTCGCTCGATCGGCCAGAGCCAGGCCGTGTCGATATGCGCGTGGCCGATGGCGCTGAGGTGGTGCGCCGACGCGTTGGCGGGCTTGGCGAAGACCTCGGCGACTATCTTCCGGCACTCGCCAATCGATGCGCGGTCCTCGGGATCGAACGTGTTGACGGCCTGGTTCAGCGCGTAGAGGAGTTGGCCGCGGCGCGGCTCGGTCTCCGGCTGCTCCCGCAGAACTCCCACCGCGACCTTCATGTCGAGGTAGAGGCCAATCAGCTCCTTGTCGAAGACGGTGAGGAACGCGTGGCGGAGCGCGAACGGCTTCGCCGGCGGGTCCTGCGGCTTGCCGTCGCAGCTCACGTGCGGGTTCATGCCGTTGGCGCGGACCATGAGCCGGATGGGCTCGCCGCCGTTCGCCTCGCGGGCGAGCAGGAACTCCCCGTGGTTGCCGTCGAGGCCCTGCAGCGGCTCGTCGCCATCCCACACGATGGCCTCGGCGCCGCAGTCGATGCGCGCGATGACCGTCTCGCCCTGCCACTCGGCGGGGATCTGCCCCTCGAAGCGGAACCAGGCGTCGGACCACACGGGGCCCCACGCGAAACCGGGCTCGACGGCCTCGAAGGCGCACGCCTCGACAGACTGCGTGGTGGGGGCGGGCGCGGGCGTCAGCGAGTCGGCGGGAGCGGGCCAGGGGCCGGCAGGCAGATAGGCGGAAGTGGTCAAGGGAACCTGGCGCGCCCACAGGATCGGCTGAAGGTCGTTGCGCAGGAAGCGCTCGATCCGGGAGAGCGTCAGGGCGGGGTGCTTATGCATGGGAGTCCTTCCGGGCGCGTGGCGCGGGCGCCGTTCGCGCGGAATGTGGGCACCGCCGTGCGTCGCATGCAGCGGGCGGGCGGTGCACCTCTCCGTTATACCTGTCTGAGACGGCGCCCGTGGCTCCTACTTGTTCATCCGCCCCAGCATCTCCGCGTGCACCGCGTCGTCGATGGGGAAGCGCAGGTCGCGGAACTCCGGGCGGAGGTCCTTGGCGAACGCGTGCGAGAGCGCGGCGACCGAGAACGTGGCGCGGAAGCCCTCGTTGGCGGGGTCGACGAAGCGCTTGTGGTCCGCCTCGCGGAAGGTCTGAAGCAGGCGCATCAGGCGCTTGGCGGGCTCGCGGAACTGGCCGGCTGCCTCCGCATGCTCGACGAACTTGCACGCGAGCGTCATGAAGGTGCCGAATGTGCGGTCCGGGTCGCCAGGCTTGCCGGATTGGACTGTCGCGAACGGGCAGCCCGCCTTCTTGTAGTCGAGGTAGGCCCGCGCGGTAATGCCGAATGCGCAGATCGCGCTGCGCCGGATGCCCTCGCAGGTCTCCTCCGGCAGGCCGTAGCGCCCCGGCTTGTTCAGGATCTCCCAGGCCGTGGCGTGCTGCATGACCTGGGCCAGGTTCTCGGAGATGATCGTGTTCATCGGGCCGTCGGTCTTGCCGCCGAAGCGGAACGCCGCGGGCGAGTTGAGCGTCAGGTTGTGGCCCATCTCGTGGAAGAGGGAGCTGAGCCCGCCCACATCGGATAGGTACGATGGGTTCGCGCCGAGCGCGATGGGCTTCGTGAACCAGAGCGAGAACGCGCCGCCGAAGCCGGGCTGGCAGAGGACGAGCTGCCCGCGCCCGCCGCTCCAGTCGATGTCCCCGTTGCAGAGATCCGTCTCGATGGCATGCGCGATGTCCAGGACGTACTCGATGAGGGCGCGCGGGGCGGCAAGGTCGCGGTCGGCTATGCCCACCAGGTCGCTCGGCGGAGCGTAGCCCGGCATCGTCGAGCCGAGCGCGACTGCCTCGCGCGCCACCGTGACGCGAGCCGGGATGTCCGGGTCTCGGGTGAAGCGCGGCTGCACCCGGCGGAAGGTGACCGGGATGCTGTCCGACTGCTCGAACGAGCCGTAGTGCGCGGTGACCGTGACGCGGTAGTTGCGGCTGGTGTCGGCGTAGGTGTGCTTCGCGTCGAAGAAGGTCTCGCTCCGGGTGCCGTCGCCCCATTCGAAGGTGAATGGAACTGACGGAGCCCTGGAGTCTCCCCCTCGGACCGTCACCGTGTCCCCACTGATCAAGGGCGTCCTGAGGTTGAGACTCAGTGGACGATCGGTGTAGGGTCGGAAACTGAAGCGTGGTTGAGCCTGGGCGAGCGCGACGCGGCGGCTCGTGGCCGAGACCGCGGCAGCGCCCAGCAGGAACGTTCGTCGATCGATCATCGTGTGTTGCTCCGTGCGTCGTCCGTGTTCCAACGTTCCCGGCGCGCCGCGGAGGGCGCGCCCCACGGGTTGGCGCCGCGTGGCCGTCGCCCTGTAGGGTGGGGCCTCCGCGCCCCGCCGGGTTCTGCCCGCGCCCCGCCGGGTCTTTGCCGGCGCCGTGCCCCTCAGGTCACCGGTAGTTCCTCACCGTCGTGCTCGCCGGTGGAGTTCGTGCGGCACAGGTCCGAGTAGGCACAGATGTCGCAGTGCTTGCCCGGGCGCGGCACGATGTCCTGGGCGCGGATGCCTGCCGCGGCGCGCCGCACCGTGTCCTCGGCCGTCTGCATCAGCCGTGCGTGCTCCTCCTCGTTCATCGGCTTGACGGTTGCACCATGCTCCACGCCGGCGATCGGGCGCAGCGCCTCCGCGTCCGGAACCGCGCTGCGGCGGAAGACGCGCGGCCGGCAGTCGTCGCGGCCCGAGTCGTAGCAGGCGACGGCGGCCGCACGGCCCCACAGGCTCTCGATCGCCAGCATGTAGACCGGCATTTGGAGGCTCGTGCCTGCCTGCATCTCGTCGAACTTCACCCCGTGGCCGAGCTTGTAGTCCATCACCAGCGCGTGGCCGTTCGGCAGCAGGTCCACGCGGTCGATGGTGCCGGAGACCTCGACCGCCGGCGACGTGTCCGTCGCTGCCACCACGAGCGGCTGGAGCTTGGAGGCGGGCTCACGGTCGGAGGCATCGTCCGGCTGGCCGAACTGCAGCTCGTGGTAGGTGGGAGTGGCGCCGAAGATGCCCCGGTAGCGCACCTCGCGAGCCGCGAAGCGGTCGACTGCCTCCGTGAGCGCGCGCTCGATCATGCGGGCTTGCCTGGGCGGGAGGCCGGCACACTCGACGGCGAGGTGCCGCTGCAGTTCCTGGCGCAGCGCATCCCGCAGGGGCTCTAGCGCGACTGGATCCTCGCCCAGCCGCCGCATGGTTCGCTCGATGACGCGGTGGTAGATGCTCCCGCGCTCTTCCGGTCCGGCTTCGTCGTGGTCCTCGCGCAGGTGCAGCGCGTGCTTGGCGAAGTGCTGAAACGGGCAGGCGAGGTAGTCCTCGAGTTCGGTCATGCCGTATTTCCGCTTGCGTCCGGCCTTGCTCAAGCGCTCGGCGTCCTCGATGCGCGGTGACGGTGGGATCGAGCGGGCGGAGAGGATCGCTGCCGCGCCTGGCGATGCCTCTGCCCCGTCGGGCCGCGCCGCCGCGCACTCGGCCAGCATCACCTCACGGTCGGTGACGGCCTGTTCCGCCGGCGGCACGACCTCTGCCAACGTGGCGACAAGGGCCGGAACGTGGTCGTAGAGGGCCCTCACATCGTCCAGATAGAACGACGGCAGCGCGTCCTGCTCCTCGGTTGCGCGCGGGAACGAGAGGACCAGCCGCTTGGTCGGCGTGGTGGCCGCTAGGTAGAAGCGCAGGCGCTCGTTGTCGGCCTCGTCGCGGCGCAGGGCCAGGCGCGGGCCACCGACCTCGGCCAGGGCGGCCCGCTCGTCATCGCGGATGAACGGGTCCTCCGCGACGCGCTTAGGGAACACGCGCTCCGTCATGCCCATCACGGCGCACCAGTCGGCCTCCAGCGCGTGCGCCTCGTCGGGCTCCATCACCTCCACGACGTCGTCGTCGCTGGCGCTCCCGGGTCCCGCGTGGTAGCGCGCCGTCGAGCAGAGCGCCGCGACGTGTCCGACCCACTCGTCGAACGCGATGGGGCCCTCTCCGTGCAGCTTGGAGGCGACGCCGATCTCGCCGAGCACTTCCTTGAGCGCCTTAAGGGCGTGGTGCGCCTCGCGGTCGCTCTCAGGGACGCGGTGGTGCTCTTTGAGCAGCTCGTCGAGCGCCTCTTGCAGGTCGTCGGCGGTGTGCGCGCCATCGCAGAGCCGCGATTGCCACGCCAGCATCGCGCGGATGTGCCTGCGCGCTTCGTCGTCGGCGCTCGGGTCCGCGTCGAGAAGCGCCGCCCACCTCTCGCGCCCGTCCATGCGGCGGCTCCGGCGCATCTTCCGCTGAAGCAATTGGGCGGCGACCGCGCCGACCGGCACGTAGGTCGCCTTCAGGTACCGGAACACGTCGTCGCCGCGCCAGTCGTGGGCGAACACGTCGAAGAGCGCCAGGAGCATCTGGACGAGGGGGTGATCGGTGAGCGGGGCCTGCGTGCGGACCACCGCCGGGATCGCGTAGCGCTCGCGCAGCACCGCGGCGACGACGGGCGCCTGGACCGCGGCAGAGCGCACGATGACCGCACACCGGTGCCACGGCGTGGCGTGCCGGTCGTGGCGCTCGCGCAGCTCGCGCGCGATCATCTCCGCCTCCGCGTAGGGCGACGGCGCGTCGAAGTAGGCGAGGGGTGACTCTGGGAGCGCGGGCAGCGGCATCTGGTCGTCCTGGCCGAACAGGGCGCGCTCCAGATGGGCCAGCGCCGCCGCGAGGCCCGGGACCTGCCGTCGCTCCAGCCGCTCGATCGTCAGGTCGAACTCACCCGAGAGGTCGGCGAGCATGCGCGCCGTGGGGGCGAAGAGCAGCGGGCGCGCCGGGTCATCGGTCAGCGTGAGCGCGACCTGGCACCCCTGGCCGGCGAGCGCGGCGAGCAGTTGGCGCCACTGCGGCTCGATGTGGCGGCGTCCATCGATGAGGAGCATCGCGGGGGGCTTGGCGCGGCCCTCCGCCACCGAGGCAATCGCGTCGGCGACGCGGTCCTCGTCGTCGCGGCACCCGTGGCGCTGGAGCAAGCCTTCGTAGGCGGCCCAGATCGCCGCCAACTCGCGCATCTTGGCTGCGAACGCCGGGTCGTCCAGTTGCTGCGCAGTGGCATCGGCCGCGGTCAGGAGGCCGGCCGGGGTCGCGCAGGCAAGCTTCATCTCGCGCACGATCGAGCGCAGCGCCTGAACGAAGCCCCGCGCCTCGCGCACCGCGCCGAATGGGCCGGCGGCATCGCAGGCTTCCGCGACCGCCTCCTCGAGGAAGATGCGCTGCAGTGTGGCGCCGGCATGGGTGAGGGGGCGGCGGCCAGGGCGCGCGAGGCGCTCGATCAGGCGGCCGGACGTCAGCACTGGGCCCTTTGCCGGATCGCAGGCGAGGCCGGCCCCCCGGGCGCGCCGGCGCACGCGGTCGCCTCCCGCATCGACCACCAGCACGGAGCCGCGCGGGGCGGCCAGGAGCCGGTCGATGCACCAGGCAGTCTTGCCCGAGCGCGCCGGTCCCGCGACGATGGTCAGCGGGGGCAAGAGGACGGACGGGGTAGGGGCGGCGTTCACTGGAACATGCTCGGTATGGTGGCGCGCGCGGTCGGCGCGATGACAGGTCGCTTACCCAGGCCGGGCCGGACAGCGGCGCATCGGCCGGGGAACGCTCAGGTGGACACGTCCATCCTCGGCAAGACGACGGGACTCAGCATGAGGTGCGCGCCGCATGCCACGATGGCGAAGGCCCCTCCCATCAGGCGGACGGCTGTCAGTCTGCCGTGCCTTCGGCCTCCTCGAACAGGCTATGCTGCTCCGTCTGAGGCTTGTGGGCCGTCGCCTCGGCTGCGAGCCTGGATGTAGAGAGCGGACGACGATGACGGACCGGGCGCACTGGCGCGGCGTCGAGGGGTTCGTCCGCCTCCATGGCAGCGGCAAGCGCGGCGTTCCTCACCAGGCGCCGCAGGTCCTCGAAGAAGCGCGTCTCGCGGAGTTGCGCCCACTCGGCCACGAACAGGTTGTGCAGCCGCTCGCGCTCCGCGGTTCTGTCGCGGCAGAGCTTCGCGAGGCCCAACGCGCCGTTGTGGTCGCCTGCGTGGGCGCCTAGTTGCACCGCCTGGTCGCGCGCAGGGCTCAGGATGCGGCGAATGTGGCACGCCAACTCCGGCACGAGGACGTCGGCGTCGTGGATCTTGCCGAGGCGCTCCTGGACCTGCTTCACCACATCGATGGCGGCCCGGAACTCGTCGCCGTAGAACGGGGCGAGCAACTCGAGGGTGTAGCGCAGGCGCTTGGAGGCGATGCGCATCGCGTGCAGCTCGACGACACGCGCAGGGTCCGCGATGAACCGCTCGAACTCGATAAGCTCAGCGATACGTGTGGGCACGATCATCGCGGCATTCGAGAGGACATCCTCATCTGGATCGAGGCCGACGATTCGGCGCGCGCGTGCCATCGTTCGCTACGCCTCCGCTGCCTGAGGCTCGGACGCGGGCTCGGGCTGCTGTGCCCTCATCGCTTGCGGCGGCTTCGTCATGTCGGCGAGGCGCCGCGTGAGGTCCAGCTTCTGGAGCCTGTCCAGGGCGGCGATCACGGCTGTCTGTCGCGCGGCTCGCCGTGCCCGCTTGCGGTCGAGGAACGAGTCGAGGCCGCTGCGCTCGTCCTCGTCCATCCCCTTCTCCAGCTTCTCCAGCGTCTCGATCATCACGTCGAGGTCGCGCGCCTCGCCGAGCGCATCGGTGATGGCTTTAACCTCAGCGTCGAAGCGGCGGAACGGGCGGGTGGGGAAGGCGTCGCAGAACAGAGAGAGGGCCGCGCGCAGGCGACGCGAGGCGACACGCATGTCGTGCAGCGCTTCGATGTCCTCGGCCTGGCGGACCCCGTCGGCGTGCGAGAGCATGACGGCGAGGCGCTCGCCGACTGCCTGAAAGCCGTATTCCCTGAAGGTCGGCTGAGGCGCGCTCATGGAGGTGTCCGAGTGGCCGCCCACTGGCGTCGTTCTGATGTTTAGCTATTCGCCATATGGGCGGCCAACTCCTGCGCACCTGTGGCGCATCTTGCAGGTGACGGTCCGCGCCCGGCTCGCTATGGCGTCTCCGCGCGCAGGTCCAGGTACGCCAGCTCCTGCGCGCTCAGCCCGATCTCCAGCGCGGCCGCGTTCTGGGCGTACTGCTCGCCGTTCGTGCAGCCGACGAGCGCGAACGTGTTCAGCGGCTGGCTCATGACGTAGGCCATGGCGATCTGCGGGATCGTGGCGCCCTTGGCGGCGGCGAGTTCGGCCACGCGGTCGAGGCGCTGGAAGTTGTGCTCGTAGGCGTAGCAGTGCACCGCCAGGCCGTCGAGCCCTTCCTTGAACTGGTCCTTCGTCTCGCGGGTGATGCGCCCGGAGAAGAAGCCGCCCGCCAGGCTCGACCAGGCGAACACGGGGAGCTGCGTCTCGGCATACCAGGCGCGAGCGTCGTCGCCCTTCGGCCCGCCGATAGAGACGCACTCATCCCAGGGTTCGTGCACCTGCTCCGCAAGGCTGAAGTTCGGGCTGCTCACCGCGAAGGGGACGAGGCCGCGCTCGGTGGCGTAGGCGTTGGCCTCCGCGACGCGGGCGTGGGTCCAGTTCGACCCGCCGAACGCGCGGATCTTGCCGGCGCGCATCCACTCGTTCAGCGCCTCGACGATCGCCCCGACCGGCACCGACGGGTCGTCGCGATGCAGGACGTAGAGGTCGATGTAGTCCACCTGCATGCGGGCGAGCGAGTCGTGGAGGTCGGCGGCGATGTCGTAGGGCGTCACGCGGCGGCGGTCCGCGTTGTGGTGCGCGCCCTTGGCGAGGATGACGACCTTCTCGCGCAGCCCGCGGTCCTTGAGCCAGCGCCCGAACACGCGCTCGCAGTCGCCGCCGCCGTAGACGTGCGCGGTGTCGAACGCGTTGCCGCCCTGTTCGATCACCGCGTCGAGGAGCGCGTAGCTGGCGTCCACGTTGCCCGATCCGATGGGCACGGTGCCCTGGACGAGGCGGGAGACGGGCTTCTCGATGCCCGGTACGGTTCCGTATCTCATGGTCTGGTGTCCTCGTGATTCGGTGTGTGCGAGTTCATCGCTGGAGCAAACGGCCGGTCGGCACGGAGACCGACCCTCCAGGGGCACGCCGGCCCTCCGCGCTACTCCATCGGGTACCGGATGCCCCACTGGGCGCGCAGCGCGTCCATCGTGCGCATGATCGAGAGCGTCTCGTCGAGGGGCATGATGGCGCTCTCCTTGAGGCCCTCGCGGATGCACCGGTTGGCGTCCGCGATCTCGTAGTTGAAGCCCGTGCTCTCGAAGCCGATCTCGAACTCCTCCACCTTGCCGCCCGCCGACAGCGTGAACCGGCGCGGCTGCCACCACGGACCCGCGATGTGGATGGTGCCCTCGGTGCCCATGATGGTGGCGGTCTGTGGCGTGTTCGTCCGCACCGAGCAGGAGAGAGTCGCCAGCGCGCCGTTCGCGTACTGGAGGACCATGCCCGCCTGCTCGTCCACACCGTTCTCGGCCAGCGTGGCGAGGCCCGCGATCCGCGCCGGCTCGCCGAGCAGCATCGAGGCGAACGAGATGGTGTAGCAGCCGACATCCAGCAGTCCGCCGCCCGCCTGCTCGACGGCCCACAGCCGGCTCTTGAGGTCATAGCCTGCGCGGAAGCCAAAGTCGGCCTGCACGATCCGCACCTCGCCGATGGCTCCGGCCGCGATTAGCTCGCGGATGCGCCCCATCACCGGGAAGTAGCGGCTCCACATGCCCTCCATCAGGAAGACGCCCCTGGCCCGAGCTGCAGCGACCATCTCCCCTGCCTCGGCGGCGTTCACCGCGAAGGGCTTCTCGCAGAGCACCGGCTTGCCGGCACCCATAGCGAGCAGCACGCATGGCTTGTGGTACGGGTGCGTCGTGGCGACGTAGATCGCGTCGATCTCGGGGTCGGCGACGAGCGGCTCGTAGCCCTGGTAGCTGCGCGCGATGCCCCACTTGGCGGCGAACGCGTCGCCGCGGGCCTTGTCGCGCGAGGCGACCGCGACGATCTCGGTGTCGGGCAGATGCTTGGCGCCTTCGGTAAAGCGGTTGGCGATGTTGCCGGGGCCCATGATGCCCCAGCGCGTGACGGCGGAAGCGGCCATGCAGGCGGTCCTCCTGGCGGGAGTAGACGGGCGCGAGCCCGACACCGGTCAGGTTAGCATCGCCATGGCAGGGGAGTCAACGTGGCGAACGGCGGCGGCGGGGGTGCCGGGGGCGGCCGGTGTTGGGCCGGCGGCGTCGGTCCGGCGGCGTGGGGCCGGCGACTGAAGTCGTGCCTGCGGACGGCACGAAGCCCGCCTCCGCGGGCTGACCACGTGGGAACGGGGCAGAGCCGCGCGCGCGAGCAAGCGGAAGCGCCTCGCGAGGCACACGTGCTCGCCGGAGACACCGGGCCGGCGGATGAATCCGCGCCTGCGGACGGCACGAAGCCCGCCTCCGCGGGCTAACCACGCGGGAACGGGGCAGAGCCGCGCGCGCGAGCAGACGGAAGCGCCTCGCGAGGCACACGTGCTCGCCGGAGACACCGGGCCGGCGGGTGAATCCGCGCCTGCGGACGGCACGAAGCCCGCCTCCGCGGGCTGACCACGTGGGAATGGGGCAGAGCCGCGCGCGCGAGCAAGCGGAAGCGCTCCTGCCGAGGTCACCCGGACGGGAGGGCACCGCGCCATGCGCGACGAACATGCCGGCATGAACCCATTCGCCTTGATCGGATGCGCCATGGCGCTTGCACAGCCCACCCCTGCCGCCCCGCAGCTCGACGTCGACCCCGCGACCGGCGCCTGGAACGCCCTGCGCCTCGGTACGCGCAACCTGCTCGCCGCGCCGGCTGCCGAGGCCGACATCGCCTGGAACAGCGACAAGCTCCCGCCCGCAGACCAGTGGAAGCTGCTCGACACGAAGCGCGAGGGCGCGACCGTCACCGTCGTGCGGCAGGCCGGGCCCTGGCGCGTCACCACGGTTCTGACGGCGGGACCCGACGCGACCATCCGCCGCACGGTGCGCTTCGCGTGGCAGGGGCCGGGCGTCGCGACCGTGTGGAACACCGCGCTGCGCGTGCCGCCGCTGCGCCTCTCCGCCTCGCCGAGCGACTGGTACTGCCTGCCCGGCAACTTCCCCGTCGAGAAGCGCCGGTTCGATGCGCTGCGGCCCGGCGCCGTCGCCCGGGAGAGCGGGTGGACGCGCGGCGACTACGCTCTGGCGATGCTGCACAGCCCGTCGGCGAAGCTCTCGGCCTTTGTGAGCTACGAGTTCGGCCGCGACCAGGCCGGGGTGAGCGCCGAGGAGACCAATGGCGGCGTCTGCGTGGTCCACCGCTTCGACACCGTCGCCAAGATGCAGCCGGGCCGCGAGATCGAGTGCGGCACACAGGTCATTCGCCTCTTCACCGGTGACGAAGCGGCGGCGATGGGGGCGCTGGGCAGGTTCTCCGACTCGATCGGCAACGGTCCGCCCGCCGACCAGCCCGAGCACCTGAAGAAGATGATCCTCTGCGAGGTGCATCCCTGGGGCCGGCTGGAGGCGTGGGGCGCCGGAGACCGCGGCCATCGCTACTCCCGCCTGACCGCCCTGCTGCCGTACTACAAGAAGCTGGGCGTCACCGCGCTCTGGCTGCTGCCGGTGAGCTGGCCGCCGCCGTGGGTCTACACGCTGCCGGCCTTCGACCGGGTCGCGCCGGAGAACGGGTCCGAGGCCGAGCTGAAGGAACTCGTGGCGGCCGGCCACCGGGCGGGCATCAAGACTCTCATCGACCTGGTGGTCTACGGTATCCTGCCGAGCAGCGACGAGGTGAAGCGGCTGCCGAACGAGGTGTGGTGCAAGGACGAGGCCGGGCAGCCCGTGAAGGTGTGGGGCGGCACCGTGCTGGCGGCCGATTGCTCCAACCCGATCTGGCAGAAGCGTATCGCGGAGGTCGTGCGCCACTGGGCCGCCGACTTCGGCTTCGACGGCACGCGCATGGACTGCATCGGCTGGGGCCAGACGGTGAACTGGGCCAACACCGAGCGCGTGAACGCCCCGATCGGCTACGGCGGGCTGCAGCTCAACAAGGTGGTCCGCGACACGATGCGCGCCGCCAATCCGGACTCAGTCACGCTGCCTGAGGGCGGCAAGCCGCTCGTCTTCCGCAACTCCGATCTCGTCTTCGACTATCCGCTGTACCTGGCCATGCGCGACATGACCCAGCGCCCAGACCTCGACGGCTGGATCCGCGACCTGCGCGTCTGGCTGGAGTTCGAGCGCCGCTGCTACCCGAGCCGCGCCGGCAAGGGCCTCGTCCGGTTCATGGAGCTGCACGACACGGTGTCGGCGGCCGAGTACTTCGGCGTCGGCCCGTCGCAGGCGCTGATGGCGATCTGCACGTTTATCCAGGGCACGCCGCTGCTTCAGCAGGAGCAGGAGACCGGCTTCTCGGACGATCTCGCCTCGTGGTTCAAGCTGCGTAACCAGTTGAAGTGCTTCTACGCGGGCGAGGCGGACTACCTCGCAGTGAAGTGCAGCGCGCCCGGCGTGTTCGCATTCCTGCGCAAGTCCTCGGGCCAAACTGCCGTCGTGGCGGTGAACCTGACCGGCGCTCCGGTGAGGGGCAAACTCGCCTGGCCGGCCGACCTGGCCGCGAGCCTGCCTATCGTGAGCGACGTCTTCGGCAGCGCAGCCCTCACCGCTTCGACCGCGCCCGGCGCAGCGACCGTGACCGTGCCGCCCTACCGCCCCGTGGTCCTGCTGCTGCAGCGGCGGGGCACGAAGCCTGTCGATGGGCACGCGGCGCTGGCTCGCAAGCAGGCTCCCGCGCCCGCGCCGAACGCCGAGGGGCAGGTCGCGCTGGGGGAGATGGCCCGGTGGTTCGTGGAGACGCCGGAGGGCCGCCTCGACGACGTGTTCACTGCGCAGCAGGCCAAGGTGCACGCGGGCGAGCCGGTCGAGGCGATCCTGCCGGTGCTTCGGCGCGCCTGGACCCCGCTGACGAGCGGCTTGCTTGATGGCGCGAGTCAGGCGGCAATCGGCGTGGTCGGCAAGGATGGCGGGCAGATGCGCTGGGCCTTCGATCCGCGCACCGCGACCGACGTGCGGATCGCCGACCCGGACGCCGACGGCAAGGCGGTCACGCTGACGGTGAAGCACGGCTCCGCGCCGGCTCCCGCGATGCCGGACGGCGTCAAGGTCACGCCGCACTTCGTGGAGGTGCCGCTCGGCGCGTACCGGCTCGTGCTCGCGAGGCGGCATGGCGGCGTGCCGGTGGCCCTCGCCGGGCGCGACGGGCGCAGCCTGATCCAGCCCGGCGGCGACTTCTATACGGACTGGGGCATCATCCCGAACCGCGTCTTTGTGTCGGCGGACGGCAACACGAACCCGCGCTTCACCATCGACAGCGACGCGGAGGCCACGACGGTGACGTTCCGCGGCGAGCTGCGTTCGCGGGCGTGGAACGGGGTCTCGACGTGCGGCATCGCGGGTCCATCGACCGCCTGCCGACTCACCTACCGCTGCGAGCGCGCCACGGGCAAGCTCACCATGACGTTGGCCATCACGCCGGGCGCCGACCTGCCGCAGGCTTCGGCCTTCCTCGCGCTGCGCCTGCCGCTGCCGGGCCCCGCCGCGCTCGTGCGGAACGGCCAGACGGAGCCGATCTCCCAGACGCCGGGCCAGCGCCTGGCAAGCGGCGAGCCCCTGCGGCTCGTTCTCCCGGGTGGCACGCTGGAGACGCCAGGCGTGGGCGAGTTGCAGAACAGCTTCGTCATCGGCAACCCCGACGGCAGCGGGGCCGTGTTCCTCTGCGCGCTGGACGGCAAGCCCATCGACCTGAAGCAGGGCCGGGAGTACGCGGCGTCGGTGGTGGTGACGGTGGGGGCATCTGCCCGGTAGGGTGCGCGCACCAGAACAGACCGGTCGCTCACGCTCCCGGCTCGGCACGTTGGTGCGGCCTGCACACGGTAGCCGAGGCGCGACTGTGAGGGAGTGGTCTGCCGTCACCGCGCAAGCGATCGGTTAGGAGGAGCCCGACATGAGCCATGCTGCCATGTGCGCGCCGATGATCGCGGCGCTTGCCCTCGCCGCCGCACTGTCCGGCGCAAGCCCAGCGCCCGCCGCTGAGGCCGAGAGGATCGCCTTCGTAAGAGGTGGCGACATCTGGACCACTGCTTCCGACGGCACCTCGCAGCGAATCGCCGTCCGACGCGGGACAGCGCCGCGCTGGTCGCCGGATGGCAGGTCGCTCGCATTCCTGCGTGATGGCGAGGCGTGGGTCGTTCGGCCAGGCACGCAAGCGCCCCGGCAGGTGTCGCACACCGGCGGGCACGCAGCCCGGGTGGCGTGGCGCTCGGCCAGGGCGCTACTTGTGGTCCGGGAAACCCGCTACGACATCCGGTACCGTCGCGAGGGCAAGGAGGAGGAGGCGCAGCCGGAATGGCGCGACATCCTGCTCGTGCCGCTCGATGGCGCGCCGGCCACCCTCTGGCTCGGGACTGAGCGTTCGGCAGGGGCGCCTCGCGACCACGGCGGGGGGCAGCTCATCGGCAACTTCGACTGCCCGGCGGTCTCACCCGACGGGAAGACCGTCGCGTTCGCCAAGGACGGCGACTTGTGGATGTCCGACCCCGCTGCGCTGGACCATCGCCAGGGCGGGTTCCTTCGGCGGGTCGCGGCGGTCGCGCGCTGGGGCCTGCCCATGACCGTCGGCGACGAGAGTTCGGCGGGGATCACCGGCCTCGCCTGGCTGCCCGACGGGAAGGGCGTGGTGTACGGCATCGAGCGATACGCCGGGGGCGGGATTGCGGAGATCTGGACGTCGCGCGCCGATGGATCGGGCCGCCGCATGCTGGTCCACCTCGGCCAGGCGGCCGGCGGCATCTGCACGAGCCCGGTGCCCCTGCCCGGCGGACGCGAGGTGCTGTTCCAGAGCGGCGGCAGCGCGGGCTGGGAGCTGTGGGCGGTGTCGCTGCACGGGGGGACGCTGCGGCGGGTCGTGCGGGAGGCGGAGCTGTAGGCGACCGATGCATGCGGTCCGTCTGCCGCGCCTGAGACTGGCGCTCACTTGCCTTTCTGCGGAACTGGTGTTGTGCCGGCCGGTGGACGGGGCCCCTCGCCCGACGGAGCGCCGCCGGGCCTTCGGCAGAGCAGCGCGAGCGACATGCTTGCCCCGGCTGCGGCTCCCGGCACGCTCATGAGCGATGCCGGTACGAGCACGCAGAGAGTCTGCTGTACCCAGGTGGCGGCCGCGCTCGAGGCCAGGACCATCAGCCCAGAACCAAGCATGGCTGTGGACCAGAGGGCGCCATCCTGCCGGCGCCCCGGGCAGGCGGCAGCGTATGCGGCAGCGCATGCCGCCGCAACGGCGCAGTAGCAGAGTCCTACCGCCATGCGGGCGCCCAGCGTTATCGGGCCGAATCTGGACGAGAGCCGGCAGGCCAATACCGAGGACGCCAGCACGCAAGGCGCCAGGTAGGCCAAGTCGCGGTAGGGCGCGGTCGGCACTCTCACCGCTCGACCGCCAGGATCGTTCCCGCGGGCGTGAGATGGATCGCCGCAGGCGCCTTGTCCAGGCCCAGCGAGAAGTGGAGGTCGGTCTGCCGCATGGCGCAGATCCGCCCAGGCGCTGCGACCTCCTTCGCGAGCATCGGCAGATCGCGCGGGGCCGTCGTGAAGGCGATGACGACCCGCTCTCCGCGTTTCCCCGCCGATTCCGCCCAGTCCCGGACGCGCGCCACCTGGCATCCGCACGTGTCTGCCACGATGAGGGTGGCCGGGCGTCGGCCAGCGGCGAGGACGTCGACCCGGCGCCCAGACTCGGCGTACAGCGGCATTGGCGGGAACGGGGTGCCGACGGCCAGAGCCGAGCCGTTAGCTGCACACGCAACATGGTTGACGGTCACCGCTCCGCCCATCCATGGGTCGTAGACCAGCACGACCAAGGCGAACTGCAGAGCGATGACCGTGATCCACCAACGCCGGGCCGGGGCCGTCACCTGGCGGGTCTTGGCGTGTCCGCTGACATGCGGCCCTGTCGCCCCATCGCGCGCCTCACGGCGAGCGTGCCTATCACGATGACGATAGGCAGCCCAACGATGGCACCCTTGCGGATGCGCTCAAGCTGCTCGTAGTCGCGGACCCGCCCCAGCAGACTGGCCTCACGCGCTGCTTGCGCCCGCGTCTTCGGCAGCAACTCGTCGGCCGTGATGGTGCCGGGGCTGAGCTTCTTCGCCATTATCGGCCGCCCCAGCCGTCCGTCCACGATCGTCCATCCCTGTGGAACGGCAAAGCCCATCTCGTCGTCGGTGGGCACGCGGAACACAGCGCTGAGGAGCCTGTACTCCTCGCGCGTGACGGGCGCGCCGGTGCTCAAGAACGTCTCGTACGTTGCGCCGGAGGCCAGCCACTGGCCATCGAGCTTGACGGGCTTCTGAAGGGAGTAGCGCGCTACGAGGTGCCCGGCCCGATCCCGGCGTTCGATAGACCGGGCCACCCACCCGTGCGCAGGATCGACCTGGGCCGATACCGACGACGAGTCGGGTGCGACGCCCGACACCGTCACCAGCCCCGGTACCCGCCGGATCTGCGCGTTGGACAGGATAGAGAGACCGCGGCCCAACGGGAACGACGCGCCCGCCTGGACGCCGACCATGCAGGAGGCGGTTCCCAGTCCCGTTGGCTTGCCGGGCAGGATGGAGACCTCCTTCGTTTCGGTGTTCTGGATGAGCTGCTGTTTCCCGTCGTAGCATTCACGTACGTGCTGACGCCCTCCGTCCGCGTATGTCAGAACGGTGTCAAGCGCATAGCGGGCTCGATCGGAGTAGACCAGTGTGTTGCGCGATGCTGTCCTGCGCAGCTTGGCGTCCAGAGCGGCCTCTCCCGGGCTCTGGGGCTGCGCGAAGCCGCCACCAAGGCGCGTTGTGAGATGGGTGAAGGACAGGCGGCCTGAGGAGATCGCCTGGTCGGTGGCGGCGAGGGAGGAGAGGACGTCCTTGGGTTGGGCATGGCTGCCAGTCGAGGCGAGCAGCAGCGGCGCAATCAGATGGAGCCTGAGCAGACGGTTCATGCTGGTGTGCCTCTGAGCACGCACGGGTGCGACGTAGCCTGCGCGCCACACCCGTGCCCAGCTCCGGTCAACAGGAGTAGCCGCTCGACTGCATGGCGGTGCCGATCACGATCCACGCGGTCTGGCTTACGAGGGTTCCTGTGCAGTCCTGGTTGGACCATCCCGATTGCTTTCGCTGGAGGCCTACCCGCCAGTCACAGCAACCGGCCCAGTATGCAGGCGTGTAGACGCACGACGACTCCTGGGCGGGCCAGTACTGGTTGTAGGTGCCGGCCAGATTGCAGTAGCCGGCGTGAGAGGCACCCGACATCGGTGTGAGGAAACAGCCGTTGCCAGCGAAAGCGGCGCTGGCGCACAGCACGACAAGCAGGGCGGAGGCAGTCAACACACGGCGATCCGACAGGCGCATCGTTGCTGCTCCTTATGGGTCCGAACTCGCGCGAGCCACGGGATCGGTGCCAGTATGGGCACCCCCGCGTATGGCCGCACGCCGCCCGGACAAGGCGTCGGTTCGTCCTGATCTCAGGTCGGTACAGCAGGCTGGCCCTAGACAGGCACAGCGCACGTGACCACGTCGATGGGCGACGTGTCCGGATCGCCGCCGGTTGCGGCAGAGGCTACGACAGCGCTCATGCCGACCAAAACGGCAGAGGCCAGCAGCACGTACCAGAGACCCGATAACCTGCGCATCCTATCACCTCCTCCGATTCTGGACTCCATTATCGGCACCACATGATACCACGCTCAGGGTGGGGTGTCAAGAGTGCTGTGTGTCCAACTGAAACCTTCATTGTGCGGAGCCCCTGACCATTCCTGCTCGCCTTCTAGAGGAGTTGCGGCACCGTTTCGGTAATCCTGCAGGCGACTACGTGTAGAGGAGTGTCGCTTATGAGCCCCGGCTTGGTTTCACGAAGCTGCCTCGCGTTCTCCGCCGCGATCGTTCTTGCCGGCTGCAGCCCATCGTCCGGACCGTCGGGCGGCTCCGGTGGGGGCGGCGGAGGAGGCGGCAAGGAACTGGAGGCCGCCTCGTTCAAGGGCGGCTATGGCATCGACTTCTTCGAGACCGCCGCGAAGGAGTACGAGGCGAAGCATCCCGGCGTGAAGATCAAGGTGTGGGGCGACCCGCGCGTCTGGGAGAAGCTGCGCCCGCGCTTCGTCGCCAACACGCCGCCCGACCTCGCCTACCCCGGCTGGGGCATGGACCACTGGCCGCTGGTCTACGAGAACCAGGTCGTGCCGTGGGACGACGCGCTCGCCGGCAAGACGTTCGACGGTACCGGCACCTGGAAGGACAGCTTCGAGCCGTCGCTCCTGAAGCTTGGCCAGTACGAGGGCAAGCAGTGGCTGATGCCCTACTTCTTCTCGATGAGCGGCTGGTGGTACGACCCGGATATGTTCGCCAAGCACGGCTGGGCGCCGCCGAAGACCTGGAGCGAGCTGCTGGCCCTCTGCCCGAAGATCAAGGCCGCCGGCATCGCGCCGATCACCTACCAGGGCAAGTACCCCTACTACATGGTGAACGGCTTCCTGCTCCCGTGGGCCATCGGCGCGGGCGGCATCAAGGCATTCGACAACGCGCAGGACCTGGTGCCGGGCGCGTGGAAGTCGCCGGCGTTCCTGCAGGCGGCGCGGATGATCAAGGAGCTGAAGGATAGGGGGTTCTTCCAGGATGGCGCCATCGGCATGAGCCACACGGAGTCGCAGCAGGAGTTCGTGCTGGGCCGCGCCGCCATGATCCCCTGCGGCACGTGGCTCAACTCCGAGATGCGCAACGTCATGGCGCCCGGGTTCAAGATGCGCTTCTTCCTGCCGCCGGTGATCGATGGCGGGAAGGACCCCACGAACATCAACATCGGCATCGAGCCGTGGGTCATCCCGGCCAAGGGCAAGCAGCGCGAGCTGGCGATCGACTTCTACAAGTACCTGACCTCGCTGCCCAAGGCGAAGCAGTTCGTCGAGGAGAAGGGCACGCTGATGGCGGTGAAGGGGAGCGACGAGGCGAAGAAGCCCGACTTCCTGGAGGAGCCCGCCAAGGCGTTCGCGGCGTCGAAGGCTGTCTGGTCGGTCGACTACACCCAGTGGTACCCATCGATGAAGGCGGACCACGAGAACGCGATGTCGGCGCTGCTGAATGGATCGGCCACGCCGGAGGAGTTCGTCCAGCGGCTCGAGGACGCGGCGGAGAAGGTGCGCAAGGACAAGACGATCCCGCACCATACGGTGGCTCGGTAGCCTATGCGGACCGCACGGCGGCGGCGCGAGCGCGCCCTGTTCATCGCGGCGTTCCTCGCGCCCGCCTGCCTGCTTTACGGCGTGTTCGTCATCTGGCCGGTGCTGGAGGCGTTCGCGTTCTCGCTCTACCGGTGGCGCGGCATCTCCGATCAGCGCACGTTCGTCGGCGTCGATAACTTCCGCCGCCTGTTCGCTGACGAGGTGTTCGGCGTCACGCTGCTGCACAACCTTCAGCTCTTCCTCGGAGCGGGCGCGGCTATCGTCGTGCTGTCGCTGCTGATCGCGCACGCCCTGCAGGGCAAGTCGCGCCTCGTCCGCGGCCTCCGCAGCGTCTACCTCTTCCCGCAGGTCATCTCACTGGTCGTCGTCGCCGTCCTCTGGACCTTCATCTACAACCCCAACTTCGGCGTGCTGAACGCGGCGCTGCGCGTGGTCGGCTTCGCGAACCTCGGGAAGACGCCGTGGCTCGGCGTGCCCTCGGCGGCGCTGGGCGCGGTGGCCGTGGCGTTCATCTGGCACGGGCTCGGCTTCTACGTCATGCTCTTCGCCGCCGGCATCCGGCAGATCCCCATCGACGTGCAGGAGGCGGCCACGCTCGACGGTGCGGCGGGTCTGGAGCGCTTCCGCCTCATCACGCTCCCGATGCTCTGGGCGGTGCTCCGCGTCGCGCTGGTCTATCTGGCCATCAACACGCTCAACATCTTCGCGCTGGTCTACCTGATGACGCAGGCCGGACCGGACCGGCACACCGAGGTGATGCTGACCTACCTCTATGAACTCGCGTTCAAGAACAGCGACTTCGGACTCGGCACGGCCCTGGCGGTAGCGAACTTCGCGGTCGTGATGGCGGTGAGCGGCATCCTGCTCGGCCTCATGCGGCGCGACCCGCAGGAGGCGCGAGGATGATCAAGCGCTCTCTCGCCGCCATCGGCCTCGTCCTGTTCGCGCTCTCGGTGGTCGCCCCGCTGCTCTGGGTGGTCGTCACCTCGCTCAAATCCGGCCCGGAGATCTTCGCGTCGCCCTGGGGCCTGCCGAAGACGCCGCAGTGGGACAACTACGTCCGCGCGTGGGGCGAGGCGGGCATCGCGCACTGCTTCCTGAACAGCGTCATCGTTACGGTGGGCACGCTCGCCGTCCTGCTGCCCGCCTCCGCGATGACCGCGTACATCCTGGCGCGCTACCCGTTTCGCGGCTCCAAGTGGATCTACACCGCGTTCCTGGGCGGCCTGATGTTCCCGCTCTTCCTGACGATCGTGCCGCTGTTCCTGCTGCTGCGCGACCTCGGCCTACTCGACAGCATCCCCGGGCTCATCATCGTCTACGTGGCCTACTCGCTCCCGTTCACGGTGTTCGTGCTCACCGGCTTCTTCCAGACGCAGCCGCAGGAACTGGCCGAGGCCGCCATGATCGACGGGTGCGGCCATGCCTCGACCTTCCTGCGCGTCATGCTCCCCCTGGCGCGCCCCGGCATGGTCGTCGTGGCGGTCTTCAACGCCATCGGCCTCTGGAACGAGTATCCGCTCGCCCTGGTGCTGCTGCAGACCCCCGAGAAGCAGACTCTCTCCCTCGGCATCGCGAACCTCAGCATGACCCAGAACTACCAGGGGGACTGGGGCGCGCTCTTCGCCGGCCTCGTCATCGTCATGGTCCCGCTCCTGGTGGTCTACTGGCTCTTCCGCGACCGCATCCACGACACCATGCTCGCCGGGGCGCTCAAGGGGTAGTTGGGGTCTGGTTGGAACCGCGGATGGACGCAGACGACTGCTGCCTGCGTGCTCCTACGTTGCCCGGCGCGCCGCGGAGGGCGCGCCCCACGGGCGTGTGCGTGGCGCGTCGGACTTGTGGGGCAGGGCCTCCGCGCCCTGCCGGGTAGCTGGTGTTGCGCTTCGTTACGGCTGGGTGCGTGCTCCTACGTGCCCGGCGCGCCGCGGAGGGCGCGCCCCACAGGTGTGTGCGTGGCGCGGGGCAGGGCCTCGGCGCGGCGCCCGGAGGACTCGCCCGGTTGCGCAGCGAAGATGCCGGTGCGCGACGATGCGCGGCCGCGCCGGCGATGGCGCCTGTTCGGCCACACCCACCGAAGTGAGGATCACGCCCGTGCCTGACACCCCGAACCGACCTGCCCGCCGCTCCTGGGCCGAGCCCTGGAAGGTCAAGATGGTCGAGCCGCTGCGTATGACCACTCGCACGCAGCGGGAGACGGCCATCGCCGCCGCCGGCTGGAACACGTTCCTGCTGCCCTCGCGCGACGTGTACATCGACCTGCTGACCGACAGCGGAACGAGCGCGATGAGCGACCGCCAGTGGGCCGGGCTGATGATGGGCGACGAGGCCTACGCGGGGAGCGTCAACTTCGAGCACCTCGAAGACACGATACGCAAGGTCTACGGATACCACTACGTGGTGCCCACCCACCAGGGGCGCGGCGCGGAGCACCTGCTCTCGCAGGTCGCCATCAAGCAGGGCGACACAGTGCCGGGCAACATGTACTTCACCACGACGCGCCTGCACCAGGAGCTGGCCGGCGCCACCTTCGTGGATGTCATCGTGCCGGAGGCCCACGACCCGGCCGACGAGAGCCCATTCAAGGGGAACGTCGACCTCGACGCGCTGGCCGCGCTGATCGATCGGGTGGGGGCCGACCGCATCCCGTACGTGTGCCTCGCCGCGACGGTGAACATGGCAGGCGGGCAGCCGGTGTCGATGGCGAACGCCCGGGCGCTCAAGGCGCTCTGCGAGAAGCACGGCATCAAGATCATGATGGACGCCACGCGCGCGGTGGAGAACGCCTACTTCATCCAGCAGCGCGAGGACGGGTACGGGAGCCGGTCCGTGGCGGCCATCCTGAAGGAGTTCTGCTCCTACACGGATGGCTGCACGATGAGCGGCAAGAAGGACGCCCTGGTCAACATCGGCGGGTGGCTGGCGCTCAACGACAAGGACCTCTACGAGGAGGCCAGCAACCTCGTCGTAGTCTACGAGGGGCTGCACACGTACGGCGGCATGGCTGGGCGCGACATGGAGGCCATGGCCATCGGCATCCGCGAATCGGTGGAGGACGACCACATCCGGGCGCGCATCGGGCAGGTGGAGTACCTCGGCCAGAAGCTGATCGACTGGGGCGTGCCCATCGTGAAGCCCATCGGCGGGCACGCGGTCTACCTGGACGCCCGCGCCTTCTACCCGCAGCTCGAGCAGGACCTCTTCCCCGCGCAGACGCTGGCCGCCGAGTTGTACGCCGACTCGGGCGTGCGCGCCATGGAGAGGGGCATCGTCTCCGCCGGTCGCAACGCGAAGACCGGCGACCACAACCGCCCCAAGCTGGAGCTGGTCCGCCTCACCATCCCGCGCCGCGTCTACACCCAGGCGCACATGGACGTGACCGCCGAGTCGGTCGCCGCGGTCTACGACGAGCGTGCCTCCGCCCGCGGTCTCCGCATGGTCTACGAGCCGAAGTACCTGCGCTTCTTCCAGGCGCGGTTCGAGCCGGCGTAGGCTGCTTGCCGGACGCCAAAACGCCCCTGGCGCGGTTGCCCGCCGGGCTGTACAATGGGGATCATGGGCGCGCTGCTCGGCGGCGCGCCCGAGATCCGCCGCATCGATCTTTCTGCGCCGCACCCCCGGCATGGTCCTGCCCGCCGTGTCTTCGGGGCGTACTCCCCCTGGAGTGGAAAGGTGGTCGCCATGTCGCGCCGCGCATCAGTCTGGCTCGTCCTCGTGGTCCTCGCGTTCATCCCGACCCGGCTGTTGGCCCAGTGCGATGTCGCGATCACGAAGGCCGGGCCGTGCGACTCGAGCGGGCAGTTGGTAAACCCTCCGCAGGTCGGCGCTCCCTATCATCTTACCGTGGTCGCCAAAGTCACCGGAACGCCCGCCCGGCCGTTCCGCATCAAGTGGACCGTGGGGAACCAGACGGTCTACACCGAGGACGTCTCGGTCAGCGCTGGAGTGGGCTACACATGGGTCGCCAGGTTCTCGATGGCGCTGGACTGCGAACTGCCATGGAGCGTCACGCTCGACCCCGACAACGTGAGCGGCGACGCGGACACGACCAACAACACGCTGACCGGCTCGTTCACTCCGCGGGCACCGCTCACGACGGTGGCGTACTGGGGTTCCACCCGTGTTCGCGGGACCATAAGCAGCACGGTCGCATTCCTCGATGGCTCTGGGACGATCGGCAACCTGTGGGTGCTCTTCGGTGTACCAACGATGCACGCGGGGCAGTCGATCGTGGCCGCGCCCGGGCCGGCCGGATCGCAGAAAGTGACCACGGCGCCGTACTCGACCCCCATCTTCGAGGTGAACCGCAGCCAGGTGGCCGCCGGTGCGTTCACGGACACCCACTCGTTCACCGCGGGGCTCCAGAACGCCATGGTGAACCCCACGAAGCTGCGGGACATCACCTGGTTCGACCTGGAGGAACTCGAGGCGCCGTGGCCCCTCTGGGTCGCGGCTGATCCGACGTGCGAGGCTGCCGACGCGGCCATCTCGGCATTCGTAGCCGCGTCGCTGCCGGCCAACTACCGTCACAACACCACGCCGTATGACGCGGCCCGGCTGCTCCATCTGGCGGTGGTCAAGGCGCTGGCCTTCACGGCCACTCCGCTGCACGCAGACGCCGTTCAGGTGCTGCGCGACGGCCAGGCCGACAGCGGCGGGTTCGCAGCGCTGATGGTCGCTTGCTTGCGGAACGTGGGGATTCCGGCGCGACGAGTTGGCGGGATGATGATCGGGGACTCGGCCTGGTACTACCGCGTCGAATGGTGCCTCAACGGCGCGGACTGGATGCACGCCGATCCGACGGCGTCGCGTGCGGCCGACCCCACCGGCACGTACCCCTACTACTTCGGCTACATGCCGGACGCCGATCGGTTCCTTGCGATGGACGCATGCGATCTCCATCATCGCGACTATGCCGGCTTCGCGCTGCTGCAGCAGGCCGCGTGGTGGTGCTCCGGCGGCGCGACCTTCGACACCGCGACCTTCACGGCCCATCTGGAAGAGGTGACCACCAACACCAAGCCGACGGCCGAGGTCACTATCGACAAGGCCACAGTGCCCGACGGCACGGAGTACATCATCTCCGCCAACTACGCCGACGCCGACGGCGACCCTGCATCCACGCTGCAGGCGACGGTGTACACCTCGTACGGTGTGCCGTACCTCTGGTACGACTTGGCCCCGGACCCGACGGCGGCGCGCGACTACCGCGCCGGCGTTCGCTACACAGCGACCATTCCGCCCCATGCTGGGCTGTACACAGGCGTCAACACCGTGCGGGTGGCAGTATCGGACGGGCTTTCCGACGCGTTCCTCGTCACTAAGTCGCCCGCGGGCGACACGCTTCAGATCACCATCGGCTACGCCTCGCGCGGTCTCGCTTGCGTGGACTCCAAGGGCTACGCGGGGCAATGGACCAGCTTCGGAGCCGTGTTCACGCATCCAGACACTGGTGCAGTGATGGAGGGCAAGCGGCTCACGTTCAAGCTAGCCGGCGCCTCCGTTGGCAGCGACGTGACGGGCGCCAACGGCGTTGGCCGGTGCGGCTACGACGTGCCCGTGGGCGCCGCCGGCGGTCCGTACCCGATCCAGGTCGACTTCGCGGGCGATGCGGACTGCCGCGCACTGACTGCGACCGGGACGCTCACGGTATACGTCGGCGCCAGCGTCTGGCTCGATTCCGTCGCCGCGTCTCTGGGCGAGACGGTCCGCCTGCAGGGGACATTGAAGCGCAGCGATACCGGAGCGGTCCTCGCCGGTGAGACGGTCCGGTTCACCGCGGCTGGCCAGGAGATCGGTTCGGCTGTCACCGGGGCCGATGGCGTCGCTGGCGTGACGTACACCCTACCGACGGCGGTGCACGGCGACACGATACCGGTCACGGCCCAGATGGTCGCGCGCGGATACTACGTCAGCGGCGCGAACACGATGTACATCGATGTCACCAAGAAGCCCTCGGCCGTGACAGCCGGCAGCGCTTCCGCAGTCGTCGGCGACACCGTGACGCTGGTGGCCACGCTCACGAGCGGCGGTACACCACTCGAAGGGCGGCACCTGTCGTTCAGCGTGGGCGGCTATGCGGCCGTCTCCGCGCCGACCGACGTGAACGGGCGGGCGGCTCTAGCCTACACCATTCTAGAGGGCATGGCGGCGGGCTCGTACGCCGTGAAGGTCGACTTCTCGGGCGACAGCCGGCACGCGGCCAGCAGCGCCACCGGATCGCTAACGGTCTCCTTGCGCCCCACCGGCGTGGCCGTGCCCGATCTGTCGGGGTACGGCGGCGACACGGTTACGCTCAGCGCCACGCTCACGCGGACCGACACCGCGGTTCCCATCGGCAGCCGCGGCCTCATGTTCCGGGTCGACGGCGCTTGGGCGGGCTCCGCCGCAACGCTCAGTTCGACGGGCACTGCCACGCTGAACTACGCCATACCGGCTGCCGCCGCAGCGGGAGCGCACACGATCTCGGTGGAGTATGCCGGCGAGATCGGCTACGCAGCCTGCACCGGCACCGGCACGCTCACCGTGATGCGGCGCGACCCGCCCACCGTCACGGGTATCACGCCCAACTCGGGCCTGAACATCGGCTCCGTGAACATCACCAGCCTGGACGGCACAGGGTTCCGGTCCGGCGCCAAGGTGAAGCTCACTGCGACCGGGTTGGCGGACATCGCCGCGACCAACGTGACTGTGGTGTCGGCCACGCAGATCACCTGTACGCTCAACCTGAGTGGGAAGGCCGCCGGCAGCTACGCCGTCGTCGTGACCAACGCCGACACCCAGAGCGGGGCGAAGGCCGGCGCGTTCACGGTGGTGAAGCCGCCCGCGCCGACGGTTACGGCCATCGCGCCAAGCACCGCGCTGAACATCGGGTCGGTGGACGTCACCAACCTCACGGGCACCGGGTTCCTCACGGGTGCGGCGGTGAAGCTGACCGCGACGGGGAAGTCCGACATCGTGGCGACGAACGTGACCGTCGTCTCGCCGACGAAGATTACGTGCACGCTTCCTCTGACCGGCGCGGCGGCGGGTGTGTACGCCGTCGTGGTGACGAACGTCGACAGCCAGAGCGGCAGCAAGTCGGGCGCGTTTACGGTGACGGCGCCTCCTGCGCCGAAGGTGACCGCGATTGTGCCGACCAAGGGGCTCAACAACGCTTCGCTCAGCGTCACGAACCTTGCCGGCACGGGCTTCTTGTCGGGCGCGGCGGTGAAGCTGACGGCGACCGGGAAGGCGACGATCACCGCGACGGATGTGGTGGTGGTTTCCGCGACGAAGATCACGTGCACGCTGCCTCTGTCCGGCGCCGCGGTGGGTGTGTACACCGTCGTGGTGACGAACGTCGACGCTCAGAGCGGGAGCAAGGCGAGCGCGTTCACGGTGACGGCCCCTCCCGCGCCGAAGGTGAGCGCGATCACGCCGAACAAGGGGATCAACAACGCCTCGCTGAGGGTGACGAACCTGGCCGGCACGGGCTTCGTCTCGGGCGCTGCGGTGAAGCTGACGGCGACCGGGAAGCCCACGATCACCGCGACGGACGTAGCGGTGGTCTCCTCGACCAGGATCACGTGCACGCTGCCACTCTCTGGCGCGGCGGCGGGCACGTACACCGTCGTGGTGACGAACCCGGACAGCCAGAGCGGGAGCAAGTCGGGCGCGTTCACCGTGACGGCCCCGCCCGCACCGAAGGTGAGCGCGATCACGCCGACCAAGGGGATCAACAACGCCTCGCTCAGCGTCACCAACCTGGCGGGCACGGGCTTCGTCTCGGGCGCGGCGGTGAAGCTGACGGCGACGGGGAAGGCAACGATCACCGCGACGGGCGTGACGGTGGTCTCCGCGACGAAGATCACGTGCACGCTGCCTCTGACCGGCGCGGCGGTGGGCGTCTACGCCGTCGTGGTGACCAACCCGGACGCTCAGAGCGGGAGCAAGGCGGGCGCGTTCACCGTGACGGCCCCGCCCGCACCGAAGGTGACTGCGATCACGCCGAGCAAGGGAGCGAACACGGGTTGGCTCAGCGTCACCAACCTGGCGGGCACGGGCTTCGTGTCGGGCGCGGCGGTGAAGCTGACGGCGACCGGGAAGCCCACGATCACCGCGACGGACGTATCGGTGGTCTCCGCGACGAAGATCACGTGCACGCTGCCTCTGACCGGCGCGGCGGTGGGCGTCTACGCCGTCGTGGTGACCAACCCGGACGCTCAGAGCGGGAGCAAGGCGAGCGCGTTCACCGTGAAGAAGTAGGTCGTAGCCTGGGGCGGGGGCCCGCGTCGGGTCTCCGCCCACCGAAAGCGCCGATCCAGTCGGCGCAACAGGGGCGACTCCCGCGCGGATGTGCTATAATCCAAATCCACTCCCGTGAGTGCGCGTGAGGTGCCCTTCATGTCGCCGACCGGATGTGTCTACGCTTGACCAGATTTCGAAGGGGGTCGTGATGAAGCGGACTTACCAGCCCAAGCGGCGTCGCCACCTGCGCGTCCACGGGTTCCGACAGCGGATGTTCACCAAGGACGGGCGCAACGTACTGAAGGCACGCCGGCTGAAGGGCCGCTACCAGCTAACCGTGAGCGACAAGCCGCGCGGCTGGAAGGTCTAGCATGCTGCCGCGCTCGGCGCGGCTGCGCAACACGCGTGAATTTCGGCGGGTGTACGCACAGGGGAGATCCCACGTACACCCGCTGATGGTGTTGTACGCTCGCACAAACCGGGGCGCGGATCGCCGCATCGGTTTCTCCGTTGGGAAGAAACTTGGCGACGCCGTGGCCCGTAATCGTGTCAAGCGCCGGTTGAGAGAGGCGTTTCGGCGTCGGTTCAGCGAAGTGCGGCCAGGCGTCGACATCGTCATCGTTGGGCGCAAGGGCGTGCTGAGCGCGGCGTTCGAGGACGTCTGTGCCGCGGCCGCCGAGCTGCTCACGAAGGCCGGATGCCTGCGGAACTGAGCGAGGTGCGCTCCGTGCGCCGGTTGTGCATCTACCTGATACGCGTCTACCAGCGGACCTCTCGGTTCCGGCCCCGCGTGTGCCGGTTCGAGCCGACATGCTCCGAGTACACCGCGCAGGCCATCGCCAAGCACGGCGTCGTCAAGGGCATCGGGCTCGGCATATGGCGCATCATGCGCTGCAATCCGTTCAATCCGGGCGGCTACGATCCGGTGAAGTGATGCTCCCGGGCGCGGACCCGGCGACGCCCGATCTGCGGCAGACGCCGTCCGGAGCGGGACGCCACCGTTCCCACAAAGGTTGACTGATGGCCTCTCGTCTCCTGCGCACTACCACGATCGTCCTCGCGGCGGCGCTCATCCTGGGTGTCGGCGCTCGTCCCATCCTCGCGCAGTCGGTCGACCCCGACATCGAGAAGGCGATGGCCCTCGATAAGGGCGGCAAACCCGACGATGCCATCGCGGCGCTGCAGAAGGTGTTCCAGGCCAAGCGTGAACTCAGCCCGCAGGCCGCCGCCGAGGCGAAGTACCGCAAGGCCGAGATCCTGGCGCGGACCGGCCGGAGGAAGGACGCGTTCGCGGAGTACGCCGAGGTGGCGCGCGACTACGGCGGACGCATCCCCGGCGTCGCGTCGGATGCGCTCTACCGGGCCGGGATGCTGGCGTCGCGCGGCTTCGGCGACACCCTGACGCTGCGTAACGAGGGCTACGACGCGGCCTGGACGGTCTGGAAGCAACTGCGGGACGAGTACCGCGAGACCCCGGCGTTCAAGCTGATCGACGGCCCGGGGGGCGAACTCCACCAGTTGATGGAGCGCATCGACGCGCGGAACTCCAAGAACTGGCAGTACCAGATCATCGCCACGCTCGTCGCGGTCTGTGGCAAGAACCCCAGTTTCAGCTACGGCCTCGCACTGATGCTGCTCGCGGTTCTGGTGAAGCTGCTCCTGTTCCCGCTGACCCTGAAGCAGTATGCATCGATGCGCGAGATGCACAGGATGCAGCCGCATCTGAAGGAGCTGCAGAAGAAGTACAAGGGCCAGGAACTCCAGCAGAAGACGATGGAGGAGTACAAGAAGCACGGCGTCAACCCGTTCGCCGGCTGCATTCCCACGCTCTTCCAGCTCCCCTTCCTGCTGATGGTCTTCACCGCCGTACGGTACTACGAAGTGGCCTTCGCGCGCGGCAAGTTCCTGTGGATCGGCAGCGCGTCGGCCGACCAGTCGCCCATGTTCATGGGACAGCACGTGATCGGCCGCGACCTGGCCTCGCCGGATATCCCGCTGCTGACGCTGTACGTGATCACCAACTTCGTCACGATGAAGATGACGCCGGCCACGGATCCGCAGCAGCAGCAGACCCAGTCCAGCATGGCCATCATGACGTCGGTCGTGTTCTTCTATATGTTCCTGACCCAGAGATGGTCGTCGGCCTTCGTGCTCTACTGGTTCGCGCTGAACCTGCTGTCGATCTGGCAGCAGTATCACTACGTCTACAAGCCTCACAAGGAGCGGCAGGCCGCGGGTGTCGGCGCCGCGCCGGTCGTCATCGATGCGGTCGAGACCGGCGGCAACGGCGCGGGGCAGGTGAAGCCTCCGGCCGCGCCCACCGGCCCGAAGGCCCGCGTCAAGCCCCGCAAGAAGCGCTGAGGAGTTGGCAATGAGCGACACTGCCGCATTGATGGAACAGCCCGGCATCCAGGAGGTCCAGCGTGTCCTCCAGGAGTTCTGCGAGGCGAGCGGCCTCGATATCTCGGCTCGGGTCACCGGCCGTCACGGCTCGTATGTGGATGCCGAGTTCATCGGCTCGGACGCTGCGTCGACCTTCGGCTCGTCGGGACGCGTGCTGGACTCGCTCCAGTACCTGGTGAACCTGATCGTCGCGCGCCGCGTGGGGCCCGATATCCGCTTGCTGCTGGACGTGGACAACTACCGCGCGCGCCGCGAAGAGGTCCTGATCCAGATGGCGCAGGACTTCGCTGCCCAGGTGAAGGAGCGGCAGGAGGAGTGCGAGGTCGATCCGCCCATGCCCCCGCACGAGCGCCGCATCATGCACAAGGCCCTGCAGGACGACCCCGATGTGCGCACGTACAGCGAGGGTGAGGAGCCGGAGCGCCGGGTCATCATCGCGCCGCGCTGAGGCGATCGAGCCGGTACGGTGGGCTCCCGCGCCCGCCGCGGGCGCCGCTTGAGGCCTGGAGCACACAAAATGAAGCCCGCACTCTCGAGAGAGAGGCGGGCTTCCGCCATATGGGCGGACAGTCTGAAAAGGAGGACATGCGCACCTCTTCATACGCCGCGTCGGTCACTCTGGTTCCCGACCGTCGTGGTGTGGTGACGTTCATGTCCATCAGGAGGCCATCCTTGCCGAACCTACCCAACTCGCACACCTGCTTCCTCTGCGGCGACCAGAACCCGATCGGCCTGCGCCGGCGCTTCCAGACCGACGGCGCGAAGGTGTGGACCGACTTCGAGGGGCGCCCGGAACACGCGGGCTACAACAACGTCGTGCACGGCGGCATCCTCTCCGCGCTGCTCGACGAGACGATGGGCTGGGCCCCCGCGCTGCACAACAAGCGCATGTGCGTGGCCGTGGAGCTGCACGTCGAGTTCAGGAAGTCCGTGCCCGTCGGCCTCCCCGTCACCGTTACCGGGCACACGGTCGACGGTGGCCGCCGCATCTGGACCGCGGAGGGCGAGATCCGCGACGCGGAGGGCACCGTGTACGTGCGGGGCCGCGGGCGCTACGTGCCGATCTCCGACGAGCAGACCGAGGAGGTCATGACCTACCTGCTCTTCGACGAGGACTGCATCGCGCCCAGCGACATCTGCCGTACATGGGGCGAGCGCGGCGCCGGCCCGGAGTAGGTCTGGCGGGCGTCGGCGACCAGTGGTACAATTGGTGGCAGGTAGCATCCTTCGCTAGAGCCTGAGACTGCGAGCAACAGCATGACCGCATACGCACGGGCCAAACCGATCACGGCCGAGGACTTCGAGAAGTTCGACCCTGAGTGGCGTTACGACCTCATCGAGGGAGAACTCGAACGCATGCCTCCTCCACCTGGCGCCGAGCATGGCAGCCTGACAATGCGGCTCGCCTGGTACTCGTCTGGCTACGTCTATGACCGTCGCCTCGGCGAGTGCTTCACTGCCGAGACGCGCTTCGTCATCGAGCGCGATCTGGACACGGTGCTTGCGCCGGACTGGGCGTTCGTGCGGGCCGACCGCCTGCCGCCCACGCTGCCCAAGGGCATGCTGGAACTGGCGCCGGACATCGTGCTCGATGTGCGGTCTCCCTCGGACCGTGCGCCGGACGTGGCGCGCAAGGTGGCCCTGTGGCTGCGCGCCGGCGCGTGCCTCGTGTGGGAACTGGACCCGGACGCCCGTGTTCTGACCGTCCATCGCGCGGACGGCTCGGTGAGCCTCGTGGGCGTAGACGGCACGCTGTCCGGCGAGGACGTGCTGCCGGGCTTCCAGTACGCGCTGGGAGAGCTGTTCCACTAACCACGCCATGAGCACCGATACACCTGCTGTTCCCGACGACGGCGGTTCCTCTTCTACCTCGTTGTCGCCTCCTGGGGCTGCACCCCTGAAGCCAGCGGATCGGCCCGTTCGTCCAACGGTGGAGGAGCATCCGAACATGCCTGCCACCGACTCCGCCGAACTGACCATCTCCGACCAGATCCGCGCCATGCGCAGCGCCGCCGATTTCGAGCGGCTGAAGGCGGCCGGGGCGTTCGGCGACCTCGACGGCGACGCGCTGGCTGCCGTGCTGGACGTCTTCGCCCGTGAGAACCGGAAGAAGCCCCGGCGGTTCTGGGCAGCCATGGTTCTCAGCATGGTGGCCTGGGGACTCCTTCTGGGGCTGTTGCAGGACGTCTTCCACCTCAGGCATCTGGGCGGCGGGTCGGGAGTGTTCGGCATGGTCGCTATGGGCATCGGCGCCGCCTGTGCCGCGACCCCGCTGCAGCGCCGCCTGGCCGTCCTGATCGCCGACCTCGACGACGTGCGGGTCGTCGGCGCTCTGACAGATGCGCTGGACCGGCAGGACGTCTCCAGCCGCAAGGCGGCGGTCGGCGCCCTGAAGCGCCTCCTTCCCGGCCTTGCTCCGGAGCATTCCGCGCTCCTTACCACCGAGCAGCGCAAGCGCCTGGGCACGATGCTGGCCGGCGTCGACGCGGACCTGGCGAGTGCCACCCTCCGAGGCCTGGTTCGCATCGGCGATACGTCCTGCTACGACCGCGCGGCGCGTCTGGCGGAGGGGAAGGGCCTCGCGAAGAAGCACGCCGACCTCATGCTGGCCGCTCAGGCCGCGCTGCCGGAGCTTGAGGCCCTGCGCGAGAAGGAGCGCCAGGCCGCTACCCTTCTCCGCCCCGCGGAAGCGCCCGCTGACGCCACGCTCCTCCGCCCGGCCGACGGCGCGCCGCACGGGGACGACGCGACGCTGCCCCGGCCCGCCGACGAGCCCGCCGGGGAGGTCGAGGCGCATGGCTGAGCAGGACGTGGCGGCCCAGGTGCGGGTGATGCGCTCCGTGCGCGACTTCGAGCGGCTGAAGGCGGCGGGCGCGTTCGAGGAGTACAAGCGCGGCCTGACGAGCGCGCTGATCGCGCGGCATGCGCGCGATAGCGGGCGGCAGTGGGTCGGTGCGGCGGCCGTCGCGCTTGTCGTGTTCGCGGCGGGCCTTCTGCTCACCTACGTGGCGTTTCCCCACTCGGGCGTCGACTGGCGGGCGTGCGCCTGGCTCTCGCTGGTGTGTCTGGCGATGGGGCTGACTCGATGCCACGAGACCCCGCTCCAGCGAAGCATCATCGGGCACCTCGACGTCATCGACGGGGTGCGTGCGCTACGGGAGCTGCTTGAGGTGGTCCGCTCGGATGATCCTGCCGCGCGTGTCGTGGCTGCCCCGCTGCTGGTGCGCGCTCTCGCCTGCGTAGACGGGCGCAACGGCTTCTCGTTCGGCCGCGCCGAACGCCGGTACCTGGTCGAGATCCTGACCAGCGGTCCGCCGGGTGTGGCCGTCGAAGCGATGCGGGCCCTCGCACGCCTGCGCGACGCTTCGTGTCTCAGCCAGATGGAGCGCCTGGCGGAGGAGAAGGGAATGGCCAAGAAGCACGCGGATGTGTGGCAAGCCGCCAAGGACGCGCTACCCGACCTAGAGGCGGAACAGGCCCGCCAACGCCAGGCCGCCACCCTCCTCCGCCCTGCCGACGCGCCCGCCGATGCGACGCTTCTGCGCCCGGCTGACGGCGCCCCGCATGGCGACGACGCGACGCTGCTCCGCCCCGCCGAGGAGCCCGCGCGGGAGGTCGAGGCGCATGGCTGAGCAGGACGTGGCGGCGCAGGTGCGGGCGATGCGCTCGGTGCGCGACTTCGAGCGGCTGGGGGCCAAGTACACGCTCCGCGACCTTGACGGCGACGCGCTGGCCGCGCTGTTCGAGGTGTTCGCGCGCGAGAACCGGAAGAAGCCCCGGCGGTTCTGGACGGCCGCGCTGCTGAGCGGGGCGCTGTGTATGGTCGCCGCGAAACTAGTCGAGCACGTGTTCCGCCTACCGGATCTCGGCGGCATGGCGGGCGGGTTCGGTATGGCTGCGTCGGGCGTTGGCGCGGCGGCGGCTGCAACCCCACTCCACCGTCGGCTCGCGGTCCTGATCACCCGCCTCGACGACACGCGCACGGTGGGGCCTCTGCTTGATGCCCTCGACGCGCACGAGTGTGGCACCCGGAGCGCGCTCGCCGGCGCGCTCTGCCGCCTGCTCCCTCGGCTGGCGACGGAGGATGCCGCCCGCCTCACGCCCGAGCAGCGCAAGCGCCTGAGCGTGGCGCTCACCGCCGGCAACACTGACCTGGCGGCGGCCGCCGTTCGGGGCCTCGTCCGCATGGGCGACACCTCCTGCTACGACCGGGTGGCGCGCCTGGCGGAAGGGAAGGGGCTCGCGAAGAAGCACGCAGATCTCTGGCAAGCAGCCAAGGAGGCGATGCCGAAGCTGGATGCCGCACGCGAGAAGGAGCGCCAGGCTGCCACCCTCCTCCGCCCCGCAGATGCCCCTGCCGATGCGACGTTGCTGCGCCCGGCCGAAGGCGCCCCGCATGGCGACGACGCGGCGTTGCTCCGGCCTGCCGAGGCGCCCGCGCAGGAGGTCGAGGCGCATGGCTGACCAGGACGCGGCGGCCCAGGTGCGGGCGATGCGCTCGGTGCGCGACTTCGAGCGGCTGAAGGCGGCGGGCGCGTTCGAGGCCATGACGCCGGAGGTGGTTGAGGCGGTGTTCGCGGCATTCCTGCGCGAGCAGCGGAAGTGGTGGCCTCGCGTAGCTGTCATCTTCTTTCTGGTGTTCATCGTCTGGGCGTCGATCGACGCCAGACTTCATCCTGCCGCTGGACCCGGAATCGTGGGCAACCTAGGGTGGTTCGTCGGACTGGTGTTGGCGCTTGCTGGTGGGCAGACCCGTCTGGGAAGGCGACTGGCGGGGTTGTTGGATGCGTGCGGGGACGAGACGAAGCTCGACGCGCTCGTGGATGGGCTGCTCCCAATGGGTGTGGCTAACCACGGCGCCTTCAGCCACGCACTGGCGCGGGCCCTCGCTCGGGTGAGCGGCAGCGAGTGGGTCGAACTGGGCGACTCGCGCCGCCGTCGCCTCATTGGCGTCATCCTACTCGGGCCACCCGACCTATCAGATGCCGCGATGGGTGCCTTCCTGCGAGCGGGCGACCCATCGTGCCGCGACGCGGTAGGCAGACTCGCGAAAGGTGGCGGGGCGGCCCAGCGCGACAAGGGCCTGCGCGCACGCGCACAAGTCGCACTTGTCGAGTTCGAGGCCCTCGCTGCGGAAGAGCGCCAGGTCGCCACCCTCCTCCGCCCCGCGGACGCCCCGGCCGATGCCACGCTGCTCCGTCCGGCAGGTGGTTCGGGGGCCGGCGACGAAACGAAACTCCTACGCCCCGCCGAACCTGACGCGGGCGACGATGCCGAGGTGACCAACGCGCATGGCTGACCAGATGTCCCTCTTCGACGAGGCCGATCTTGCCCCGCCGCCACCGCCACCCTACACGCTGGACCCCGTGCTCTTCGGGGCGGATCCCACGATGCGCGTGGTTGCGGCGGAGGGCGGCGAGGACAGGCTGGCGCTGTGGGTGCGGCGGCCCGACGACACCGTCGTGCGCGAGGAGCGCCCCTTCCGGCCCTGGCTGCTGACACTCGCCGAGGAGCCGGGCATGGGCGTGGCGCCGACGCGGCTGGCGGGGACGGGGTTCGTCTGGCTCTACGAGTTCGACGACCGGCGCGCGTACCAGGAGGCGCGCTTCGGGCTGCGCGACCGCCACGTCGAGCACTTCACCTACCCGAACCCGACCCGCCTCGCGATGCTGCGCCTGGGCGTCACGCTCTTCAAGGGCCTGGCGATGGCGGATACCCACCGCATGCAGGTGGACATCGAGACGGAGGGGCTCTCGCCGGAGGAGAACCGCATCCTCATCATCGCCGTCGGCGACAACCGCGGCCTGCTCGACACGCTGGTCGGCGAGGAGCGGGACATCCTGGAGCGGTTCGCGGCCCTCGTGCGGCAGCGCGACCCGGACATCATCGAGGGGCACAACATCTACGGCTTCGACCTGCCCTTCCTCACCAAGCGGGCGGAGAAGGTCGGCGCGCGGCTGGGGCTCGGGCGCGATGGCTCGGAGCCGCGGTACGGGTCGGAGCGCAACTTCGCCATCGGCGGCATCACGCGCCCCTTCACCCCGGTCACGATCTACGGGCGCCACGTCATCGACACGTACCTGGCGGTGCAGCGCTTCGACTGGGCGAAGGGCGCGCTCAGCAGCTACGGGCTGAAGGAGGTCGCGCGCGCCTATGGCCTGGCGGAGGAGGAGCGCGTCCTGGTCGATCGGGCGCGGATCACGGAGATCTACCGCGACGACCCCGACCTGGTGCGCGAGTACGCCACCCACGACATCCTGGAGACCGGGCGCCTCGCAGAGCTGGTCACCGCGACCGAGTTCTACCAGACGCAGATGGTGCCGGACGCCTACCACACCGTCGCGGTCTCCGGCTCGGGCGAGAAGATCAACAGCCTGCTCGTTCGCGCCTATCTGGCCCGCGGCTGCGCCATCCCGCGGCCCCAGCCGACGCGGTCGGTGGCGGGCGGCTACACGGACATCCGCGCCACGGGCGTCATCGACCGGGTGGTGAAGGCGGACGTCGAGAGCCTGTACCCGAGCATCATGCTCACGCACCACATCAAGCCGGCGCACGACGTGCTCGACGTGTTCCTGCCCGCCCTGCGGGAGTTGACGCGGCGGCGCATCGAGGCGAAGGGCAAGGTGAAGAGCGCGGAGGGGACCGAGAAGCACTACTGGGACGGGCTGCAGAACTCGTTCAAGGTGCTCATCAACTCGTTCTACGGCTACCTCGGCGCGGCGGGGTTCAACTTCAACGACCCGGACGCGGCCGGCTCGGTGACGGAGCATGGGCGCGCCATCGTGCAGAAGATCGCCGACGAGATGGAGGCCACCGGCAGCCGCATCATCGAGATCGACACGGATGGCGTCTACTTCGTGCCGGACGAGAGCATCGCGGGCGAGGAGGCGGAGCGCGCGTACATCGAGCGGATCGGGAGCACGCTGCCGGAGGGCATTCGGCTCGCGTTCGACGGGCGCTTCCAGACGATGGTGTCGCTCAAGACGAAGAACTACGTGCTCCACGGTTACGACGGGAAGAAGACCTTCAAGGGAGCGTCGCTCCGCTCGAGGGCCGACGAGCCATTCGGGCGGGAGTTCATCGCGGCGGCGGTCGACCTGCTTCTGGAGCGCCGCCTGGACGACCTGGCGGATCTCTACGCGCGGCTCATCGAGGACATCCTCAACCACCAGGTGCCCATCGAGAAGCTGGCGCGGCGCGAGCGGGTGACGGACAAGACGTTCCAGAGTTCCGCCAAGGTACGGTCGGCGGCGGTGGCGGCGAACACGGCCGTGGGCGACTACATCACCGTGTACGAGCGTGCGGATGGGACGCTGGCGAAGCTGGAGCAGTACGCGCCCGAGTCCGAGAACGTAGGGTACTACATGGACAAGCTCTACAAGTTCGCGTGCCGCCTGCGCGAGGCCGTGGGGGAGGGGTTCGACCGCCTCATCCCACGCCCCGGCCCGAACGGCCTGGCAGGCACCGGGCAGTTGGGCCTGTTCGAGGAGTAGGCGTTCAGGGGCTCGTTCTGCATCGATGTACAGGATGGGCAGGATGAAGGCGGTTGCGGCACGTTGCGCCCCCTGGGGCGCCAACCCGCCCTCGGCCAGTGCGTATGCGGAATGTGGGCAGCCGCGCAAGAGCATTTGCCCGTCATCGTATGCATCCTGAACATCCATGTTCACAAAGCCGTAGTCGCTGCTGGAGGGCGGGTCTCCGTGCCCGCCGGCTGTGGGTTGGCCGAAAGGAGGCAGTATGAAGCGGATCGTGATGGGGTTGGTTGCGGGGCTGTTGCTCGCCGGGGCGCTTGGCGCCGGGGCGCAGACCATCCAGGGCGGCGAGGCTGGTTCGGTGGCCGTGCTGCCGTGGATCTACCTGAAGGGCACGCCGGGCGCGGTCAAGACCGCCAAAGAGCGCGTGACGGACATTCTGAGCACGTCGTCGCTGGACATCATCGCCGAGACGAGGGTGCGCGACGCCTGGAAGGAGATGGGTCGGTCGGCCGAGCCGGATCGCGAGGTGCTGCCGTCCGCGAAGCAGTTGATCGCGCTGGGCCGCAAGCTGGACGTCGACTTCGTCGTGACGGGCCGCTGCCAGTGGCACACGCGCAGCATCTGGATCGGGCTCGGGCCCAAGACCAAGTCCACCTGCACCGTCGATCTGATCGTGGTCGACGTAAAGAAGGCGAAGGTGGCCCTGAACGCCCGCAAGGTGTGGATGGACAGCACCACCAAGGAAGACCCGCTGAAGGCCGCCGGCGCCGTGCTGGTGACTCCTCTGGTGACGGTGGTGAGCGGCGGCCCGAAGACCCCGCACGAGCAGCGCGCGGCCCAGCTCGCCATCGGCAAGGCGATCAAGCCCTGGCTTCAGGCGCGGGCCGCGAAGTAGACAACCTTGGTAGAATGGACATAGACGCGGCGGCCGAGCGATGCCGAGGGTGATGCTGATCGCCGGCCCGAACGGCGCCGGCAAGTCCACCGTTGCCACGGAGTTGGTGCCGGCTGGTACGGTGTACCTGAATGCCGACGACTTCGCGGCCGCCATGGAGTTGCCCGATGGCCCGGCGCGCGATCTGGCCGCCGGCAGGGAGCTGCTGCGTCGCTGGCGTGATCTGGAGGCGGCCGGCGCCGACTTCGCCGTGGAAACCACTCTGGCGACGCGGTCGTTCGCTGGCTGGCTCGCCCGCATGAGGGCGCGGGGCTACGCGTTCGAGCTGGTCTTCCTCTATCTGCCCAGTGCCGACATGGCCGTGGCGCGGGTGGAGGAGCGCGTGCGTCGGGGAGGCCACTCCATACCGGAGCCGGTCATCCGCAGGCGCTACGAGGCCGGGCTGCAGAACCTGTTCGCCACGTATCTGCCGATGGCCGATACGTGGACCGTGGCCGACGCCTCGGTTGTGGGCAGCCTTCGCCCAGTGGCGATCGGGCCGAACGAGATCTGGGATGGTGACGCATGGAACCGACTGCTGAGGAAGTACGCTCAGAGCTGAACGGGGCGGGTCGCAGCGATGGGCACTGCACCCACCCCGTGATAGAGGCCGGACGCAGGGCGATCGCGAAGGCCATGCGCGAGCACAAGGAGCGCGGGCAGTATGTCGTCGGCTGGGAGGACGGCCGCGTGGTCGTCGTCGCGCCTGACGATATTGTCGTGTCCGACGTCGACTAGCGCTCGCAAGCCCGCCGGTAGTGCGCGGCCCTTCCAACCATCCAGTGGGAGGGCCGCATCGTTTGCCACACCACGGTGGATCGCGACGGTGGGGTGCTCCGTAGTGGAGGCAAACACGCCCAGTCGCGTCGCCGAGTTGCACGATCCCACCCATCGAGAGGTACCCACCCTTGGCCATTCTGAGGCGCGCTCTACGGTACATGGGGCCCTACTGGGGCATGCAGCTTGCCGCGCTAGCGTGCGCGCTCGGCGTGGCCGCGTCCGGGTTCCTGTGGCCCTACGTCAGCCGGCTGATGGTCGACAAGGTGCTGTGGGTGCAGGGCGGCACGCCGGAGGAGCGGCTCCGCACCCTCACGCTCGTCACGGTCGTCGGCACCTCCGTGGCGCTCGCCGGCACCGTGCTGGGCCTCGTTCGGGCCTACCTCTTCGCGCAGGTCGGCGAACGGGCCGCCCGCGACCTCCGCCGCGACCTGTTCAAGCACCTGCACGCCCTGCCCATGGCGTACTTCGACGCCCGCCGCACCGGCGGCATCATGTCCGTCGTGCAGAACGACGTCGAGGCGCTGCAGGGGCTTTACTCCTCCACGCTCGTCGAGGTCATTACCAACCTCCTGACCGCCGTCGTTGCCGTGTTCCTCCTGTTCGGCAGCAATCCTACGCTGGCCATCATCGGGCTGCCGATCCCCGTCGTGTTCGCCGTGGTGCTCTGGCGCTTCGGGCCGCCGCTGCGGAACGCTGGCCGGCGCGTGCGCGAGGAGACCGGCGCAGTGCAGGAAGTGCTGCAGGAGTCGATCTCCGGCGAGCGCGAGGTGAAGGCGTTCGGGCGCTCCAAGTCGGAGCTGGCGCGGTACCTGGAGCGCGTGAGCCGCCTTGTGCGCGTGCGCGTGAACCAGGCAGTCCTCGGATCGGCGAATGGCGCCGCGGCCAACATGATCGCCACGGCCGGCATGATGCTGGTCATCTTCCTCGGCGCACGGCGTGCGATCTCCGGCGAGATGACCGCCGGCAACGTGATCCTCTTCCTCAACGTACTCGGCATGCTGTTCGGGCCGGCGGGCGCGTTCGTGGGGCTCTACGCGGCGGTGGCCGGCGCGGTGGGGGCGGCGGACCGGGTGTTCGAGTTCCTCGACACGCCGACCGAACCCGAGCGGCCCGATGCCCACGAGCTGCGCCGCGCCAGGGGGCTGGTCGAGTTTCGCGACGTGCGCTTCCGCTACGAGGCGGAGGGCGCCGATATCCTCGCGGACGTGTGCCTGACCGCGCAGCCCGGCGAGGCGGTGGCGCTGGTGGGGCCCAGCGGCTCCGGCAAGACGACGCTCGTCTCGCTCATCCCCCGGCTGTACGACGCGGCGGGCGGCGCCGTGATGATCGACGGCGTCGACGTGCGCGAGGCGACGCTGGCCTCTCTGCGCGATCAGATCGCCATCGTGCCGCAGGAGCCGTTCCTCTTCGGCACGAGCGTGCGCGAGAACATCCGCTTCGGGCGGGACGACGCGACCGATGCAGAGATCGAGGAGGCCGCACGCGCCGCGAACGCCCACGACTTCATCGCCGCGTTGCCGGAGGGCTACGAGACGCAAGTTGGGGAGCGCGGCGCGCGCCTCTCGGTCGGCCAGAAGCAGCGCCTCGCGATCGCCCGGGCCATCCTCCGGAACCCCAGCATCCTCATCCTCGACGAGGCGACCTCCGCGCAGGACTCGGAGTCGGAGCGCCTGGTCCAGGACGCCATGGCCCGCCTGATGAAGGGGCGCACGTCGTTCGTCATCGCCCACCGTCTCTCCACCATCCAGGGCGCGGACCGCATCGTGGTGTTGGAGGGCGGCCGCATCGCGGAGACTGGCACGCACGCGGAGCTGGTCTCGAACGACGGCCTATACACCCGCCTGCACCAGCTCCAGGTCAGCGGGATGGTGCTGCGTGCGGAGGGCGGCGTTCTTGATCCACCGATGAACACCGATGCACGGGGATAACGGCGCGATGGGAACGCGGATGGACGCTGATGGGCGCAGATGATGGGGTGGTGACGGTGGTCATGCCGAGCCGTCGTTGCGAGGCATCCGGCTGTCCGTTGGAGTGCCCGCGTCGCATGTGTGGGTGAATGTGTGATAGTATGTGTCGGGAGGTGGTTCCCATGGCGACGAACCTGCAACTGGACGACCGGCTGATCGAAGAGGCGATGGTTCTGGGTGGTCACCGCACGAAGAAGGCTGCCGTCACGCAAGCCCTCACGCACTACATCGGCCACCTGCAGCAGGAGCGGATCGTGGACCTGTTCGGCACGGTCGATATCGACTCTGGCTACGACTACAAGGCCCAGCGGCTGCGCTCGTGAGCATCCTGGTCGACACATGCGTCTGGTCGATGGCTCTGCGCCGAGGCCCGGATGCGCAGGGCGCCGTCGCGGATGAGCTGCGGAGGCTGGTGGCGAGCCAGTCCGTGCGCATCATCGGCCCCATTCGGCAGGAGATCCTGTCGGGAGTTCGCGACGCGGGGAACTTCCAGCGGCTTGACGCCCACCTGCGCGCCTTCCCGGACATCGCGCTCATCACCGACGACTTCGTCACCGCCGCACGGTTCTACAACACGTGCCGTACGCACGGCGTCCAGGGCGCCAACACGGACTTCCTCATCTGCTCCGTGGCGGCCCGCCTGGGTCTGGCCGTCTTCACGACCGACCAGGACTTCACGCTCTACGCTCGGTATCTGCCCGTGACCCTCCACCCGCTCCGCGAGGGCGCCTGGCCGCGGCTGGAACCACCGATGGACACCTATGCGGGCGGATAACGGCGTTCTGAATCCACCGATGGACACCGATGAACGGGGATGGGGGCGTGATGGGAACGCGGATGATGCAGCCGGGGTGAGGGGTACTCCCTCGGCGTGGTCTCAGAACCTACATGTGGAGGCGTTGACGTGAGCGTGTCTGGATGCCGCATCGCGTCTTTGGGCTTGCTCTTGCTGGTGAGTGGTGCGCGTTGGGCCTCGTGCGCTCCGGAGCGCGCCGACCCGAACGCGTCGTACGGTGTGCTCGCGTACGTGCAGGGCGGCAAGCTGTGTATCCGCGAGTTGCCTGGTGGCCGTATCCTGCAGGTGACTACCCGCGGCATAGCCGAGCGCCCGAAGTGGTCGCCTACCGGCAAGTGGCTTCTCTTCGAGCAGCGATCGGCGGACAACGAGCACTACTGGGAGCGCACGCTGCTTGTTCGGCGCGATGGCTCCGATGTGCGCATCGTGCGGGGGGCGCAGGACGCCGCCTGGGTGGGGCGCCACGACGAGGTCGTGTACCGGAAGAGCCGGTCTATCTGGCTGTCGCGCGCGCCGGACATCAGGCCGGAGCGGCTGGCGGCGATGCCGGTCGAGCACCGCAACGACACGGTCAGCTTCCAGGTCAGTCCCGACAAGCGATGGATCGCGTTCACGCGCAGGTGGATCAACTGGAACCGCGAGGGCACCGACTGGAACAGGGGCACCGGTGTCCTCTGGGTCCAGCGCCCTGATGGTTCGCAGCACCGGATCGTCTACGATGCCAAGGGCCGCTGGGACGTGCTTCCAGAACTGGCCGGTTGGTCGCCCGACAGCCGGCATGTCTTCATGGGGACCTACGTTTACATGGCCGGGTCGGGGAACCTTGACGGAACGCCGCTCTACGCCTTCGACGCCGAGACCGGCAAGCGCAGGAGCCTCGCGCCGAACCTGGCGATGAAGATGGGCGACTGGTACGCCTACTCACCCGATACGAGCCGCATCGTGGTCGGCGACGGTGGCGACCGTTGGGGCCTTGGGCCCAAGACCCTTCTGGTTGTCGATCCCAGGACCTGGCGCAGCCACCGCATCACCGACGAAGCGACAGACAGCTTCTTCCCGGCGTGGTCGCCCGATGGCAAGCGGTTCGCATTCGTCGAGAACAGCCTGTTCCGGGCGAAGGGAAGCATGGATGACCTGGCGTTCCATGCCAACCAGCTCTGTGTCATGTCGGCGGATGGCACGCACAAGAAGCGCGTGCACCGTGCCGGCGGCAATGGCATCTGGTACCCGATGTGGTGCGGCGACGGGAGGCACATCGTCTTCGTGGTCAGGTACCCCGAGAGGCACTTCAGCTTGTGGGTGATTGGGGACGACGGGAAGGGGCTTCGGAAGCTCGTGGGTCCCGTGGAATTGCGCGGAGGGCTGGCACCGACCGAGGCGTTCGACTTCTGGGCACCGGTCCGCGCGTGGAACCACCGGTGACGACGGTGTGGGTGTGTCGCTGTATGGCCGAGGATGTGCTGGACCGGTCCGATGGTCGACCGTCGGTCCGCAGCACGTTCGGCCAGCACCGTCCAGCCCCCAGCCCCCCTTGACTTATTATGGGCATATGCCCATAATAAACTGTTCCCGCAGGAACGGAGCCGTTCGATGCCACGACCTACTTGCTGCCGGATCGTTGCTGGTGCGCCCAGGTGCGCCGGGCTGACGCCTGTCGGCGCGGAGTGCTGCGAGGGCGAGGCGATCATCCTCTCCGTCGACGAGCTGGAGGCGGTGCGTTTGGCCGATCTGGAGCGCCTTTACCAGCAGCAGGCCGCCGAGGCGATGGGCGTGTCGCGGCAGACGTTTGGGCGCATCCTCGAGGCGGCGCGCGCCAAGCTGGCCGAGGCGATCGTGAATGGCCGGGCGCTGCGGGTCCAGGGAGGCAACGTCGAGATGGGTGAGAATCGCGTCTTCCTGTGCATCGACTGCTCGCACGAGTGGCACGTCGAGAAGTGCACGGGGCGGCCCACCGGGTGCCCCTCATGCGGGAGCGCCAACTTCAAGCGCAACGACGACGGGGGCTGCTGCGCCGGGGGCAAGGGGCACAAGCATGGTCACAGCCATGGCCCCGGCCAGTGCTGCGGCACCATCCGCGTCGAGGTCGTCGGCTCCGCGCAGGAGTAGGTGGATCAGTTCGAAGCACAACGGCCCCGCGGCGCGATGCCGTGGGGCCGTTGTGCTCTGTATGGCTCAGGATCTGCGCATTGCGGCGAGGTATGCGGCACACGCTGCCTCGTACTCCGCCGCGGTCGGCCTGCTCGCCGCGCCCGGCGGCACGTCTGGGCAGGGCCGGTGCTCCAGGCGTTTCGCAATGCGCTCGATGTTGGCGAGCCATGAGCCGCGAGTGCGCTCATACGCCAGCCCGTCACCGGTCGCTGCGTATCCTGTGCCCTGCTTGGCGATCAGACCAGCGGCCTCCAGCCGGGCGAAGCCGCTCCGCAACTCCTCCAGCGTGAAGATCGCGTGGCTGACGGCGTCCCCCGCGCCGATGACGACCGAGAGGTCGCCGCCCTCCTCTCCGAGCATCACCACGCTGTTCAGCAACCACGCGTCCGACCACGTGAACGGCATCTCGGCCCCTCCGTGTTTGTGTCTGGTCCCGCGAAACTCCTACCGCGCCGGCCAGGTGTACGTCTTTGCCCCGTTCAGGTCCAGCTTCCAGTAGGCGCCCGACGCGGCGGGGCGGATGGTGGGCGCGGAGCCGCCCTCGCAGCGGACGGTCGTGGGCGCCTTGAACTTGGCCGCGCTCAACTCCACCGTGAACTTGCCGTCGCGGGGCATGGCGCGCAGGACCCAGTTGTCGCCCTCGCGGCGAACCAGCACGCTGCCATTGGTGCGGAGCGCGCCGAAGTCTACCACCTTGCCCTCGGCGTTCACGTTGCGGGTGTACCAGGCCAGCTTTTCCTCGCCCGCGCCCTCTTCCGGCGTGAACGACACCTGGTCGCCGCGGACGCGCAGGACGCCGAGCTTCACGCGCCCGTGGCCGTCGTCCACACCCATCAGCGACACGCGGCCGCCGCCGGGGTTGATGAGCCCGATCGTCCACGAGTAGTCGCCATCGGGTACGTTGGCCGGCACCTGGATCGTGTAGGGGCCGTCCTGGTACGCCGTGCCGCGCTGCCACTTCGACGAAGCGGTCGCCATACCGTGGTCCTGCTGGAAGACGATCTGCTCGTCGTACGTGTCGAACGCGTTCTTCGAGAAGTGGACGAACGCGTTGCAGTCCATCTTCATCAGGTCGTCGACGCGCCACGAGTACGTCACCGAGAACGAGCGCGGGCCGGTCTGCGCGACCTTGGTGGCGCGGGGCAGCACGCGGGTAATGCCGCTCGTGTTCCAGAGCGCGGCGTCGCGGGCGTTGGCGAACACGCTCTCCGGCGTCTCCGCGTAGTCGGCCACGACCCCGCCCTTCAGCGCGGTCCACGCCGTGACGCCCGCTCCCTTGGCCACCCAGCCGAAGCGCGGCAGCACGACATCATCCACCGTCATCGGCTTCTCGGCGTCGTTCGCGGTGATGGTCAGGCCGTTGCCGTAGGCCACCTCGACGCGCTTCCACTCGCCGGCCTTCGCCGCAGCCGTGCCATCGACCCACTTGCCGCCGACCTCGTAGCGGATCGACTTCACCGTCTTGGTGCCGTAGCGCGCGGTGACCGGCGACATCAGGTGGCGCTCCAGCCAGGCGTAGGGCACGTTGTTCCACACGCTGCCGGCGAGGAACCCGGCGTGGCCGTAGACGACCTCCTGCATGCGGTACTGGTCGAGCACGGCGAGCGGGGGGATGCTGCCCCACTGCGGCCGACCCCACCAGCGCTCGTAGTAGCCCATGCCATGGTTGAGCTGGCGCGGGTGGATCTGGAGCAGGTCGAAGTCGACGGCCAGCGGCGCGCCCATGCCCTCGTTGCCGGCCCAGCCGGTGCCGAACTGCGCCTCGACGCCGTCCAGCAGCCCGCTCCAGTAGGCGTGGTTGTTGCCTTCGCCGAAGACCGGGCCGTGGTGGGTCTTGCGCTCATAGGCCCAGAGGTCGCGGTGGGCGTCGAAGACGGTCTTGAACATGCCCGCGCCCGGCTCGCCCGCGCGGAAGTCGATGTGGAACCATGGCGGGACGGCCGAGTGCACGTCGAGGTAGTTGGAGTTCGTGCCGAATCGGCGGCTGATCTCGGGCGACTGCGTGGCGGCCAGGCGCAGGATTGCGGTCGGCTTCACCGCGAAGGACTGGATCTTCGTGCCCGGGTTGTACCACGCCTGGATCTTCTTGCCTTCCGAGTTGAGGCAGATGTCGCTCTCGGTGTAGTGATCGTAGTTCGGGTAGTAGTCGACGTAGTTCTCGTGCAGCGAGACCAGGTAGCCGAGGCGCGTGCCGGTCTGCACGAGCACCTTCATGCCCTCGTCGCCGCCCTTGTCCGCCGCGGCGGGCAGGTGGTCCGGCAGGGCGTTGTCATAGCCGCTCCGCTGCCAGTCGTGGATGATGGCGGCGCAATGGTCGATGCCGTACTCCTTCAGTGTCTCGAAGGTGCGCGCGATGTCGGTGTACTTGCCGCCCCAGATGTCGAGGATGACCTTGTCGGCCAGTTTCTCCCGGAAGGGCGAGGCCGGATTCGGGATCTCGGGGAAGACCTCGGCCAGATGCCAGGCAGCGGTGTAGACGAACTGCTCTCGCACCGGGTTGTGGCTGCCGTCGGTCATGGCCCAGTACGAGACGCCCACGCCGCCGTGCTCGCTCGCGTTGGATGCCATCCAGTTCGGGTAGGCCGAGACGAATAGGTTCTCGTTCGGCAGGAAGTACGGCTGGCACGGGTTGTAGGGCGAGGTGGCGGCGATGCGGCGCATGACCGGGCCGTACGAGCCGCCCGCGACCGACTGGATGAGCGGCTGATCGCAGGACACGTCGAGCCGGAGGCGCTTGCCGGTGAGCTTCGCGGTGAGGGTGATCGCGGCGGGCTGCCCGCCCACGTCGTACTTCACGACGCAGGTGCTCTGCCCATTCGGCCCCGCCTGCACGAGCCACTGGCTGCCGACGAACTTGGCGGGCTTCAGCCAGCCGATGTTCGCGGTGGTGGCAACCGGGATCTCGACCTCGGTGTCGCCCTTCATCTTGGCGCGCAGTGCGATCGCGCCGAACACGGGGTCCTCAGGCTTGGTCGGGCGGTTCCAACGGTAGGTCATCGTGCCGTCGGCGCCCGCGTAGGTGTACGTTGCGGTGTCGCCGTCGAAGCCGGGCGTGCCCGAGGTGTCGAGCTTCTGGATGCCGTCACTGGCCACGCCGAACGGGTCGCCCATGCGCGTCAGGTTCAGCGCGGGCGGGTCGGGGCGCCTGGTCGTGGCGAAGTCGACTCCCTCGACGACCAGCTCGCGGTCGCCCCAGAGCGAGAAGTCGAAGCCGGAGTTGTCCTTCGGGCCGGGGTCGGTTTCGAAGCGCACGACGACGGTCTGGCCCTTCTTCGCGGTGAGGTCGAAGGAGAAGGGCTTCCAGGTGTCGTCGGTGCGGTTCGTGTCGAGCAGCTTCTGACCGTCGACGAACACGCGGAAGGTGGCGCCGTCGGACTGCACGATGATGTCGCTGCGCATGGCGACGGCGCCGCGGAGGGTGATGCGGTTCGCGCCGGCCGGCAGCTTGATGCTGAACTGCTGGAACGCGACGCCGGTTCCACCGCGCCAGGGGCAGTGCAGCAGGAACGCGCGCTTGCCGTTCTGCGGGGCCGCGGGTTGGCAGGCGACGCCGCAGGAGTCATCGAAGAAGCCGGCCCAGCCATCCGGGAAGCGCTGCTCGGCCTTGCCCCGATAGACCCATCCGACCGAGTAGAGCCCGATCTCGTCGAGCTTCATGACGGCGCTGTCGGGCGCGATGGTGGCCTGCCCCAGCGCGGGGAGCGCGAGAACGGCGAGAGCGGTGGCAAGAACCAGGCGGCGCATAGGCGTGTTCCTCCGAGCGGTACTGGTGATAGTGTACTGCACGGGGAGGGGCGGTTGGCGCGCTTGCCTTGTACGGCAAAGGCTGCTATCATGGGTAGTGAGCATGCTCGGGAGGTGACCGCATGGCGATCTGGCTGGAACTGACCTCGGATGAAGAGGCGCGCTTGGCCGCTACGGCGCGCCAGATGGGTGTCGACGCACGGGAACTGGCCCACAGGTTAGTGATCGAACGCCTGCCCGACGGCGTTGTGCCAAGCACCGATCCGATGCTCGCTCTGTTCGCCGAGTGGGATGCGGACGACAGCCCGATGACTCCGGAGGACGTCGCCGGCGAGCGCCGCGCCTGGGAGCAGCTCAAGGCCGGCATGAACGCCGAGCGGGACCGCGCTGACGCGCGGCGGCTGTTCTAGTGGCACGGACCATCGTTCTGGATGCCTCGCCTCTCAGCATCGTGACCATGCGCAGGGGTGTGCCCGAGGCGGAGGGCTGCCGCCAGTGGGTCGTCGAGTGTCGCGTCGCGGGTTGGACCATCCGCGCTCCGGCGATTGCCTACTTCGAGGTGGCGCGCGAACTGCGCCGGGCGGGCAACTCGCTGGGCCTGGAGCGCCTAGAAGCGTTCTGCTCCCTCCCTGGCTGCTATCTGCCGCTTACGGACTCGGCGCTCCGTCTCGCAGCGCGGCTGTGGGCCGACGCTCGGAATGCCGGAGCGCCGACGGCCGATCCCAAGGAACTCGACTGCGACGTGCTGATAGCGGCGCAGGCTCTTGAGCTTGGCGGCGCAGAGGCAGGCGTTGTGATCGCCACCATGAACGTTGGGCACCTGGCGCGCTTCGTGCCTGCGGAGCACTGGCGGCACATCGCGCCGTAGCGAAGGCCGGTGCCCGTCTCATACTCTGTGTGTCCGGCGACGCGTGAGGTGAGGAACGACATGACGCTTACCCTCGAACTCACGCCGGAGCAGGGGGCCAGGCTATCGCGCTTGGCCGCGCGCGCGGGGCTCGGTTCCGAAGCCTACCTGCTCGGGCTCATCGATGCCGGGGCCGAACTGGAGCTGGTGACGCCGCCAGCCACTGGCGCGGAGCTGATTGCCTATTGGCAGAGCAACGGGTGCCTCGGTGCGTACGCCGGCGCTCCGGACAGCCCGGACTTCGCACGGCAACTCCGAGCGCAAGCCGAAGCGCGAACCTGGTGAGCGGTACCGTGCTTCTCGACACCGATATCCTGGTCGATCTGCGCAGGTCACACCCACCGGCCCTCGCGTGGATCGAGGCACTGGCACAGCCGCCAGTAGTCTCGGGCATCGCGGCGCTCGAGTTCGCGTTCGGTGCCCGTGACGCCAACGAACTGCGCGACGTTGCCGCGTTCCTGCGTCCCCTTGCGCTGCTCTGGCCATCGCCCGATCGCCAGCAGCGTGCCCTCTGGCACTTGGCGCAACTCCGGCTCTCGCACGGGGTCGGTCTGCTGGATGCCTTGACGGCAGCCGCAGCGATGGGGCACGGGCTGGCCGTCGCTACCTCTAACGTGGGGCACCACGCCGCGATCACGGGCGCCGCGACGGTGCAGCCCTACGTGCGGTAGGCCGCGCCCGGCCAGAGCTACTTCAGCCCCTCCTCCTTCAGCGCTTCGCCGATCTGGTCGTAGCCCCACATTGGGGCGACCGCCTCCGCATCGCGCGCCTTCAGCAGTGCCGCACGCGCCTCAGCGTTGCGACCCATCTTGCTCAGCATGCTGTACAGCCCGAACCACGCGCCTTGCGTGTCCAGGTTGTGTTCGTCTCCGCCATGGGCGGCCGCCGCGAGGCGCAGGACACGGCGGTACGCGGCTTCGGCGCGCGCGTCTGCATGGCCGCTGGCCTCGATCGCGTTGGCCCGGTCCTGCGCATGCGCCAACTCCACCTCAGCATCGCTCACCGGCACGGCCATGTACGGCATGTAGGCGGGCGTTAAGGCGCACGGTGGCCCACCTATCGCCACATTGACGGAGACCGCTTGCGTGCGTTCGCCCTCCGCTGCCGGGGCCACGTCAGTGTCACTCCGGCTGAACCAGACCGTGTAGTGCTTGGCGGGCGGGGCTGGCATTCCCTCGCGTCTGGTGAACCACGCACCGTGGAGTGGCTCGCCGTCATACGTGTAGGCGTCCAGGGAAACGATGCCGGCTTCGTGCGCCGGTATGAGTTGCTCATGCTGCGGCTGGTAGTCGGTCGACTGATCGCCGATCACCTGGGAGACGCGCCAGACGCAGGCGGTCGCCGACAACGGGTAGCCCAGCGGTCTGCCGTCGGTGTAGAGGATGAAGACGTCGCCGCGCGCGTTCACCTGCAGGTCGCGGATGGCGATGCGCCGGCCCTCGGCGGTGACGCTGGCGAGGACGCGCCGGAAGCGCTGGCTCCACTCGCGCTGTCCTTCGGCGATGCTGAGGGCGTGCTCGGCCCTCGCGGGGTCCAGCGCCAACCGACCGGGCGGAATCGGCTCATCGTACTGATATGTGACGGTTGACAGCGTCCGGTAGCCGCTGCGCAGGTAGGCCTCGTGATCCGCTCGAAAGAGGAGGTCCGTCTCCGGGGCTACATAGAGAACCATGCGCGACTGCTTGGGGGCCACATCAACCACGACCTTGAGCGCCGGGCGGCCGTCCACCTGTGTAAGGCCCGCGGTCCGGATCTCCGATCTGAGCCCGAGCCTGGCGCGCCAGTCGATCAGCCAGCCAAGGTCTCTCGCCGTGGGACGCTCGCCCGAGCGGGTCAGATTGGACGCGGGCAGATACTCCCGCGCGGTATCGCCAGAGCAGACAAGCTCCCGCCCGTCGGGCCCGAGCGAGCGCAATCGATCGCCCTGCCGCCACGTCTCGGCGACCTTTGTGCGCTTGCCGTCGCGGCCGATCGACCACGTGATCGAGTGAACGGTGCGCGCGTTGGCATGGGCTGCCGCGATGGTGTGGAGGCGGTATCCCTCCGCGAGACGCGGCCCCATGACCGGCAGCGCCAGCACGACGAGCGCGGCGACCGCGAGCACGCTGGCAATGCGCATGCGGCGGCGCAATGCGATGGCGCGGGCTACGTACAGCTCGCCGGCACGGCCTAGATGGGCCATGTGCGCCCGGAACGTCTCGGTGGGCGCGGAGGCGGGGTAGGCGGCCCCAAGAAGCACCGACGGTGTGAATGGCCTGGGAGTAGGGTTCATGGGGGTCACTCCTCCGCGTCCACGAAGTAAGACTTGCCCTCGCGGTAGAGCGTTGCCCGTGCCCGCTGCAAGAGGCTGTTGGCCGCGGCGGGCGAGCGCCGCATCACGACGGCCACCTCGTCGATGGTGAGGCCGTCGGCGTAGTGCAGCATGAGGGCGTCGCGCCAGGCAGGTCTCAGCTTCGCGACGATCTCGCGGACGATGCGCGCTTCCTCGGCGCTGAGCGCGGCGCTCTCCGGGGCGAGTGTCGGTGCGGGGATGGCGTCCAACTCGGTGGCATCGTGCTTGGCCAGCAGCTCGGGGTGGCGGCGGCAGCGTCGCAGGGCGTCCGCCACCTTGCGCCGGGCGATGCCGAGCAGCCAGAGGCGCGGCTCGCATTGCCCCTTGAACTTCGGCAGCGCCTCGAACGCCGCCGCGAACACCTCCGCCGTCACATCCTCGGCGTCCTCGCGGCGGGCGAGGCGGCGCGCGACGAAGGCGTACACGTCCTCGAGGTAGGCGGCCTGCAGTTCCTCGGTCGTCGGGCGGGCGTGCGCCTGCCGTGTGCGGGCCACTGCAGCCGCTCCTGTGCTGCACCGGTCCGGCGTCTCAGCGGTGACCATCCTGGCTCCGTGCGCCGACCGGTGTTCGCGGCAGGTCGCGCTCCACCCCTATGTTCGCCACAGGGGCGCCGAGCCTATCGAAACCGGGGCGAATGACGCAGAGAAGGGCCCGCCACCCCCATCGCCAGACGGGAGGGCGGGCCCTGAAGGAGTACCGTGGAGCGTGCGGCTCAGCGGTCGAACTGGGCGTCGAAGACGATGTCGCTCGGCGGGAAGTCGACGCTGCGGACGAACGCACAGGCCTCGGCGGCGCCGTGCTCGCGGTCCATCCCGCTGTCCTCCCACTCCACCGAGAGCGGGCCCTGGTACTTCACGCGGTTGAGGGCGCGGACGATCTCCTCGAAGTCGATGGAGCCGCGGCCGAGGGAGCGGAAGTCCCAGTAGCGGTCTACGTCGCCGAAGTTGGAGTGGCCGCCGAACACGCCCGCGCGCGTCGGGGTCTCGGACCACCACACGTCCTTCATGTGGACATGGACGATCCGCTCGGCGAACTCGTAGATGAACTTCACGTAGTCGACGCCCTGGTAGCCGAAGTGGCTCGGGTCGTAGTTGAAGCAGAACGCGGGATGGCCGTCGAGCGCCTCGACCGCCTTGGCGGCGCTGTAGAGGTCGAACGCGATCTCGGTCGGGTGCACCTCCAGCGCGAACTTCACGCCGTTCTCCTCGAACACGTCGAGGATCGGGGTGAAGCGCTCCTTCAGCAACTCGTAGCCGGCCTCGATCTGGCCGGGGGTGACCGGTGGGAACGAGTAGACCAGGTGCCAGATCGACGAGCCGGTGAAGCCGGTGACGATCTTGGCGCCCAGGTTCTTGGCGGCCACGGCGGCCAGCTTCAGCTCCTCGGCGGCGCGCTTGTTCACGCCCGCGGGGTCGCCATCGCCGTAGACGTGCGGCGGCAGGATGGCCTTGTGGCGCTCGTCGATGCGGTCCAGCACGCCCTGGCCCACCAGGTGCGCCGCGATCGCCCAGACCTTCAGGCCGTTCTTGCTCAGGATCTCATGGCGCGACTTGCAGTAGGCCGCGGCGTTCGGTCCGCTGCCCTCGCGAATGTCGAAGTGGTCGCCCCACGTCGCCAGCTCCAGGCCGTCGTAGCCGAAGCCCGCCGCCTTCTGCGCGAGGGTCTCCAGGGGGAGGTCCGCCCACTGCCCGGTCACAAGCGTGACAGGTCTACCCATCGTTGGTTCTCCTGTGAGATGCAATGGGGGACGAGCCGGACGGCCCGCCCCCTAGGTGCGTCACTTGATCGCGACCGATGCGCCGGTCTTGGACGACTCGTAGATGCCGTCGAGTATCTTCATGACGTCGACCGCCTGGTCGATCGTCGCCAGCGGCGTCTTGTCCTCGACGACGCACTGGACGAAGTAGGCGATCTCCGTCTCGTGGCCGTCGAGCTGGCGGTATGCCGGGGTGATGTCGATCGGCTGGCCATAGCGCTCCGTGTAGATGCGGAAGGGCTCCAGCGTGGCGCCGCCGTTGGTTCCGTACAGCTCGTTGTAGAGGCGCTCTTCCTTGCAGTACTGCGCCCACGAGGCCTCTAGCACGAGCGTGGCGCCGTTGGCGAAGCGGACCTGCCCGACCGCGAGGTCCTCCACGTCGAACTTGCCGCCCTTCTCTGGAGTGCCCCAGTCGCCCATGCCCTTGCCCACCGGGCCGAGCTTGGCGTAGGTGGCGCCGAAGACCGAGGCCGGCTTCGGGTTGCCCATCAGGTAGAGGGTCAGGTCCAGCGCGTGGACGCCGATGTCGATCAGCGGGCCGCCGCCGGACTTCGCCTTCTCGGTGAACCAGCTACCCAGTCCGGGGATGCCCGTGCGACGAACCCACCCCGCCTTGGCGTAGTAGATCTCGCCCAGCTCGCCGTCGTCGATGTACTTGCGCAGGGTCTGGGTGTCGCCGCGGAAGCGGTTGTTCATGCCGATCATGAACTTGGTCTTCACGCCCCGCAGCGCGTCCTGGATCTTCTTGCCCTCGGCGGCGCAGACGGAGAGCGGCTTCTCGCAGAGTACGTGGTTCCCGGCCTTGATCGCCGCCACCGCAATCGGTACGTGGACGTAGTTCGGCACGCAGACCGAGACGATGTCCAGCTCTTCCTCGGCCAGCATGGTCTCGTAGTCGGTGTAGAGCCGCTTCACGTCGTGCGCGGCCCCGAGCTTCTGGGCGCGCTCGATGATGAGGTCGCAGAGGGCGACGATCTCGACGTTGGGGAGCTTGCTGTAGCCGCGGGCGTGGACGGTACCGATGCCGCCGTTGCCCACGATGCCCACCTTCAGGCGGGCAGACTTCTTGGTCTTCTTGGCTGCCAAGGCGGAACTCCGTGCAGGCTGTAGTCGGGCGCGGTTACGCCGCGCGCACAGGCGGGGCCCCGCACAAATGCGGTCCTCCCGACTGGTGCATTGTAGCATAAGCGGTTGGGCGTGGGAAGAGGGCAACGACGCGTGCATGTGCAGGGCGCGGGGGCGCGCGTATCGAAACTAGGAGCGCCGGCAAGGTCCGGGGGAGGACGCCATGGTCACCCCAGCGAGGGAGTACGTCACGCCAGAGGAGTACCTGGCGCGGGAGCGTGCCGCGGAGACGAAGAGCGAGTACTACGGCGGGCACATCTTCGCGATGGCCGACGGCTCCGAGGAGCACAACCTGATCTGCTCCAATCTCGTGCGCCTCCTCGGCAACCAACTGGCGCCGCGGGGATGCCGCACGTACACGTCCGACATGCGCGTACTCGTTGAGGAGAGCGGGCTCTATACGTATCCGGATGTCACGGTGGTTTGCGGCAAGCCCCAGTTTGCCAGCGACCGGCACGATACGCTGGTGAACCCTCTCGTGGTCGTGGAGGTTGTCTCTCCCTCATCGAGGGAGTATGATCGGGGCTACAAGGCGGAGATGTACCGCAGTCGCGAGTCTCTGAGGGCCTACGTGATCGTGGAGCAAGATCGGCGGTATGTAGAGGTTCATACGCGCGGCGAGGCAGGTGCGTGGCTTCTTACCTCGGCGCGCGAGCCCGACGCCGCCATCTGGATACCGCCCATCGACTGCGTGCTCAGGCTGGAAGAGGTGTATGCGCAGGTCGAGCTGCCCGAGCAGACGCCGCTGCGCTCGGTCGTGCCGGAACGGCGTGAGTAGGAGACAGCCATGGTCATGCCCGCGAGGCCGTACCTGACGCCGGAGGAGTATGTGGCCGGCGAGCGAGAGGCCGAGACCAGGAGCGAGTACGTGGATGGCGTGGCGTACGCGATGGCGGGCGCGTCGCCGATGCATACCCAGATCGTCGCCAACGTGGTCGCGGCATTCGTGGTGCATCTGCGCGGCAAGCCCTGCACGGTGCACCCCACCGACTTGCGCGTGCTTATCGAGGGTGAGGGAGCGTACGTCTATCCCGACATCGCGGTGATATGCGGCGGGGCCAAGTACGCTGACTCGCACCGTGACACGGTTACGAACCCGATCGTGGTTGTCGAGGTGCTGTTGCCCTCGACTGAGGCGTATGACCGCGGACGCAAGTTTGCCCGGTATCGGGACCTCGATAGCCTGGCGGCGTACGTCCTGATAGCGCAGGACGCCCGCTACATCGAAGTGTGGACGCGCGCCGCTGCCGATGCCTGGCTGCCGGAGGAGGCGACGGAGCCCGGCCAGTGCGTTACGATCCGACCCATCGACTGCACGCTCAGCATAGACGAGGTGTACGACAAGGTGGAGCTGCCCGAGCAGACGCCGCTGCGCTCGGTCGTGCCGGAACGGCGTGAGTAGGAGACAGCCATGGTCATGCCCGCGAGGCCGTACCTGACGCCGGAGGAGTATGTGGCCGGCGAGCGAGAGGCCGAGACCAGGAGCGAGTACGTGGATGGCGTGGCGTACGCGATGGCGGGCGCGTCGCCTCGGCACAACCTGATCGCCATGAACGTGGGGGGGGAGTTGCGCGCCGCACTGAAGAGCAGGCCGTGTAGCGCATACTCGTCGGACACCCGTGTCTCCGTGGGTGAGGCGGCATTCTACGCCTACCCGGACGTGACGGTCATCTGCGGCGAGCCGGTGTTCGTCGAGGGATCGGACGACACTGTGGCGAACCCGCTCGTGATCGTCGAGGTGCTATCGCCATCCACAGAGGCGTACGATCGAGGCGAGAAGTTCGCCATGTACCGTCGTTCCTCTAGCCTCCAGGCGTATGTGCTCGTGGCTCAGGACCGTGCGCGGATCGAGGTATACACGCGCGACGCGAACGGTCGTTGGGTGCTGGCCGAAGCCCGGGCGCCTGGCGAGGCCGTGCGCATCGAGCCCATCGACTGCACGCTCAGCATAGACGAGGTGTACGACAAGGTCGAGTTCAGTAAGCCTGACGTTGCACCATCAGCAGACTCCGGGTCCACCGAGGCCCGATTCCCTCAGGAGACATAGATGCCATCGCCAACCGTAGCCGCCGCACTCGACCGCCTGCGCGCCGCAGCCGACCAGGCGCTCTCCGGGTTCCCCGCGACCGAGTGGGCCGTCGCGGGCAGTGACGCCACCGTCAAGCTGAACGGCGGGGGTGGGTTCGAGGGGCTCGGCTTCGAGCCGGGCCGCAACGTAACGCTCACGTGCTCGCTCGACCTGCCGGACGATGCGCAGGGCGTGCCGCTTGCCGGAGACCCGCTGGAGGCCACGCTCTTCAGCCTGTACCCGTGCGAGATCCTGCACGATGGCGCCCTCGCGTTCGGTGAGGAGGGGGTGCCGGTCGCGTCCGGGCCCGCCCTGTTCACGCTCATCCCGGCGCTGAAGGCCGGCGCGAACGGGAAGCTCGAGGTGCGCATCCGCATCCCGAACAACCAGACGACGCCCTGGTTCCAGCTCAAGCTGACGACCCCTGGGCTTCGCGCACGGTTCGAGATGCTGGACATCGCGTGGGCGCGCCTGGCCCTGGCGGACGAGTTCGCCGCGACGACCCCGCAGAAGCAGGCCGTCGAGGATGCGGCCGCGCTGGTGCCTGCCGAGCTGCCGACGGACGGTGCGGCCCTGAAGGCGGCCCTCGACCAGATGGCCACGCAGATCGCGGGCCTTGCCTCCGAGCCGGCGAAGGTGCGCGTGCACGTCGTTGGCCACAGCCACATCGACATGAACTGGCTGTGGACCTGGCCGGACACGCAGAACGTGATCCTGCGCGACATCCGCAGCGTCATCGCGCTGATGGACGAGTTCCCCGAGCTGACGTTCAGCCACAGCCAGGCCGCGACGTACGAGGTGGTTCGCCAGCAGGAGCCGGAGCTGTTCGCGCGCGTGCTCGCCCGAATCCAGGAGAGCCGCTGGGAGCCGATGAGCACCGCCTGGGTCGAGGGCGACGTGAACATGGCGTCGGGCGAGGCGCTGGCGCGGCAGGTTCTGCTGGGCGTGCGCTACACGCGCGAGGTCCTGGGCGGCACGACCAACGTCTTCCACGATCCCGACACCTTCGGCCACGCCGGCAACCTGCCGCAGATCGCGGTGTCGGCGGGCGCGCGGTTCTACTATCACCATCGCGCGAACGCCGGCAAGGAGAACCAGTGGCCCGCGTACTGGTGGGAGGGGCAGGACGGCACGCGCATCCTGGGCATCTCGACGCCGAGCTACAACGGCGAGATCCACGCGCGCGACCTCGCCTATGCGGCCATCAAGGCGCACCAGTACGGCCTGCCGGTCGGGCTGCACTTCCACGGCATCGGCGATCACGGCGGCGGCCCGTCGCGGCAGAACCTGCAGGCGCTGCGCCGCTTCCAGCAGACCGTCGGCCTGCCAACCGCCTTCTGCAGCACGGTGACGGCCTACGGCGAGGAGGTCCTCCGCGCCAACGCCGCCCTGCCCGTGTGGCGCGGCGAGCCGAGCACGATCTTCGAGGGCTGCTACACGACCCACGCCGACACGAAGCTCTACAACCGCCACGGTGAGAACCTGCTGACCACGGCCGACACGCTCGCCGCCATCGCCGGCCTGGATAAGGCCGCCGAGCTGACGCCCGCCTGGCGCACGGTGTGCTTCAACCAGTTCCACGACATCTTCGACGGCTCCGCCATCCATGAGGTCTACGACAAGCACCGCGAGGACTTCGAGGAGGTGAAGGTTACCGCCGAAGCGGCGACCAAGGCGGCGCTGCAGGTGCTGACGGCCGGCGTGCCCGAGGGGCAGGTCGTGGTCGCGAACCCGCTGGGTGTCGAGCGCGAGGACTGGGTGGTGGCGCCTGGCGTGACCGGCACGGGCAGGATGCTCCTGATCGGCAGCGACGGCAGCCGGGCGGTTGGGCAGGGGACCTGTGACGGGGTCGGCTTCGTGGCCTGCGTGCCGGCGTTCGGCACGGTCGCCTACCAGGTCGTGACCGACGAGCCGTCGCCCGTCACCGATCTCACCGCGACGGACGCCGGGCTCTACATCAAGGTGGAGACGCCGGCCTTCCGCGCGGCTGTGCGCAAGGACTGCGGCGTCATCGTGTCGCTGTTCGACAAGCGCGTGGGCCGCGAGTTGGTGGGCTTCGGCATGCGGCGGGCCAGCGACTACGTGGACAGCGCCAGGCCAGACCTGGCGCTCAACGTGTTCCAGGTGACCGACGAGGCGCCGCACGGCATGACCGCGTGGCAGCTCAACGAGGTGCATACCGAGCACAGCCTGCTCTCCGGCGCGACCACGACCATCGTGGAGCAGGGGCCGGCGCGCGTCGTGCTGCAGGTGGAGCACAAGGTGCGGGCATCGACCGTCGTCGAGAAGATCGTCTTCTACCGCGACCTGGCCCGCGTCGACTTCGAAGCGGACATCGATTGGCAGGAGGTGGGGACCGGCGAGACGGGCGTGCCAGGGCTCAAGGTGGCGTTCACGGCGCACCTGCCCGAGTGCCAGGCCTGGTTCGAGACGCCGTTCGGGGCGGTCCAGCGCCCGGCGGATGGCCTGGAGTCGCCCGCGCTGCGGTGGTCCGATGTGGGCGGGCCGGAGTACGGGATCGCGGTGCTGAACGACTGCAAGTACGGCCACGACACGCTCGGCTGCCGCGCGCGCATCACGCTCATCCGCAGCGCCTACGACCCGGACGCCATCTCGGACAAGGGGCAGCACCGGGTGCGCTTCTCGCTCTTCCCGCACGTTGGGCCGTGGCAGGACGCGGGCGTCGTCGCCGAGGCGGCCGGGTTCAACCAGCCACTGCTCGCGACCGTGGCCGACGGCGCGACGGCACCCGACGTCGCGGTGTTCCGGCCGCGGCTCACCGGCGCCGCTGGCGTGCAGATCGCGTCGCTGAAGCTCGCGGCCGATGGCTCGGGCAAGGTGGTCCGGCTCTACGAGGCGGTCGGCAAGGCGGGCGTCGTCACGCTCGGCGGGCTGCCGGCCGGCGCGAAGGTCTGGGAGACCAGCCTCGTCGAGGACCGCAAGGCGGAGCTGGCCAACGACGGCGGCAGCGTGACCCTTGCGTTCACGCCCTGGCAGGTGCGCACCGTGCTGGTCGAGACGGCTTAGGTGGCGCGGACCTTGCACCGAGACTCTCCGCCAGCAGTACCCGCTGCCCGCAGGCGCGTCACCGAGTGGCTCCATGCCTTCTCGGACGCCTCGGGCAGCGGGGCCCGATTCCTGGAGCACACGTACGGCGCCGACGTGCCGCACCCGCTCGCGCGCCTGCGCCTGTTCCGCACGGCCCTCCACGCCTACCTGGAGCGGCACGGCGACGACGAGGTCCTGGTGGCGCGCGCGCCGGGCCGCGTCAACGTGATGGGGCGGCACATCGACCACCAGGGCGGGACCTGCAACCTGATCGCGATCGACCGCGACATCGTGCTGGTCGTCGGGGGGCGCGCGGACCGCCGCGTCCTGATGCACAACGCGGACGCCGCGCAGTTCCCCGACGCCGACTTCTGCCTGAACGAGTTGGTCGAGCCGATCGGCGACATGGCCTGGGCGGAGTTCGTCGACACCGAGGCGGCGCGCGCGGTCGCCAGGCAGTGGGCGGGCAACTGGTCGCTCTACGTTCGGGCGGCGCTGGCTCGCGTCCAGGCGCGCTTCCCGGACCGCCACCTGCGCGGCATGAACATCGCGGCGGCCGGCGACATCCCCGTGGCGGCGGGACTCAGCTCCTCGTCGGCGCTGGTGGTGGCCACGGCTGAGGCGGCGATGGCGCTCAACGGCCTCACGGTCGAGCCCGCCGAGTTCGTCGAGATGTGCGGCGAGGGGGAGTGGTACGTCGGCACTCGCGGGGGCGCTGCGGACCATGCGGCGATGAAGTTCGCGCGCACCGGGCGCGTCGTCCGGCTCGGCTTTCTGCCCTTCAAGATGCTCGACACGGCGCCCTTCCCGCCGGAGCACCTGCTGCTCATCGCCAACTCCGGCCAGAAGGCCAAGAAGACCGAGGGAGCGCGCGACGTGTTCAACCAGCGCGTCGCGTGCTACCATATCGGACGAGAGATGCTCAAACGCGCGCACCCGGACCTGGCGGAGCGGTGCCGGCAGTTGCGCGACTGGAACGCCGAGGCGCTGGGCCTAAGCCAGGACGGCCTGTACCGCTCGCTGCTCCGGCTCCCTGAGCGGATGTGCCGCGAGCAGGTGCGCGAGGCCATACCGGCGGAAGTGGGCGACCGGGTGCTCTCGACGCATGGCGACGGCGTGGGCGACTACCCGGTGCGCGGTGTGGTGCTGTTCGGCCTGTCGGAGTGCGCCCGTGCGCGCTCGTGCGGCGACGCGCTGCACCGGGGCGATGCCGCGGCCTTCGGGCGGTTGATGTCGGCCTCGCACGACGGCGACCGCGTGGCGCGGTGGACCACCGACCGCGACTTCGAGCCCTATGGCGCCGACTGCTCGGATGCGATGCTCGAGTGGTTGGCCGAACAGCTCGGCGCGGGCTCGCCGGAGGCGGACCTGGCCCGCGTACCCGGTGCGTATGCCTGCAGCACCCCATTCATCGACCGCCTGGCCGATGTCGCGCTATCGGTGCCGGGCGTCGCCGGGGCCCAGTTGGCGGGCGCGGGGCTGGGCGGCTGCATGATGGTCCTGGTCCATCGCGACGCCTGTTCGGAAGCCCAGTCGGCGCTCGCCGAGCGGGCGTACGGTCCCGAGGGCGTCGAGCCGGAGACCTTCGCGTGCCGCGCCGTGTCGGGCAGCGGACTGGTCGAGATCTAGCATTTTTGAGTACGCCGGTTGCTGAAACGTGTGCCGACTCACCCCCGTAGTGTCGGCATAAGCGTCCGGGATTGTTGGGGGAGAAGAGGACGTCGACGCCGGTCATGGAACCAACCGACGCCGTGCTGGTCCAGCGTACGCTGCGTGGGGAGACGCTCGCGTACAACCATCTGGTCGGCCGGTACCAGCGGCAGGTCTACAACCTGGCCTTCCGCATGGTCGGCAACGCCGAGGACGCCTACGACCTCGTGCAAGACACCTTCCTCCGTGCCTTCTCGGCGCTTGCGTCGTTCCGACAGGACGCCAGCTTCCTGACGTGGCTCTACAAGATCTGCTCGAACCTCTCGATCGACCTGCTGCGGTCCCGCCGCGCCAAAGGGGCGGTGTCGCTGCAGGAAGAGCTGGAGGATGGCAGAGAACCGGCCGCCGAGGAGCGGCAGTCTTCGCCGGAGGAAACGGTCGTGCGGGGGGCGGTGGGCGACATCGTGCAGCGCGAGGTGATGAACTTGCCGGAGCGCTACCGGATCGTCGTCGTGATGCGCCACCTCCAGGGGATGAGCATCGAGGAGATCAGCGACCAGCTCAACATCCCCAGCGGCACGGTCAAGACTCACCTTTTCCGTGCGCGTGACATGCTCCGCGGACGACTCAGACCGCTACTGGATATGGAAGAGGATGGAACAGGAAACGACATATGAGCACCCGGAGCAGTTCTCGCTCTGCCAACGGGTGCGGGATCGGCTGCCCGATCTCATCGAGGGCTACCTCGACGCGGTAACCGCGGAGGCGCTGCGGGCCCACCTGGCCGTGTGCTACCTGTGCTCCCGCGAGTACCGCGAGATGCAGCGGACGATCAAGCTGATCGAGACGCTGCCTTTCGCCGAGGGCCATCGAGACGTATCGCAATCGGTCATGGCTGCTCTTCAGGAGCAGTCCGGACACTCCTTTCAAGCGCCCGTGGTGGAAGTGGAGACCGCGCTCCAAGTGAGCCCCTCCGAGCCGCGAACCATCACCGGGCACCAGCGGCGCTCGTTCCTCGCTCTACTCGCCTGGACGCCCGGCCTCGTTGCCTGGGGCGCCCAGGGCCTGCCTATGGCTGCTTGAAGGATGAGGGTGTGACAGACGACGGCGCGCGAGATGCTCTCTTCGTCGAGCGCTCCGGCTCGGGCGAACCCGCGCCCTCGGGGCGCAGGCCCGTATGCGAGGTGCCGGACGCGGTCGTAGACGCGCTCGGCCGGCTGCCTCACCACTCGTCGGTGCGCGTGGCTGCCCGCCAGATGCTGGCCGGGCAGGCGCCCCCCGCGCTCGACGTGTTCCTCCAGCCCCTCCGCTCCACCAACGCCGCATTCTGGCGGGAGCGGGTGGTCGCCGCGTGGGGCCTCGCGCAGGCTACTGCCGGCACCGACCGGGCGGATGATGCCGCCATCGCGCTGATGGACGCCCTGCAGGACTCCGGTCAGGGGCCTGGCGAGGGGTGGTTCGTGCGGGGCCTCGGGAGGCTCGGCGTCTGCACGCTGGCCGTCACGATCCTGATGGGGTCTCAGTGGTTCGGCCCGTCTGCCGAGGACCTCATCGCCGCGATGGGTGCGGCGGGATTCCTCCTCGCCGGTATCGTCCTGCCGATATCGAGCGCGTACGATCAGCAGCGGGTAAACCGTGTGCGCGCCTCCATCGCCCTCGCGTCGGCCAGACTGGGCGCCGTCGAGTGCATCGGCCCGCTCGCCGAGGCCTACGTGAAGGGCAGCGGCCTGGTGGCCGATGCGACCCGCGACGCGCTCCTTCAGCTCCTGCCGCGCGTTGAGCCGGCCCACTTCGGCATGTTCGGCGCCTCGTCGATGGCAGCGCTCTGCCGCACGCTTCGATCGGACGACAGCCAGCTCGTGGTGAAGGTGCTGCACGCCCTCGAGTGCGTGGGAACCAGTCAGGCGATCCCCGAGCTGGAGCGGCTGACCCGGCATGGGCGCACGATGCGGATCCGCGACGATGCCGGCCGGGTGCTGGCGACGGTCCAGTCGCGCCGCGACGACGAGATGCAGCGCCAGCGCCTCCTGCGCCCCGCCAGCGGCCCGACCGATCAGTTGCTGCGCCCGGTCGAGAGTGCGCGCGCGTCCGACCCGGACTTCCTGCTGCGGGCGGTGGTAGGCGAGGACGAGCACGATCAGCAGTAGCCGGGCCATCCGCGACGGCCTGGCGTCACATAGAGACGAGACGTTCGGTGGGGTGCGGAGGCCCTGCCCGGCCGGCCGGTCCTGAATGGCCAGTCCGGTGCACCATTGCTGCGTTACGGAGGGGCCGACATGCCCGATGAACTGAGTCTCACGCCGCCGGAGGAACCCGGCGACCCCATCGCGGAGTTCCAGCCCGTTGGAGCCGACGGGCCGCGCGCCGATGAGCAGCAGGCCGCGCTCATCGACGCGCTGGGCAGGCTTCCCTATCGCTCGCCGGTCCGCCAGGCCGCTCAGCATCTCCTCTTCACCGGCCGCTCGCCCGGTCTCTCGCCCTTCCTGAGCGGCGTGCGCCTCAAGTGCCCGCGGCGCTGGCGGGAGCGCCTTGTCTCCGCTTGGGGCCTGGCGGACAGCGCCAGCACGGAGGAGGAGCGCAGCGCGGCGACGCTGGCTCTGGCCGATGCGCTGCAGCCGCGTCGCGGCGAGGGGCGGCTGTCGGTGCTCGGCGACGCCGTGGTCTGGACGTGCCTGTACGCGCTGGGCTGGTTCGCCCTCTATGCCGTATTCGCCCTGCTGGACGAGGCGCTTGGCTCGATGATCCGAAGCGTGCTCCGACCGCATCCAGGCATCTACGGCGTGGTCAACGACCTCTACGACATCCTCGACGCCGTCGCGGGACCGCTGTTCTGGACCGGGCTCGCCACGGTGCCCGCCTGGGTATGGCGCCGCCGTACCCAGCGAGACCGGGCTTCCGCGGCTGTGGCCCGGGCGCTCGGCAGGCTCGGCTCCATCGAGAGCATCGGCCCGCTGGCCGAGGTACACTTCCGCGCGACCGGCATCGTGCGCGAGGCCTGCCGCGACGCGCTGGTGGAGGTGCTGCGCGGCGTCGAGGCGGACCACTACGGCGTGCTCGGGCCGTCGTCCATCTCGGCGCTCTGCCGCACGCTGCGCTCGGACGACGCGGTGCTCGTGTCGCAGGTCCTGCGCGCGGTGGAGATGATCGGCACGCGCCTGGCCATCCCGGAGCTGGAGCGGCTGATCGCCGGCAACGGACCGATGCGTCTGCGCGACCAGGCCGCCGGGGTGCTGGATGTGGTGCGGGCGCGCGAGGAGAGCGAGCTTCACCGCGAGCGCCTCCTGCGCCCGGCCGGCAGCCCGACGGAGCACTTGCTGCGCCCCGCGCCGAACGCACCGGCCGCCGACCCCGACCTCCTGCTGCGCGCGGCGGTGGGAGACGAGGAGACTGCCCTGCCGTAGCGCGACAATGCTGCCGTGAGGAGGCGCCACGATGCCTGAGGACACTGGGGAGTACCAGCCGAACGGCGTCTCGTTGCCGGTTCTGCATCCGGACTACGAGATCAGCCACCTGGTGCGCCAGGTGCCGGACGGCTCGCCGGTACGGTGCGCCGCGGAACGGCTGTTGGCGGGCCAGGCGCTGACTTCGCTTGCGCCGCTCTACGAGGCGCTCCACGGTGGCGCTCCCGGTAGATGGGCAGAGCGGACCGTGGCGGCTTGGGCGCTGGGGCGCGCGGCGCGAACGCCGGAGGATCGCAGTGACGCGGCACTGGCTCTGGCCGATGTGCTGCAGGGGCGGGGCGTCCATGAGTGGCGCAGGGTGCTGCCGAAGGCCGTGCTGGTCAGCGCTCTGCTTGGCACGCTCGTGGCCTGCCTGTTCTGGCATCCGGAGTGGTACCGGGGCTTCGGGGCACAGATGCTGGCGATCCAGTTTGCCCTCAATGCGGCTGCCGGCACACTGATCGGCCTGCCCGCGGTCACGCTCCTTGCGTTGGTGCGCGGCAAGCGGCGCCTCGATCCCGTGCGGTCGGCCGCCGCTGAGGCGCTGGGAGTTCTGGGCGAGCCGTCGGCCATCGCGGTTCTGGCCGCCGAATGTCGGGCGGAGCGGGCGAGCACCTACGCGGCAGCTCGTGGCGCACTGGTCGAGCTGCTCGACCGGCTCACGCCGGAGCACTACGGCACGATCGGCCCCTCCGCGATGTCGGCCCTCGGTACCACGCTGCGTTCGCGCGATAGCCTTCTCACCTCGCACGTGCTGCGCGCCCTCGAGCATGTCGGCACGCGGGCCTCGCTGCCGGAGCTGGAGCGGCTGGCGACTGCCGCGCCCAACCCGGGTCTGCCCGACGAGGCCCGGCGGACGCTGGATATCGTGCGCGCTCGCTGCGACGAGGAGGCGCGCAACGATCGCCTGCTGCGCCCCACCGATACCCCGGCCGAACACCTTCTGCGTCCCGCGCCGAACGCACCGGCCGCCGACCCCGACCTCCTGCTGCGCGCGGCGGTGGGCGAGGATGAGGGCGAGGCGCAATGAGCGAGGAACCCATCTCAAGCCGGGCCAGAGGCGCCAGGCGACTGTGGTGGCTCGCCCTGCTGCTGCCCGCCATGCTGATCGTGCACATGCTGGTGCTCGGGGCGCTGCGGCCTCGGTACCCATTCCTGCACACGGGCCACCTCATCGACGTGGTGTCGGATGCGAGCGGGCACTGGTACTACTACCTGCCGGAGTGGCCCGAAGGCTCCGTCGATCAGCTTGCTGCGGAGGTGAAGGCGGATCTGCTCGCGCGCGGGTTCGTGGAGGACAAGTCGCAGAAGCCGTGGTACCGGTTCGTCAAGGGCGATCGCGAAGTCGTCGTGTGCTACCACTGCGAGATCGCGACCATCCCCTCGGCGACGGGGCAGCAGGTAGTCCACGGCACATGGCCGCCGTCCCTCGGCGCGCCGCCGAGGAACGCGGTCATATGGTGCCGCGAGCCCGGCGACGGCCGCAACGAAGCGTTCCTCTTCCAGATCGAGAAGAAGCTGCTCGGGTACTGACGTGTTCGGTCGGCCCTATGCCCTGCGTCGCAGCGTGAAGACCGGCAGCTCCGGCCTGCAGAGGAAGCGGTAGGGGAAACCGCTGCGGCCCAGGCCGCGCGAGACGTACACCCTCATCGCGCCGGCATCGCGCCCCATCGCCCGCGACAGCGCCTCACCCTCATACCACCCCGCAACGATCCCGCGAACGCGAAGCGTGTGGGCGTGGATGGCGCCGACCATAGGGAGTCGCACCTGCCCGCCGTGCGTGTGGCCGCAGAGCACCAGGTCGGCGCGGCGCTCGCCGATGTCGGCCACGCCGTCCGGTGAGTGACAGAGCACCAGCGTCCAGAGCCTCGGATCGGCCTCCCGGTAGGCGAGTTCGAAGTCCGCATAGTGCGTGTGCGGGTCGTCGACGCCGACGATCTGCAGCTCGGCGCCGCGTGCCTGCCAGCGCAGCGCGCCGTTCGTCAGCAGCGGGATGCCTTGAGCGGCGAGGCCGTCTCGCATCGCGCCGAGGTCGACGCCGGCGCGATGTTCCCCATTGCCCGGCACAGCAACGGCTGGCGCCGCTGAGTCACCGACGTCGGCCAACCAGCGCAGCAGCCTCGGGATGCCCTTGTGCCCGTGGATCATGTCGCCGGTCAGCACAAACAGGTCGGCCCGCACTGCGCGGATGGCCGCCGCGACGTAGTCCTCCTGGCGCTTCTCGCCTGCCAGATGCAGATCCGACAGTTGGCAGATCGTGATGCCGTCCAGCGAGGGGGGAAGGTCCACGTACGCCACCTCGTGGCGGGTGATCTCGATCCGGCTGGGTTCGATGCGGCGCGCATACAGGGCCAGACCGAGGACGCAGAGGAGGAGCAGTAGGAGCGGGGTGAGCCAGAGCATCAGGGGCGGCGAGCGGCGCAGAAGACCGTGCCGCCGAAGGGCAGGCCCATCCGGTGCACGACGCCGTTCTCGACGGACAACATCCGGATCAGCAGGCGGTTGGCGAAGCCCGGCACGTGGGGCAGCCCCGCCTTGGGCGCGGTGTGCAGGAATGCTCCCGCGCGGCGGGCGAGCCACATGGCGGGGAACAGGAGGGTCATGACGTAGGTGAGCCGCTCGATCTGGAGGCCGGCCTCGCGGCAGCGCTCGCGGAGTTGGTGCGCCCGATAGCGGCGCTGGTGCATCAGCGCGACGTCGTGGCCGCTCCAGAGCGACTGGTAGGCCGGCACGCTGGCCACCAGGCGGCCGCCGGGCCTCAGCACGCGGAGGAACTCGCGCAGAGCGGCGCCGTCGTCGGTCAGGTGCTCCAACAGGTCCAGCGCCACGATGGCATCGAACGAGGCGTCGCGGAAGGGCAGGCGCATGGCATCGCCCGCGCACAGATGCGTGAGGCCGCGCCGGCGCGAGTAGGCGAGGGCGTGCGGGCTGAAGTCGGCCGACACCACGGTGCCGAACTCGCCGAGCTTCTCCGACATGGCCCCCGTTCCGCAGCCGATGTCCAGAATGGTGAGGTCGCGCCGCCCGCGGTACCAGGGGCGCAGGAACGACAAGATGAGGTTATGGCGCCCGACGAACCACCAGTAGGAGTCCTCGAGGCTGTACATCCGCTCGTACTCTTCGGTGTTCAAGGGCGTGCGCTACCGGTTGGGATGGGGGTGGGCCTCACGGGACGCTGGACCGTTTGGGGTCGGCCTGCCGCAGCTCGTAGTCTGTGGCACGAATCCGGAACAGCGTCTTGACCATGCGAATGGCATCTCGCACGAAGCGGACCTTGCTGCCCTCCTGGTGCGCCCAGCGGATCGGGACTTCCTTGATGCCGTATCCGAGTTCTCGCCCCAGGAAGAGCACCTCGACGTCGAACGAGAAGTTGTCGATCCTGCAGCGCCCGAAGATGTTCTGGGCGGCGCCGCGCGTGAAGAGCTTGAAGCCGCACTGGGTATCGTGGATGCCGCGGACCGCCATCATCTGCACGAAGCGGTTGAAGAGCTTGCCGCCCATCTCACGGATGGCCGACTGCCGCCTCTCGAGTTGCGCGCCCGGGATGTCGCGCGAGCCGATGGCGACATCGACTCCGCCGCGTACGGCCGCCAGCAGCTTCTCGACCTCCTCGATCGGCGTCGCCAGGTCGGCGTCGGAGAAGAGCACGTGGTCGCCCGTGGCGCGCAGCATGCCATAGCGCACGGCGTAGCCCTTGCCGTGGTTGCCGTCGTAGGAGACGAGGTGCAGGTCCGCGTGGACCGCGGCCATCGCGCTGACAGCCGCGGCGGTGCCATCGGTGCTGCCGTCGTCGACGACCAGGATCTCGGTGCGGTAGGGCTGAGTAGAGAAGTACTCGAGCATGCGCGTCAGCGACTTGCCGATGCGCTGCTCTTCGTTATACGCCGGCACGACGACGGTGAGCTGCGGGGACGCGTCACCCTGCGGCAGCGGGGGTTCCTCGATCACGTGGGCTCCTCCCTTTTGAGGCCGGGCTATTATAGCGGACCCGACCCGGCGACGTCAACGAACCGTGGCGTGCCGTCCGTCACAACCGGCGGCATGGTTCGGCTGCGCGGGAGTCGCGAGAGCGCCGCTCGGCGCGGGGCCTACTCGACCAGGTACTCGCGGAGGTGGCGGCGCTGGGCGGCGGCGCGCAGGCGCTTCAGAGCCTGCGCCTCGATCTGGCGGACCCGCTCGCGCGAGATCTGCAGCTCGTCGCCGATGTCCTGTAGAACGTGCGTCTCCTCGTCGTCGAATCCGAACCTCCGGCGCATCACCGTGCGCTCGCGATCGTTCAGCGAGTCGAGGATCTTCTGCAACTCGTGGATGACTTCCGTGTGGATGACCGTGTTGGCGGGATCGGCGGCCGACTTGTCGTTGAGGAGCGACCCGAGCGACGTGCTCTCCTCCTCGCCGACGAGCATGTCGAGCGACACGGGGTCCTGGCCTGCCTGCAGATAGGCGGCCACCTTGCGCGGCGCCATGCCGACCACCTGGGCGATCTGCTCGATGGTGGGGTCCTCGCCGGCCGCTCGCAGCATGGCGACGCGGACGCGCTCGATCTTGCGGAGCGTCTCGGAGACGTGGGCGGGCACTCGGATCGCGCGCGCCTTGTTGTCGATGGCGCGGCTGATCGCCTGCTTGATCCAGTGCGTCGCGTACGTGCTGAACCGGTAACCCTTGGCGGGGTCGAACCGCTGGCAGGCGGTCATCAGGCCGATCGAACCCTCCTGGACCAGGTCCTCGAAGGGGACGAACGCGTTGGTGTAGTGCTTGGCGATGTTTATGACGAGCCGCATGTTGGCTTCGACGAGGCGCGTCCGCGCCAGCGAGTCTCCCTGCTGCGCCCGCCGGGCCAGGTCCATCTCCTCCTCCGAAGTCAGGAGGCGCTGGCGCGTGAGGTAGTGTATGAACGAGGGAGAGCTGCTCGCTCGCCGGGCCAGGCTATCCACACCAGTCGATCGTTTGTTCGCCATGCTCGTCGCGCTCCGTCGCTGGAGCGTTACCTTTCGTCTGCATCCGGCTGGACAAACCCCTCATCAGTGGGCCGGTGGGTACTTGATTGACGGAGCCCCGTCGCTTCCGGTTCCAGCGGGACTCGCGGCCCCGTCTGTTGCCATTGTTCCATACGACGCCCGGCCCTCGTAGTAGCCAGGCCGAAGCCCGGTATCCTTGCCGGTTCGCTGATAGGACGCTGCGCGACCCCCTGTCAGTTACGCGGAAGCCGCACCGTTCGTTTGCCCAGCCGCCATCACCGAGCCTGCCGCACGAGCGACACGGTTACCGGCCTGCCTGCAGGTACCGTCACCGGCAGTCCTCGCTCCAGATCGGCGCGCGACATCGACTTCGTCTTGCCGCCGACCCGCACCGTGTAGGTCGCGCCGGGCTCCAGCACGAACCACTCCGGGAACTCGTTGAGGCGCGCGTAGTTCCACGGCAGGTGCAGCACCTCGGCATGCCGGGGCGTGTCGAAGTAGAGCCTGCCCGACCAGTCCGTCTCGCACTGCAGCGCGATGCGAAGGCCGTTCGCCTCGCGCGCCGCGCCGAAGCGCAGGTCCTGCCTCCACGGCAGCGCGCGCGTGCCCTGCGTGCAGTGCAGCGCCGCCATCAGCCACGTGCGGGCCGAGTTGCCGTCCCCGTACCATCCCTCCACGATGCCATCGTCGCGCTGCATCGCCAGGTAGATGGGCAGCACGGTGTTCAGCCACTGCTCGGTCTGCGGCGACGGGATGCGGTTGAGCAGCAGCAGTGCGCCCTCGATCGAGTCTGCATACGAGTCGGCGCCATTCCACTGGTAGTACGCAGGCCGGTCGATGTTCGCAAGCGTTCCTTCGGCAGCCTCCACCAACTCCGGGGCATCGGCCGCCTTGCCGAACGACCAGGCCGCGCTCATCGCATAGCCCCACGTGTCGGGCGTCTCCGCATTGAGCACCGTGCCGGTCGCCGGTCGGAGCAGGTTGTACCAGAGGCCATCCTGGTTGCGCCCGATCTCGAGGAGGCGGCGGAACATGCGCAGCAGTGGCTCTCGGTACTTCGCTGCGCGGGCAGCGTCGTCCTTCTTCATCGCAATGTAGAACTCGGTGAGGCCCCCGATGATCTCGTTCCCGTGGTCGTTCAGGTTCAGCGTGTCGGCGATCGGCTGGTGGCGCTCGAAGTCCCAGCGGTGCACGGGCAGGCCGCCGCACTTCGGCATCACCTCGAAGCAGAACGCGTCGGCGATGGGCGTCATCCACTCCAGATAGCGCCGGTCGCCCGTCATCGAGTAGAGCCTGGCGAGCGCCTGCAGTAGGTCGCCATTCACCTCGGCGTCGTTGGCGGCCAGGACCCCGTAGTCGGTGCGGACCGACGCGTGGGCAGAGATGGCGTCCATGAGCGCAAGCATGCGGTCGGTCCACGGGCCCCGGCCCATCACCTCGGTCATCGGAATGAGGCCGTCCTTGCAGTACTCCGCCGCGCCGAAGAGAATGCGCACCATGTCGACGCCGGGGTACTCGAACTTGCGGTCCTTGATGGACCACCAGTCCGGCAGGACGCCGACGCGGTTCGTCCACTTCTGCTCGGTCTCGATGACGTGCGTCAGGGCGGGGAGGCGGTCCGGCGCGACCGTGTGCGCGGTGATGAGTAGGAAGGGCAGCATGTCGGCCGCGTTGTCTTGCGGCGCCCACACCGGCTGGTCGGTACGCCGCGGATAGAGGCTGGTTTCGGCGTCGCGCAGGGCCCACCAGCCATCGACCAGGCGGAGGGAGCGCTGGAACGCGCGACGGGCGATCTCGCCGCGGCGCAGCAGCTCATCGGTGCTCGTGTTCGCAGAAGCGCGCCACGGGTACGGCGTGCCCAGGGTCTCCCGCAGAGGCTGCCAGAACGAGCGGCCCACGAACACGTGCCCGCCCGCGTGCACGTCCAGGACTGCCTGCTCCTCGGCGTCGAACGCTGCGTAGGCCTGCTGCACCTCCGCGAAGGCGCATCGAGCGACGTCGACCGGGAAGCCGCCCGGCGCGCGCTCCTTCTCGCCGATCTCGAACACGATGGGGCGGGGCGCGACGCACGCGAAGATGTCCGCGAAGTCGACGGCCTCCTCCAGCCCAGGCGAGTTCCAGCACGGGCAGTGGCCGTTCTTCATGTTCGCGATCGTGGTGAGCCAGCCGGCCGAGTCGACGACGCGCACGCGCTCGTCCAGGGCCGCGACGTACATCGTCGTCTCGCCGCCGAGCGAGAGCCCGCACACCCCGATGCGCTTGGCGTCGAGTTCGGGCCTGGTCTCCACGTAGTCGAGGCACCGCACCGCGTCCCAGGTGCGCTCGCCCATGAGCGTCCACTTCGGGTTCCGCAGGTCGTGCGTGCCGATGTCCGGCGAGATGACCGCGTAGCCCATCTCGGCCAGCGCGCGCCCGTACCAGTAGAGTCCCTCGCCGCGCACGACCTGCTCGCCGGTGCCGCCGTGGCCGTGCAGGGCGAGCACCACCGGCACTCGGCCCGTTCGGCGCGTGGGGAGCGAGAGCCAGACGTGCGCCCGGTGGTCGGGGAGCGTCTTGAAGGTGATCTCCTCGATGATGCGGCCGCCCGCGCTGTCCTCCTCGCGATGCACGATCTGGGCTGCGAGAGGCACGCGGCGCGGCTTGCCGCCATCCATCAGGATCCGGAAGAGGCGCTTGCGGATGGCGCGCTGCTGGGAGACGGCCGAGGAGGCGTCCTGCGCGGCGAAGCGCAAGGCGCGAGGGGCTGCGCCGTCCGGCGAAGCGGACGACGACAAGTACACGCTGCACGCCAGGGCGGCGAGCGCCAAAGCTCCCATTCGGTTCGGTCCTCCTGAGGAGGGATGCCGGTCGTGACGGGCGAACTGCCTCAGCGAGGGCGGCTCGACGCCATCAGGGGGCTGCACTTCAGTGGGCGGTGCTGGTTCGTGTGGACGTTACTTTGCCACGCGGGGCCATTCGTCCTGCATCGGGCTTGAATAGAGGAGAAGAACTTGGCTCTGCATGTTCTGTGTGTCGGGGCACACCCGGACGACAACGAGGGAAGCATCGGGGGTACCATCGCCCTCCTACGGCAGCGAGGCGACGTGGTGCGCATGCTGTCCGTCACCGACGGGAGCAAGGGGCACTTCGACCCGAAGTACCTGCATGACCGTCAGGCGTTGGTCGAAAGGCGCCGCGCGGAGGCCGAGCGGGCGGCGGGCATGGTCGGCGCCGAGTACGCGTGCCTCGGCTTGGTCGACGGCGAGGTCGAGGTGACGCTGGCGAACACCGAGAAGATGGTTCGCGCCGTCCGCTCGTTCGGGCCGGAGGGCATGGGGCCGGACCTGGTCCTGATGAACCGCCCCAACGACTACCACCCCGACCACCGCTACAGCGCGGAGCTGGTGCTGAACGCCGCCTACATGCTGACCGTGCCCTTCACCTGCCCGGACACTCCCGCCCTGCGGCGCGTGCCGGTCATCGCCTACTGGTGGGACACGTTCACGGAGGGCGGCACGTTCCGCTCCGATGTCGTGATCCCGGTAGACGCGACCGCCGAGACGAAGGTCGACATGGTCTGCGCGCATGAGTCTCAGTTCTTCGAGTGGCTGCCGTACAACTCGGGCGCCCACGAGGCGCTTGCCGCGTTCCCGACGGACCCGGCCGAGCGCCGCGCCCGCGTGGCCAAGTGGTGGCTCGACGAAGCGCGGGAGGTGCGCAGCGCCAACGCGGACCGCCTGCCCGCCGCCTGCCGCTACGCGGAGGCGTTCCAGATCAGCGAGTACGGCCACCGGCCCGACGCGGGCGAACTGGCGACGCTCTTCCCGGCCCAGGGCTGAGCAGACGCCGCGGCGGCGGGCACGGAGATCCGCCATCCCAAGGCCTCCCCGGAAGCGACGAGGCCGAACCTCAAGCTGTACGGAGTCTGAGATGCGTGCCATAGCCATCGTGTCACTCGTGGTCGCGCTGTGCGGCATCGCCCGCGCCCAGGAGGGGCTGCCCGCCAACCTGCTCGCCGAGGTCAAGGAGCCCAAGAAGCTCGCAGCCGGGCGCTACGAGCCGGCCCTCCTCTGGGAGGGGAAGGCGGCGCCGCACAAGATCGGCCGCGCTGTCGTGGACCCGGGCGGAGCCGGCGGGCGCGTCTGGGAGGCGAAGCTGCAGCGCGACGAGCCCGGCATGATGGTCTACGGCCCCTATGCCGACCTGCCCGCTGGCGACTACGTTGCGTTCCTGCGCCTGAAGGCGGGTGCGGACGCCGGCGAAGAGGTGATCGCGGTCATCGACGCCTGCGGAGACTATGGCCAGAAGCCGCTGCGGACGCACGATCTCACGGGCAGCGACGTGGAGACCGGGCGCTATGTGCGCGTCCCGATCCGCTTCCACCACGATGGCGGCAAGCTGGAGTGCCGCGTGAACTGGCGGGGCTACGAGACGCTGCGCCTCGACACCATCGCGGTGTACCGCCTCATCGGCGCGGCGCCGGAGCGAGTCGCGGATCGGGTGGCGCAGCCCACGATGAGCGGCGTGCCCTCGAACCTGGAGCTGCGCCCGACCGACCGTCCCTTCCCGGACATCTTCCCCAAGTCGCAACCGCCCGCCGCGAACATGCTGTCCATCGACATCCGGCACCGCACGCCCGACTGGCAGCTCCTGTACCTGTCGCTGCAGGGGCTGGTGAACCGGGCGAAGCCGCAGATCTACTGCAACTTCGGCCCGACCGATGCCGGCTGGCTCAACTGGATCCGGCGGAACGGCTGGGTGAAGCAGGTGACGCCGATCGCCGAGCCGCGCGCCCTGCTCAGCCGGTTCCGCAGCCGCTTCCGCGGCGTGGTGGTGACCGACCCTAAGCTGCCCGCCACGCGGAACCTGGCCTGCATGCTGGCGAGCGTGGAGAACTGCCTCGTCGCGTCGCCGCGGATCGCAAAGGAGCTGAAGCTGCCGATCGTCGCCGATCTGCGCGGCCGGTGGACGACCAACGTGGCGGCGTACCGCTGGGCGTTCGACACGCTCTGGCCACGCCTGAACCACTACGTGGCTGCCTGCTCGTACCCGGACCACCTGGGCCTGCGCGACTACCTCATCCAGAACCGCGTCTTCACGTTCTGGCTCTCCGGGCCCATCGATGGGGCCAAGCCGTACGCCGACCCGAACGGCGAAGTGCGGCTGATGGAAGAGTTGCTGGCGAAGATGCCGGCCAACATGCCGATCATGAGCTACCCGTGGGCCGGGAAGGACGTGGGCATCGGCGAGGGGCCGGGCGTGACGCTCTTCGCCGAGTTCGGGAAGTACCTGGTGGGAACCATCGACTGCGCCAACCTGAGCGTGCACTCCGGCATCCGCGCGCCGAAGCCCAGGCAGAAGGTCGTGCGCGCGCCGCGCCTGCAGGGCAACAAGGTCTACCTCGCGTTCATCCTGTCGGACGGCGACAACCTGCCCGTGCTCACCAACAGCAACTTCCCGCAGCTCTGGAAGGACCCGCTGCGCGGCAAGATCCCCATCAGTTGGACGATCTCGCCCTCCGCGTCCATCCTGCTGCCGGACGTGATGCAGTACTACTACACCACGGCGACGCCGGGCGACTCGTTCCTGGCGGCGGTGTCCGGCGTCGGCTACACGTACCCGGACTCCTACGGCAAGCGCTTCCGCCCGCAGGACCAGAAGGCCGTGTTCGACGGCTTCCTCGACCAGACCGCGGCGTACATGGCGCGGTGCGACCTGACGTCGGCGTGGATCATGGGCAGTACGCGGCAGGACCTGGTGCGCCGGTATGCCGAGAAGATCCCGGCCATCGACGCGATCTTCCCGGACTACGGCAAGACCGTGCCGGACTACGACGCGGCGACCTACCCGACGGTGCGCAACGTGCCCGTGTTCCGCTCGGCAACGAGTTGGGCGGAGCCGGACACGCGGGAGCAGCGCATCGCCCGGCTTGTGGCCGACATCCGTTCGATGACGCCGCCGGAGCGGCCCGCCTTCCTGCACTTCTTCGTGCTGAACTGGTTCTCCGACCTGCCGCTCCTACAGGACGTGATGCGGCGGCTCGGGCCGGACTACGTCGCCGTGCGCCACGATCACCTCTCGGCGCTGTACAAGCAGTCCATCGCCGCGCAGCAGGTGCTCGTTCGCGCTCCACGGTCCGTCGCCGCCATCGAGGGCGAGCCGATCACGTTCGAGGCGGCGGTGCATAACACGTCCGGGCGTCCGATGGCAGTGGATGCGAGCGTGCCGACTGGGCTGAAGGAGCTGACCATCCGCCAGGATGCGGAGACCGTGGCGCCTGGCGATGCGTGCCGCGTCACGGTTCTCGGCCAGCCGGCGGCCGCGCGGGCTCAATTGGAGGTGGCCGGACCGTTCGGTAAGCGGGACCGTCTCGTCGAGCTGCGGACGGTGCCGCGCACCGAGATCCTGCCCGGCCTGCCCACCGGCATCGCGTCGCTGCGGTTCGTGAACACGTATCAGGCCGTCAACCTGCCTCACAACGCGGGCAAGGTGGTCGACGATGCTCAGGCAGGCAGTGGGAAGGCGTGGGCGATCGCTCCGGACGACCCGTATCGCGGCTTCGTGCTCTTCGGGCCCTACGCGCCGCTCGACAAGGGGCGCTACCTCGTTCTGTTCCGGGCGAAGCGAACGGCCGAAGCGTCCGGACAGGTGCTGACCGTAGATGCGAGTACCGGCGGCGGCCAGGTGACCCTCGGGGAGCGGGCCGTCAACGCCGATGATCTGCCTGTAGGCGAGTATCGCTGCATCCCGCTCGTGGTGGAGCATCCGGGGGGAGCGTTCGAGGCCCGGTTCGAACGGCTTGGCGACGCGGGGCTGTCGTTCGACTGCATCTACGTCTGGGCGCTCGACTGAGCCGCGCGACCGCGGCCAGGAAGGAGAGAGCACGTGAATCGGTATGCCAGGGCGGTGGCGGTGGCGATGGTGGTCGGCGTCGGCGCGGGTACGGCCGGCTGCGGTCGGATGAACGCGACGACCGTCGTCCGCGCGGACGGCACCTGCACGCGGACGATCAAGCTGGCCGCGGCCAAGCCGGACGAGAAGGGCGGCATGAACATCATGCCCAAGCTGGACGACGTCTTCGTGGTGCCCTCCGGGCCGGCCTGGAAGGTTGAGCGGTCCGTCAAGGACGCCGACACGATCTGCACCGCGACGCGCACGTTCAAGGTGGGCGACACGCTGCAGCCGGACATCGTACTGAAGGGCGAGAAGTCGAAGGCCCAGGGGCGGAGCGTCGAGGGTATGGTCTCGGTCAAGCAGCTCTCCCCGGGCGTCATCGAGTACCGCGAGACCCTCAAGTGGGTCGGCGAGAAGCCCAAGGAGTTCACCGAAGCTAACCCGGAGATTGCTGCCGACGTGCGCAAGGCGCTGCCGGCGGGCGCGGCGACAGACGCGGAGGTGAAGAAGCTCGCGGGTGCGCTCGTCACCGAGCTGTGGCGCGCGATGTTCGGCCCCAAGGACCCGCTGCTGTCGGTTGTCATCATGCATCCGGATCTCGCCGACCGTCTGGCGCGCCGCCGCATGAGCGCCACCTTCGAGCAGGCCGTCGCGGACACGCTGGGCAGCAAGCTCACGGAGGCGCAGCGCAAGGCGTTCGTCGACAAGCTCATCGGGCAGTCCATCGCCAGGTCCAGCGCCTCGTCCAAGAGCCAGTCGAGCGGGCCGGGCGCGTCGTCGGATAGCTCGTCGGCGTTCGTCCCGGTGCTCTACTCCGTCAAGCTGCCCGGCAAGGTGACCGCGACGAACGGGCAGATCGACGGCGACGAGGTGTACTGGGCGTTCTACTCGATGGCGCCGGCCGCGGGCGACGTCGTCCTGACCGCAACGTGCGAGGTGGGCAAGTAGCGTGGCATCTGTCGTTCTGGCGCGGTGCGCGCCCTCAATCGGTGACGCGGCTATCGTCGAGCAAACCGTTGCAGCAATCACCCGCGTGCCGGGCTGGAGCGACGGGCTGGTGGGCGCCCGGCTGATCGCGGTGAAGGTGAACGCGGGTGTGGCCAGCTTCGGGCGCGTCTCCGGCGTCTACGCCGAGCTGACCGATCCCGCCGTCGTCGAGGGGGCCGTCCGGGCAATCCGGATGGCCTCCGACGCCGAGATCGTGCTGGGCGACGGGCCCACGCACTTCGACGCGGAGCACATCTACGCGGAGCTGCGGCTGCGGGAGCGGCTGGAGCCGTACGGCCGCGTGCGCGTCATCGACTTTGGCGACGAGCCGTGGGTGGCGCTGCCCATGGAGCACGCGCGGCCGATGTTCCGCGCCTACTCGGTGCGCCCGGAGCTGGTCGAGGCCGACGCGGTCGTGTCGGTGGCCAAGATGAAGGCGCACAGCGGCATGGGCTTCACGCTGTGCATCAAGAACCTCTTCGGGTGGATGCCGCCGCGCGTGTACGGCAGCCCCAGGCTGTACCTCCACGATCGGCTCATCCGGCTGCCACGCGTGCTCGCCGACCTCGCCGCGCGGCTGCGCCCGTGCCTCAACGTGGTCGACGGCATCGTCGCGACCAACCAGAGCGAGTGGCACGGCACGCCGCTCGAGCCGGGCGTGCTGCTGGCGGGCACCGACGCGCTTTCGGTGGACGCCATCGGCGCGCGGGTGATGGGCTTCGACCCGTTGGACGACTATCCGAACTACCCATTCCACTATCGCCGGAACCCGCTCCTGCTCACCGCGTCGGCTCGCGGAGAGCGGCTCGACGCGGACAGCATCGAGGTTATCGGCGAGCGGCCCGAGGACGTCGTGACGCCGTTCGAGGTGCACCGCTACGCGGGTAACACCGATCGCCACGATCAGCTCCGGCGCGGGTTCGCCTGCGTGGCCGCCTACCGCGAGCGGCGCGCGGCGCTGGTCGAGCGCCACCGGGGCCGCTACCTGGCGATGACGGGTGGCGAGGTGATGTGGGACGCGGGCTCGCTGGACGAGATGCGGCAGATCGGTCGCGAGCGCATCAAGGACTGGCGCCACGCTCCGGAGTTCGACGTCCTCTGCGTCGACGAGGCCGACGAGCTGGAGTGCTTCGAGCGGTACGAGGAGGAGGCCGCCCTGCTGGCGGCGGGTGACGGGTGACGGGTGCCGGCGGTTGGCGGTCGGCGGTCGGCGGTTGAAACCGCGCCTGCGAGAGGCACGAAGCCCGCCTGCGCGGGCTGGACGAGCGTGAGAGAGGGGCGCGGTGTGCGGCCGGCGGTTCAAACCGCGCCTGCGAGAGGCACGAAGCCCGCCTGCGCGGGCTGGACGAGCGTGAGAGAGGGGCGCGGTGCGTCGCGCCCCTCTCGTGGTTCGGTAGGGCGGGCGCTACTCCCAGGGATGCAGGATGATCTTGGCCGCCTCGCCCGATGCGGATACCTCGAAGGCCTCTTGGGCGCGGGACATCGGGAAGACGTGGCTGATGAGCCGGGCCGGCAGCGGCGAGCGCTCGATGAGGCGCAGGATCTCGGCGGCGTAGCGCAGGTTGTAGTGCCACGAGCCGTGGATGGTCAGCCCCTTGCGGATGAGGTCCGGGCTCACCTGGATCGGCAGGTCGTCGCCGCACTCCCCGACGTACGCCACGCGCCCCTTCCGCCTCGCCGCGTCGATGCAGAGGCGCTCCGCCGGCACGCAGCCCGCGCAGTCGATCGCCGCGTCGACGCCTCGCCCATCGGTGAGGTCCCGGAGCTGTGCAACCACGTCCGCGGCGCTCGGATCGACGACAGCTTCCGCGCCCAGCTCCAACGCCCGCTGTGCCCGCGCCGCGTTACCCTCCGCCACCAGCACGCGTGCGCCGCGGAACACCCCGTTGACGACCGCTCCAAGGCCGACGGGGCCGGCGCCCGCGATCAGCACCGCGTCCTTGGCGCAGAGCCCCATCGCCTCGAACGCGCCGTACGAGGGGCCGAGCGCGCAGCAGGCCAGCGAGCCGTGGTCGATGCTGACCTCGTCGGGGATGCGGGGCAGCAGCCAGTCCTGCTTCACCAGGTACTGGGCCATGGTCGCCGTGCCCTCCGAGCAGCCGGTGAAGGCGGCCACGTCCACGCAGCGCTCGCAGTGGATGTAGTCGCCCGCCACGCACAGCTCGCACGTGCCGCACGGGTACTGCGGCATCACGACGACGCGGTCGCCCACCTTCACCCGGCCCGGGCGTGCGACCTCGACCACCTCGCCGGCAGCTTCGTGGCCCAAGATGGACCAGGGATGGCCCGCGACGAAGCCCTTGTACTCCGTGCACATCGGGGCTGCCAGGACCTTGACGACGACGAAGTTGTCCTTCGCAACGGGATCCGGCACGTCGACCAACTCGACGCGGCGCGGGCCCGCGATCACGACCTTCTTCATTCCACCCTCCGGTTCGGTTCCCTAGAGGCGCAGGGGACGCCGCCGATGTGTTCCGCGGCGGCGCGGGCATTCCCTGCCGCGGCACTGCGCCGCCTCGAATGCGGGCAGGCGCTTCTGCGGGGATCGGGCCGATCGTCCGATATTCGATACGGCACCGTTGAACTCATCCTCACTCACGCCAGGAGGCACCTATGCGCAGACCAGACCGACTCACAACGCTCGGCCGGATCGCGGCCCTCGCTGCTCTCGCCAGTCTTGCCTGTCCGTCGCTTGCCCAGAACGCCCAGCCGGGCGATGCCGGCGGCAATCCGAGCGCCTCGTACAAGGTCGGCTTCGACTACTACGTCGGGTGGTCGAACGTGGACACTCTGAAGCAGTTCACCGACGGGATGTGGGCTGGATCGGGCCTCGCGTTCCCGTCGGTCGGCTACGTCCGCTGGGATGGGCCCGGCGCGGAGGCGGGCAAGCTGTCCCTGGGCATGGGTGAGATGTACCTGGGCGGCAGCTACGGGCTCGACCAGCCGGTGGAGGGGTGGTGGCGCGTGCCCGTGGGCAAGATGACCGCCACGTTCGGCAAGTTCTACGTGCCCTTCGCCGTCCAGGAGTGGGAGTACGAGACAAAGCCGGGCGCGATGCTGGAGTGGGGCGAGCGAGGCTGGACTGTGGCGGCGAGCCTCAACCACGAGTTCTACACGCACAATGCCAACGGGTACCTGCGCGTCGGCAAGAGCCTCTGGGGCGATCGCGCGACGCTCGGGCTCTCGATGGGTGTCGGCAAGGGGCTGCTGTATGGCACATCCCACAAGCGCTCCATCGCGGGCGACCTGGGACTGAAGTGGAACGGGTTCAAGCTGGCCGGCGAGCGCCTGCACGCCCACAGCGACTGGGGCGACTTCGACTTCTACTACGGCAAGGTGGCCTATGACCGCCTGAAGCTGGTCGAGCCGTACGTTGCCGTCTACTCGTGGAACGACCGCTCGACCGCGTTCGGCCGCTTCCGCGCTTCGGTCTACGGGCTGAACGTGCATCTGAACAAGAACGTGTCGGTAGACAACGCATGGGCCGCCACCTCGGCGGGTGGCAAGTGGTGGAGCCAGGTCCACGTGACGTGGGAGATCTAGCGCGAGGCACCGGCTAGTCTGTGCGGCGAGGGCCCTGGCGGGCATCACCGTCAACAGGGCCCTCGCGCACGTTTGCCCCCGCAAGCCCACAGGTTCTTGTTCGATACCAGGGCCATATCGGGAACAACCGGTATATCTGCGTGCGTTGGCCGGATCGCTCGTTCAGCGGTCGTGAAGCGATGGGAGGCGCGGAATCGGCACGCGTAGGGGGTTGTTCGATGGTGAGCGTATCTGAAGCAAAGAGGCTGGTCGGGTCGACCTGCGCGCTGGTGTGGCGCGACAGAAGCGGCGTCGAGCAGAGCGCCGTGTCCAGCGTCCACGACGTCACGTTCGTGCCACTCTACGGCGCGTTGGTGATCCTCGACGACTGCGACCTCAACCTGGATCACGTCGTGTCGATCCAGCGCGTTGCGGACGGCGAGCTTGCCGATGCGGCGTAGCGCCGCCGGGCAGCCCGCGGGTCAGGCTATACGCGGGTGACGCTGCCGAGGATGACCGGCCGTCGTGCGCCGGTGGCCGACGGCACATTGGATGGACGCTCCATCATCGCCTCATAGCCAAGGATGGCAAAGGCGATCGCCTCCTTGGCATCGCCGGGTATGCCGTACTCCTCATGAGTTGTCAGGCGCGCGGGCGCAAGCCGCTCCGCGAGCATCGCCATCAGCGTTCGGTTATGTGCGCCTCCGCCGCCAACGACCACCGTGTCCACCTGACCCAGATGCTCTCGGTAGGCGCGGGCGATGCTCTCGGCCGTGAGAGCTGTCGCCGTGGCAACCAGGTCCGCGTACGCGATGCCGCGCCGGGCAGCGTCACTCCACAGGTCTGCCGCATAGGCCGCGCCGAACTCCTCCCTGCCGGTAGTGCGAGGCGGCGCTTGCCGGAAGAAGGGATGCTCTAGCAGCTCGTTCAGCAGGGCGTCGTCGACCTTGCCCCTGGCCGCGGTCTGTCCTCCCTCGTCGCAGGACCGGGCCCCGCCGCTCTGCAGCCTCACGAGCGCATCGATCACCATGTTGCCGGGCCCGGTGTCGAACGCGACGACCCGATCGACGGACGCGTCGCGCGGCAGGTAGGTAACATTCGCGATGCCTCCGATGTTCTGGACCGCGCGGGCTTCGCTGACGCTGGTCAGGAGCGCCCAGTCCGCATACGGCACGAGCGGGGCGCCCTGGCCGCCGGCCGCCATGTCGGCGGAGCGGAAGTCGGAGACCACGGCGCATCCGGTGCGGGCTGCCAGCTCGGCCGCCGAGCCGATCTGCAGCGTGCCTCGGTAGACCGCTCCGCCGAACTCGCGGAGCGCCGGCTGGTGCCAGACGGTCTGGCCGTGCGAGGCGATGGCCAAGACCTCGCCCAGGGGCACGCCGGCCAGCCTGGCGACGGCCTCGGAGGCATCCGCGAACCGGTGGGCCAGCATCTCGCCGGCCACGCACAGGTCCGGCACGGCCGAAGTGCTGGCGTCGCACAGCCGCAGGATCGCGCAACGCTCGGCATCGGAGTAGGGCACGCACGTGTGCGCCAGGACGCGCACTCGGATGGACCGGCCGCTCCCCTCGATGTGTACGAGGGCGGCGTCGACGCCATCGACGGAGGTTCCCGACATCAGGCCGATCATGTGGGGCATGACGTGTCTCCCGGTTCAGTCGCGGTCCGGCACGAAGTTGAACTCCTCCCAGTAGACCTTGCCGCCCTGGACGAGCCGCTTGATGCGCTGCTGGACGGGCGACAGGCTGGACTGGTTGGTCTTGAACTCGCAGAAGACGATCCGGTCCTCCTCGAACTGCACGCCGTCGACCGGGGTGCCCAGGAACCGGAATCCCTGCGAGTCGTATGGATACCTGTCCATGAGCGGGAACCACTGCTCCGTGATGCGCCCGTAGACCGTGGAGATGCTCCGCTGGCGCGAGCGCTCGGCGTCGAGGTCGTTCCTGGCGCGGTCCGCCTGGCGCTGGGCGCGGACGAGCAGGGCAAAGAGGAGCAGGCAGAGGACGGACAGTACCAGGATCGCGTTCTCCATTAGCACTCGCCTTGTGAGAGTGCTTGAGTCGTTCGCCTCCATCGGGTATCGTATTAAGACGAACGGTCAAGCTTAGTTGTCGGAGGTTAGGTCGGATTATGCCAACGTACGGCTACCAGTGCACGCGGTGCAACGAGCAATTCGAGGTGTTCCAGCGGATCACGGAAGATGCCCTGACGATCCATGAGGACTGCGGCGGCGAGTTGCGGAAACTCGTGTATCCCGTGGGCATCATGTTCAAAGGGCCGGGCTTCTACGTGAACGACTACGCGCGCAACGGCAATGGCAAGTCGTCGACCTCGACGAATGGGTCTTCGCCGGACAAGGCGGAGAAGCCTGCCGCCAGCACCGACGCAGCGCCCGCCAAGACGGAGACGCCTGCCGCCAAGACCAGCGAGGCGAAGCCCGCCGAGACGAAGACGCCCGCCGCCGCATCGAAGTAAGCTCAGCGCCAAGCGCGGAAGCGAGAGGCCGACCTCCGGGGTTCCGGTGGCCGGCCTTGTTGTTGCGGCCCACGAAGAACGGGCGGCCCTTGGGGCCGCCCGTTCGGTGCTTCCTCGGTTCGCCCGGAGAGCTACTTGGCGCTCTCGATGAGCAGGCGGCCCGACTGCGGATCGAAGTGGACCTTCACGTTCAGCGCGTCGCGCACGAAGGTCAGCGGCACGATGGTGCGGCCGCTCTCGATGTAGGCGTTGCGCTCCATCGTGATCGCCTGGTTGTTCACCGTGGCGCTGGCGCTGCCGATCTTGATCTCGATCTCGCGCGTGTTGTTGACCGCACGCACCGTCTGAGCGGAGCCGCCGAACCAGTACAGCCGGCCGCCGGTGTGCTCGAAGATCTGGCGGAACGGAGCCAGCTTCACGCCGTTCTCGACGCGCGGCTGCACATCGAAGGCGATCCGGGTGCCGTCGAACGCAACATCGAACGAGTTCGGCACGATGACGGACTCGCCGCCGGTGAGGCGGGCGCCGGGGCGCACGCTGTTGAGGCGAGCCATCTCGTGAACGCTGGCGCCGGTGCGACGGCTCAGGCTACGCAGCGTCTCACCGGGCCGAGCGGCGATGGTGCCGCCGTTGTGCTGGCCCGCGGGCGCCACGACCGGACGCATGGCCGCCGCGCTCTCGAGCGTGGGCAGGCCGGCGGTCGGCGCGACCGGCGTGAGGCCGGTCTTGGGCTGGAGGACCACACTCCCAACCATGCGGGGGGCCGGGGCAACCAGCTTGGCGCCCGGCGCGGTCGCGCTGGTGAAAGAGGTGGGCGGTACGGTGCTGGACGCGAGCCCACCAATGCGCGGCTCTGCGGCTACCGAGCGGTCGGCGGTGCTGGGGCGCGTCGGCAGAGCGATGCGCGGGGTGCTGGCCGCATCGGTCGTCGGTGCGGAGTGCGCCTGGCTGCCCTGCGGAGCGGCGAGGGTGTTGGCCTTCGGAGCAACCGGGGTCAGCTCAAGCACGGGCTGCTTCGTGGGGCCGGCCAACTGCTCGATGGTGTCGAGCTTCTTGGTCTCGCCGGTGGGGTTGTTCACGTTGACGTTGACGGGGCGCGCCTTGAAGGGCGATCCGCCGTCAGCCTGGGACCAGGCCTCGACCAGGTGCCAGCCGTTGTTCACCCGCGTCGTATCCCACATGTACTCATACGGCGGGTAGTTCTTGAGGACCTGGAGTTCGCGGTCCACGAAGAACGTGACGTAGGGCTTCTGGCGCTGCAGGTCGGAGTCCAGGTGGACCCTGATCGGAACGGAGCCGGCGACCTGGATGCCGTTCGTGGGGTAGGCGATGCGGACTGGGGCGGACAGATCCGCCGCAGCGATCGCCAACTTCACGGGAATGACGGCGACCTTGCCGTCCGCGCCATACGCCTTGACGAGCGCGTCGTGCGGGCCTTCGGTGAGGTAGGTGGTCTCAAGCTGGAACGAGATCATGCCTCGCGTCTGCGAGGAGCCGATCTGCCTCTTGGCCACCAGGGCCTTATCCAGATAGAGCTCAACCGTGTCGACCGCGCCGCCCCGGTATGAGACGTCCAAGGCGATGGTGTCGGCGCCGCGGCTCATGTCCGGGGTCACCACCGATAGTTGCAGCCCGCTTGCCGCCCGGGCCTGAGCGGTCGCGGTGCTGGGTGCGAGTGCTCCCGACAGGCACCACAAGGCTGCCAGGCCGATTGCGCAAGCCGACCTCTTCATTCAAGCGCCTCCCTGATGACTTTCGTATAAGGCGCGCTGCCCGCCGAGATGCGACGGGCAGTGCCGGAAACAGCGCATAACTGTAACAGATTCGCCAGGGCGTGTCAACAACCCTTCCGCAATTGCACGAGGATGCGGGCTGGAAGTTGGACAACCAACAACAGAAAGGCGATCGGCTGATGCCGATCGCCCTTTGTCTTGGTCGGGGTGAGAGGATTTGAACCTCCGACCTCGCAGTCCCGAACCGCGCGCTCTACCAAGCTGAGCCACACCCCGTTCGCAGCGTTATTTATACGGCAAACTCGGGGGTCGTGTCAAGCCTGCGGCGCTTATCCTGGGCAAGAAGGACGCGGCGAGTGTGGAATGCTGCGGCCGCCGCGCTACCTGAGGCGGCCGCAGCAGCCACATTCCGTGCGCTATTTCTCCGGGTTGCCGCTGCGGATGTTGTTGATCGACTCAATCTCGCGGTCACGCAGCCACTGAGCGTCGTTCCAGCCCCAGTCGACGTAGGGCGACCACCAATGATCGTCTGCCAGGTTGCCCGTGTCCTTGAACCGGAGCGTGCTCCAGATCTTGATGGCCTTGGCGTGGCCGTCGGCGTAGCCCACGTTCATCGTGCCATTGTGGACCCACAGGTCCATGCCCTGCGTCGACCACCAGCCGAGGTCGGGGCAGTCCCAGTTGGTCTCGAACGACTCGATGATGCTGGCCGGCCGCTCGATCCGGGCCTCGTTCAGGCCATTGTCCGGGTGCAGGATCGGGTTGCCCGCGATGTTGGCGGCGCCGGATATGTCGTTGGAGGGGTTGTAGGCATCGCGCAGACTACCGGTTCCGATGCCGTAGCCGCGGTCGTCATGAGAAGGGCAGAGCAGGATGCCGGTGCTCTTGGCATACGGCCGGAGCATGTCGTACCAATGGAACACCGCGGGCGCCCCGCCGTACCAGGCCGGGTCGTAGCAACCCCAGCGAGCACCCCACACCGCCGTGCGCGCGTCCGAGCGGTAGATGGGCTGGCGGTTCGGCGGGGTCTTGCCGTCGTAGTCGGCCAGGTACTGCTTCATCGCGAGCATCACCTGCTTCGTGTTGCTCAGGCAGCTCGTCTTGCGGGCGGACTCCCTGGCCCGTGCGAACACAGGGAACAGGATGGCAGCGAGTATGGCGATAATCGCAATAACCACAAGCAGTTCGATCAGCGTGAACCCGTTTCTTGGTCGCATCGATATCTCCCATGCACCTGGGTCGTGCGGCCACCTGCACCGGGAACGCGGCTCGGGCAGAGGCCAGCGAACACACTGCGATCGGCTTAAGCGGCGCTGCCTAACATCAAGCAAGATGGCTCCGGTACCACTCCTTTCTGCCGAGAACGGCGTCCTGCCAAATGGCGCACAGCTACCGCCTTCGTCGAGAGAGCGCAGGCAGTATCTGGCCTCACCAGATCCTAGGACTACCAGCCTCAGTCTATCACTACTTGCATGGCTGGTCAAGGGGCCTCGAGCTAAGCGAGCAGGCAGGACCGGCGCCGGTCCATCTGCGCCGTCCGCGCGGGCTCCTACCTGGGTGCAGCGAGCCGGGCTACTTGCGCGACAGGCCGGCAATCCCGCGGCTGCACGTGGTCAGGGCGTCGGATGCCAGCCACTTCCTCGCCGCGGCGTCGCGCTTCAGGTGGGCGTCCCAGAACGCGAGCGACGCGCACTTCACGGAGCCGAAGACGGCGCCGCTGCTGGCCCGGCTGGCGTTCGTGCGCCGGCCAAGGAGCCCGCGACGTACCTCGTCGGACCGGTTGCCCACGAACGAGGCATGCGTCGCGCCCTCGATGTAGACGTGGTACTTGCCGCCCGACGGAGCGCCGTCGAACGCCTCGCGCTTCCAGTTCGGGCCGCCCTGGTTCATGCCCATGTCCTTGCTGCCGGTCATCGACATGAACGGGACGCGGATGCCCTTCCAGGAGTCCGCGGTGAAGCCCATCTGGCCCTTGCCCTGGCCCGAGAGCGCCAGCACGCACGCGACGCGCTTGTCTGCGAGGCTGAGCGGCTTGGTGACGCCGGGCGGCGTGAGCGCAGCTCCACCGATGACGGTGGCGGTGCCGGCGCCGAAGGAGTGACCGCCAACCCCGATGCGTCCGCGGTCCAAACGTCCCGCAAGCTCTGGGTGCCGCTTCTCAATCTCCCGCAGCGAGTCGATGACCAGCGAGACGTCCCTGGCCCGGTTCGCCAGAGCATCTGGCGCGTTGATGCCCTTCTCGACGCCGTCTCGCAGCCGCTGTCCGGAGAGGCGCGCTCGTAGGATCTCTCCGATGGCGCCCGAGTCGGCATGGGTGGGGTGCAGCGTGACGTAGCCGTGGCTGGCCCAGTACTCGCCAAGCTGCGGCGCGCCCTCCTTCGACCCGCCGAAGCCGTGCGAGAACACGATGACCGGGAATGGGCCGGGCGCGTCGGGGTGGTACACCTTCACGGCCAGATCCTTGCCGCGCTTCGTGTCGTGGAGCACCGTGGTTTCGATCGTCCTGACGCGGTATGGTCCCGCGTCAGGCTTGTAAGCGGCGGTCCTGTCGAGGGTGGCTGCGGCCTGGCTGTGGGCAAGCACGACGCTAAGGGCCACGATCGCTGCAGCGCCCGCCGCGATGGCAAGAGCAGGGGGTCGCAGTCTCATGTTAAGCCTCCAGCCGGGCTCGGGGGCTGCCCGCTGGAGCTACAGACGCCATGCGACAGGGATTGTTCAGCCGGGGCGGCAACCCTCAGGCGGCGGCCCGGCGTCGCCGCAGCAGGCCGGCCGCCTCGCGCAGTTCCTGGGTCCTGAGCAGGACGCAGCACCCGACGTACACCAGGCCACAGGCCGCCGCACCTGCCAGCAGTTCCGCAGCGGCCACGGCCTTCACGTGCATCATGGTGCCGGACGCTCCCAGCAGGTGCTCGATGGCGCCCGTGGCAGCCCAGCAGGCCAGACCTGCGGCGGTCGAGGCCACGACAACACGAGCCACCGACAGCGCCAGGCGCCTTCCGTCGAACCCATTGAGGCGGCGGCGCAGGACGGCCAGCATGACGATGGAGTGGAGGATCGCCGCCACCGTTGTCGCCAGCGCGAGCCCTCGGATGCCAAGGCCCAGGCCGGTCATGAAGAGCCAGTTGAGCGGAAGGAACACCAGGGTGACACCCGTGCCGATGACGACGGGTGTGATCGTGTCTTGCAGCGCGTAGAAGCTGCGTGACAGGATGCTCTGGGCCGACCATGCGAAGATGCCGATGCAGTAGAAGGTGAGAGCCGCGGCAGCGAGCTGGGTGTCGGCCTCCGTGTACCTGCCCTGCTGCAGCAGGAGCCGGATGATCGGCTTCGACATGACGATGAGGAAGACGGACGAGGGAATCGTCAGGAAGAGCAGCGTGCGGAGGCTCGCGCTGGATGTGTCGCGCATCTCCTGGAGCTTGCCGGTGGCTGCGAGCGCAGACAAGGTCGGGAAGACGGCTACCGCCATGGCCTGGGCGAAGATGCCCAGCGGCACCTGCATGATCTGGTTGGCATAGTTGAGCGCTGCCATCGGCCCATCGCCCAGGCCGCCCGCGAATGCGCGGTTCACCCAGATCGACACCTGCGGCAGCGACACGCCCAGCACCACCGGCAGCATCAGCTTCCAGACCTTGACCGCGTCCGGGGTTCGGCCGGCGAACGAGACGCGGTACCGCATGCCCACTTTCTTGGCGCCCCAGATCTGCAGCAGGAGGTTGCCGGCCAACGCCCCGCCGAGCGCGCCCCAGCAGAAGCCGGGCAACCCCAGCCATCGATACAGCACCAGTCCACCGGTGATGATGCCAACGTTGTAGATGACCGGGCCCAGCGAGGCGATGAGGAACTTGCCGCGCGCTTGCTGGATTCCCATCAGCAGGCCGCCGATGAAGAAACAGATCTGCGAAGGCAGGACGATGCGCGTCAGCGGCGCCGTCGCGGCGACCTTGGCCGGCCAGAACGCGGGGTTCACAAGGTGGGTCATCTGGTGCGCGAAGATCTCGCCGGCAATGACGAATGCGCCTACCACGACGAGCATGATCGTCGCGACTGCGCTGAAGACCTGCCAGCCATCTTCCTCGCGCCCCTCGGCCATGCATTGGCTGAAGACCGGGATGAACGCCGAGGAGAGCGCTCCGCCGGCGATCATGTAGAAGAGGAGATCCGGGAGCTGGAAGGCGCCGGCATACACGTCGGCGTCGAACTGCTGCCCGAGATGGTGCGAGAGCACGGCCTGGCGCACGAGCCCCAGCAGGCGGCTCCCCAGGATCGAGAGCATCATGATGCCGGTGGCGCCCGCGACGCGACGCGTGGTGGAGGAGGGGATATCTGCCATGCGGTTACTGTACCCGGAGCCCGTCGAGCGCCGCCGTCAGCCGGTCGATGTCGGAGCCGTCGACGAAGTGCGCCACCGCCAGCCGCAGCGCGTTGTAGTGCGGAACGACGCGCGTGTGGATCGCGTGCTCGATGCGCAGTGTGTTCGCCACGTCCTGAGCGTTCCCTCTCTCGATCCGCACGGTCACCAGGCCGGACGACTGCTCGAACCGGATAGGCGTCAGCAGCGTCACATCGTCGCGCCCCGACAGCCGCTGCTTGAGGGCCGCCGACATCTCGGCGATGTGCCGCGTGACGTTATCCCACCCCAGCCCTTCGAACCAGTCGAGGCTGGCGCCGAGCCCCGCGATGATCGTCCAGGGGCGCGTGCCGAACTCGAAACGCTGCCCGGTGCGCCAGGGCTCCGCGGCGCCAGTTGCCACGTTCGCCTTCTCCAGCGATCCCGCTCCGACGTGGGCCGGGCGCAGGTCGTCGAACCGGTCCGCGCGGCAGTAGAAGACGCCGGAGCCGGTCGGCCCATGCAGCCACTTGTGCCCATTGCCCACCAGGAAGTCGCAGCCCATCGCGTGGGCATCCACAGCGAACACGCCGATGCTCTGCGTCGAGTCGATGAGCGAGAGGACGCCGGCCTCGCGGCACCACGCGCAGATGGTGGACGCAGGCAGCCGCGTGCCGGTTTCGCAGGGGACCTCGCTGACCGCCACCAGGCGGGTGCGCGGCGTGCGGAGCTGCTCAAGGCGCTCGACCGTTACCGCGGGGTCCGATGAGACCTGCATGCGGCGCATGACGATGCCGCGGGTGGCCTGCAGGTACAGGAGCGGGTGGATCAGCGCCTCGTGCTCCTCGTCGGTGGTGATGACCTCGTCGCCCGCGCGCCAGTCGATGCCGGCCAGCGCGAGGTTCAGCCCGTCCGTCGAGTTGCCGGTGAACGCGATCTCCTGCGGCGTCGCGCCGATCAGCTCGGCGACGCGCTGGCGGGTGCGGCTTACCTCCGCGCCGATGTCGACCGTGCAGGCGACGCCCCCGCGCTCCATGGCGCTCGCGAAGCCGAGATACGCTTCGAGGGCGGGCTCGGGCATGGGGCCGTACGTGCCGGTGTTGAGGTAGACGCAGTCGCGCAGGACAGGGAAGGCGGCGCGGACGGCCGCGATGTCGTAGGAGGATGCGGTGTCGATGGCGGTTGGGCTCCCGGGTTGATGGCTACTATGCTACCCGGTCCGCTGGGCCGCAGCCAGCAGGCGCGTGCGAAGCGTCACACCTGTCAAACGCCTCGCGACATCTGCTCGACATGGCCACCGCGAGGCGCGAACGTCCGCCAGCCGTCTGTCCGCCGCGACGGCGCCATCCCGAGCCGCCTCTGCGAGGGACCTGGCAGGCCTGGTTGGTGGCTGTCACATTGGCTCAGCGCACGCGGGCTGGAGCGGTCGGCTTGGTAGCAGTGCGGGCGGTCTGCGCTGCCGGGCTGGTGCGCCCCAGATGCCGGATGACCGCGTCCTGGATGTCGCAGCCGGCGTCGGCGAAGCGTGCTGGGTCGATCTCGTACTCCGAGGCGGCGATGTAGTCGACCAGCGCGACGCGGTACGTGCGTGTCGGGTCGTACCCACTGCTGAGGCCCGCGACGATCGTCGTGGGATGCGCCTTGCGCAGGTCGGCGATGGCCTGGCCGGTCATCTGCACGGACACGACTCGGTTGCGGAAGGGCAGCGCCGCGAACACGTCGCAGCGGGTGACGACGGGGCGGCGGAAGACCTCGAACATGCCTCCGCCCGGCGGCATCAGGGCGAGGTCAGCCTTCGCTGCGGCCCGCGTGGCTTCGGCCACGACGAGCGTCGTCTGCACGGTGCGCCCCAGAGGGGTGGCGGCCACCTGGGCGAGGCGGCCGACCGGCTTGCGGAAGGGCCGCACGTACTGCTCCAGGGCGCCGTCGACGCGCGGGTCGTTCGGCAGACCGGGGCCGACCGGCAGCAGCTCGGACCGGTTCGAGGCGAGGCGCCACTTGCCCGACGCCCGGATGAAGGTGAGGTCGAAGCGGCCGAGGTAGACGCCAAACTCGCCGGTCTGCACGATGGGCACGTTGTTGCCCGCCGGGCCCTTCACCAGCAGGCGCTTGTGCAGGAAGGTGTGCGAGTCGCCTCCCACGATGGCGTCGATGCCGGGCACCTTGGCCGCCAGGTTGCGGTCCTCGTCGACGCCGATGTGGGTGACGGCGATCAGGACGTCGCAGTGGGCGCGGGCCTTGGGCACCCACTCGCGCGCCGCCACGACAGGATCGCCGAACGTCCAGCCGAGCGTCTGCGGGTAGGTGTTGCAGCGCGGCGCGGTGAGGCCCAGGAAGCCGACGCGCACGCCGCCGAACTCGCGCACGACGTACGGCTGGACTCCCTGCAGCGTGCCGCCCGAGGACGGGCCCGCGTTGGCGCAGATCCACGGGAAGCGGGAGCGCTTCACGACCTGGAGGAGCGCCTCCTGCGCGGCGGGCGCGTTCTGCTGGTCGGCGCCGTCGTACGCCTTGAACTCGTTGTTGCCGAGCACGGCCAGCTCGTAGCCCGCCGCGTTCATGGCCTCGGTATCGGCGATGCCCCGGTAGGCCAGGGTGAACGGGCCGCGGGTGAAGGTGTCGCCCGCATCGATCAGGATGGTCGGGTTGGCGATGGTCTGGCGCAGGCGCTTGATGAGCGTGGAGCGCCGCGAGATGCCGCCGACGGACGGGCGCTCGGCCTTGTCGACGCCATCCTCTTGGTATGCGAACGGCAGGAGGTGACCATGCTGGTCGTTCGTGTGCAGGATCGTTAGCGAGAACCTGCTGCTCGGCGCGACCTGGGCCGCCACGGGCTGCGGCGCCGCGAACGCAAGCATCAGGGCGCACTGCACAACTAACCTACGCATGGTTCTCCTCCAGTACGGCAGACGGCGAATGGAACCGCAGATGGACGCGTGTCGGGACATGGGACCTGGGACTTGGGGCTGGCGCGCGCCAGGCTCCGGCCCCCAGCCCCAAGTCCCAAGTCCTAAGCCCGGCCGCAGGCCTCGTAGCGGAAGCAGCTCACCACGTGGTCGTTCACGAGGCCGGCCGCCTGCATGTAGGCATAGCAGATGGTGCTGCCCACGAACCTGAAGCCGCGCTTCTTCAGGTCCTTGCTCATCGCGTCGGACTGCGGCGTGCTTGCCGCGATCGTACTCATCGTCTCGTGGGCGTTCTTGATCGGCTTGCCGTCCACGAAGCGCCAGACGTACTCGTCGAACGAGCCGAACTCCTCCTGCACCCGCAGGAAGCAGCGCGCGTTACCGATGGTGGCCAGGACCTTGAGGCGGTTGCGCACGATGCCCGGGTCTGCCATCAGGCGCTCGACATCCGCCTCCGTGTAGGCGGCCACGCGCTCCGGGTCGAAGTTGTGCAGCGCCTCGCGGTACGACTCGCGCTTCTTGAGCACGATCAGCCAGCTTAGTCCGGCCTGGACACTATCGAGTACCATGAACTCGAAGTGCTTCCGATCATCGTGGACGGGCACGCCCCATTCCTCATCGTGGTAGCGCGTCATCAACTCGGTGCCCAGGCACCAGCCACATCGTGTCGCGTCCATGGAGCCGCTCCCTTGCTCGTCTCGGTGTGTCCGTCACTTGTTCTGCCTGAGCGCCGCGCCATCCTCCCCGAAGCAGGGAACGGAGGCGACCGTCCTGAACAGACCCCTGCGCCGCAACGGTGCGTGCGCTTGCGATAGGCCGGTGGGCCGGCCGGAGGAGAACCATGTCCCAGTACCCCGCACCCAAGAGCGCCACGCTCATCGACGAGCTTCGCCGCTACGTCGTGATGGACCCGCAGCCATTCGTGCTCGACCTCGAGCAGTGCCGCGGCATGTGGATGGTGACGGTAGACGGCCAGCGCATCTTCGATTGGGCCGGCTACTACGGCTCGAAGCTGCTCGGCCACAACCACCCGCGCCTGTCGGACCCGGAGCACGTGGCCCGCATCGCCCGGGCGGCCAACAACAAGGTCGCGAACCCCGACTTCCTCACGCCCGAGTGCCTCGCCTACTATCGCAAGCTCTACGATCTGGCCCCGCGGTGCATGCGCAGCGAGAAGCTCGAGGTCTACGCCGTCAACTCCGGCGCCGAGGCTGTCGAGAACATGATGAAGTACCTGATCAACCTCCACGACGAGAAGCTGCTCGCGGAGGGCAGGCTGCCGGGCACGCGGCGCTTCGTCTACTTCGACCAGGCCTTCCACGGGCGCACGGTCTTCGCGCTGAACGTGACCCAGCTCTCGCACGACCCCATCATCACGAAGGACTTCAAGGGGTTCGTGCCGGGCAACATCCAGGTGCCGTTCCCGTTCATCGATGCAGACCAGTCCGACGAGTGGAACCGGACGCAGACGGAGCGCAGCCTGGAGATCGTGCGCGACTGCCTGGAGCGCTATCGCGGCGAGATCGTGGGCATCGTCGTCGAGCCGCTGCAGGGCGCGGGCGGCCACCGCGTCGCGCTGCCGGAGTTCTTCCGCGGGCTGAGCGAGCTGGCGCACCAGCACGGCGCGTATCTCGGCTTCGACGAGGTGCAGACCGCGGGCGGCCAGACCGGCACGATGTTCGCAGCCGACCAGTTCGACCTGCCGCACCCGCCGCAGGCAATCGCGGTCGCCAAGAAGTTCGGCAACGGTGCGGTCTACATGCTCTACCCGATGCGCGACCACGGCGTGCTCGACTCGACGTGGGGCGGCAATCTGGCCGACATGGTGCGCTTCGTCGAGGAGATGCGGATCGTCGAGCAGGAGCGGCTGATCGAACAGGTGCCGGAGAAGGCCGAGGCGCTGGGGAACGGGCTGCGCGCCCTCGCGGCGAAGCACCCCGACACGCTGGCGAACGTGCGCGGCATGGGCCTCTACCAGGGCTTCTGCATGCCGGACGGCGACACGCGCGGCGAGCTGAAGCGCATCGCGCTGGAGGAGGAGGACATGCTCCTCCTGGGCGCCGGCCGCCGCACCATCCGCCTCCGCCCGGTCCTGGACGTGACGCTCGACGACATCGGCCTGTTCCTGGCGAAGCTGGATCGGTGCCTGGCCAAGCTGGCGGGGTAGGGGCGGCGGCCCCCCAGCCCCCAGTTCTGGGGGAGTCTGCGTGGTCGCGGCTCGGTAGGGTGTCGGATCTGGCGGACCGGTGCCCGGCGGCCCCCCCAAGCCCCCAACCCTGGGGGAGTCTACGTGGTCGCGGTGCGGTCGGGTGTTGGATCTCCCACGGCGATGCGGAGGCGGCCGGCGGCACTGGCAGGTTCTCCCCCAGTTCTTGGGGGTCGAGGGGCCGTAGCGCTGCATTGCGCACGACGGCCCTGGAGATGCACGATGGAGGGAGCAGGATGACCACGACGTTCGTGTTGGCGGCGGCTCTGGCGTACGGGCAGGCGGCGCATGGTGGAGGGGCGACGATGGCGGTGAAGCGGACGGGCGCCGGTGCGCCGATCGGGGCGCGCGTCGAGGTGCGGGGCGTGCGGGCGGACGCCTTCGACCCGAAGCTGTGGCAGGCGGGAACGCTGCACCTGGTCTACAACGACCCGGCGCCGATCGTCGAGCCGATGCCCGGCAAGTTCCGCAACATCTACGCGCCCTCGATCGTCCGGGAGCGCGACGGGTGGCGCGTCTTCTACGGCGCCTGGGATGGCGTGGAGTCCGGCAATGACCGCATCTACTCGCGCACTACGAAGGACTTCATCACGTTCGAGGACCGGCGCCTGCTGATCGACCACGGCGCGTTCGTGCACGTGTGCAACTGCTCGGCCACGCGCCTGCCGGACGGCTCCTACCATCTGCTCGCGACGGCCTACCCGGACAAGGACGGCCTGAACAAGCCGGCCGCCTTCACCAGCCCCGACGCGCATACCTGGAACGGCAGCGCATCCTACGCCGCGAGGATGGAGGACATCGTCCAGGTTACCGGGCACCCGCCGTATGCGAGCGCGGACATCAACGGGATGAACGTGGTGCTGCACGAGGACGGCGTCGACCGGATGTACTTCAACGACTTCAAGCACTTCGGCACGATCTACCGCGCGACCAGCCGCGACTTCCACACGTTCGCGCTGGACGGCCCGTGCCTCGCAGCCCAGATGGCGCCGAACGATGTCAAGCGCTTCGACGTGGGCGGCAAGAAGTGGTACGTGATGGGGCTGCACATGAACGGCCAGCACCTGTGGTACAGCCTCTCGAACGACGGGATGCGCTTCGGTGCGCCGCAGGAGTATGCGCGGAACCAATCCGGCGCCGACAAGTACATCGTCGCGATCGGCTGGGTGGTGGACGGCCAGCGGTTGCTCGGCGCGCTCTATGGCGCGGGCGCGGTGCCGGCGCTGAACGAGAACCGCATCTTCGCGAAGTGGCTGCAGAAGCGAGTCGTGTTCGTGTCGTCGGCCGGCAGCCCGATCGAGGCGGACGCTGCCCACGGGCCGGACGCGGTGCGGTTCGGCCTGCCCGCCAACGTGCCGCTGAAGGGGCACTTCGACGTGTGGGCGGACGATGGCAAGACGCTGCTGTTCTCCGGCCCGGAGGTAACCGTGAGGCCGGGCGAGATCTGGACCGTGACGCGCTGAACCTGGGAGAAGGGTGGAGCGATGAGCGTGGTCGGGGCGCTGGTGGTCGTTTCGGTACTGCTGGGGGCATCGGTGGCATCGGCCGCCGAGCTTCCGCGCGAGGTGGTCGACTGGCAGGAGGGCGTGCTGAAGGTGCCCTATCCTGCGCCGGCTGCGCTCTCAGTTCCGGCGCGCCGGTTGGTGCGTCAGGACTACGAGAAGCTGGAGATCAACCGGTCCGTCATCGCCACGCCGATAAAGATCGGGTCGAAGAGCTACTCGCACGGGCTGGGCACGCATTCGGTCAGCCGCATCGGAATCTCCTCGCCGGAGCCCATGGCCCGGTTCGCGGCCTGGGTGGGCGTGGACAACAACGAGCGGACCGCCGGCGGGCAGGGCTCCGTCGCCTTCGTCGTCCAGGCGGGCGGGAAGGAGCTGTTCCGCTCCGAGGTGCTGCGCGGCGGCATGGAGCCGGTGCGGGTCGACGTGGCTCTCGGCGAGGCGCGCGCGTTCGACCTGCGCGTCGAGGATGCCGGCGATGGGCCCGGCTGCGACCACGCGGACTGGGCCGAGGCGGAGATCGAGCTGGCCTCCGGCAAGAAGGTGCGCGTCGACGAGATGCCCGACGGCGGCGTCGACGTGCGGGCGCGGTACCCGTTCTCGTTCGTCTACGGCGGCAAACTGAGCGACGCGCTGCTGCCAGGATGGACCGTGGTACGCCAGGATCGACCGGGCGACGCTGACCGTGCGGTCTGGGCGACAACCTGGACCGATGCCGCCACGGGCCTGCGCGTGGGCTGGGAGGTCGTCCGCTACCGCGACTTCGGCGCCCTGGAGTGGCTGCTCACCTTCGAGAACACCGGCAAGGCCGACACGCCGATCCTCAGCGACGTGCAGGCCATGGACCTGGCGCTGGAAGGCGCCATCGACAAGGCGACCCCGTTCCGCCTCTACCGCTCCAACGGCGCCCCCGCCGATCCGACGGACTTCGACCCGGTGGTCGAGACCGTCGCCGACGGCCATTCCGCGAGTCTGGCCGCCGGCGGCGGACGGTCGTCCAACAAGGACTTCCCCTTCTTCAAAGTGGAGACCGGCAAGGGCTCGGCCGTCGTCGCGGTCGGGTGGTCCGGGCAGTGGGCGGCGACGGCGAGCACCGAGGACAACGCGCGGGTGCGCATCGCGGCCGGCATGGAGCTGACGCACCTGACGCTGCACCCGGGCGAGAAGATCCGCACGCCCCGCATGCTCATCCTGTTCCAGCCGGGCGACACGTGGGAGGCCAACGCCCGCTTCCGCGAGCTGATCCAGAAGCACTACGCCGCGAAGCGCGCCGGCAAGGCGCCCGAACCGATCCTCTTCTGCAATACGTGCTTCACGCGCGGCGGCGGCTGGCTGAACGAATGCACCGCCGAGAACCAGATATCGCTCATCCGCGCCTACGCCCCGCTCGGGCTGGAGGCGCTCATCACCGACGCGGGCTGGTTCGAGGGGGGATGGCCGGCCGGGGCGGGGAACTGGGAACCGCGCAAGGACGCCTACCCGCAGGGCATGGCCCCCGTCGCGAAGGCCGCGCTGGACAACAAGATGGTCTACGGCCTGTGGTACGAGCCGGAGCGCGTCGTGGCGGGCACGGACATCCACAAGAAGCACCCGGAGTGGTGCCTGAAGAGCCAGAAGGCGGAGGAGGGGACCTACCTGCTCAACTTCGGCCTGCCGCAGGTGCAGGAGCACTTCTTCGGCATCGTCAAGGGCTTCATGGACCTGCCCGGGTTCCGCTTCTACCGGCAGGACTTCAACATGGACCCGCTTCCCTACTGGCGGTTCAACGATGCGCAGGACCGGCAGGGGATGACGGAGATTCGGTACGTCGAGGGGCTCTACGCCTACTGGGACCGCATCGCCACCACCTGGCCCGACAGCATCCGCGAGGAGTGCGCCAGCGGCGGCCGGCGGATCGACGTGGAGACGGTGCGCCGCATGCACCTGCACCAGAAGACCGACTACTGGTTCGACAACGAGGTGGACCAGAACAGCCTCTGGAGCCTGAGCCAGTACCTGCCGAACAACACCATCGTGGCGCACCTCTGCCGGCTGGACGACTACTCGTTCCGGTCCGTGCTGGCGTCATCGCTGTGCCTCGGGTGGATCACGGACGACCCGAAGTTCGACACGGCGCGCGGCAAGGCGCTGCTCGACCGCTACCGGGAGCTGCGTCCCCTGCTAACCGGCGCGTTCTACCCCGCGCTGCCCTGCACGCGCCAGGCCACGCACTGGATCGCCTCGCAGTACCATCGCGCCGACCTGGACGCCGGGCTCATCCTGGCGTTCCGCCACGCGCAGAGCCCGTACCGTACGGCGGACCTGACGCTGCGCGGCCTCACGCCGGATGCGGAGTACGAGCTGCGGTTCGAGAACACTGGGGAGAAGCGCCGAGCGAAGGGCGCGGACTTGCTGAAGGGCTTCGCGCTGACGGTCACGGAGCCGCACGGCTCGGAGATGGTGGAGTACCGGCGCGTGAAGGAGTAGGAGGTGATATGGGTCAGAGGACAGCGGGCGCGGTTGCCCGTCGTGCCGAGGAGCAGCGCCTCGAAGAGCTCAGCCGTGAGATCGCGGAGGGGTGTCTCGCCAACGCCGAGGAGGACCTTGCGATCTGCAGGGAATGGGATCTGATCCAGGACGATACGATCGCCCTCGTCGAAGCAGCCGACGCAGCGGAGGCAGCACGACTGAATGTGTTGCGGCAGAGGTGGTCCCGCCGGCGTCGCCGCCGTGGCTCGGAGCGGCGCAAGCGGCGCTGATCACTGCGTCGCTCCGACCTCCCGCAGCATCTCGGCGATGGCAGCGTAGCCGACCCTGCGCGCGAGCGTGAGGGCGGTTTCGCCGTTGAGGGTCTTCGGGGCAGCAGAGGCCGGTAGGGCGGTGGCGACAACGAGGGATAGGAACAGCAGGACGGCTCTGCGGCATCTTCCGGCGTCGGTCACAGCGGCCTGTTCCCGGAGAGACAGCGGGACCTGCCCGTGAGCAGTCGGGCAGGTCCCAATGATAAGTGCGGTCAGGCTCTGCTCTCGCCGCCCTTGCGGCCGATCTGGGCCATGTGCTCCCGATTGCTGGAGACCTTCACGCCTCCCTTGCGCCCGATCTCGGCCATATGCGCGCGATCGACGGCTACCTTCGCGCCGCCTCTGCGCCCGATCTCGGACATGTGCGAGCGGTTGACCGCCACTTTGGCGCCGCCCTTGCGCCCGGCCTGGGCATGGCCTTCGGGGTCGCCGTGCCACCCGCGTCCGCCGTGCTCGGGCCGTACCTCTTGCACAGGATCAGCCTGGACCATCGCTTACCTCCCGGCGTCTCGATCGCCCCAGCGAGTCCCAAGCCGAACGCAACGGGTCATGTCTGCGCGCGGCGTGGTGAACGCTGCTTCCGCACGACAATGCCTGCATTAGCCTGACTACATTGTACAACCAGTTCTAGCTAGCGAGCATTCTTCCTCCTAGGAAACACACAGCATTTTTGCGGGGCCGGCGGCGCCACGCTCAGAAGGCCCCGGTCGCTACGATGCGGGCAGCTCGGCGCGGACGCGCAGGTGCTGCTGGAGGAACGCCGCGAGCTTCGGCGGGGCGTAGACGAAGTGCTTGGTGGTGCGCTTCACCCGCAGCAGCTCCTCGAGGTCGACCGCCGGGCCTTCGAGGTAGCGGAAGTCGCAGCCGGCCTCGGAGCAGATGCACAGGGCCGCGCCGATGTCCACGATGCCCTCGCTCAGCCCGATCGTCGCCACCAGGTTGCCGCGAGCCGTGTAGGCCAGCTCCGAGGCGATGCTCCCGAGGCAGCGCACGCGCCCCAGGATGGCCTCCGTACTGAGGGTCTTCGAGGCGTTGCTCGTGAAGCAGATGGGGTCTTCGGAGCCCATGCACTCCCGGTCGGTCGCGTGGATGCGCTCCCCGTTGCGGAACGCTCCCTCGCCGCGCACCGCCCAGAACAACTCGTCGGTCACCGGCAGGTAGAGCGCCCCGAGCTGCGAGACGCCCTCGTGGATGAGCCCCACCGAGACGCACCAGTGCGGCAGGCCGTAGACGTAGTTCGTCGTGCCGTCGATGGGGTCGCATGCCCACACGGGAACGTCGCGCTCGCCGCGCCAGCCGTACTCCTCGCCGACGAAGGCGTAGTCCGGATACCTCTGCGACAGCGCGCCCTCGATGAACCGCTCCGTGTCGCGGTCGACGGCGGTCACCAGCGTGGTGTCCGTCTTGATCTCCGCGCCAACGGTGCCCCAGCGCGCCAGGGCGGCCTTGCCGGCCTCCACCACAACGGACTTCACCAGCTCGATATCGGCCAGGGGCATGGTCTCTCCTAACTACAGGGGATGGGGGTTGCGGGCTGGGGGATGGCTGGCCAGCGGGGCCGTAGTAGGAGCCAGCCCCCAGTCCCCAACCCCCATCCCCCGCCTTTCTACAGGTTCGGGTTCAGCGTCTTCCACTCATTGACCGGCGGCAGGACGCCCGCGGCGATGACCTCGTCGCGCAGCTTCGTCAGGTGCTCGTAGCTCTTGCGCAGGGCGGCCATGTCCTCGTCGTCGCCCGCCGGCACCGAGCCGACCAGGCCATCGGGGCCGAACGTCGCGTCGGCGGCCATCATCACGTTCGCGAAGGGGCCGGAGCCGAAGTACGCGCCGCACGGCCACGGGTGCGCGCCGCCCTGGATGCGGCTGCGGACCATCTCGACGCTCTGGTGGGAGGGCGACTGGAACGAGGAGCGCCCGCGCAGCTTGATGATGCGGGCGCCGCCGGTGCGCACGTGCTCCTGCACGGCGGTCCACTCGTCGGCGGTCATGCCCTTCCCGTTGACCGTCGCGCCCGCCAGGATGTCGGTCAGCTTAACGCCGGCGATCGCGGTGCTGCTCTTGAAGACCGCCATCGTCTCGCCGTGCCCACCGTAGGTGGCGCAGCCGGTCACCTCCTGATGCGCGACGCCGAAGTGCTGCGCGAGGCGCGTGCGCAGGCGCGTGCTGTCGAGCGCCGCGAGGGTGGTCACGCAGCCGGGCTTCAGGCCCGAGTAGACGAGGGTGGTCAGGCCGGTGATGTCGGCCGGGTTGAAGATGATCACCACGAGTTCGGCGTTCGGCGCGTGGGCCTTGATCGACTCGCCCAGGCCCTTCGCGATCTCGCAGTTGCCGCGCAGCAGGTCCTCGCGGGTCATGCCCTCCTTGCGCGGGGCGCCTCCCGACGAGATGATGTAGGACGCGCCGGCAAGCGCCTCGGCCGGGTCGGTGGTCCAGGTGACGCAGGCGTCCGGGTAGGCGCAGTGGTAGATCTCCTCGGCCGCGCCCTCTAGCCCGGGAGCGTACGGGTCGTACATCGCGATGTGGTTGGCGGTTCGCGTGGCCAGCAGGTCCTGGACGAGGTTCGACCCGATGAAACCGGCGGCGCCGACGACGGCGACCTTCTTGTCGGTCAAATAGGTGCTCATGTTCCTCAGCTCCCGAGGGCGCGCTTGACGAGTGCGGGGATGTCGTGGGTGGTCTCGGCGATGGGAACGCCCGCGCGCTCCAGCGCTTCGACTTTGGCCTGAGCGGTTCCCGTCTTCCCGCTGATGATGGCCCCTGCGTGACCCATACGTTTGCCTGGAGGCGCGGTGCGCCCGCCGATGAAGCCGATGACCGGCTTGGTCATCTCAGGGATGTACTCGGCCGCGTTCTCTTCGTCCGCCCCGCCGATCTCGCCGACCATGACGACCGCCTTCGTCGCGGGGTCCGCCTCGAACATCGGCAGCAGGTCGATGAACGTGGTGCCGATGATCGGGTCGCCGCCGATGCCGGCGCACGTCGACTGGCCGAGGCCGGCGCGGGTCAGCTCGTCGACGATCTCGTAGGTGAGCGTGCCGGAGCGCGAGATGAGCCCGACCGGGCCGGGGGCAAAGGTGTCGGAGGGCATGATGCCCATCTTGCAGGCGCCGGGCGTGATGATGCCGGCGGTGTTGGGGCCGAGGAGGCGGCTGCCGGCGATCTTCACGTGGCGCACGACGTCCATCATGTCGCGCGTGGGGATGCCTTCCGTGATCGCGACGATGAGCGCGATGCCGGCGTCCTTCGCTTCGAGGATGGCGTCCGGCGCGAATCGGGCCGGCACGAACACGATGGACGCATCGGCTTCCGTCGCGCGGACGGCTTCGGCCACCGTGTTGAAGATGGGCACGCCGTTGTCGTCGCGCGTGCCGCCCTTGCCGGGGGTCACCCCTGCGACCACGTTCGATCCGTACGCGACCATCTGGGCCGTGTGGAAGGCCCCTTCGCGCCCAGTGATGCCCTGGACCAGGACGCGGGTCGATCCGTCGATCAGGATGCTCATGCGCGGCTCCGAGGTTGCTGGAGGGACAGACGGCGCTGGCCGGAGGGTGCGGAGGCGCTCCGGCCAGGGGTCGCTCTGGGGGCTGCCGGGCAGGTTAGGCGCCAGGCACCGGCTTGCCGTCGATGGTCGACGTGTCCTTCAGCGTGGTGGTCTTCTCCATCAGCCAGCCCTTGGCGGTCTTGACCAGCACGTCCTTGCAGCGCTGCAAGGTCTTGAGCACCATCGTCTTGCCGGTCTGCGGGTTCTTGAGCTTGCCACCGAAGACGGCATCGTTCACCACGGTGGCGCGGTCGCCCTTGACTACCGCCGACACGATGGTGAACTTAGCGCTGACCTCCGTCATCATGGAGAGCGCCACCGACATCTCCTGGGCTACGGCGGCGCCCTTGGTGGTGCGACCCTTCTGGTCGACGGAGACGATGTTCGGCGCGAACTGCTTGGCCAGTGCGGCGCCGTCCCGCTTCTGCATCGCTTGGGCGCACTTGGCGTAGAAGGCCTGGATGTCCTTGGGAACGGCCTGGGCCCCTGCCGAAGCGGACAGCGCCACGAGCAGGGCAATACACGTCACGACCAGTGCGGTGCGCTTCATTGGAGACTCCTTGATGGTACTTGTGCTCGCTGTCGGCGGGCTCACCCTAGGCTGAGCGGCTCGACTACATCCCCTGGATCGGCTTGCCGTCGATGGTGGCGGTCTGGGCGAGCACCACGAGCTTCTTCAGCTTCCATCCCTCGGCGGTCTTGAGGAGCGTGTCCTGGCTCTTGGCCGTCACCTTGACCTTCTGCACGACGTTGGTCTTCGCGTTCTTGATCTCGCCGCTCATGGTGCTCTGGGTCGTGGCCGAGGCAGTCTTGCCCTTGACCGTGGCCTTGGCCACCGTGTACTTCGAGCGCAGGTTCTGCAGGATGGCCAACTGGAACTGCAGCGTCTGCTTCACCTGTTCCAGCGTCTGCATCTTGCCCTTCTCCGTTACCACTACGAAGTCCGGGGTGACGAGCTTCCCAAGTGCCGCAAGATCCTTCTTCTCCGTCGCGGCGCCGAACTTCGCGTAGAGTGCCTGGATATCCTTGGGAACGGGCTCGGCGAAGGCCGCGGCGGACAGCGCCATCAGCAGGGCGAGGCACGACACGACCAGTGCGATGCGCTTCATCGATCACTCCTGGAGGATGGATGCGATGCGGCGTCGGGCGCCGCAGACTGTGCATTATACCTGGGGGCACCGGCGCGCGGATTCCTGCGCGAGCCGCTGCGCAATGCCAAAGGAATCGGGCGCCGGTGCGGTGAATCGCGGCGGCAGTTCCGGTGCCGCATCACCGGATACCCCCTTCCGTTGGACCCATCTGACTGTCAGGCTGTCGCGCACTGACGTGTCGTCACAACGTCGCTTCCTACACCCCCGGTATCGGAGCGCCGCACGATGAGGAGCGTCCAAATGCACGCGCTGCTGCTGTCGGCCCACTCCGCCGGCGCGCACGACGCCGAGGCCGGCCTGCCGGTTCGCCTCAGCTTCGTCTTCCATACCTCGAAACTCGACCGTGCCCAGGCGCTACGGGCGGACCTCGCCCAGGACCACGACGTGGAGGTGCGGCGCAGCTCGCGCAGCCGCCTCTTCGCTAGGTAGTGGTCCGTGGTGGGTTCGACGCGCCCCCGCCCCGTCTCCCCCGAGTTCCTCCTCGAATGGGTGAAGTGGATGTCCAACACCGCCGCCGAGTACGGCTGCGCCTTCGACGGCTGGAGCCCCGTGCCGGAGAAGGGGATATAGGGACGAGGTTGAGTGTTCGTGGGCCCCGGGGTTGACAGCACGCTGCCCGGCCACGATGACCGCGGCCGGGCAGCGCATTACCGGACGGGCGCGGAGGCCCATCCCACCACGGCGACTGATGCCTACGCCCGACCGTTGGCGCCGCACATGCGGATGCGGCCTCGCACCGCCTCGCGCACCGCCGCCTTCACGGCGCGGGGGAAGCGGGCCAGGTCGAAGTTGTCAGTGGAGTAGGAGCCGACGGCCTGGCTGCCGTCGCGCAGGGCCTGGATGTAGATGGTGCGCACCTCGGCGTCGATGTTCACCTTCGCCACGCCCGCGCCGATGGCCGCCTGGATCTGGTCCGCGCTCACTCCGGAGCCGCCGTGCAGCGCCAGGGGCAGGCCCGTGATGGCGGCGATGGCCTCCACGCGCGGGATGTCCAGGCGGGCGAGGGGCAGCTTGCAGCCGTGGATGGAGCCGATGGCGGGCGCCAGGATATCGATGCCCGTCCGCTTCACGAAGTCGTCAGCTTGCTCGGGCGGCGTCAGCAGGTTCGGCAGCTCCGCCAGGGCCTCCTCGGCCGAAGCGTAGTCGTCCATCGAGCGGATGAGGCCCAGTTCCGCCTCGACCGCCGCGCCGTAGGAGCGTGCCCGCTCGACGACGCGCGCCGTGATCTTCACGTTCTCCTCGTAGGGTAGGCGCGAGCCGTCGTACATCACGCTCGTGAACCCGTTGTCGAGGGAGGCGTACACCAGGTCCTCGTCGATGCAGTGGTCCAGGTGCAGCGACATGGGCACGCTGCTCTGGGCCGCGATGTCCAGGCACAGCTTCGAGATAGTGGTGATGCCCCAGGTCTCCATCACCTCCGACCAGAGCTGGAGGATGATGGGCGCCTTCTCCTCTTCGGCGGCTTCGGCGGTCGCCTGGAGTTGGTCGAGAGCGTACGGTTCGAAGCCCGGGACGGCGTAGCCCTGCGTGCGGGCCAGCCGAAGCATGTCGGCGGTGTTTGCGAGCGGCAAGACGGGGTCCTTTCGCGCGTTCGGCTGCGGTGCCAGTCTACTCATTCTACTCGCTCGGAGCGCCATCCGTCGCGCAAAGTGAAACTGGCCGCACTCCGGTTCGTCAACCCTATGGCGCGGCGTTCAACTCGGCCTGTGGTAGAATCGCCCGCGTTGGCCCAGCCATGCGGCACGTCTCGCCGCGAGGGAGTCCCCTGTCATGAGTGATCACCCCAACGTCTCCCGCACCCCGGTCTGGCTGAAGGTGCTGCGGTACGCGTTCATCGCCGTCGTCGTCATCGCGGTGCTCTTCGGCTACTCGATCGTGCGGCTCTACACCGACTGGCTCTGGTTCGGCGAGCTGAAGCGAACCAGCGTCTACCTGACGACGATCCAGACCCGGCTGATGCTCTTCTTCGGCATGGGCCTCTCGTTCTTCCTCATCGCCTACCTGAACCTCTGGATCGCGCTCCGCAGCGAGAAGCCGGCGCGCGGTGTCCGCATGCTGAACTCGGAGCAGGAGCAGATCATCGAGTTCATCAAGCGGGGCATCGGGTGGCTGGCGCTGGCCGGAGCGCTCATCGTCGCGTTCCTGGTGGCCGGCAACGCGAGCACGCACTGGTCCTCGTACCTGCTCTTCACCCACGCGGGCACCTTCGGGCAGGCCGACCCGGTGTTCAACCAGGACGTCGGCTTCTACGTGTTCCGCCTGCCGTTCCTGACCTACCTGCAGGGCTGGCTCCTCTTCACGCTCGGCGCGACCGCGATCGGCACGGCCGTGGTGTACCTCGTGCAGAGCGGCACCGACCTGGCCCAGGGGCAGGCGCTGAACCTGCCGCTGCACGCGCAGCGGCATCTGCTGATGCTCGGGGCTGCCTTCGCGGCCGTGTTTGCGTGGGGGCACTACCTGGCGCGCTTCGATCTGCTGGTGGCCGAGAACGGGGCCTACTTCGGCGCGGGCTACACGGACCTGCACGCCCGGCTGCCCGGCCAGAACATCCAGACAGTGCTGATGCTGCTGACCGCCGCGTTCTGCCTGATGGCCCTTCGCAGCGCCAATCCGCCCCGCTTGCCGCTGGTGGGCCTCGCCCTTTGGGCGGTGGGCTCGGGGCTGGTCGTGGGCGTCTGGCCCAACTTCGTGCAGAAGTTCCAGGTCGTGCCGAACCAGTTCGGCGCGGAGAAGGAGTACATCGCTCGGGACATCGAGTTCACTCGGAAGGCCTATGGGCTGGACAACATCAAGGAGCAGACGGTTCCCGTCTCGGTGAACCTGACCGCGGCGGAGCTGGCGGCCGACAAGCCGACCATCGACAACGTGCGGCTGTGGGATTGGCCGCAGCTCGGCGCGGTCTACTCGATCAAGCAGGTCATCCGGCCCTACTACCAGTTCCAGCTTCCCGCGACCGCCACGACGACCAGCAGCAACTACAACATCGACATCGACCGGTACCGCCTCGGCGGGGAGTACCGGCAGGTCATGCTGGCGGCGCGCGAGATGTTCACGGAGGGGCTGCCGCAGCAGGCGCAGACGTGGCAGAACGAGCGCCTGGTCTACACACACGGCTACGGCGCGGTGATGAGCCCCGTGAACCGGGTGGACGCCGACGGCATGCCGGAGTACTTCATGCAGGGCGTCCCGGTGCGCAGCGAGAAGCCGGAGCTGAAGCTCGATCGGCCGCAGATCTACTACGGTGAGCTGACGAACGACTACGTGATGGTGAACTCGAAGGCTGACGAGTTCGACTACCCGGAGGAGGGCAACGTCAACCGCGAGACGCGGTACGCCGGGGAGGGCGGAACGGCGCTCGGCGGCGGCTTGAGGCGAATGGCGTGGTCCATTCTTCTCGGCGACACCAACCTGCTGCTCTCGGGCGACCTGACGGCTGAGAGCCGCATCCTGTATCGCCGCAACATCCGCGAGCGGGTGCAGAAGCTCGCGCCCTTCCTCAACTGGGACAACGATCCGTACCTGGTGGTCCTGGGCGGCAAGCTGGTCTGGCTGATGGACGCCTACACGGTGACTGATCGGTACCCATACTCGAAGCCGACCTACACGGGCACCGGCGTCGACGGCGTCCAGCAGGGCTTCAACTACATCCGCAACAGCGTCAAGGCGGTGGTCGACGCCTACGACGGCACGGTCACGATGTACGTGTCGGCGCCCGACGATCCGATCGTCAAGACGTGGATGCGTGTGTTCCCCGGCCTGTTCACGGCGATGGACAAGATGCCGCAGCCGCTGCGGGCGCACCTGCGCTACCCGGAGGACCTGTTCCGCATCCAGCGCGACGTCTACACGGTCTATCACATCTCCGATCCGCGGGTGTACTACGGCAAGGAGGACCAGTGGGAGGTGCCGCAGGACCCGACGCCGCAGCTCGACGCGGAGGGCAACGCCGACCAGAACGTGCGGATGCAGCCCTACTACCTGGTGATGCGGCTGCCCGGCGAGAAGGACGAGGAGTTCATGATGATCTCCCCCTACACGCCGCTCCGAACACCGACGCTCTCGGCCTGGATGTGCGCCAAGTGCGACCCGGACGACTACGGCCAGCTCGTGGTGTACCGGTTCCCGAAGGGGACGCCGATGAACGGGCCGGCCCAGGTCATGGCGCAGATCCAGTCGCAAGAGGATATCTCCAAGACGATGACGCTGCTGGGCCAGCGCGGGTCGAGCGTCATCATCGGCAACCTGCTGGCGATCCCGATCGGCAAGTCGGTCCTCTATGCCGCGCCGCTGTACGTTCAGGCGAAGGCCGGCGGCGCCGCGTCGGTGCTGCCCGAGGTGAACCAGGTGATCGTGTCCAACGGCGATCGGGTCCTGATGCGGCCGAACCTGGAGATGGCCATCGCGGCGCTAGGGAGCTTCGGAGGAAGCGCGGACACGGCGCGCGCTTCGGGCAGCGGCACGACGCAGGCAGTGTCCGCCGCGGTCGCCGGGGCGCTGCAGCCGGCGGGCGGCTCCCGGGAGGAGCTCATCCGGCGGGCCAACGCGGCGTTCGACCGGGCGAGGGCGAAGCAGAAGGACTACGACGCGGCGCTGGACGAGTTGGGCGACGCCCTGCGGAGACTGCAGGCGTCCTCACCGTCGCCGCCAGCCAAGCCGTAGCGAGACGCAGCGAAGGCCCCGACCGCTCTTGGCCGGGGCCTTCGTGTTGCTCGACTGGTTCAACGAAAGGATCGCGCCCGTCAGTCGTGCCGCGCGCCTTCATCGATCGAGACGATGTACGGGACGCCGCCCTCGCTGCGGATGGCTTCGGCGACGGCCTCCTCGCAGCCGGGCGCGTAGGCGAACATGCACCCGCCGCCGCCCGAGCCGTTCACCTTGCCGCCCAGCGCGCCCGCCGCGAGCGACGCATTCATCATCCGCTCCATCTTGTCAGTGGAGAGGTCGAGGCCGTCGCGGAGTTGCTCGTGGTGCCGTGTCAGGAGTCCGCCCAGCCGCTCGGGTGTTCCGCCGGCCAGGACGCGGCGCGCCTCGACGGTGATATCCCGGTTGACGAGGTTGGCGCGCAGCTTGCGGCGCGGGTCCGGCGGGAGCGCGGCGAGATGCGGCTCAGCCTCGGCCAGCGGGGTGGTGGACAGGTCGAAGCCAGGCAGCGCCTCGGAGATCAGGCGCATGCCTTCGGTGACGTCGCGCCGGTTGCGGCCCAGCAGCTCCAGCGTTGCCTTCGGCTGCAGGGTGTGGCCGAGGACGAACCCGGTGGGGCGGGCGGCGAGCCGCTCTGCGCCGAACGGCGGGGTCGTCTTGATGGCGAGGACTCCGCCGACGGCCGCGCAGAAGTGGTCCATCATCCCGCCGGGCTCGCCGAACTCCGCCACCTCGGCGTGGAACCCTAACGTCGCCAGGTCAACGGCGTCGACTTCCTCGGCAGGCTGTGCGGCGTGCAGAAGGAAGCGGAGCCACATGATGACCATGGCCGATGAGCTGCTGACGCCGGCGTTGATCGGGATGTCGCCGTGGATCACCGCGTCGTAGCCGAGCGGCCACGCGTGCCCACGCCGCGCCAGCACGTTGATGGCCGAGCGCAGGTAGTCGCGCTTCTCGGCGTAGGGCTGGCCGCCGGCCGCCTCCAGCTCGACGCTCTGCGAGATGTCCGGAAGGCGGAGCGAGAAGCCGGGCGTGGCGCGCGGATGCGCCTCGATGCCGATGCGCAGGTTCACTGCTGCGGCCAGAACGGGCAGGCCGAGGTAGTCTTGATGCTCTCCGAAGAGGCAGATGCGCCCGGGAGCGCTGATTCGCACGGGGGTCATTTCGGCGGGATTATAGCACAAACACCGTTCCCGCCGGACTGGTCGGACGTGCGCCGCTGTGATATAATGAGGTCCGGCTGAGAACGGAAGGCGCGCTCAGTCGCAGGGTGCGGCGGATCGTTTGCGTCGGCATCTGGTGGACTGCGCGGGCGCGGTTGGCACGGATCATGCACATGACTTCTGTGTCAGGCGGGGCAGCCACTCGGCCCGATTGGGCTTGCCGCCTTGTTGCCGCTGCGGGGAGGACCTGCGGGTCCACGCAGCGAATAGCATCCGCAAGGATGCTTCAGTTCTGAGCGAAGGGGACGCGATCAGTATGAGCGCATACCGTAAGGTGGCCCACTACCCGCTGTGCTGTGTTGGCCTACATACGCCACCGCCTCGTCGAGTTCCGCACGGCCCGATCGTCGCAGACTGCGTGTGCTGCGGGCGGACCTGCTACTTCTTCGGCCTGTCGGCCTATGGCATGGGGCAGCCGCCGGTTCTTCAGCCGGCTCTGGCGCCGACCGTGGTGCCTCGCCTGGCAGCCGGGTAGTTCGCATAAGTGTCGCGATATCGGGCGCTGCCGGTACGGCAGCGCCCGATGTTCGTTTTGGGGTACCCACCAGATGTCTTCCTCGCCCGCTCCGTCCGATCCGGCCGCGCCCGGCGCCGTCTCGGCTTCTCCAGTGAGGCTGGCCGTCGTCGGATGCGGCGGCTCCCGTCAGACCTACGGCGCTGTGCTTCCTTTGCTGGACGCGGTCGAGGTCGTCGCGCTGATGGACGTGGACCCGGTCGCCGCGAGGCTGTGGTCCCGAGATGCGCGCAAGGCAGTGACGCTGACCGACTTCGAGGCACTCCTGGCCGAGCCCGCCGTCGAAGCCGCCCTCCTGGCATCACCGATCGACGATCGCCCCAAGCAGGCCATCGCGCTAGCCGAGGCCGGCAAGCACGTGTTCATGGCCGGCCCCTTGCCCGCCAGCCTGCGAATCTGCGACGACCTGGCCAAGTGGGCCGGCGACCACGACATCCGACTGATGCTCGGGCTGACGCGCCGGTTCGACCGCAGCTTCTCCGCGGCCCGCGAGGCGGTGGAGACGGGCGTCATCGGCCGCATCAATCAGATCCGCTGCGACTGGAGCTTCTACGCCGGCTGGGCCGCCCGGCGCGACTTCCTCAGGACCTGGCGCGGCGTCTTCGAGTTCCACATCAGCCAGACGATCGACTTCTGTCGCTGGGTGCTGGGGGACGTGCAGACCGTGAGCGCCGACATCGACCTGCAGGGCAGCGAGGGGCGCGTCGGATGCCAGGGGAACGTCATCCTGCAGCATGAGCGTGGCCTGTCCATCCACCACATCTCGCGCACCGACCACAAGGACCCGGTCGAGCAGTATCTGCTGACCGGTGACGAGGGCACCCTGGAACTGAGCTTCTCGCGCGGTTGGAGCTACGACTCGACGGCGTACTTCCGCACGCTCCTCCACCGAGTCGGGCGGACACCCGAGGACCTGACGCCCACCCCGCTGGCGCGGCCGCACGACGAAGCCCGGGCGCACAACCCGTACCTGCAGGCGCTGCGCCACTTCGCGCTCTGTGTGCGGCTGGGTATCGAGCCCCATGTCGGGGTGGCGGAGGGGCGCGCCGCTGCCGAGGCGATCCTGGCCGCCTACCTCTCCTCGACTGAGCAGATCAAGGTCGCGCTGCCGCTGACTGGCGCCGGGCGCATCGAGGCGATGCTCGGCTCGCTGAGCTAGGGGGCGGTCTGTCGCGATCGGCCCGTGGCCGCCAAATGAGGTCCTGCAGCTCTGGCGCGCTGCGGAGCGTTCGGCTATAATGCTATCAAGTGAGCGCTGATCCAGGTGGAGGCCACGTATGGCGAGCGAACTATGCAAGGTGACCGTTGGCGCCGGGGGGCGCGTCGTGCTGCCGAAGCACGTGCGCGACAAGCTGCGCCTGCGGCAAGGGGATCAGGTCAGCATTCGCCTTGAGCCGGCCGAGGCATGCGACAACCCAGGTGGAGACAACCCGCTGTATGGGATCATCGGCATCGCGGCGAGCGGGCGGCACGACGGTGCCGAGAACCACGACGCCTACCTGAACTCCGATGGCGCTTCGTGAGGTCTTCGTCGACACGAGTGCCTGGTACGCGGTCGCTGTGCCCGCAGACCGATGCCATCCTCGCGCAGCCGCCCTCTTCCGGGAGTTGCTGGAGCAGCGTGCCACCCTCATAACCTCGGACTACGTCCTGGACGAGACACTCACGAGGCTGCGCTACGACACGACGCATGCTGACGCTGTGGCCTTCTGGCGGGGAGTTGTCGATGCTCAGGCGAAGGGCCATCTGCGCATCGAGCGCGTGGACGAGGCGATGTGGGCCGCAGCGATCGTCCTGTTCGAGCGCTTCAGCGATACCCAGCTCTCGGTCACTGACTGCAGCACGCTGGCGATCTCGGGCGCACTTGGCCTTGGTGAGGTCTTCGCGTTCGACTCGCACCTGGCGATGACGGGCATGCGGTTGGTGCCTGGTAAGTAGGACTCCCGCGAACAGGCATCGTGCAGAAGGGCGGGCCGTGCTGGCCCGCCCTTCTGCACATCGGAACGCGATCAGCCCAGAATTGCCGCCAGGTCCTCTTGCGGCGTCGTGATCGGCATCACGTTGTACTTCTCGACGAGGATGTTGATGAGGTTCGGCGTGAGGAACGCCGGCAGCGTGGGGCCGATGCGGACGTTGCGGACGCCCAGGTGCAGCAGCGTCAGCAGGATCGCCACGGCCTTCTGCTCGTACCACGACAGCACCAGCGAGAGCGGCAGGTCGTTGATGCCGCAGTCGAAGGCCCCCGCGAGAGCCGCCGCGATCTGGATAGCGGAGTAGGCGTCGTTGCACTGGCCGATGTCCAGCAGGCGCGGCAGGCCGGCCACCGTGCCGAAGTCCATCTTGTTGAACCGGTACTTCCCGCACGCGAGCGTCAGGATGATGCAGTCGTCCGGCACGGACTGCGCGAGCTGCGCGTAGTAGTCGCGGCCCGGGCGGGCGCCGTCGCAGCCGCCGATCAGGAAGAAGTGGCGCAGTGCCCCGGACTTCACCGCCTCGACCACCTTGTCTGCCACGCCCAGGACTGCCTGGCGCCCGAACCCGACGAGGATCGTCTTGTCCGGCCCGTCCTCGGCGAAACCGGGCGCCGCCAGGGCTGCCTCGATTACCGGGGTGAAGTCACCGTCCGAGACGTGCTGGACGCCCGGCCACGCAACCATCCCCGACGTGAAGATGCGGTCGACGTAGGAGTCCTTGGGGCGCTGGATGCAGTTCGTGGTCATCAGCACGGCGCCGGGGAACTCGCTGAACTCCTCGACCTGCACCTGCCACGGGCCGCCGTAGTTGCCGACCAGGTGCTTGTACGCCTTCAGCTTCGGATACCCGTGTGCGGGCAGCATCTCGCCGTGCGTATACACGTTGATGCCCTTGCCCTCGGTCTGCTGGAGGAGGAGTTCCAGGTCCTTCAGGTCGTGTCCGGAGACGACGATGGCCTTGCCGGCGATGGGATGGATGCGGACCGGGGTGGGCTCGGGGTGGCCGTAGGCGGTCGTGTTGGCCTTGTCGAGCAGCTCCATGGCGCGCAGGTTGATCTCGCCGGTCTTGAGGCACCAGCCCAGCAGCTCGCCAGCGTCCGTGATGCCACGGGTGAGGACGTCCATCGCCTCGTGGAACGCGGCGTAGAGGGCCGGGTCTTCCTCATCCAGCCTCGCGGCGTGCTCGGCGTAGGCGGCGGCGCCCTTCAGGCCGTAGGTCAGCAGCTCCAGCAGGCCGGAGATGTCCGACCCCTCGCTCGGGAAGCGGGCGAGGAGCCCGACGCCGCGGCCCTGGCGGATCATCGCGTCGACGTCGTCGGCGGGCGTCCAGGTTGCGGGCCCGAAGAGCGGCTCGGCGCCGCCGGCTGCCTCGTAGGCGAGGCGCATGCGCTCGCGCAGGTCGATGGCCTGGTCGATCATCTCCTCCAGGCGCACGACGTGGAAGTTCACGTTGGTCACCGTGGTGAAAAGCGCCTCGATGACGAAGCGGTCCACTTGGCTATCGACGACGCCGACCTTGCGGGCTCGGTGGGCGACCATCGAGACGCCCTTGGTGACATGCAGCAGCAGATCCTGGAGGGCGGCCGTGCTTGCGTCCTTGCCGCACACTCCAACGTCGACACACCCCGTACCCTTGAGGGTCTGTTCGCACTGATAGCAGAACATGCTCTGTTCGCCTCCGGTAAATGTAGATTTCTGGAGTTCTATCTCCGTAATATCGTGGACAGTATACTTCGGTGGTATAATCTATGTCAAGGTCCGGTATCAACAAATCGACCTCGATGGAGGCGCGGATGTTCACACAGACGGTGGAGTACGCTCTGCGGGCGGTGCTGCTGCTGGCGGCCAAGCCGGAGGTGGCGTTGACGGCGAAGGATGCGGCGGACAAGACGCAGGCGCCGATGCACTACCTCAGCAAGGTGCTGCAGGAGCTGGCCCGGGCGGGCGTGGTGAAGTCGCAGCGCGGGCCGCGGGGCGGATTCACGCTGGCGCGTGCGCCGGAAGAGATCTCCATGTACGACATCATTGAGGCGATCGATCCGCTGCCGCGCATCAAGCGCTGCCCGCTCGGGATCAAGGGGCACGAGGGCCTGTGTCCGATGCACAAGCGCATGGACGAGGCGATGGCGACGGTGGAGAAGTCGTTCCGGGAGACGACGTTGGCCGAGCTTCTGGCCACACGGGGCATGGCGACGCCGCTGTGCGCGGAGGGAGAGACACTATGAGTGCAGGTTACTACGTGCTGCCGAACGTCGAGGCGGAGATCGAGGTGCCGAAGGACGGCATCCTGAGCCGCACGCTCTACAGCGACGAGCACGTCAAGGTCGTGGCATTCGGTTTCGACACGGGCCAGGAGCTGTCGGAGCACACGGCGTCCATGCCGGCGATGCTGCAGTTCATCAGCGGCGAGGCGGATCTGACGCTGGGCGACGACCCGGCCTCCGCGAGCGCGGGCACGGTGGTCTACATGCCACCGAACCTGCAGCACAGCGTGCACGCCAAGACGCCGGTCGTGATGCTGCTGACGCTGATGCGGCAGGGGTAGGGGGGCGCCTGGCAGATCGTCGGACGTGTAGCCCGGCGTGTCGCCCGGCGTTGTAACGCCGGGCTGGGCTGGCGACACCCCCGCGGGGGTTCGGGATCTGGTTCAGTAAGAGAACGCCCCCGCGCCAGTCGGCTGGCAGCGGGGGGGCTGGGCCGATGGGCGCGCTGGGTGTGTTCGCCCGGCGTGTCGCCCGGCGTTGTAACGCCGGGCTGGGCTCGCGAAACCCCCTGCGGGGGTTGGGAACTCGGTCCAGGGAAGAGAACGCCCCCGCGCCAGTCGGCTGGCAGCGGGGGCGTTGGGCGCTTCGGCGCGGGCGCGCGTCAGGCAGGCTGGCGGCCGCGCAGCAGCGGGAAGCCCTTCTCCTCGCGCTGGGCCAGGTACTTCAGGCAGCACTGGCGCGAGAGGCCGCGGATGCGGTTGATGTAGCTGGCCCGCTCGGTGACGGAGACGCTGCCGCGCGCGTCCAGCAGGTTGAAGAGGTGGGAGCACTTGAGCGCGAGGTCGAACGCCGGCGCCACCAGGCCGATCTCGGCGATGCGCTTGCTCTCCTTCTCGCACAGGTCGAACTGCTGGAGCAGCGTGGGCACGTCGGCCTGCTCGAAGTTGTAGACGCAGTGCTCGTACTCCGCGTCCTTCTCCGAGTCTCCGTAGGTCACGCCGTGGGCCCACTCCATGTCCCACACGCTGTTCACCTTCTGCAGGCAGCACGCGAGGCGCTCCGTGCCATAGGTGATCTCCGCGCAGACGCTCTTGCACTCGATGCCGCCCATCTGCTGGAAGTAGGTGAACTGGGTGATCTCAGTGCCGTCGAGCCACACCTCCCAGCCGACGCCCTGCGCGCCCAGCGTCGGCGCCTCCCAGTCGTCCTCCACGAAGCGGATGTCGTGCTCCTCCGGCTTGATGCCGAGCGCGCGCAGGCTGTCCAGGTAGATGTCGACGATGTTGTCGGGCGACGGCTTCATGATGACCTGGTACTGGTAGTAGTGCTGCATGCGCATGGGGTTGCGGGCGTAGCGCCCGTCCGCCGGCCTGCGCGAGGGCTGCACGTACGCCACGTTCCACGGCTCCGGCCCGAGCGCCCGCAGCGTGGTCATCGGCGCGTTTGTGCCGGCGCCCACCTCCACGTCGTAGGGCTGCATGACGAGGCAGCCGTGCTCGGCCCAGAAGCGTTCGAGGGTGATGAGAAGGTCCTGGTAGGTCATCGTGTCGCCATCCCTGCTCGCGGTAGTGTCCCGAAGCGTACCCGAAGGGGTGGGGGGATGTCTAGGCGGCGTTGGGGGGCGGCGGGGGAAGGGGCGAAGGGGAGAGGCGAAAGGTCAGAGGTAGAAGGTGAAAGGTCAAGGGGCACTCCCGCGGTGAAGCGCTCGGACCTCCGTTCAGCCGCCAGAACCACCGGAGCGAACCATCCGTCTCTGCCCTTTGACCTTTCCCCTTATGACCTTTCACCTCTTTGCCTTGACCTTCCCCGCCTCGTCGTACGCGTCGAACTGGAAGACGTAGCGCCACCAGTTGTTGAGGCGGCCGTCGGCGTTGACGCCGGGGGCGTGGGGGAGGTGGGCGAACCACCACTTGAGGTAGTTGCGCTGGTAGTCGGGGCCGCCCCAGGTTGCGCGGCTGACGGGCTTCTTCGCGCCGGCCAGCTTCGGGTAGGTGAGCCAGTCGTCGGCGGAGGACTGCACCGTGCGTGGGTTGGCGTAGTCGTAGTCCTTCTCGGCGTTCGGCGGCCAGTGGCAGGTGCCGCACGCGGCGACTCCGCCGGACTGCGCGAAGTTGGCGGCGAACCGGGCCCAGTTCGTCGTCAGCTCCTCGACCTTCCAGCCGCCGTAGACGCGCGACATCGTGCTCTCGGTGCGGTGGCAGAGGTCGTGCACCATCTCCGCGACGCCGCGCTCGTAGTTGAAGCCCATGATGACGAACGGGCGCTTGCTCGGTACCTTGTCGTACACCTCGCCGTTCACGTAGAACGCGCGCGGGCCGGCCATGGCGGACTCGTTGTAGCCGAAGTAGGGCGCTCCGAAGAACCAGACCTCGTCGATGTCCCCCTTGTTCACGCGCGGCAGCACGTTGTAGTCGCGGAACGTCTTCGGGTAGTCGGCCGTATCGGGGTCGTGGAAGCCCTTCCGGGAGCGCCACGCCGCCAGGTAGCTCTCCGGCGTATAGGTGAACCCATCGATCTTGGTGTGGAAGGTGTCGATGTCCTTCCACTCGACGACCTTGTAGCGCACGAGCCCGCGCGAGGCCTCGGCGATGTCGGCGATGTAGCCCTCCGCCAGCTTGTGCGGATCGTTCCATCCGCACACCTCGTGCAGGCGCTTGCCGCCTTCTTGCGGGATGATCGGTTCGAAGTTGAGGCTCAGCACCTTGACGACGATCGGCTTCTCGGCGCGTGCCCTGGCTGCGGGCGGTTGGGCGAACGCGCTGACCGAGAGCAGCATGGCGGCCATAATGTAGGTGAGCGTGCGCATCGGAGCCTCCTGTCGAGGGTGATGGGTGGGTTGTGCGCAAGTTCACCTTCGCGCCGGCTGGTTCCTGCGCGGACGGTGTTCACGATGGCGGAACGGGAGAGGCAACGGATGAGCGAGAAGGTCGCGGTTGTAGGGCTGGGCTACGTCGGGCTGCCGGTCGCGCTGGCGTTCGCGCGGAAGCACCCTGGGACGATCGGCTTCGACATCAAGCAGAGCCGGGTGGATGAGCTGCGCGCGGGGAAGGACAGCACCGGCGAGGTCAGCGAGGAAGGCCTGAAGGCGGTCGACATCCGCTTCACCAGCGACCCCGAGGAGCTGCGCAGCGCGACGTTCATCGTGGTGGCGGTGCCGACCCCCATCGACGAGGGGAACCAGCCCGACCTCTCGCCGCTCGTCGGCGCCTCGACGACCGTGGGGCGCCACCTGTCGAAGGGCGCGGTGGTCTGCTACGAGTCGACGGTCTACCCCGGCGTGACCGAGGAGGTGTGTGGGCCGATCCTGGCGCGCGAATCCGGCCTGACGCAGGGTGTCGACTTCAAGCTGGGCTACTCGCCGGAGCGGATTAACCCGGGCGACCGCGAGCATACCATCGACCGCATCGTCAAGGTGGTGTCCGGCGAGGACGCGGAGACGCTGGAGCGCGTCGCGGCTGCCTACGGCTCGGCCATCCCCGCCGGGGTGCACCGGGCGCCCTCCATCCGGGTGGCAGAGGCAGCGAAGGTGTTGGAGAACACGCAGCGCGACGTGAACATCGCCCTGATGAACGAGCTGGCCCTCATCTGCGACCGCCTGGGCATCGCCACGCGCGACGTTCTCGAAGCGGCGAGAACCAAGTGGAACTTCCTTCGATTCTCTCCCGGCTTGGTCGGCGGCCACTGCATCGGCGTCGACCCGTACTACCTCACCGCGAAGGCCGAGCAGCTCGGCTACCACCCAGAGGTGATCCTATCGGGGCGCCGCCTGAACGACAGCATGGGCGCGTACGTGGCGCAGCGCACGGTGAAGCTGCTCGTGCAGAACGGAGTCGGCATCCTGCGTGCGCGTATTGGCGTGTTCGGCATCACGTTCAAGGAGGATGTGCCGGATATCCGCAATAGCCGCGTGCCGGACATCATCTCCGAGTTGACGCAATTCGGCGCGACGCCCATCGTCCACGACCCCATGGCCGACCCCGCCGAGTGCGAGCACGAGTACGGCATCCGCCTCACTCCCTGGGAGGAGATGACCAAGCTCGACGCCATCATCATCGCCGTCCCGCATCAGGCGTACAAGGGCATGCCCGTCGAGAAGCTCCTGGGTGGCGTGCGCATGGGTGGAGTAGTGGTGGATGTCCGGTCGATGCTCGATCGGTCCAAGCTGCCGCCGGTGGTGTACTGGAGCCTGTAGGCGCGGGCCCGGTGTCGGGTGCTGGGTGTCGGGTGCTGGGTGCTGGCGCGGGCTCGCCGTGCCGCCCTGTGAGGCCCGGATGCTGCACCGGTGCGCTCTCAGTCGCGTGCGTGTGACGCGCGGCAGGGGGGCGGTTCCTGCTATTCCGCGGAGTGACGCGCTGCATTGACAGATGCCCGCTCGCGCCGCATAATGGGCGGACCTGCTGTCGATCGGAGCCGCACATGGATCTGCACGCCGTCGGACTCATTACCAACCACGACAAGAGCGAGGCGATCGCGTTCGCGCCGCGCGTCGTCGCCTGGCTGGAGGAGCGCGGCATCGGCGTGCGCCTGGACGCGGGGTCGGCGACGGAGGTCGGGCGGCCCGAGCTTGCCGCGAGCGACGAAGAGCTTGCCGAGCTCGACCTCCTCATCACGCTGGGTGGCGACGGCACCATCCTGGCGGCGAGCCGGTTGGCGGCTTGCACCGGCGTGCCCATCCTCGGCGTGCACATGGGGCGCTTCGGCTTCATCGCGGAGTCGCACCCCAACGATGTGCAGAAGCACCTCGACGACCTGCTCGCCGGGCGCGCCAGGCTGGAAGAGCGGATGATGGTGCAGGGCGAGGTGGTGCGAGGCGGCGAGGTCGTCCACACCGCTACCGGGCTGAACGATGTCGTGATCAACAAGGGCACGATGGCGCGGCTGCTGCACCTGCGCACCTCGTTCGGCGGCGACCCGGTCGTGCGCTACCCGGCCGACGGCGTCATCGTGGCCACCCCGACCGGCTCGACCGCCTATGCGCTCTCGGCCGGCGGCCCGCTCGTGGAGCCGACCGTGCAGGCGCTCGTGGTGGTGCCCATCTGCCCGCACACGCTGGCCGCGCGCCCGCTCATCGTGCCCGCCGACGAGACCGTCTCCGTGACCGTGGAGATCGAGGACGGCGAGGTGCTCTTCATGTCGGACAGCACGCAGGTGTTCCCGCTCGCGTCCGGCGACCGCGTCGACATCCGGCGGGCGGCCCGCTCCACGCGCATCGTGGCGGTGCGGCGCTCCACGTTCTACCAGAAGGTCCGCAAGCGCCTCCTCTGGGGCGAGCGGCTGAACGCGTAGCGGCGGGCTCCGGCGTTGCCGGCGAGGGCGCCGGCGGTCCATGGCGGAGCGTTCTGCTCGGTGGGATGGGCCTCCGTGCCCGTCCTGTGTCGCTCAGAGGCCGGTTGGCCAAACGGCAGCGGGGCGCCCCCAGGCTTGTTGCCGAGGCGCCCCGCTGCTGTTCAGGCTGCCGTTGCTTACTTCGTGGTGATCACCACCGTGCGGCTCGTCTCGTCCCACTGCGCGCTCCCGCCGAGGGCCAGCGCGAAGAACTGCATGGGCACGTAGAGCTTGCCGTCGCGCATCTCGGGCGAGCAGTCCAGCCGCTTGCGAGCGCCGCGCACCACGGCGATGCGGCTGCCGATGCCCATCTTCGCGGTCCCGTTGGAGGCGGACACGAGGCGCTCGGTCGCGTCATAGTTGTACTGGAGGCCGGCCGCCTTGGCCAGCGGCTCCAGGGGCACCAGCACCGAGCCGTCCCGCACCACTGGTCTCGTCTTGCCGAGCGCCACGTCCTGGTCGTCGATCAGCACGCCGATGTCGCCCGCGGCTTCGCGCGCCGCAGGCTTCTCGTCCCCGGAGTCCTTCGTCGGCTCGCGGTCGCCCTCAGCAGCCCGGCGATCGGCCGCGCCGCCGCCCGGCTTGTAGTAGCGGTCATCCTCGGGCGCGTTGGTCGCGTGCGGCGCCTCGTTGGTCGTGAAGCCGACGGAGCGCTCCAGGCGCACCCCGAACTCCGCGCCCTGCTTCAGCGTCACGTCGCTGGGCTTGTCCTTCTTCAGCTCGTTATACAGGTACCCGGCCGCCGCGCCCATCAGCGTGTTCTGGATCGCGTTGCCCTTGAAGATCGAGCCGATGACCAGGCCCGCGCCCGCGCCGATGCCGATGAACTTCAGGCGGTCCTTGCCCTTGTCCGTCGAGGCGACGAGGCGGCCCGACTCGCTGCGCTTCACCGCTTTGGCGTCCAGCGAGATGAGGCTGGCGTCGAGCGTGGCCTTCTGGCCGTTCGGGAAGACGATGCGCCGGAAGTCGAGGTCGAGGACGCCCGGCTTGTTCTTGGCGCAGGCGAGTGCCTCGCGGACAACGCCCTCGACGCGCGTGCCGGTCGGTAGGTCGGCGTCGTCGCGGCCGGTGCGCACTGTGGCGGTGAAATGGTCGCCCGCCATCGCGGTCTTGCTGCTGAGTGGCTTGTCGAGGCGCACCGGCACTACGGTGCCCACGGGCAGCGCGATCTTGCGCGTCTCGGGCGCGGCGCTCGATCGCGCGGGCATCAGGACGGCCGTGGCCGCGAGCAGGGCTGCCAGACCGGTCGCTCCATGTGTCTTCGTCATCACTTCACTCCTGTTCACTGGCCGATCCGACACGGGCACGCGGCCAGGCCGTGCGAGGCCGCGCGATGCGGCTTCTCTTAGTTAGGACGGGCGCGCGAGACGGTGAGTTCCTTGCGCCGCACCCGTCAGGTTTCGTCCAGGTTCGCCACCGCCTCGCCGAAGTCGGCCGCGGTCAGGTGCTTCGTCTCGGCGGTCTCGCCGAGGTCGGCAATGCGGATGAGCGCCTGCAGGCCCGCCTCGTTCACCACGGCTCGCAGGTCGGCGCCGGAGTAGCCCTCGGTCTTGGTAGCGAGTGCAGCCAGGTCGACGTCGTCGGCGAGGGGCACTCCCTTGGTGAAGAGGGCGAGCAGCTCGCCGCGGGCCGCCTCGGAGGGCAGCGGGATCTCGATCTCGCGGGAGAGCCGGCCACCCCGCCGCACGGCCTGGTCCAGCATGTCCGGCCGGTTGGTGGCGCCGACCAGGAAGACCCGGTGGTTGGGTGTCATGCCGTCCATCTCCTGCAGGAACTGGTTCACCACCTTGTCGGAGTGGATGGCGACGCCGCCTTGGCGCGAGGGCAGCAGCGCGTCGATCTCGTCGATGAAGATGATGGACGGCGCCTCGGCCCGCGCCCGCTCGAACAGCTCCTTGACACGCTTCTCCGACTCGCCCACGTACATCTGGTTGATGTCGGCCGGAGTGATGGAGAAGAACCGGCACCTGGCCTCGTTCGCCAGGATCCGCGCGATGGTGGTCTTGCCCGTGCCGGGGGCGCCGCGCAGCAGAATGCCTGTGGGCGTCTGGATGCCCAGTTCGTGCGCCAGGTCGGGCTTCTCCAGCATGAGCTGCATCTGTCGCAGCTCGCGTTTGACCTTCGGATCGAGGACCAGGTCGTCCCACGAGAGCCGCGCGGCCTGCTCGTCGGTGCGGGCCGGCTCGTAGAGGCGCGGCGTGCCGTCCTGCGTGTAGGTGCTGACGAGCGAGGCGTAGCGCTGGTTGCGCGGGTCCAGCTCGGAAGCCTTCTTGGCGGTCTCGGCGGCCTCGTCCTTGTAGCCCAGCTCCCGCAGGGCCTGGGCGAGGTGGTAGTGGGCGCGCGCGTGCTTGGGGTCGAGCGCCAGCGTCTCGCGGAACCAGTGGACGCACTCTCGCAGCATCTTGCGGTGCGCCTGGAACTTGCGCCTCCGATCGCGTGCGAGCGGCTCGAAGCCCAGAAGCTGCGCGCCGTAGCCCAGCGCGAGGTCGGCCACAGACGGCTTGCGCGTCTCCGACAGGTTCCAGAGCGCCCAAGCGACTCGGAACCGCGCCTCGACGCTGTTCGTATCGAGGGAGGACGCGCGCCGGAACGCCTCGACGGCGCCGGGCCAGTCGTCGGCGCGCGAGCGGGCCAGGCCCTTCTCGATCCACTCGGTCGCTCTCTCGTCAACGGGCATATCGCGTTCACTCCCTCCGCGGATGACTACGGGCGAGCGGCCTTCCGGGTTGCGCGGAACGGCCGCCGCGAGCAGGAAACGGGGCGCTGCCTCGCCAACTGAACGCGGCGCGGTCCTCTCTGCACGCAGTCCCAACAGGAGTCTACACCCATGTTCAGGCCCTACCGGCACATCGTATCCGCGGCATTGGCCCTCTCGGCGTGCGGCGCCGCGCTCGGCAGTCCCGTCGCAGGCCAGCGCAAGCCGAACGAGGTCGGGCTCATCCCGGTGCTCATGTACCATTCGGTGGGCGAGCGGAGCGGCGGGGCGCCGATGAGGTACGACAAGCGCGGCCTGAACATCTCGCCCGACACGTTTCGCCGCCAATTGGAGCTGATGTGGGAGGCCGGCTGGTACCCGGTGAACATGCGCGACGCGCTGACGGCGAGGCTGGCCGTGCCCGCGGGCAAGACGCCCGTCGTCATCACGTTCGACGATGCGCGCGGCTCGCAGCTCCGCCTGCTACCGAGCGGTCAGGTGGATCCGGACTGCGCGGTCGGCATCCTGGACACGTTCAGCGCGACCCACCCGGACTGGCCGCGCCGCGCCAGCTTCTACGTGCTGCCCCGATCCAGCTACAACCCGGTCCCGTTCTGGCAGCGCGGCAAGGAGAGGCAGAAGCTCGCCTACCTGGTGCAGGCGGGCTACGAGGTCGGCAACCACTCGACGACGCACCGGTTTCTGATGCGCATGAGCGTTGAGCAGCTCCGGAAGGAAGTGGCGGAGTGCGTTCGCTACGTGCGCAAGCTGGAGCCGCGGGCCACGATGGACACGTTCTGCGTGCCGTATGGCGGCTACCCGCGCGTGTCCGGCGGTCGCGACGCGTTGATGCGGGGCGAGCAGGGCGGCACCGTCTATCAGAACCGGTGCCTGCTGGAGGCCTGGGGCGGGCCGACCTATCCCGCGACGCACCGCAAGTTCGACGCCACGTACGTGACGCGCACCGGCGCCGACCCCGGCGAGATCGAGCGCCTGATCCGCAACCTCAGCATGGCGCGCGGAATGCGCCCCTACGTCAGCGACGGAGACCCGAACGTCGTGACGGTGCCGTCATGGGCGGCCAAGCTCATCAACCCGGCCCGGCTGGAGGGCGCGCGCCTGGTGGTATACCCCGACGGTCCGCCGCCCGGCGTGGCGAAGAAGGCGAAGACGCCCGCGAAGAAGCACACGGCGGGGAAGCCTGCGCACGGGAAGCGGAAGTAGGGGTTAAGCAATCGCGGGGCGAGAGTGCCTTCGCGCGCACCGTTGGCCGCGATTGCTTAACCCTTCCCTTGGCGGCGCACCGGCCGACGGCAGGGCACAGCATTCGCGACCCACGCTGGCGCGGTAGGTGGCCCTGCGCGCGAATGCTCTGCCCCTACGCATGGCGAGAGGCGGCGCGCCGGGTCAACCGTAGGGGTTAAGCAATCGCGGGGCGAGAGTGCCTTCGCGCGCACCGTTGGCCGCGATTGCTTAACCCTTCCCTTGGCGGCGCACCGGCCGACGGCAGGGCACAGCATTCGCGACCCACGCTGGCGCGGTAGGTGGCCCTGCGCGCGAATGCTCTGCCCCTACGCATGGCGAGAGGCGGCGCGCCGGGTCAACCGTAGAGGTTAAGCAATCGCGCGGCTGGACTAGCTCCACCGCCACCGCTGGCCGCGATTGCTTAACCCTTCCCGTGGCGGCGCTCCGCCCCCCAATACGGACGCGCCCTGGTTCCAGCACTCGGCCGGAACCAGGGCGCGACGCGTCCCGCTGGGCTACTCCTGCACTACGGCACCGTTACGCCGACCAGCACCTTCATCGTGCTCACGCCCTCGGTGCGCTGGACGACCATGCTGATGCGCTGGCCGCTCTTCACGTTCTTGATGGCGGCGGCCAGATCGGCGGACGACTTGATGTCGGCGCCATTGGCCTTCAGGACCACGTCGCCGACGGTGAGGCCGGCATCGGCGGCGGCTCCGCTGTCCTGGATCTCGACGATCACCGCGCCTGCGGTGCCTTCCTTCAGCTTGTACGCCTTGCGGTTCTGCTCGTTGACCGACTCGACCTTGAGGCCGAGCTTGCCCCCAGCAGACTCGTCGTCCTTCTCCTTGACGATGGCGCCGGGCAGCTCAGGCGCCGCCTCAAGCTTGGCGTTGACGTCGATCTCCTTCCCGTTCCGCATGACCTTCAGGCTCACCTGCTTGCCGGGGTCGACGCGGGCGATGAGGTCGCGGAAGCGGATGTCGTCGGTGACGGTCTCGCCATTCACCTTCAGGATCACGTCCTCGGGCTGCAGGCCGGCCTTCGCGGCGGGAGTGCCTTCCTCGACCGACTCCACCAGGGCGCCTCCCTCGCGTACGTGGAGGGCGGCTCGCTCGTCGGGCTTCAGCGAGCGCGGCCCGACACCCAGGTAGCCGCGGGTGACCTTGCCCTTGGAGATAAGCTGGCCGACCACGTTGACGGCGGTGTTCGCGGGAATCGCGAAGCCGATGCCCACGCTGCCGCCGGTCGGCGAGTTGATGGCCACGTTGATGCCGATCACGCGGCCGTGGGAGTCGACCAGCGGGCCGCCCGAGTTGCCGGGGTTGATCGAGGCATCCGTCTGCAGAAGGCTGGGATAGAAGCGGGCGTCACCTCCCTCCGCGATCGTCTTCTGCCGGGCGCGGGCGCTGATGATGCCCATCGTCATCGTGTCGTCCAGCGAGAACGGCGACCCGAAAGCGATGGCCCACTGGCCAACCTGCACCTTGTCGGAATCGCCAAACTCGGCCGGGATGAGGCCGGACGCATCGATCTTCACGAGCGCCAGGTCGCTGCGGTGATCGCGGTAGACCTTGCCCTCGAGTTCGCGGCCGTCGTGCAGCTTCACCGTGACCTTGTCGGCGCCCTCGACCACGTGGTCGTTCGTCAGGATCCAGCCGTCTGCCCGCACCACGACGCCGCTGCCGCCCGCCTCCGACTTGAACTGGCGAGGCATGCTCGGCATGCGAAGCTGCGGCATCTGCGGGGCGCCCTCGTCATCCCCGTTGTCGAACCGGCGGAACAGCTCGCCGATGCCCGGCATCGCCTGATCGACCTTGATCGTGCGGCGGGCGCGAATGGAGACCAGCGACACCTCCATGCGGTCCGCAATCGCCACCAGCCCGTTCTCCAACTGGCCCAGGACCGCGGTACGCTCGGCCAGCATGGCGGGGGTGACGCCATTGACCGTCAGACGCGTCTGGGAGTTCTGGGCCCAGACGCGCCCGATGAGCAGACCGGTCACGCCGACTGCCACCATCGCCACCGCGACGGACAGTCCGAAGCGCCTGTTCCTTGCCAACCCAAAGCGCGACAGCATCGTGCAAACCTCCACATTCAAGCTAGTCTGATAGGACGGTGTGACGCCGTCCTCGGTTGCTCGGAGTATTAGTACGCGCCCCTTGTTCGAGGCGGTTCCCGGCGCGCCGGGGTGTGACGCGATCCGCTACTTCTGCCAGGTTCGCGGGCCGCGACACGCCGCATCGCCTGGGTGATGCACAAGGGCTGTGGTGGGGCGGGCGTCCCTGCCCGCCTGGTGCTGCGCCACGGGGCACTCGGTTACCCCGTCACCTCGTACACGTCGGCGTCGGCGTTCGACGCCTCGGGCACCAGGCGGAACGGGCCCCGCGGCGCCTGGGCCAGCCACTCCTCCAGCGCCGACCGCGTTTCGGGCGTCAGCTCGTCGTCGTGCTTCTGCGTAAAGATGACGTACCGCACGCCGCTCTGCCGCAGTTGCTCAGCCCGCTCCTCGGGGCTGCGGCGCCCGGAGAGGAACCGTACCCAGGAACCCATCGTGCCGGCGAAGTCCGGCGTCTCGCCCCAATGCCCCGCGTTCACCGGATGCCCCGTGAGCCCCGGCGTGAAGCACGCGACGGTCGTGTCGACGAAGCCCACCCGCCCCTCCGGGCTCAGCGCGATCCACGGCAGCGGCTGAATCGCGACACCTGCCGCCGTGTGCTCGCGCACCCACTCCAGCGCTGCCACCTCGCCGGAGTACATGTACGGCCGCTGGATGTGCGACTGGCCGCGGTTCGTCTGGAAGTTGCCCGCGTCGCGCAGCATGAACCGCACGTTGGTGAGCCCCAGAACGATGACCGCAGCCCACAGCGCGATGCCCCGAGCCCGTTCCGGCGCCTTGCTGAGCAGCGTCCAGAGCCCCACGCCGGCCAGCATCGCGATCGGCAGGTGCGCGCCCATCAGCATCTTGCGCTGATACGGCACCGGCAGATACGCCACCGCGACGTTCACCACGGCCCACGTCACCGGGAACGCGACCGACCCAACGCCGCGCCACGCACGGCCAGACTCCTCCTGCACCGTGGGGCCGGGCGCGTCCGGCTGCGCAGACCCAGGCTCCCCCAGCATAGGTGCCCGGGGGGCGCCGATCGCCGACCTGCCGCCCTTCGTCGCCGCGGCCACGGCTGCAAGCAGGGGCAGCAGGCCGTAGCCCAGCACGTACAGCATGAACGGCGGCGACAGCGTCTCGACCGCCATGCGCTTTGCGAAGACCGCCTCTGTCTTCACCAGATAGAACATGTAGCCCGAGCTGACGGCGGTGAGCGCGCCCACCAGCACGGCACGCCCCAGGCCGGCCGCATCGACCCGGCGCCGCAGGATCGCCCGAACCACCAGGTAGCCTGCCCACACCGCGCCGACCGTGATGACGTCGTACGTGTGGATGTTACCCAGCAGGAGGCCGCAGCACCCCGCCGCGAGCGCCGCCCGCCAACTCCCGGTACGTTCCGCCACCAGCAGCCAGCCCAGCACGCCCACCATCAGGAGCAGCGAGACCAGGAACAGCGGGCTCTGGTAGAGGCACAGGAACGTGATCGACTCGGGCTGCCAGACATCGACCGGCGAGTTCAGGCCGCTGTGCCGCCACTGGCCGGGCAGCCAGCCGAGGCCCGCCGAGAGGCACACCAGCAGGAACGCGGCTCGCCTGGCCCTGCCCTCGGCGACCAACATGCGGATGAGCCACCAGACCGCGCGCAGAAAAGCGACGCCCAACAGGAGGCGCGCTACTTGGTAGACGAGAAGCAGGGGCAAATGCGCGAACCTGGCGACATTTCCGAGCAGTAGAAAGAAGAGACTGAACTGGTGGCCGAGCTGTGGATCGGTGGTGAAGAGGTTGCGCTGGAAGAAGGAGCCGTCCGCCGCCTGCCGCATCCAGGCAAGGTACACGCAGCTATCGTCGAGGTTGTAGCCCAGCCAGGAGAACCAGCCTCGGGCGGGCGCCGCACCGATCAGCATCGCGCCGAACAGGTACGGCAGCATGGTGACGGCCATCACCGCGATGGCGACACCGAACGCCCAGCGGGTCTCGCGGTCTCGCGGCTTCGGGCCGGGAGAGGCGGGCGTCATTGCGGGCCTCCAGCGTTGTACCGGGCGGGCAGGGACGCCCGCCCCACCTCGGCGCTGTTCTGGGCAGGCAGGGCCGCCCGCCCCACCTCTGCGTTGTTCCGGGCGGGCAGGGACGTCCGACTTGCCTGGGCATCGTGCTGCATGCAGAGCAGTGGTGGGACGGGCGTCCCTGCCCGTCCGTGGCGAGCTGGAGGGGCTTCCTTGTCCGTCACTTCGCGGGTTCCTTCTTCTGCCAGGCGCGCACGTAGTCCACGTCGTAGACGGAGGGCAGGTCCTCGTCCTTCGGCAGGCCGAACCACTCGGGCATCGTCTCGCTGTCGAAGTTGAGCGTGAGCGGCTTGATCCAGTGCGTGTTGCGCCCCTTGCGGACGAGCACGCCGTCGAAGTAGAACTTGATCTCGCCCTGGTCCCACTCCAGCCCGTACACGTGGAAGTCGTCTGCCAGGTTGCCCGGGGTGATGAACGCGCCGCCCCAGCTCAGGTGCTTCTTCTCGGTGGGCGTGTGCATGACGTGCACCGTCATGTTGAGCTTGCGCTCGAAGCCCGGCGCGCGCCCGCCGATCTCGAACACGTCGATCTCGGTCCAGATCTCCGGATCGGCCTTGTAGAACCAGAACGAGCTGGAGCCCGCCGACTTCATCGCCCGGGCGCGAACCTCGAAGTAGCCATAGAGCACCGTGCCCTTGCTCTGCACCGCGGCCGAGGTGTAGGTCTTGTATCCCTCGCCGGTGGCTTCCGCGGGGGGCTCTTCCTTGCGCATGGCGAGGTGCATCATGCCGCCGGCGACCGTGACGTTGCTGGGCGCGAACCAGCCCGGCTGCCTGCCCTTCCACGTCGGGTTGTGGTCGAACCACTTGGCGTCGTCGAGCTTCGTGCCCTTGAACTCGTCGGTCATCGGCTCGTAGCGCACCCAGCCCCCCGCGTTCTTCTGGTCGGTCAGCGGGCAGCGAGCGTTCCAGCGCTTGGGCAGCGGGGGGATGTCGGGCTTGTAGTCGATCCACTCGGGTTTCGGGGCATCCTGGGCCGCCGCGCCCATCGCGGCGAGGAGCCCGAGCAGGGCCAACGTGCAGCATGCGGTGGTCATCGGCGGCGGACTCCCCTCTGCGCGTCAGTCCGACAGCGCGACCCGCCACTCGGGCCACTGTGCGTCGAACTCCTCGCGCGTCATGCCCATCAGCACCTCGTCGTGGTACTCGCCGGCGGTGTAGATCGCGCGGCGCTTGCGGCCCTCGGTCGTGAAGCCCAGGCGCTGGTACAGCCCGAGCGCGCGCTCGTTGAACGCATAGACGCCGAGGTCGCACTTCTGGTAGCGCAGCTCGTGGAACATGTACCGCATCATCAGGAGCATGGCATCCTTGGCGAAGCCTTTGCCCCACTCCGCGCGGTCCGCCAGCCCGATGCCGATGTGGAAGGTCCCGTGCTTGCGAGCGGTCTCGAAGACGGATAGGCCTCCGATGAGCCGGCCGTCCAGCGTTTCGATCGCCAGGCTCTTGTTGTCGTGCTCCGGCGCCATCTTGCCCATCTCGTCGGCGTGCTGCGCCACCTGCGCGCGGGAGAACGGCCACAGGATGTCGCCATCGCGCCGGCTGATCTCGGTGTCCTTCAGGTGGCGGCACATCAGGTCCACGTCGCCCGGCTCGTAGGCGCGCAGACGGACCAGCTTGCCCTCGAACAGGTTGTCGCTCATGGCGCTCCCCAGAACCGCAACCACAGATGAACACCGATGCGCACAGATCACGACGGGATGCAACCGCAGATGCACGCAGATGGACGCAGACGGATGGGCGATGCCATGCCCACGCGCTCCATCACTGTCGCGCCTCGGAACCGGCGGGCCAGCCCCCAGCCCCCGACCCCCGACACCCGGCCCCAGCCCCCAAGTCCCAAGTCCCAGAGACTACACCCCGACGCGCTCGAACGTGTGGCCGACGTGCTGCAGGTGGTGCTTGATGTCGAAGCACTCGGCGACCTGCTGCTGCGTGAGGCGCTCTTTCACCGTGGGGTCGGTCTCGATGCAGCGGCGGAAGTCCTCGCCGGCCCAGGCCTTGGCCGCGTTCGACTGGACGACCGTGTACGCCTGCTCGCGGGAGAGGCCGGCAGCCACCAGCACGAGCATGATCTGCTCGGAGCAGACGAGGCCGCCCATCTTCTCCAGGTTCTTGCGCATGTTGTCCGGATAGACGATCAGGCGGTCGAGGATGTCCGTGAACTTCCACATCATCCAGTCGACCAGCGTGCAGGTGTCCGGGAAGACGATGCGCTCGGTGGAGGAGTTGGAGAGGTCGCGCTCGTGCCAGGTCATGATCGACTCGAGCATGGCGACGGTGTTGCCGCGCACGATGCGGGAGAGGCCGCAGACGGTCTCGCAGTTCCAGGGGTTGCGCTTGTGCGGCATGGCCGACGAGCCCTTCTGGCCCTGCGCGAAGTACTCCTGCACCTCCAGGATCTCCGTGCGCTGCATGTTGCGCACTTCCGTGGCGAAGCGCTCCAGCGACCCGGCGAGGATGGCGAGCGTGGTGACGAGCTGGGCGTGGCGGTCGCGCGCGATGATCTGGGTGGACGCGGCGGCGGGTTCGATGCCGAGCTTGGCGCAGACGTAGTCCTCCACGCGCGGGTCGATGTTGGCGTGCACGCCCACCGCGCCGGATATCTTGCCCACCGACACGGCCTTGCGCGCCGCCTCCAGCCGCTCGATGTTGCGGTGCATCTCGTCGAGCCAGCCCGCCAGCTTGAAGCCGAAGGTGATGGGCTCCGCGTGGATGCCGTGCGTGCGGCCGATCTGCACGGTGTCGCGGTGCTCGCGGGCGCGGCGGCGGATGACCTCGGCCAGCCCCTTCGCGCGCGCGATGAGCTGGTCGCACGCCTCGCGCAGCAGCAGGCAGAGGGCGGTATCCACCACGTCGTACGAGGTGATGCCGTAGTGGACGAAGCGGCCCTCCTCGCCCAGGTTCTCCTGCACGTTCTTGACGAAGGCCATGACGTCGTGGCGCGTTTCCTTCTCCAGCTCGGCCATCCGATCGAGGTCGAACTTGGCGCCCTTGCGCACGGCTTCGGTGGTGCCCGCGGGGATGATGGCGTAGTGCTCCAGCCCCTCGCAGACGGCTATCTCGACGTCCAGCCAGCGCTGGGTTCGGTTCCGCAGGTCCCAGAGTCGCCGCATCTCGGGCGTTGCATATCGATCGATCATGGTGGTGTGCCTTCGCGTAACGAGGTCGCACGCGGGACGAGCGGGGACTACCGGACGGGCAGGGACGCCCGTCCTACCAGGTCTGGTCGCCCGGGACGCGTGCACGGGGCATTATAGACTCCGGAGGGAAGGGCGTCAACGCGGGGGCGGTAGACCGTCGCACTCGCAGTACAGAGCCAACTGCAGGGGCCAAGCGTGGCAATTCTGGCGAAATGGCACGATTCGTGCAATCGGCCGTTGCGGGCGTTCAACCATTTGGCGCAGAGGAGAGGACATGGGCAAGTCGAGGCTTCACCCCGTTCGACAGCAGCGCAGTCCGCAAGGTACTCCCGCGACGCCGCATGACATCACGCGGCGTCAGTTCGTGCTGGCCGGTCTAGCCGTACCAGGTATCGCCATCCTCGCTGGGTGCGGGGGCGGGCTCGGAAGCAAGCGCGGTGGTGCGTTCACGCTGACCGCTGCCAACGGCACCGTGGTTCTGCCGTCGGGCGCCACCGTCCAGGTGACGCGGGTGGTCAGCTACTGCGGCGCGAGCACGCCGGCCTCCGGTGGCTCCTTCGTGCTGGCCGCGGCGGCCGAGGTGTTCCTGCCCGTCGTGGGGCTGGACGCGTCGGGGGACGCCGTTCTGTACGGCTTCCTCGACCAGGACAACCGGGAGCTGTCCGCTGCCTCTTCGGCGGTCGTGCTCGCCTACCAGGCCTTGGGCGTGAGCGCCTATCCGGAGGAGGTGCAGCCTCTCTACCTGGCCGCCATCCGGAGCGCCGCCAGCCTGGCCGGCCTGACCAGTGCGGTGGCCGCGGGGATCGTGGCGCGGGGTGCCGGGTGGCTGGACGCGAGCGACGCGGCGCTGCAGGCGGCGCTCGCCGCGATCCAGAGCGAGTTGTCGCCAACGGTGCTGGGCGCCACCCGCGGCGTGATCCTCGACAAGACCGACCGTGTCAGCGGCCTGCAGGTGGATGCCGACGGCGCAGGCGCCATGACCATCACGAACTACTACCGGCGCCGCGCGTACGTGTATGTCGACCGCGTGTCGTACAAGGTCAAGAGCACCGGCGAGGTGGTGAGCTACCCGGGCGTCATCCTGCCGCAGCCCATCAAGATCGCGGCGGTCAAGGGGGTCAGCAACCTGCTCGCCAACCTCGGCCAACTGATTGGAGGTCAGAAGGATTTCTACGAGCCGGTCGTGAGCGACAAGATCAAGATACCGGTCGACCCCAAGAACGCCGCCTCCACCACCTACACGGCCACGGCGGTCGGGCTCGGCGTCTCCACGGGCGACTACGCGAGTCTCACCACCGTGCAGAAGGACGGCTGCTGGACCGTTGCCTGCGAGTCGCTCCTGTACGACATCGTGCTGCCGGTACTGGCAGGCGTCGTTCTGCCGGTCTTCAAGGGCGGCCTCAAGTACAAGAACGGCCAGTGGGAGAAGTCGGGCATCGACGGCTTCATCGGCTTCGCGGGCACATCCGGTGCGTTCAAGGACATCCTCAACGCCGTCTCCACTTCGGCCACGATCCGGAGCAAGCTGGAGGCCGGCAAGGTCTCGGACGCGCTCTGGGATGTCGTGCTGATGGTGGTGAAGACCGACACCCTGAAGAACGTCTTCCTGCAGGGCGTCGGCGACTTCCTGAGCCTGTTCAACGGGGAGGACGCGCCGTTCGGCCTGAACGGTCCCATCATCTCGGTCGACGAGCGGGCCAAGGAGATGGCGGCCGCGGGGGCCAAGCTGTTCAGCTACATCGGCAACGTGAACATCGGCATGCAGGCGTTCGACCTGATCGCCACGGGCCTGGAGCTGGGCCAGTGCGACCTCGCCGACGTGTTTACCCTCGAGGTGACGAACGCCATCGCCAAGCTCAACCCGGTGAGCGCATGGAGCGAGGCTGCTCAGGCCGCCACGAACTTCACGGCGGTCGTCACGAACGCGGACCTGTCGTCGGACACGCTGCTCAACTACCAGTGGACGTGCAAGTGCAAGTTCGGCGACATCTCCGACGGCACCAAGACGAACACCACCGACGGCACGAGCTTCGCGTCCAACTCCAAGGTTCTCGCCTATGCGCCGAACGGGAAGGCGAAGGGCGGCGATACCGAGATCGTGCAGGTGGACATCTACAAGGGGCCGTACAACAGCCGCGTTGCCCTCGGTACCGCCACGTCGGTCGTCACGTACAAGACGCCGATCACACCGGCCACCCCGGGCCTGCTGCCGGGCGCCACGCAGACGTTCACGGCCAACGTCTCCGATGCCCTCACGGGCACGCTCACCTTCGAGTGGACCCTCTCGGGTGGGCACGGCACCATCAACGGAGGCGCGTCCGCCGCGACAACCTCCGGGACGGTCGCCTACGTCGCCGGGGCCAGCTTGGGCGTCGACACACTCGCGGTGACCGTGAAGAACGCGAGCGGCGCCGTCCTTACGACCGGCTCGGTCACGATCACCATCATCGAGACCGGCGGCGAGGTGACCGTCCAGATCCTGGATGCAGTGGACGGCAAGTGGGATGGCGGAGGCACCGACTGGGCGAGTCTGGTCGCCCTCGGCGAGCGCCACTACACTCTGTCGAGCGCAACCAAGACGCCCTCGTCGCTGGGCCAGTTCATCAACTCCGGCTTCGCCGAGGCCGGCGTCCGGAACAGCGCGTTCCTCTGGCACGGCCACGTGCCTTCCATCAGCGCGGGCGTCACCGTTGATGCGGCGCCCACCGGGTACGCCGGTAGCCTGAACCTGTACGTGCCGTACACGCTGAACGGCAACACCTGGCGGTTCGTGTTCGTCGCCATCAGCGGCTCCATCAACATCACGGCCGTCGCCGGCAACCGGATCACCTTCGAGGCGACAGCCAGGTTGGAGAAGGACCCGGAGAACGGCTTCCGGCACGATCCTGGCCAGTACGGCTACATCGACGTGACGGTGTCCGGATACGCGACGCTCAGGGACGCGTAGGCCCTGAGCGTCGAGCGACGAGACATCGCTCAGTGAGAGGCGCGGGAGCTTCGCCGGAAGGTGGGGCTCCCGCTTCCGTGTGTGCCGCCGAGCGGAGCGGGCCCGCCGCCCATCGTCGCTACCGGTACCTGCCGAACTCGTGCGCCGTCTCGTACATGGCGACCACGTTCTCAGTCGGCGAGTTGTCCTGCAGTTGGTGGGTCGGAGCGAAGCAGTAGCCGCCGCCGGGCATCATCACCTCGAGCGTCTCGCGGCAGGTGCGGCGCACTTCGTCGACAGTCCCCGTGGCGACCGGACCTGCCGTGCTGATGCACCCGTGGAACGCCAGGCGGTCGCCGAAGCGCTGCTTGAGGTAGGCCGGCGCCATGTCGCGCGCCTCGGGCTGGAGCGTGTCGACCACGTGGATGCCCATCTCGACGAAGTCGTCGTACGCCCAACTGCTGGACCCGCACGTGTGCATCATCACAGGCAGGTTGTACGCCCTGGCCAGGTCGCAGAACGCCTGGTACCGCGGCCGGATGTGCTTGCGGAACGTCTTCAGGCTGATCAGCGGACCCAACTGGGTGCCCAGGTCCTCGCCCAGCCACAGGAAGTCCACGCCACCCTTGGCCGCTTCCAGGACGCGCCGCGTTACTTCGACCTGGATGGCCATGCGGCGGTCCGCCAGCAGGAGGCCGGCCGGCTCGTCGGTCAAGAGGTCGACCAGCGTCTGCTCCATGCTGCGCAGGAACCCGTTGCCGTTGATGATGTCGCCGAACCCCGCCGCGCCGTTGACGGCGTAGTCCCCGCAGCGCCGGCACGCCTCGGCCACGCCGCTGTAGTCGTGGTCATCCGGCGAGGGCATCGGCCACGCGGCGACGGTCTCCTCGTCGGCGTCCACGAGCGGGAAGTCGCAGAACTCCCAGTAGCCGCCCGCGGGGTGCTCCACGAAGTGCGTCCGGATGCCCCAGTTGCTGACCACCCGATCGGCGTAATCCTGATGCAGCTTCGGGCCGACGTAGGGCGCGTGGACGGCTCGGAAGTCCACACCCAGTCGCTGCAGCAGGCCCTCGCCGTCGTCCGCCCGCAGTCCAAAGTGCTCCTTCAGCCGCAGGTCGATCCCCGGATTGCTCAGGTAGTTGATGGGTACGCGGTCCGGCTCCTGGCGCGCGAACGCGGTCAGCACTCGTTCCTTCGGGGTCATCGCGGCGTGTGTTGTCACGGGTCCACCTCCTGGCCAGCGCGCGGCTCTGCCCGAAGTTCGCTCTGGGTGCGCCTGCCTCCTGCCAGACAGCGGGAAGCCGGCCGCGCCTCATTCGCAGGACACCCGCACCCCCGCACGGAACATGCAGGCGCAACCTACCCGACGGAGGTCACCGATGTCCCTCGCCGATCTGGAGCGCCTGTCACCGGGCGACTGGTTCTTCGATGTGCGCGACCAACTGCGCGAGACCGTCATGGAGAGCCTTGGGGGCACTTCTGTTGCGATGGGCGGCCGCGCCCCCAAGCCGAACCAAGACCGCCGCATGCATTCGTCCCCAAGGTGGCGGGCGCCCTCTCGCACTTGGTCCGGGTCGCCCCTGGCGGGCACGCGGCCGCCCAGCGCCTCGGCTGGCGTACCCGCCGCCTCCCTACGTCGCCTCGGCTGCCGCCTCCACGTGGGCGCGGGTGGAGGGCGCCTTCCACATCAGCAGACAGGCCGCACAGACGACCACCTCTAGCCCCCCGAGGCCGAGCACCATCGAGCGCCACGGGAGTGACATGAGCTGCATGCCCACGCTGCCGAGGACCATCGCGAGGCAGTTAATGAGCGCGGCAGCCGAGCCGGAGGCGCTGTGTTCCTGGTCCAGCATCAGGTTCGTGCTCGGCGGGCGCATCAGGCTGAATGCGACCATGGTGGGCATGAAGGACAGCGCGAAGGCCCACGGGTAGAGCCGGCCCACGAAGCAGACGAGCAGGCCGCTGGCGAGCATCACCGCCATGCAGCCATCGATGATTGCCTTCGTGCTGAGCCGCCGCGAGATGGCAATGTAGATGAGCGGCGCGACGAGGCCCCAGCCGGAGCAGGAGATGAAGTAGAGGCTGTACTGGACCTTGGTCAGCTTGAACTCGTCGATGTAGATGTACGCCGAGGAGCCGATGAACGCGAACACGGGAATCACCGCGGCGGAGAAGATCCATAGCAGGCGCGCGAACTTCGGGTTGCGGTAGACCACCACCAACTGGCCGAAGGTCCTGGCGATGGAGTGCTCGGAGCGCTGCGTCACTGTCTCCCGCAGGGCCAGGCTGTAGCAGAAGCCAACCGCGCCCGTGAGCGCCAGCGCCCAGAAGCACCCCCGCCACGAGAAGCAGTCGATGATGAAGGCGCCGACCACCGGCGCAACGATCGGCGCGACGATCACCATCGACTGCACGACGGCCATGGTGGTCATGCGCTTGCGGCCCTGGAAGAGGTCCTTCACGAGCACCGTGGCGATGGCCGGCGCGGCCCCGCCTGCGAGCCCGTTCAGCAAGCGGAACGCGACGAGCTGCCCGATGTTCGCCGCAAGCGCGCAGAGGAGGCTGGTTGCGGTGAAGAGCACCAGCCCCGCGAGCAGCATTGGCCGGCGGCCGTACTTGTCGCTCAGCGCTCCCCAGAAGAGCGTGCCGACGCTGAAGGCCACCAGGTACAGCGATAGGGTCATGCTAACGAACGCCGGCGTGGTGTGCAGCGCTTTCGACATCTGGGGCAGCGCGGGCAGGTAGAGATCCGTTGCGAGCGGGACGAAGGCAGACAGGAGGGCGAGCAGTACGACAATGCCGGTCTGCCCCAAGCGCTGTGCGGGTATTGCGATAGTGTCGAAGGGTGCGTTGGTATGCGTGGACATTCCTTCTCTTTCGCTAGGTAGGTTGGATATGCGATGGCTCCGGCGTCGAGCCGGCCTATGGGGTGGCGGCCGACCCCAGGAAGCTGGTGCGGACGAACTGCTTGAGCGCCGCGACTTCCGCGTCCGTCGGCGGGTCGGTGTCGACCCGGTCCGGATCGAAGTAGAAGACGAGCAGCCCGATGAGTGCGTGGGCCAGCCGCCGCGGCGCGGAGTGGGCGCATGTGCCGGTCGCGGCGACCAGCTCGGCGATCAGGTCCAGGTTCCGCGCCATCTGCTGCCGGAGGGCGGCCGCGGCGTGCGTGCCGCCCTCCGGCAGCTCTCGGTGGATGACCAGCATGGCTCGGGGCCGCGCGACGAAGTCGTCGATGAGGAAGTCGATGAAGCCAGTGAACTGCTGCTCCGGCGTCAGGCCCGAGAGGGCCAGGCGCCGCAGCTCCTCGCCCTCCGCCGCCAGGAACCCGCCTATGACCGCCAGCAGCAGCCCCTCCTTGGAGCTGTAGTAGTGGCTGATCATGGCGATGTTGCACTCGGCCGCCGCGGCGATCTCCCGCGTGCTCGTGGCATCGTATCCCTTGCGAGCGAACAGCGCCAGCGCCGCGCTCCGCAGGCGTTCTCTAGTTTCTTCGGCATGCCGTATCTTCACGTTGCTCATGCCTGTGAGTATTCCACGAACTCGGCCGATTGTCAATCAATCGTTTGATTATAGGCCTCGTGGGCGTCTGCTGTCGGCCAAGGTGGCACGCACTGCGCGCCCGTAGCTGCAAGCCAGCGCGACTGCATCCCATTCGCAGGACACCCGCGCCCCCGCACGGAACAATCAGGCGCACCGACACTGACGGAGGTCACCGATGTCCCTCGCCGATCTGGAGCGCCTGTCACCGGGCGACTGGTTCTTCGATGTGCGCGACCAACTGCGCGAGCACATCTACCGCCGCGCGGAGCGGGCATTCGCCGCGGGCGACGCTGCGCGCGATGCCATCGCCACGGCGGAGCAACTCGCCGAGCGGGTCGCCGGGCTGCGGGAGCGCTTCCTCGCCAGCCTGGGCGGCGACGTCAAGAGCGACTGGCCGCTCAGCCCGCAGGTCACCGGCGTCGTGCAGGGCGACGGGTTCCGCGTCGAGAAGGTCATCTACCAGTCGCGGGCGCACCACTACGTCACCGCCAACCTCTACATCCCCGACGGGCTGACCGGGCCGAGCGCCGCCGTGCTCTTCCTCTGCGGCCACCACGCGCGCGCCAAGCACGAGCCGGAGTACCAGCGCGTCTGCATGACCCTCTGCCGCGCGGGGCTCATCGTGCTGGCGCAGGACCCCATCGGCCAGGGAGAGCGCTGGAGCTACTGGGAGCCCGCGCTGAAGGGCTGCACCATCGAGCCATGCTGCCCGGAGCACGACCACGCCGGCGCGCAGTGCATCCCCCTCGGCGACGCCTTTGCGCGTTACGAGCTGGGCGACGCGATGCGGTCCATCGACTACCTCTGCACGCGGCCGGAGGTCGACCCGAGCCGCATCGGTGTGACAGGCAACTCCGGTGGCGGCACGCAGACCTGCCTGATGATGCTCGCCGACTCGCGCATCGCCGCCGCCGCCCCCGCCACGTTCGTGATGAACCGTGAGACGTATATGTGGGTCGGAGGCGCCCAGGATGCCGAGCAGATCTGGCGGGGCTTCACGGCGGCCGGCTACGACCACGAGGACGTGCTCCTCTGCATGGCTCCGAAGCCCGTGTGCGTTCTCTCCGTCACCGAGGACTTCTTCCCGATCGAGGGCGTCCGCCGCACGGTTGAGCGCTGCCGCCGCGTGTGGGAGATGCTCGGAAAGCCCGACGCGCTGCAGTACGTGGAGGATGAGTCGAACCACTGGTTCACGCCGAAGCTGGCGCGCGCCGCCGCGCTGTTCTTCGCCAAGTGCCTGCTCGGCACCGAGCCCACGCTGCCGGAGGACGAGCCCGTCGCGTTCGAGCCCAGCCAGCTCTACTGCACTCAGTCCGGCCAGGTGCGCGGCGAGATCGCTGACGCCTGGTTCGCGTTCGAGACGAACCGTGAGCGCCTGGAGGCAGCCGAGGACGCGCGCGAGCAGATGGACCTGGCCACGCGCCGCGACTCGTCGCGCGCCTACCTGCGCAGGGGCGTGCGCCGTGACCGCGTGGCCTGCGACTTGAACCCCCGGGTCTACTCGACCTCGCGCTGGCAGGATCTGGCGGTCCAGGCGATCGTCTGGCGCTCGCAGCCGGACTTGCTGGGCCACGGTCTGCTCTTCCGCGATGCGCTGCGGGCCGGCAAGAAGCTCCCCGTGACGCTCGCGATCTGGGACGAGGGCACGGACCGCCTGCAGCCGCACATCGACTGGATCGCGGCCACCTGCAGGGCGGGGCGGGCCGTGCTCGTGCTCGACACATCGGGGGTAGGTGGGCTCGCGCCGCGGCCGATCTGTGCGGGGCAGGACCTGGAGTTCTACGGCACGGTGCACAAGTTCGCGGACGACCTGATCTGGCTGGGCGACGATCTGGTGTCGCTTCGGACCCACGACGTGCTGCGTGCGCTGGACCTGCTGCCGCTGCTGCGGGGCGTGGACGCGTCGGACGTGGCGGTGCGCTGCGAGGGGCGTCATGGCATCTACGGGCGCATCGCCGCGTTCCTGGACGAGCGCCTGGGCAAGCCGCAGCTCGGGCAGGGCATGGCGACGTGGCGCGAGTGGGTGGCCGCGCGCTACTACGACTCGCATGACATCTACAGTGCGATCCTGCCAGGCATTCTGCGCTGGTGCGATCTCGACGATATCGACAACTGGACGGGAGCAACGCATGTTGAGTAGGTGCCTAGCCGCACTCGCTGTGCTGATGGTGCTGTCGACCGGCCCGCTGGCGCGGGCGCAGAAGGTGGTGGGCAGCGTCGATATGCGGAACCCGGGCTTCGAGGCGGGCGCGCCGCTGGACGGCTGGGAGATGACGGTGTATGGCGCGCAGCCCAGTGTCGCTGCCGACGAGGCGGTGCGGCACGAGGGGCAGCGTTCGCTCCGCATTTCCTCGGAGAAGCCGTCGGACACGGCCTTCGCGCAGGAACTGCGGCTGAAGCCGGGCAAGTCGTACTGCTTCAGCGGCTGGGTTAAGGCCAAGGGGCTGCAGCCGGGCACGGGTTCGGTCTGCGGGACGCTGCAGGTGCAGAAGCCGGGCGGGCAGGCGGTTATCGCATCGGGCTCGTCGCACCGCGGCGACACGGACTGGGTGCAGGTGCGGGTGCGCTTCCGGGCTCCGGACGGCGGGGGCGTGCGGCTGTGCGGTTTCTATGTGGGGTTTGGCCAGGGCGTCGGAACGGCCTGGTTCGACGAGATGCGGCTGGAGGAAACGGAAATGTCGACGGTGACGGCGAAGGTGACGAAGGACGCGGCGTGCCCAGGCGAGATCAACCCGATGCAGTATGGCCAGTTCATCGAGTACCTATGCGACCTGGTGCCCTCGATGTGGGCCGAACGCCTGTACGATGGCAGCTTCGAGGGGCTGAGCCCGTATGGGTTCGCGTTCGTGCCCGAGACGGACTTCCGCGAGAAGCCGTGGTATCCCAGCGGCGCGGTGAACCGAGCGGCGTTCACGCGCGACGAGGAGAGCCCGGTCACGGGGAAGACGTGCGGCAAGCTGGCTGTTGTGGACGGGGCGCCATGCACGTTGGGCATCTCACAGGACGGCGTGTTCGTCGAGAAGGGGCGGGGCCTCACGTTCCGGTGCTACCTGCGGCAGTCGGGCATCGGCGGACCGGTTCGCGTGGTGCTCCATCGCGAGGGCAAGCCGTACGCCTCCGCGGAGCTGCGTCCCGAGGGCGAGTGGCGCAAGTTCGATGTGCGCCTGGTTCCGACGGCCCGTGACACGGACGCGACGCTCAGCATCGAGTTCCGGGGGCCGGGGACGCTGTGGCTGGACAACGCTTCGCTGATGCCGGACGACAACATCGAGGGCTGGCGGCCGGACGTGGTGCGGGCCCTGAAGGCGCTGAAGCCTGCCGTGGTGCGGTTCGGCGGCAGCGTGCTGGAGGCGCCGAGCTACGGCGACTTCGGCTGGCGCAAGACGGTGGGCGACCCGGATCAGCGGCAGCCCTTCCGCGCGTGGGGCGGCCTTCAGCCGATCGGGCCCGGGATGGAGGAGATCGTGCGGCTCATCCGCATGGTGGGCGCCGAGCCGCTCCTCTGCGTGAGCACCGCGCGCGACGAGGCGAAGGACGTGGCGGACGAGGTCGAGTACTTCAACGGCGCTGCCACCACGCCGATGGGCGCGCTGCGAGCCAAGAACGGGCATCCGGAGCCCTACAAGATCAAGTACTGGCAGGTCGGCAACGAGCAGGCCGGCGAGGAGTACGAGAAGCGCCTGTCGCTCTACGCGCGAGCCATGAAGGCTGTCGATCCCGGTATCGTGCTCCTCGCCTCGTACCCGACGGAGGGCGTTCTGAAGGCGGCCGGCGACTTGATCGACTACGTCTGCCCCCACCACTATGGCTGCCACAACCTCGGCTGGGTAGAGGGCGACATCGCGCACATCCGCCAGATGGTCGCCGAGCACGCGCCGGGTCGCCGCATCCGCATCGGCGTGACGGAGTGGAACACCACCGCTGGAGACTGGGGCGTCGGCCGCGGCATGCTGCTCACGCTGTGGAACGCCCTCGCCTGCGCGCGGTACCACCACGTGATGCACCGCAATGCGGACGTCATCGAGATCGCGAACCGGTCCAACCTGACGAACAGCTTCTGCTCGGGCATCATCCAGACCGACAACCATCGGCTGTACAAGACGCCGACCTACTACGCGCAGGAGCTGTACGCGAACCTGGCCGGTGTGCGCCCGCTGAAGCTGGACACCGACGTCGAGGGCGACACGGGCGTCGACCTGAGCGCCACGCTCTCCCGCGACGGCCGAACGCTGACCATCTTCGCGGTCAACGACACGCGCGAGGACCTGACGCGCACGCTCGACCTTTCGGTGTTCGCCAAGGTGGAGCAGGAGGTGGCGGTCTGGACGCTCGAGGACCGCGACCACGCGGGCGAGCCGGACGTGATGAACAGCTTCGGCGACCCGGAGCGCGTCGCCACCCGCCGCTCGCGCGCCCGCGCCACGTCCAGCAAGTTCGTCTACCGCTTCCCGGCCTGCTCGCTCACGGCGCTGCGGTTCACCGTGCGCGGGAGGTAGGTGTGGTGCCTCTCGCGGGGGGCAGGGCACAGCGTCTTGCGCCGCACGTTGGCGGCAAAGTGGCGTTGTGCGCGAATGCTCTGCCCCTACGGGTGGTGCCGGGCGCCGACACGCCTGGCAGGCGGTAGGCGTGCCGGTGCCGTGTTGTGCTTGTAGGGGTTAAGCAATCGCGTGGCCAGACTGTCTCCCTGCAGGTAGTAGATCGCGAATGCTTAACCCTTCGCCCGGCGATGGGTGCGGCGCGGTGCGTCTGGCGGGGGGCACGGCACAGCATTCGCGCCGCACATTGGCGGCAAAGTGGCGTTGTGCGCGAATGCTCTGCCCCTACGGGTGGTGCCCGGCGATGGGTGCGGCCCCTCGCGGTGCCACGTCACGACCCACCTTCCGCGGAGGTACCCCAATGGTCACCAGGTTCATCGCTCTCGCCTCGCTGCTCTGTGCCGCCCTCGCAGCCTGCGCCCAGGCGCCCGGCATCTTCACCGACGACTTCTCGGCGTACGGCCGCAAGACGGTGCTGGAGGACACCTGGACCGTCTCCGGCGGCACGATGAGGGTGGTCGGAGGCAAGCTGCGCTGCACGACGCGCGGCCAGGTCACCGCCTACCCGAGCGCGGTCTCCGAGAGCGCCGAGCAGACGCTCGAGGTGTCCGTGACGCCGGCCAGGCGGCTGGCAACGGGTACCTGGAATGCGATGGGGCTGGCCGTCTACGAGGACGGCGGCAACTTCTGGCGCGTCTCGTTGGTCGACCCGCCGAGCGGGCCCAGCTACTGCGAGTTGGTGGAGATGCGCGGCGGCGTGTGGCAGGCGCAGAACGAGCCGCTCACTCGCCTGGAGCCGCTGCCGGACCCCGTCGGCACGACCTGGCGGTACGGCGTGACCTATCGGCTGCGGCTCAAGCTCGAACGGGACCGCGTCGTCGCGGAGGTGTCCGAGGGCGTCTCGGGCGGGCCGCTCGTGTTCCGCAAGGGCTTCGCGCTGCCGCCTTCCGTGCCGGCGGTGCGCTCCGGCGTGTTGGCCCTGATGACGATGGACATGGACGGCGCGTTCGAGGACCCGGTATGCCCCATGGGTGAGCCGACCGCCACGGGCCAGGCCGGCCGGCGCTACACGGTGGCGGTCCATGCGGGCGCGGCGAATGCCGAGAAGGTTCGCGCGGAGTTGGTGTCGGCCGGGTTCACCGCTGCGCTCTTGTCGGACGACGACATCGCGTCGCCGGAGAAGCTCACGGCGGCGGCGGTCGACGCGGTCGTCTTCCCGGATGGCGCGCTGTGCCCGATCGCCGCGAAGGCGAATCTGCTCCGGTTCCTGCGCAACCGCGGGGGTATGGTGGTGGTCGGCGGTCCGCTGTTCGAGGGGAGCGTCAAGCGCGCGCAGGACGAGTGGACTCGGCGGTTGGCCGAGTTGCCGGTTGGCCACGCCACGCTCGATGTCACGGCGCTCGCACGCGGCGACTGGTCGCGCTCCAGCAGCAACATGGGCTCGCCGACGACCTGGGAGGTGGAACAGACCGGGCCCGCGGCGGCGCCCACTGCCCTGCGTCTGGCGATCCCGGACCTGACGGGCTGGGATACGCTCTACGTCGGGGCACGGGGCCTCTACCAGCCCGGCGATGACGTGGTCGTCTTCTGGGCCAAGGGCGGGCCACGGACCACCGCGATGAGCGTGGAGGTGCAGGAGGAGGACGGCTCCCGGTGGATCGCTGCAGTTCCTCTGACGACGGAGTGGCGGCGCGTCACGCTCCCTGCCGGCGACTTCGGCTACTGGCCGGACAACAAGTCGAAGGGCCGCGGTGGCGCGAGCGACCGGGTGCGGTTGGAGAACGCCGCCGCCATGTGCATCGGCATCGCGCAGTCGCACGCCAGCGTGCCCAACGGCCGTCACGAGCTGTGGGTGGCCGGCTTCGGCGCGGCGGCGCTGCCCGCGGACATGCGCCAGGCCGACCTGTCGCTGCCGGCGCTGGAGCTGTTCTCCCCGTTCCACAAGTACTACCGTCTCCCTTCGCTCCGGCCGACGACCGCGCAACTGCGGGCCGCCGCCGACACGGGCAACCAGGCCGGGCCAATCGTCACCCCGATCGCGCGGCCCCGCGGCCTTGGCTTCGCGTCGACGCGCCCCGCGCGGTGGATCCCGCTCACCGACATCAAGGACGAGACCGGGCGCGTCTGCGGCACCCAGGCATCGCTCTACGTGAACCTGGGCGCACCGTTCCGCGGCTCGGTGTGGGGGCAGATGGCGGCGGGCGATGTTGTGCCGCTCGTGAAGCGGATGGCGGATGGCGTGTTCCTGGCGCGCGGAGGGGCGGAGCAGTTCTCCTACTTCGCCGGGGAGAACGTGCCGCTCGGCTTTGAGGTCGCCAACACGCGGGGTGGGGCGCGCAAGCTGATCGTGCGGCTGACAGTGCGGCGGGGCGCTGCAGAGGTCCTCCGCGCGTCCGTGCCGGTGGAGATCGGCCCGTACGGGCGCCGCACGGTCGCGATCGAGAAGCGCCTGGCATCGGCCCGGCCGGGCGAGTACATCGTGACGACGGACCTCGTCGACGCGGGGCGCGTCCTCGACACGATCAGTCAGCCGGTGAGCGTGCTGCCGAGTCAGCCTCGGCCGAGAGCACGCTTCGTGCGGGTGAAGGACGGCAGCTTCTGGGCGCCGACCATCGGTGGGAAGCCGGGGGGCGCCCACAAGTGGTACCCCTACGGCTGCAACTACTGGCAGTCAAACGTGGCAGGCGCGGACGTGGCGCAGTACTCGCTGCACTGGCTGGCGCCGGGCTACTACGATCCGACCATCGTCGAGCGTGACCTGGCGACGCTGCAGTCTCTGGGCTTCACCAGCGTCTCCATCCTCCTGGGTGACCCGGCCCACGTGCGGCAGGCGAACGACTTCATTCACCGGGCCGGGGCGCACGGCGTTCGCGTCAACCTGTTCATTGCGGGCGCGCACCCGTTCCAGACGGACGAGGCCCTCTTCACGACCCTCATCAAGGAGGGGCGCTTCGCGAGCAACCCGAACGTGTGGGCCTACGACATCGCGTGGGAGCACCACCTGGGCAGCCACGACGAGCGCGCCAGGTGGGACCGCGAGTGGGAGGCGTGGATCGTAGAGCGCTACGGCAGCGTGCAGCATGCCGAGAGTGTCTGGGGCTACCCGGCGCCGCGCGATGCTGCCGGCATCGTGACCAACCCACCCGACGACCAGCTCCGCGGCGACGGGCCCTGGCTGAAGATGGTCGCTGCCTACTGCCGGTGCGCCGACGACGTGATCGCTCGCCGATATGCCCGCGTCATCCACAAGATCCGCGCGCTCGACCCCAACCATCTGATCTCCGCGCGCTCGGCGTCGCAGCCGAGTTGGGCCGGCTGGTTCGCCTATGATCTGGTGAGCTGCGGCAAGGCGTTCGACTTCTCGTCACCGGAGGGCTACGGGCTGAACCCCGCCGAAGGTGGATTCTCGGTGGCGTATGGGCGGTGGGCGGGTAACGGGAAGCCCGTGTTCTGGGCGGAGTTCGGCTCGTCGATCTACCCCTACGACACCACCGGAGTCAAGGAGGGCGATCAGGCCGCGCTGTGCCGGGGCTTCGCGAAGATGGTGACAGACAGCGGCGCGAACGGTCTGGCAGTCTGGTGGAGCGTCGGTGGATACCGAGTGGATGAGAAGAGCGACTTCGGCGTCATCGCCCCGGATGGGACGCCGCGCTCCTCGGCTCGCGCGTTGGCGGCGCATGCCGGGCAGGCGACGGCGCCGCGCTCCACTCGCCCGCCGGAGACCTGGGTGACCGTCGATCGCGACCTGCACGCCAACGCCTACGACGCCGTGTACCAGGCGCACAAGGCGTCCTACGTCCAGGCGGTGAAGACCGGCAAGATGGTTGGCGTGAAGACCGCCGGCACCGGCACGTCGTCGGCCAACGTGCCGCTCACGTGTGTCGGCAACGTGCCCTACGACGGCTTCGGCCCGCTCAAGCACATGAACGCCGAGTTCTACCGCGTCGAGGTGCGGGACGCGTCCGGCAGGTGGCGCGAGGTCGAGGACGGCGGCGTGGTTGACGTGGCGGCGGGCAAGCCGGTGCGGGCGCGCGTGTTGGCAGGCAACCTGGGCGAGGCGCAGTGGCTGGCATCCGGCGCGACCGGCGCGGTCCGGCTCATCGGCGACGTCCGCCCCGATGCCCGCTCGACGTCGCGCCCGCGCCTGACGTTCGCCGCGCCCCTGCCGCGCAGCGTGGCGCGCTACGAGGACGTGCTCATCGACGGTGTGACGCTCACGCCCGGCATCGGCCGCGAGTCGGAGGTGGTGCTCACCTTCGAGGCCGCCGGCCGCGCGCGGTTCGGGGAGAGGCGACTGGTCGTGCTGCGGCCGCGGTGAGAGTGCGGCTTCTAGTAGGGCTTGCGGTTGAGCAGAGTGGCCCAGACCTCGAAGGGGGTGGCAGCGCTCTCGAGATCCAGGTGGCTGGTCGGCAGGCTGCGCTCCGCGATCGGGAGTGGCAGTTCGCCGTAGAGCCGCTCGTCGTCGAACCCGGCGCGGGCGGCATCGGCGCGTGTGGCCGCGAAGACGATGCGGTCGAGGCGCGCCCAATAGGCGGCTGCCAGGCACATGGGGCACGGCTCGCAACTGCTGTAGAGCGTACAACCGATCAGTTCGTGCGTGCCGAGCCTTCTGGCCCCCTTACGGATGGCGACGATCTCGGCGTGGGCCGTCGGGTCGTGCGCGCTGGTTACCTGGTTCCAGCCTGCCGCGATGACCTTGCCCTCCCGCGCGACGATCGCCCCGAACGGTCCGCCGTGGTGCAGCCGCACGTGGCGCACGGCCAGCGCTATGGCGCGGCGCAAGAGGCATTCGTCGGTGGTACCGTGAGGAGCCATGCGGCCAGTCTACAGGCGGCCCGCGCGGATGTCAACCGGGAGGCGACGATGCGGTCCGTCCATGACAACGTTGTGCTGGGGTACGAGGTGGATTGCGAGCGGCGCCGTGTCGTGCTGCACACGGCCTTCCGCGAGCGCGAGCCCGAGGAACGGACCGATATCGTGTTCGAGGGCGTCGCGGGGTTTGAGTTCGACGGCGACCCGTTCGGCACGATCCTGTTCTCGGTCGCTCAGGTGCCGTTGGCTCGGATCCGGGCCGCGTGCGCGGTCCCTGCCGGTTCGGAAGACGGAGGGCTCAACGGCTACGAGATCGTATCGTCCATCGGGATGAGTGGGTTCGTCGTGGCGAGGTCGATGGAGTTGGTGGACGCGGACCGTACGTTGGGCGGCGCCGACCAGACCGGAGGGGATGGGCAATGTACGTCGCACAACCGACGTTCACGCAGGCGGCGGATCAAGACAGTGACGGCGCGGCCATGGTGGTCCACGGCTACCTGGCCAACCAGCGAGACCGTGGCCGGTTGTGCGTAGGCGACTGGCTGATCGCCGTCACCGATGACGGGTACCAGGCGAGCGTGCTGCTGCCCGAGGAAGACGCGCTGGGGGCCTCGGCGCACGAGGAACTGGCGAGCGGCGGCGTGGCGCTCTCCGGCGTCGCATGCGCGCCGATGCTGGAGGCCGACCCGATCTGCCGGTGCGAGCGGCCGAGCTGCTACGTGCTGTACACGCACGCGTTCGCCCACGAGCCGCCCGTCCGCTGCGGCGACTGCTGGGGCTATGTGCCGCTGTACCGGCTGCCCGGCGCTTCAGATGCGGACCTTCGCGGGCTCGTGTACTGGCAGTCGCAGTGGTGTATGTGCGATCGCATCCAGCTCGGCTGCGGCATGCTGGAGCGCGCCTGCCTGCGCCAGATGGGGCGGCTCGACAGCGAGCTGTCCAAGCAGGGCCTGGAGTGCTGCCGGCAGCTCAGCGAGATGACCGGCGCGCCCGCATACTACACGCCCCATAGGTGCTACGGCCGCAGCAAGAAGCAGGAGCGTGCCCGCAAGTGCCCCGGCTGCGGCGGGGAGTGGCTGCTGGAGGAGCCGTGGCACCGCCTGTTCGACTTTCGCTGCGACCGGTGCTGGCTCGCGTCCAACGTGGCCTACATGCTGCCGTGATGCGGTTCCGGTAGGCAGCACGCTCAGCCCGCCGGGGCCTCCGGTTGGTCGCGACGCAGCAGCAGGTACAGGCTCCTCCCGAAGAGCCAGAAGCCGAGCGGCATGGTGACAAGGTAGAGGATCACGTTCGACGGCAGGCGCGTCCAGGCCAGGCAGGCGTAGGTGAAGCAGGCGGCGATAGGGAGGGCCAGGAGCCCCGCGCACTGCCTCGCGCCGTAGCGGCCCATCACCTGCTGGATGGCGTCGGGAGGTGCGTCATCGGTGCGGCTTCGGCGCAGGCCTAGCCAGCACAGGGCCAGCAGCGGCGGCAGGACAAGGACGGCGATCGGGGTGGCCGGGACGCGCGCGAGGAAGAAGAACGCGAGCACTAGTCCACCCAGTGCGACGCGGGTGACCATCGGCGGGCGGCAGGTTGGCCCCGCGAGGCGCCCGGCGAGCCAGTAGGCCGCCAGGAGGATGGCCGAGGACACGAGGGCGTGGGTGCAGAAGGCGGCGATCGTCGTCGGGAACCTGCCCTCCGCCCCGGTCTGCCACCAGATGGCCCAGAAGCCCCAGCCCGCACCCAGGAGGCCCGATCGCAGTGCGACCGTGCGCAGATTGCCGGCGGCCAAGGCGCGGCCCAGCCACCACCATCCGAGACACACGCTGATGGCCGCATGCCACGAGAGACCGGTGAAGGAGATCGACAACGGGAAGGGGCTGGACGGATCGCCGTAGGTCGTGCCGACGATGACCCCCTCGGCGAGCCAACCATAGACAGCGCCTGCCAGGAACACCGCTGGCCATGCGGACGCCCGGTACCAGCGAACCAACGTGGTGAACACGGCGCCGATCAGGGAGTAGACCAGCCACGTGATCAGCGAGTCGCGAACCTGGTCGGTATCGCGCCAGAACGACCAGAACGCGCGCTCCGACCAGAAGTAGAGGATGTAGCCGATGGCCAGCGTCCGGGCGAGAGCCGACGCGCGGCTGCGCAAGCCGACGCGTGCCGCGGTGCACTTGTCCGGGCGCTGCCCGAGGGTGTCGCTGGTGCCAGGCATGGACCCACTGTACTCGGGAGCCGGCACGGCGTCAAGGGCGGCCGAGGCGCTGAGCGGGCGCACGGTGGAGGTGGTCCTACGATGAGGGCCCCGACGGATGAGAACGGCTTGTCCGAGCGCGTCATCGAGCTGGTGCGGCGTCACGTCGACTGCCCGCCGGAGAAGGTGACGCTGGGCGCGCGGCTGCTGGAGGACCTCGGCGTAGATGGCGACGACTCTGGCGAGCTGCTCGCCGACTTCGCGGATACGTTTCGCGTCGATGTGTCCGGCTACCGCTGGGAGCACCACTTCGGCACGGAGGGCTTCGATCCGGTCGAGGCCCTCTTCCGCCTGATTCCGAGGCGATGGAACCGCTTCCTGGGTATGTCGCGTCCGACCTGGATGCGCGCCCGCCACGTGCCCATCACCGTTGGCGACCTGGCCGAGGCTGCTGAGGCGCGGCGCTGGCTGGCGCAGTACCCGGACGACCACTACGGGCGGTAGGTGCGCCGCCCGATCGAGGGAGACAGCACGATGTTGATCGCGTCGATGACCGTGATGGCCGCGCTGCTCGGCATGCACGCCGGCCAGGCCGCGCAGGACGACGGGATGTACGTGAACGACAAGCCGGAGCGGACGATCGAGGCCATCGATGCGGCCTACGCGACCATTCCGCCCGTGCAGTTCGCGCCGGAGAAGGGGCGCTGGCGCAACCTGGCCGGGGTGCGGCGCAAGCTGCTGAAGGGCGGCCCGCTGACCATCGTGAACCTCGGCGACAGCATCGTCAACGACGCGTGGCGGTCGGGCTGGGGCCTCCTGCTGCAGCGCCGCTACCCGAAGTGTGCAATCACTTCGTGGATCGTCGTGCGCGGCTCGACCGGGTGCTGGTGGTACAGGGACAACGGCCGCGTGGAACGGTACGTGACCGCGAAGGCGCCGGACCTGGTGGTCATCGGCGGGATCAGCCAGCGCGACGACATCGACTCGATCCGCGAGGTCATCCGCCAGATCCGCGCGGGCTGCAAGGCGGACATCCTGCTCATGACCGGTCCGTTCGGCACGGTGGACCCGCGCGAGGCGAGCTGGCAGCCGGACATCGACCCGAAGGGCGCCGACTACCGTGCGAAGCTGAAAGCGCTCGCCGCCGAGCTGCGCACCGGGTTCCTCGATCTCGCCGGCGCGTGGGGCGTCTACATCCGGCAGAGCGGCAAGGAGCTGGACTGGTTCAAGCGCGACGTCGTCCACGCGAACGAGCGCGGCGAGCAGATCCTGGGCCGCATCATCGAGCGGTTCCTCGATGTGTCGCGGTAGGGGGCACGCTGTACGTGGCGGGCGGTGGTCTAGGGGCGGTGGGTGTTCGCGGATTGCGGCAGACCGCTCCTTCACGGTCGCGCCTCGGAACGTTGTGCGTGGCGGCGGTCGTGCTCGCATCGCACCAATGTGCCGAGCCGGGAGCGTG
>CAZFLM010000002.1:0-95 GCA_964519955.1 uncultured Chthonomonadaceae bacterium | reverse complement strand
GCCGGCGCACGCGCTCCATGACTGTCGCGCCTCGGAACCGTGTGCGTGGCGGCGGTCGTGCTCGCATCGCACCAATGTGCCGAGCCGGGAGCGTG
>CAZFLM010000001.1:258174-269898 GCA_964519955.1 uncultured Chthonomonadaceae bacterium | reverse complement strand
CGCTGTGGTCATTCCGTCGATGGCTGGAAGAGCCGTTCTTCATCGCGCGTCTAGAGCTGCTTGCGGAAGGCCACGCCGAACCAGGAGTGCTTGCCGAAGCTGCCGCCCTTGAAGGTCAAGCCGCTCTTGATGGGCATCAGGGTGACACCGGTGATCCAGTCGCGCCCATCGTGCTGCGCGACGGCGCCCAGCCATGGGGTGAACAGGAACTGGAAGCCGCCGAAGAAGCCCTCGTGCCGCTTCTCGCCGAGCAGGGTCCAGTCGCTCGATCCGGCGGCCAGGTGGACACGCACGAGCGGCGCGCCCTGGACATCCTTCTTCAGGAAGAACGTTTTGGCGGTGGCGACGTAGAACGACGGGTCGCTGCTCTTGCCGTGCAGGGCGGGGTTGTTGGTCGTCGCCTGCCCGGTCAGGTTGCGCACGCCGACCACGACGTCGGGCGTCGTCGGCGTCTCGGAGGCCAGCCTGAAGCTCCCGACAAGGACGCACGACGTCTTGTCCTTGTCCACGTTGGCGCGGTGGAGGTCCAGCTCGAACTTGTCCGTGACGCCGACGTACAGCGTCTGGTACTGGACGTACTGCGGCGCGGCCGACGGCAGGCTGAGCGAGAGGTAGTAGGCGGCGATGTCTACCTCGCCCTTCTTGAGCTGGTTGGCGGTCGGCATCGTAACGATGTCATCCGCGAGTGCCGAAGCGGCGACGAGGCAAGCGAGTGCGAGAGTGAGCAGTACGGAGCGCAATGGCTGTGTCCTCCTTCGTATGTGTGTGGGTGGCGGCCCAGCGCTCCGTTGCTGCTGGGGCCCGTAGGATGCAGCGAGGCGGACGCCGTCGCTTGCGCCCGCCTCACGCTATCCGCTCACCCTACTATTCGCCATCGCCGCCGTCGTAGTCCTGCAAGCAGGGCGGAGGGCGCACCCGAGACGGGCGCGCCCTCCTGAGTTCACTCCTATCGCGTCGACCTACGCGGCCATGCGCAGGTTCGGCCGCTTGGAGCCGGAGCCCGAGTCGTCGCCGATCTCGAACTGGGCCAGCAGCTCGGCTACGCGTCCGGCCAGCTTGTCCAACTCGGCTGCCGCGGCGCTCATCTCCTCGACGCTGGCAGTCTGCTCCTCGACGGCCGCCGACACGTTCTGGGCGCTGGCCGACACTTCCTCGGCAGCAGCGCTCATCTCTTCGGCGCCCGCTGCGGCCTCCTCCGAGATAGACGCTACCGACGTGATGGCGCCGGACACCTGGTCGGAACTCGCCGCCATCTCCTGCACGGCCAGCGCGTTGTCATCGGCCGCCTGCAGCACGTCATTGGCAGCCTTCAGGACCGACTGGACCGTCGCCAGCATGCTCTCGGCGACGCCTGCGACCTCCTCGGCCTCCTTGGCCACCCCCTGCGACGCGCCCAGGATCTCCGCGAGCGCGCTGCCTGCCTCGCGGCTCAGCTTGGCGCCGGATGTGACCTCGGAGCTGCTGGCCTCCATCGCCTTGACAGCCGCGTCCACTTCGCTGCGCACGGCGCTGATCAGGTCCGCGATCTCCTTCGTCGCACCCGCCGAGCGCTCCGCCAGCTTGCGCACCTCGTCCGCCACGACGGCGAAGCCCCGCCCGTGCTCGCCTGCGCGCGCCGCCTCGATCGCGGCGTTGAGCGCCAGCAGGTTCGTCTGCTCGGCGATCTGCTCGATGGTGGAGACGATCGCGCCGATCTCCTGGCCCTTGCGGCCCAGTTCCTGCACGCGCTCCGCCGACGTCTCGACCAGGCCCTGGATCCGGCTCATGCTCTGAACCGTCTCCTCGACCGTCTTGCCGCCCGTCTGTGCGACGGCCGACGCCTGCTGGGCCATCGACGTCATCTGCCTGGCTGAACTGGCAACGCCGGTCACGCCGGCCTCGGCCTCCTTCGCGCCCGACTCCGCGCTCTCGGCGGCGACGCGCTGCTTATCGCTGCCCTTCTGCACGCGATGGATGGCCTGCTGCAGCCGGTCCATGGCGCCCGCCGCTTCGGTGGCGCTGCGAGCCTGCTGCTCGGTGCCCTTGGCCATCTCCTGGCTGGTGGTGGCGGTCTGTCCCGCGCCATGCGAAACGTCCTGCATCGCCGCCGCGATCTCGTTGGAGGCCGCACCGGCCGCGCCGGCCGACGCCGCCACAGCGGCGCTGGTTGCCGCGACGGAGGCGGCTTCCTGCTGGATCTGGGCGATGACGCCGCGCAGGTGCTCCTGGGCGCGTCCGAACGACTGGATCGTCGTCCGCAGCGAGTCCATCATCGAGTTGAAGGTCTGGGCCAGCCTGCCAAAGTCGTCCTTGGAGCGGACCTCGAGTTCTGGCGTGCCGGTCTTGATGCCGACGGTGAGGTCACCGGCTTCCATGGCCTCGACGGCCGCCTGCAGGCTCGCAATGCCGAGGTTGCTGATGCTGGTGAGGCGGCCCGATACCTCGTTGAGCCAGTAGACGACGTAGCGGGAGACCGCCATCGCGATACCGATGCTCAGCAGGATGGCGAGCCCCAAGAGGCCGAACACTTGCACCCGCGCCGACTGGTAGGCCTTGGTGGCCTCCGCCGCGGACGCCGCGCCCCACTTGCCGTTGTCGTCGGCCATCTTCTGGAGCGCCTGGCTCAGTTCCGTGTAGGTCTTGTAGGACTCGCCCGTCATGTAGGCGTAGCACTTCTTCAGGTTGTTCTCGCGCGCCAGAGCGACCAGTGTGCCGTTGGTGGCGGTGTACTTCTCCCAGAGCCCCTTGGCCGACTCCCAATTCTTGCGGTCCTCGGGGCTGGAGATGCGCTTCTCATAGTCCGCGAGATCCTGTGTGACTTCCTCGCGGACCTTGGCCATGCTCGCTTCGACGCTTGCGCCTGTCGCTGCGTCGGAGGTGAGCACGCGCCGGTATTCCCACAGTCGGTGCTGCTTCATGCCGCTGAGCAGCTTGGACGACGCCTCGACGCTCGGAAGCGAGACACCGGAGACGGCGTCGGTCCTGGAGTTCATCACCCCCATCTGCCGGATAGCGGTCGCCCCCACGGCGATCGCAAGCAGTGTGACAAGCCCAAACCCGAACGCGAGCTTGCGAGCAATACTAAGGTCAGCTATGAACTGACGCATCGGAATCCCCCCCTGGTAGTTCCTGCTGTGGTGCGGTATCAGCCGGGCGCAACGGAGCTACATGGTGGTCCATCGGGGGACGAGCATCGTAGGCTACGGTTGGGCGGTCTTGTTGTGAGACCGCCCAGTCACGGGGCGGCGCCAAGCTGCCATCGTGTGAATCATCGGTCGTCGGCACGAGGAGGGTTAGGGGATCGTGGGCATCTACTGGGACGGAACTTGGCGGTGGCTGCCGCCGGGCCTGCCCCGGGGCCTGGCCTGTCGGAGTGCCAAGGCCTGGGAGAGCGCCTGACGCAAACGCGCCCTCCCAGGCCATCTGGCCGCGGCGCTAGGCTGCCATGCGCAGGTTGGCCCGCTTGGAGCCGGAGCCCGCATCGTCGCCGATCTCGAACTGGGCCAGCAGCTCGGCCACGCGCCCGGCCAGCTTGTCCAGCTCGGCCGCCGCGGCGCTCATCTCCTCCACGCTGGCCGTCTGCTCCTCGACGGCCGCCGACACGTTCTGGGCGCTGGCCGACACTTCCTCGGCAGCAGCGCTCATCTCTTCGGCGCCCGCTGCGGCCTCCTCCGAGATAGACGCTACCGACGTGATGGCGCCGGACACCTGGTCGGAACTCGCCGCCATCTCCTGCACGGCCAGCGCGTTGTCATCGGCCGCCTGCAGCACGTCATTGGCAGCCTTCAGGACCGACTGGACCGTCGCCAGCATGCTCTCGGCGACGCCTGCGACCTCCTCGGCCTCCTTGGCCACCCCCTGCGACGCGCCCAGGATCTCCGCGAGCGCGCTGCCTGCCTCGCGGCTCAGCTTGGCGCCGGATGTGACCTCGGAGCTGCTGGCCTCCATCGCCTTGACAGCCGCGTCCACTTCGCTGCGCACGGCGCTGATCAGGTCCGCGATCTCCTTCGTCGCACCCGCCGAGCGCTCCGCCAGCTTGCGCACCTCGTCCGCCACGACGGCGAAGCCCCGCCCGTGCTCGCCTGCGCGCGCCGCCTCGATCGCGGCGTTGAGCGCCAGCAGGTTCGTCTGCTCGGCGATCTGCTCGATGGTGGAGACGATCGCGCCGATCTCCTGGCCCTTGCGGCCCAGTTCCTGCACGCGCTCCGCCGATGTCTCGACCAGGCCCTGGATCCGTCCCATGCTCTGGACCGTCTCCTCGACCGTCTTGCCGCCGGTCTGCGCGACGGCCGAAGCCTGCTGCGCCATCGACGTCATCTGCCTGGCTGAGGACGCCACACCGGTGACACCAGCCTCGGCCTCCTTGGCTCCCGTCTCCGCGCTCTCCGCGGCGACGCGCTGCTTGTCGCTGCCCTTCTGAACGCGATGGATCGCTTGCTGCAGCCGGTCCATGGCACCCGCCGCTTCGGTGGCGCTTCGGGCCTGCTGCTCGGTGCCCTTGGCCATCTCCTGGCTGGTCGTGGCGGTCTGTCCCGCGCCATGCGAGACGTCCTGCATCGCCGCCGCGATCTCGTTGGAGGCCGCACCGGCGGCGCCGGCCGACGCCGCCACAGCGGCGCTGGTAGCCGCGACGGAGGCGGCTTCCTGCTGGATCTGGGCGATGACGCCGCGCAGGTGCTCCTGGGCGCGTCCGAACGACTGGATCGTCGTCCGCAGCGAGTCCATCATCGAGTTGAAGGTCTGGGCCAGCCTGCCAAAGTCGTCCTTGGAGCGGACCTCGAGTTCTGGCGTGCCGGTCTTGATGCCGACGGTGAGGTCACCGGCTTCCATGGCCTCGACGGCCGCCTGCAGGCTCGCAATGCCGAGGTTGCTGATGCTGGTGAGGCGGCCCGATACCTCGTTGAGCCAGTAGACGACGTAGCGGGAGACCGCCATCGCGATACCGATGCTCAGCAGGATGGCGAGCCCCAAGAGGCCGAACACCTGCACCCGCGCCGACTGGTAGGCCGCCGCGGCGCCTGCCGCCGCCTGGGCCCCGAACTTGGCGTTCCGCTCGCACATCTTGGTGATCGCTTCCGCGAGCGCCTTGTTCGTTGCGTACGACTCGCCGGTCATGTACGCGTAGCACTTCTTGAGGTTGTTCTCACGGGCCAGTGCGACGAGGGTGCCGTTGGTCGAGGCGTACTTGGTCCAGAGGTCCTTGACGGACTCCCAGTTCTTCTTGTCCTCGGCGTCCGTAACCAGCTTGCCGTACGCCTCGATGTCCTTGTTGACCTGCGTGAACACCGCGGCCATGCTGGCCTCGACCTCGGCGCCCACTTTCGCATCGGATGTCAGGACGCGTCGATACTCCCAGAGCCGGGCCTGCTTCATGCCGCTCATGATGTCGGCCGACTTCTGGACGCTTGGCAGGGCGTTGCCGGCGACGACGGTCGTTTCCGCGTTCATCACGCCCATCTGCCTGATGGCCATGCCGCCGAGCGTGGCCGCCAGCAGCGTTACGATCCCAAAGCCCAGGGCGAGCTTGCGGGCAATGCTTAGGTCAGCTATGAACTGACGCATTAGGAGGTACCCCCTTTGTGGTCCCTTTGGTGGTTCGATGCTAGCCGGGCATGACGACGCAGGGGGCGCATCCGTCGGGGGACAGGCTTGGTGTCGGCTCTGCTGAGGGAAGGCCGCCGGAAGGCGACCGGGAGGTACAACGCCGGGCTGCTGCTGTCTCCATATTCGGACGGATCGCGGCGATATCTCAGGGAAAGTACGTACATGGGCAGGGCCGGCCGGTGTCCGGGCCGAAGAGTCGGCCGACGCGCAGACTGGCGCGCACTCAACACCAACAAGAGGGATCCATGCTCCCACGCGAACGTGTCTTCGCCGCACTCGAGCACCGCGAGCCCGACCGCATCCCCTGGGGCGAGCACTCCATCGACTACAACGTGTACGAGGACATCCTGGGCCGCCAAACCCTCGTCCAGGCCAAGATGCGCGAGACCCAGGCGTATTGGGACGGGCGCCGCGACGAGATCGTCGAGTGCTACAAGCGAGACCGCCTCGATCTGGTGCGCGCGCTGGAGATGGACATCGTCTCGGTGGGCGGCGTCGCGCCGAAGGGCTACCGTCCGACGCCGATGGAGAAGCTCGACGACGAGACCTACCGCGACGCCAACGGCAGCCTGTACCGGGTCTCGGCGACCACGCACGACCTGATGCCCTACAAGCCGAACACGTCGAACTACGTGCCGCCCACCGTCGAGGGGCTGCAGGAGCAGATCGACGCCCTGGACGACAGCCCGGCGGGCGACCCGAGCGACTCGTGCTGGGAGCTGGTGCACCATGCCGTGCGCGAGATGAAGGGCACGCACTTCATCCTGCTCCTCGTCGGCGATCTGGAGTTCCCCCGCTTCGGGGCGACCGAGGAAGAGAGCTGGATGAACCTCGTGGAACATCCGGAGATCTGCGAGAAGATCGCGGAGCTGCGGTGCAAGCAGATGATCCGCGAGGTGCGCCTGCACGCCCAACTCGGCGTCGACGGCATCATGCCCTGCGGCGACCTGGGCAGCAGCACGGCGCTGATGGCGAGCCCGCGCGTCTACCGGCAGATGGTCTATCCGGTCCACAGGGCGCACGTCGAGGAGGCGCACCGGCTGGGGCTCAAGGTGCTCAAGCACTGCTGCGGGCACGTGTGGCCCGTCATCGACGAGCTGGCCGAGGTCTACGACGCGTACGAGGGCATCCAGGGCAGCGCGGGCATGGACATCGGCAAACTGAAGGAGCGGGTCGGCGACCGGCTGTGCCTGTGGGGCGGCATCTGGCACGAGAACATCATCCTCGGCACGCCCGACGACATCATGGCGGATGCCCGCTACGCCTTCGAGCACGCGGCGCCCGGCGGGGGCTACATCATGGGCTCGACGCACTCGCTGGCGGTGGACGCGCGCAAGGACAACATCCTCACGATGAAGCGCTGCCGCGACGAGTGGGGCGTCTATCCGATCGATCCGCGGCGGTTCTCGTGATCGGCGTCGAGGCAGCGGTCGACCGGCACTGCCGCGAGATCGACCGGTGCAACCAGCGCGGCGGACGGATGCTCTCGCTCGTGGACCTGCTCGACGCGGGCACCGTCGACCGTGACCTGGCGGCATACCTCGTAGCTGCGATGCGGGCCGGCGCGTCGTTCATGGTTGGCGCGCTCCCCGGCGGCGCGGGGAAGACAACCGTGATGGGCGCGCTGCTGAACCTGCTGCCGGACGATGTCGAGCTGGCGCCGGCGGATGGGCTCGCGGCCGTCGAGGCCGGCATCCGGTCTCCCGATCCGCGCCGCTGCTACATCTGCCACGAGATCGGCGACGGGCCGTACTACGCGTACCTCTGGGGCGAAGAGCTGCGGCGCTACTTCGCGCTGGCGGGTGTGGGGCACTTGCTTGCGACGAACCTGCACGCGGACACGTATGAAGAGGCGCGCGACCAGGTATGCCGCACCAACGGCGTGGCCGCGGACGCGTTCGCCCGGGTGAATGTGCTGGTTTTCCTGGAGGTCCTCCGCACTTCCGGCGGATGGGTGCGGCGCGTTTCGACCTGCTGGGAGAACGATGGCGTAGGCGCGCATTGGCCGGTGTACGGCATCGACGGCGCGACCCCGGCCGGCTCGAGGCTGGTGCCGGCGGAGGCGCTGGCCGCGGGGCGGGCGACGCTGGAGCGCATCGTGGCCTCGGGCGCGCGCACGATCCGCGAGGTGCGGCTGGAGGTGCTCGCCGGGCGGTAGTCCGCGCCGTACGGGTACACTATCGGCAGTCTGGCCTCGCCGCCCATCCGTCGCTGCCCGCGGCTGGCGGCCCATCTCTGGAGGCAGTAGCACGTGTCCGACTCGAACATCACGATGACGCGCACCAACCGCGAGAGAGACGAAGCCGCGCACCCGGCACGAAGGCGCTGGCGCGTCATTGGCAACACCATCGGCATCCTCTATTGCCTGTGCTGCCTCCTCGCCGGCACGGTGTTCGGGAACCTGTTGACCAGCGACACGTGGCGGCAGCTCATGCGCGACCACGGGGTCGGCATCATTCGTGGAGGTCTCACGGGCGACTTCACGGCCGACTGGCGGCCATCGGTGCAGTTCCCGGGCCGGAACACGATTAACGTGCTCGTGCTTGGCTCGGACCACGACTACGACAACAAGGCGCGGGTGATGAAGACCCACGGGCGCAGCGATTCCATCCTGATCGCCCACATCGACTTTGCCCGCGGCACCATCGGAGCGCTCACCATCCCGCGCGACACCGCGATCAACATCCCCGGTAGGCGCGGGCTGCACAAGATCAACGCCGCGCACGCGTTCGGCGGGCCCGAGTTAACCATCGAGACCATTCGCCAGGCGTTCGGCATCCCCATCGACGGCTACATCACCATCGACACGCTTGGGTTCGTGAAAGTCGTCGACGCGCTCGGTGGCATCGACCTCACTGTCGAGAAGCGCCTGAAGTACGACGACAACTGGGGCAAGCTCCACATCAACCTCTACCCGGGCTACCAGCACCTGACGGGCTACCAGGCGATGGGCTATGTGCGGATGCGCCACTCGGACAGCGACGAGATGCGCTCCAAACGGCAGCACAACTTCCTGATGGTGCTTCGGGACAAGATCAAGTCGCTGGAGGGGTTCCGGCGGCTTCCGGCAGTGATGGACGCGGTCTCCGAGAGCCTCAACTACGGCGGCGATATGAGCCGCGACAAGGCACTGACGCTGGCCAACTTCGCGAGGGGCCTGAACAAGCCTGGGAACATCGTGGTCGAGACACTCCCCTCCGAAGAGGGCCGCTCGTACGTGTCCGTGAAGGTCGACGACGCCACGCAGACGATCGAGCGCATCTTCTTCGACGGGCGGCCCGGCAGCGTGTCCCTCGACGTGCCGGAGCGTGGCACCGTCGACTCGATGAACGGGGGCGGCGGACGAAGCCGTCGCAGCCGCACCAAGACCGCGGCCACGCCGCCTGTTCAGCCCGGCGGCGAACTGGGTGTCGAGGGCGGCGCGGATGGCTCGGGCGGCGCCTCTGGCTCGGAGGGTGGCGGCACTCGGACCGACGAGCCGCCAACTGCGACCAGCCCGGGCGCGACCGCCCCGCGCGATTCGGGGCCGCCGCCCGTGCGCGGCGAGCTGACCGTGGAGTAGCCAGGGCGCACGGACCGGACCAGCCGCGCCCGCGAGGAGGACAGGCGATGGAGATCGTTCCCAACGGAAGCGCCGCGTTCGCTGAGGTCGGCGCGGAGGGCGCGGCAGGCTGCCGAATGGCCGAGCTGATCACGGCCGCCAACGGTGCACCCACGTTCGCCATGCGCCAGTTCGAGGTCGACCCCGGCGGCCACACCCCGTACCACGCCCACCCCTGGGAGCACGAGGTGTTCGTCCTCAGCGGATCGGGCAGCGTGGCCACCGAAGCCGGGCCTCGGCCGGTCTCCGCGGGCGATGCCCTGTTCATTCCTCGCCTCGAGAAGCACGCCTTCCAGAACACAGGCGCCGAGCCGCTCCGCTTCCTCTGCCTCATCCCCGTCACCGAGGCCTGCTGCCGCTAGGCGGCGCCGTAGCCTGAGCCGTGGCAGGATGGGCGTCCGTGCCCGTCCTGCGCCGTGTGCGGTTGCGGGTACCACACCAGACCACAGGGGGCTTTCGATGCCGAAGAGACCCATCGAGCTTGATGACCTTCTGCGCTTCCGCTTGGCCGGCGACACCACGATCTCGCCGGACGGCAGCCGCGTCGCCTTCACCGTCCGGCGCGTCGACAGAGAGAAGAACAAGACGCGGTCCGCCATCTGGCTCTCTGCTTGCGACGGCGGCGATGCCCGGCCGTTCACCGCAGACGGCCACTCCGACGGATCGCCGCGCTGGTCGCCGGACGGGCGCACGCTGGCGTTCGTCAGTGACCGCGACGAGGACCAGCCGCAGATCTGCCTGATCCCCGCGGACGGCGGCGAGGCGCGCGTGCTGACGCATCTGGAGCCCGGCGGCATCGAGGAGTTGGTCTGGTCGCCGGATGGCGTGCACCTGGCGTTCACCTACCGCGCCACGCCGCCCGAGCGCACGAAGAAGGCTCGCAAGGAGCGCGAGGAGTCGGGCGCCAGCAATCCGCCCCGCGTCCACAACGCCATGTTCTACCGCCTCGACGGCTTTGGCTACTTCGACGGCTCGTACGCGCAGATCTGGGTCCTCGACGCGACCACCGGCGAGGCGAAGCAGCTCACCGACGAGCCGCTGCCGCACGGATCGATCTGCTGGTCGCCGGACGGTGCGCGCATCGGCTTCATCGCGAACCGCCGTGAGGACGCCGACCTGAAGGTCCTGTTCGACGACCTCTGGACCGTGCCTGCCGAGGGCGGCGACATCGTCCAGATCCCGGCGCAGGATGGGCCGAAGTACGGCCTGGCGTGGTCGCCGGATGGCGAGTACCTGGCCTATGTGGGCCACACGGACATCGAGGACACCTGGGGCGGGCGGAATGAGCGCGTGCTGGTGACGCCGGTGGCCGGCTCCGCCGAGGCGGTCGACCTGACGGGGCACAGCGACAAGGCGGTGGGCTACGCGACGCTGGGCGATCTGCACGATGTGGGCGGGCACGTGGCGGTGGCCTGGGCGCCGGACAGCAAGGCCCTCTACTGCCCCATCAGCGAGCGCGGCGACACCCGCCTGTACCGTGTCGACTTCGCGACGCGCGCGATGACCCCGCTGACGCCCGTCGGCATGGAGATGGGCGCCTTCACGCTCAGCGCCGACGGTACGCGCTTCGGCCTCCTGCTCGGCAGCGCCACCGACCCGCACGACGCCTATGTTGGGTCGATCGAAGGCGACGGGCTCGCCCTCAAACGCCTCAGCACGGTCAACGCGGAGGTGCTGGCGGAAGTCGATCTGCGGATGCCCGACGCCTATGAGGTCGCGAACGGGCAGGGCGGCCTCGTCCAGGGGTGGGAGCTGCGGCCGCCGGACTTCGACGCGGCGAAGCAGTACCCGTGCGTGCTGTACGTTCACGGCGGCCCGGCGGCGCAGTACGGCGGCCAGTCGACCCCCTTCCACGAGCTGCAGTGGCTGGCGGCACAGGGCTACGTGGTCGTGTTCTGCAACCCGCGCGGCAGCAAGGGCTACGGCGAGGAGTGGTGCTCCGCCATTCGCGGCGACTGGGGCAACAACGACTGGACCGACGTGCAGGCCGTCGCCGACCGAGCCGCCGCGCTGCCGCACGTGGACGCGATGCGCATGGCGATCATGGGCGGCTCGTACGGCGGCTACATGACGGCCTGGGCAGTGGGTCACACGGACCGCTTCGCGTGCGCCATCGCCGACCGCCTGGTGGGCAGCCTGCCGAGCATGGCCGGCACGTGCGACTTCCCCTGGCAGCACGGCAACGAGTGGAAGGGCAACGCGTGGGACGATCCGAGCGACCTCTGGCGATGCTCTCCGCTCGCGTTCGCCGGCAAGATCACGACACCGCTGCTGCTCATTCACTCCGACGGCGACCTGCGCTGCCCCATCAGCCAGGCGGAGGAGCTGTTCGCGGCGCTGCGCACCCAGCGCAAGGTGGTGGAGTTCGTGCGCTACCCGGCCGAGACGAGCCACGGCATGTCGCGCAACGGCCCGCCCGACCTGCGCCTCGACCGCCTGCAGCGCAACCTGGCCTGGCTGGACCGCTGGCTGAAAGGCTGAACGTCTGAACGGCGAACCGCAACCACAGATGAACACAGACGGGCACAGATAGGGGCCGA
>CAZFLM010000001.1:34486-258074 GCA_964519955.1 uncultured Chthonomonadaceae bacterium | reverse complement strand
TGAACGCGGATAGACGCAGATCGCGGCCGGTTCATGTCCACAGATGAACGGGGATGCACGGAGATGACGGCGGACGGCTTGGTGACCGGTGGCTGAAGGGCTGAACGGCGAACCGCAACCACAGATGAACACAGACGGGCACAGATAGGGGCCGAGATGGAACCGCAGATGAACGCGGATAGACGCAGATCGCGGCCGGTTCATGTCCACAGATGAACGGGGATACACGGCGATGACGGCGGGGCAGTGCACCAGCGACACCAGTCCGCGACATCCCGCCGTTCATCCGCCGTGATCGGTGTTCATCTGTGGTTCCGCCGTGCCCTTGTCGTTCTCTGTGCGCCCTCTGTGATCTCTGTGGCTCTGTGGTGAATTGGCCGTTGAGGGCATGGCGGCATGATGCGACTCTGGCTGGTGGCGATTGCGGCGCTGGTGGTTGGGCAGGGCGGCGCGCGGGGGGACGGGCGGCTGATGGAGCGCTTCCGGTTCGACGGCGCCCGGTGTATCACGGAAGAGGAGCACCTGGGCATCGTCGGCGGTCGGCTGTCGGCGGGCATCGGCTGCCGCACCGTCGGCGCGGTGCAGGGCGTGTGGGCTCCTCCGGTCGTCAGCTCCGACCTTCGCCTCGACCTGCGGCTCTTCGGGCGCTCCGTTCCCACGCATGGCTGGTCGTGGTTGCCGGCCGAGGTGCGGCGCGAGGGCGCTCTGCACGGTATCGCCGTGAGCACGACGACGGTGGCGCTGCACGAGGCGCGCTCCGTTCTGCTCGAGGTCGAGCTGCGCAACACGACACCGCGGGCCGCCAAGGTGCCGGTCGAGGTCGGCGTCGACGGCAGCCTCGATCGCGCGGCGGAGTGGGGCTTCCCGCGGCCGGCGAGCGCCACGCGGACTACGCCCGGCATCGCGGACGGAGCACTGCTTCGGGAGGCGGGCGGTCTGGCGATCGCGGCGCGGGTGGCCGGCGCGAAGGGCGCCTGGGATGGCGCGCGCTGGTCCGCGAGTGTGCCGGTGGGCGCGGGCAAGCGCGTGCGCTTCCACGTCGTGCTCTCGATTGGCCCCAGCGCCGAGGCCCAGGCGGAGTGTGCGCGGGTCGCTGGAGCGCCGGGCGCGGCCATCGACGCAACCCGGCAGGCCTGGGAGCGGCGCGCGGCGGACCTCTTCGCCCGCCTGCCCCGCCTCGAAGCGTCCGACCCGCGCCTGACCGCCTGGTACAACCGCTCGCTGGTCCACCTCCTCACGAACCGCTGGGATGTCCCCGAGTTCCTCCTGCACCCCTACTACGCCACCGGCAGCGTGAAGGGCGGGTGCGTCTGCAGCTACTTGTGGAACTACGGCGAGGTGTGGGAGATCCTGCCGCTCTACAACCCCGCCGCCGTGAAGACGCACGTGAGCCAGTTCCTCAAGGGAGACATCGGCGCGCACTTCGCCTTCGACCCCATCAGCGGCGAGGCGCTGGGGCCCTGGTACCCGGTGAACCAGGAGAAGATCGTCGGCTCGATCTACTACTACGTGCTGAACACCGGCGACGTGGGTTTCCTCTCGGAGCGGGCGGGCGGCAAGACCGTGCTGGAGTGGGTCGTGGCGAACGCGATGCTGCGCGACGACCCGCGGAAGCCGGTCGCGCTGATCGACTACGGCCCGTCGAACAGCCATCTGGAGCTGCGGCGCGGCTACCCCTACAACCATGTGATGCCCGATCTGAACGGCCGGCGCTACCTCGTCTACGAGTGGGCGAGCCGGCTCTGCGAGATCGCCGGCGAGCCGAAGCCGCGGCTGATGGAGCGCGCCGCCGAGCTGAAGCGTGTGCTGAAGGAGCAGCTCTGGGACCCGCAGACGCGCTGGTTCCGGTTCCTGAAGGAGGGAGGCGTCCCGGACACGCGCTACACGATGCAGATGTACAAGCTCATCGGCTCCGGCGTGCTGGATGCGGACGAGGAGGCCGGCCTGCTGAGCCACCTGAACGAGCGCGAGTTCCTCTCCGCGTACGGCTTCCACAGCATGTCGAAGCTCGATCCGGCGTACGATCAGGTGGACATCGACAACGGCGGCGGCGGGGTCTGCACAAGCTTCCCGCATCAGATCATCGAGAAGCTCTGCCGGGCGGGGCGCCATGCCGAAGCGGACGACATCTTGGAGCGCATCCTGTGGTGGGGCGAGCGGATGCCGTATTGGGGCGACTCGATCGTGGCCAACGAGATCGACTACCGCAAGGACACGCCGCTGCAGTGCACGCTCGACGGCGCGGCCGGTGCCCAGGCGATCCTCTTCGGACTCTTCGGCGTGCGCGCGGAGGCGAACGGCGACATCGTGGTGAACCCCCATGCACCGGCCTTCTCGGCTCGCCTCGCCCTGAGGGGCCTACGCCTCCGCGGCCAGGTGCTCGACATCAGCGTATCCGGCGATCGCTACGAGGTCCGCTGCACCGGGCGCGTCCTGCGAGCGCGGGTCGGAGTGCCGACGGCGCTCAGGGCTGGAACCACAGATGAACACCGATAGCGCCGGATCACGGCGGGATGGACTGATGGAACCGCAGATGAACGCAGATAGACGCAGATTACGGCAACGGCGAACATGAGTCCACCGATGAACGGAGATGCACGGCGATAGCGGCGGCGCCCACCGTTCGACCTTCGACTTTCGACGCCTTTGACTTTCAACTTGCCACTTGCCACTTCGCAGTTCTAACTGGATGCCCCATGATCATCACACCCGAAGGCTGTCGAACGCGGCGCGAGCGGCTTTGGCAGGCTCTGCCGGAGCGCGTGGACGCCGTACTGGTCTCCGAGCCGTGCCTGCTGGCGCATCTGGCGGGGTTCTACCCCTCGCCGTTCCTGTTCCGATCCGAGAACGCGCAGGCGCTCCTGGCGCTCTTCCCCGATGGCGACTGCGTCCTGTGCGTGGATAACATGCAGGAGGGCTACGCGCGGGCGGCGCACGTGGAGCGGGTTGCGGTGCGCGAGTGGTACCGCGGGCGTGCGTCCGCGCCCGACCGCACGGAGCTGCTGTTCGAGTTGGTGGCCGACACGCTGCGTGACCGCGAGATGCGGATCGTCGCGGTGGACGGCGCGATCCCGTTCGCGCTGGTCGAGCGGCTGCGGGCAGACCACGGGGCGCTTGACCTTCGCGGAGCGGGCGCCATCGCGCACGGGCTGATGCGGCACAAGGACCCGGACGAGGTGGCGGCCATCGGCGAGTCCGGGCGCTGTGCGGCGGCGGCGGTATGCGCGGCGATGGCGGGCGTGCGGGCCGGCATGACGGAGCTGGATGCCTTCGAGATCGTGCGCGCGGCGGTGACGCAAGCGGCTGGCGAGCCGCACCAGGTCTACGGCGACTTCGCGGCGGGTCCTCGGGCGGCCCAGGGCGGCGGCGAGGGCACCGGGCGCGTCATCGAGGCAGGCGAGCTGTTCCTGCTCGACTTCAGCGTCAACGTGCGCGGCTATCGGGTGGACATTGCCCAGACGTGGTGCGTCGACGGGAAGCCGACACCCGAGCAGAAGCGCATGGGGGCCGCCTGCCTGGCAGCGCTGGCGAAGGGTGAGGCGCTGCTGAGGCCGGGCGCGGTGTGCCGGGAGATCGATGCGGCGGTGCGCGGCGTGGTGACGGCTGCCGGCATGGGCGGGGTATCGCCGGGGCACAGCGGGCACGGGATCGGGCTGGGGCATCCCGAGCCGCCGTACATCGTTGCGGAGAGCACCGACACGCTGGAGGCAGGCGACGTGGTGACGCTGGAGCCGGGGCTCTGCATCCCGGGCACGGGCGGCATGCGCTTCGAGCGGAACTACCTGGTAACGGCGGACGGCCCCGTGTGCCTGACGCCGCACCCTGTCGGACTGGAGGCTACTGCATGAGCGAACCCATCGTCCCGGCGAGCGTCGCCGACTCCATCTTGGCCGAGTGCTTCGGCCGCTCCCGCGCGTACGATGAGCTGCGGAAGCTGTGCGACACGGTCGGCGGGCGCGTCAGCGGGCTGGAGAGCGGGCGGCTCGCGGAGGAGTGGGGCTTCGAGCTGTTCGACCGGTGGGGCCTGGACGCGGCCTGGTTCGAGGAGTTCTCCATCGTCGCGTGGCGGCGCGGATCGGTGGCGGCAGAGGTCCTCTCGCCGTCGCCGTGGTCGTTGACGGCGGTCGCGCATGGCAACGCGCCCGAGCAGGCTCTGGTGATCGCGCCGGTGTGCGACGTCGGGCACGGCGAGCGCGACGAGTTCGAGGCCGCAGCCGATCGCGTGCGCGGGGCCATCGCGCTGTGCGACGAGGGGGCGAGCGAGGGCCAGCGGAGGCTGCACCGCACCGAGAAGCTGAAGCACGCCGTCGACCACGGGGCCGTCGGGCTGATGATCCTCAGCTCCGCGCCGGGCGGGCTCACGCGGACGGGGGTGTGCCACGAGGGAGGCTCACCGATCCCGAGCATCGGCGTCTCTCAGGAGGACGGGGAGCGGCTGCGGCGCATCCTGCCGACAGGCGCCGCGGTCAGTGCGCGCATCGAGATGGCGAACGAGCGCGTGCCCTCGACGACGCGCAACGTGCTGGGCGAGATCCGCGGGGCCGAGTTGCCGGACGAGGTGGTGCTGGCAGGCGGTCATCTCGACTCGTGGGACATCTCGCAGGGGGCCACGGACAACGGGCTTGGCGTGGCGATCGTGCTGGAGATGGCGCGGGCGCTGGCGAGCCTGGGGATGCGGCCGAGGCGGACTATCCGCTTCGCGCTGTGGGCTGCGGAGGAAGTGGGCCTGTGCGGCTCCTGGGAGTACGTCCGCCGCCACGAGGCCGAGCTGCGGAACCGCCTCGCGATCATGAACTTCGATATGACCGGCGACCCGTACGGCTACTCCTACCCGCGAGCCAAGGGCACTCCGACACCCGAAGTGCTCGCCGGGCTCGCGAAGCAGTTGGCGCCGCTCGGCATGCGGGACGACTGCGGATCGGGCGCGTACCTGCACAGCGACCACCAGCCGTTCATGCTCAGCGGGGTGCCGGTGGTCTCGCTGGCGGGCACGCTGCCGAACGACGCCGGGCGCTACTACCACAGCGTGGGCGACACGTTCGAGAAGGTGTCGCAGCCCGCGCTGGCCCGGGCCGCGGCGGTCGGAGCCCACACGCTCTGGGCGCTGGCCGACGCAGCCGAGGCGGCGCTGCCGCACAACGACCCGGCGGGCGTACGGACGCTCATCGACGAGGCCGACCTCTACGACGCGCTTGTGGCGGAGGGCTTCGACGGGCCGCCCATGCACGTGGAGGCGCCTGGGGAGGCGCGATGAACGACGCGCCTCCGGCTTCGCGGCGCACCTGCATGGTGCTGTTCGGGGCCTTCCTGGTCTCGCTCGCCGTGTTCGGCGTGCTGGCGTACCTCCTGGGCGCGCTCCCGCACGGCAGCCCGATGCGCCCCCAGGAGGTGACCGGACTGCGGCCCATCCTCTACGGTGTTGGGGCCGCCTGCCTGCTGGCAGCGGCGACGTTCATCCGCGCGCGCACGGCCGGGCTCGATGGCGCGGGGGCTGCCGGCGTGCGGCTCTGCGCGCCGGAGAAGCTGCAGGCCAACTTCCTCGCCGCGATGGCTCTGTCTGAAGCGTGCGCGCTGTTCGGGGTGCTGCTGGCGCTCGTGGCTCGCTCGGGGCTGCAGGACTACCTGCCGTTCGCGGTGGTCGCGGCTCTGGTCGACGTCGCGGTCATCTTGCCACGCGTGCGGCTGTACTGGGACGAGTGGGAGCAGAGGAGCCCGAGGGGGTAGGCGGGGCGGAGCGAAGGAACTGGTGCTGACATGCGGCTGATCTCGCCGAGCAGATGGTTGTTCGAGCTGATGTGCCGATCGCCCGGCCGGGCGGGGCAGGCGATCGGCGGGGTGATGCTCGTCCTCGGGCTATTGGTGGGCGGACAGGCGTGGCCGATGCTCGATCCGCGATTCACGCCCACGTACGAGCCCAAGGCCGGCCACTACTACTGGAACACGCCGATGAGTCGCGGCGACCGATTGTGGACTGCCGGCCAATACCTGGTGGTCGGCCTGTTCGTTGCCGGCGGCGGCGTCGTGCAGTTGTCGACGAACCGGGCTCGTGCTCGGACCGTAGAGACCGGCGGACCGGGTGGTCCTTCCTGCGGTGCGGGGCTGTGAGAGCCACTACCTACGAGGAAGCTGCAGCCTGGTTCCAGGAGCGAGGCTGGGTCGTCGGCGCCCAGGGCTCGAATACGCGCCCGCTCGCGGTCGTACCCATCCCCCTCGACTCGGGCGCCAAGACGGCGATGGCCTGGGGTATCGTTTCGCTGATCGGGCCGGGCCAGTCCTGCGCGCTGCTCGTTCACGACACCGACATCTGGCCGTCGAGCGCGAACCCGTTCCTGTTTGCGGCAGCCCGGCGCGGGCTCGGGTGCGATGCCGACATCGACGACTGGCCGGGCCATCTGCTCGACCCAGGCGAAGGCGACGCGCTGGAGGCCCTGCTCTGTCTGTGCCTCTACTTCGTATGGGGCGCTTACCTTGCGGACGAGAGCGGCGATTGGCTGGTCGCGATCAGCCATGACGAGTACGTAGCGTGCTGGGCGCGCGACGAGGCGACGCTGGCGAGGGTGCGGGCCATCGTGGGAGGCGAGACCTAGGCTGGCCCGTGCATGAGTGGTCCTGGACGGGCACGGAGGCCCATCCCACCACGGCGCTCGTGCATCATCCAGGCTAGAGCTTCGCCGGCCCAGCATGGGCCCGCGACCTTCCCCAGGGAGGCGCCCTTCGCCCGGCCCCGAGTATAATGGACTCCGACATCCTCTGCATCCGCCACGACGCCTCCGGAGCCCAGGCCCATGACATTCGACGCCGAGCATCATCCGCACCGCCGCTACAACCCGCTGACCGGGGAGTGGATCCTCGTTTCGCCGCACCGCACGCAGCGCCCGTGGCAGGGGCAGCGCGAGGCGGACGCTGCGGACGACCGCCCGGCGTATGACCCCAGGTGCTACCTCTGCCCCGGCAACGAGCGGGCAGGGGGTGCCTACAACCCCGCCTACTCCGGCACCTTCGTCTTCACCAACGACTTCGCCGCGCTGCTGCCGGACACGCCGTCCACCGACGAGGCGCCCAGCGAGCTGTTCCGCCGCGTGCCCGTGCGGGGCGAGTGCCGCGTGATCTGCTTCTCGCCGCGCCACGACCTGACGCTGCCGCGCATGGAGATTGGCGACATCCGCGGCGTCATCGACGTGTGGGGCGCGCAGGTCGCCGAGTTGGGCGCGAAGTACCGGTGGGTGCAGGTGTTCGAGAACAAGGGCGCGGTGATGGGCTGCTCCAACCCGCACCCGCACGGGCAGATCTGGGCGAGCGACTTCCTGCCGCGCTTCGCGGAGCAGGAGGAAGCCGGGCAGCGCGCCTACACGCGGAAGCGCGGCACGGTGCTGCTGGCCGACTACGCGGCTCAGGAGCTGGAGCGGAGCGAGCGTGTGGTGGAGGCGTCGGAGCACTGGGCGCTGGTCGTCCCGTACTGGGCCATGTGGCCGTACGAGACGCTGCTGCTGCCGCGGCGCCATGTTCTGCGCCTGACGGATCTGACGGACGCCGAGCGCGACGACCTGGCCGCCATCCTGAAGAAGGGCCTGACGCGGTACGACAACCTGTTCGAGACGAGCTTCCCCTACTCGATGGGGTGGCACGGCGCACCCACGGCTGAGGGCGAGTGGTCGCACTGGCAGCTCCACGCGCACTTCTACCCGCCGCTGCTGCGCTCCGCCACGGTGCGCAAGTTCATGGTCGGCTACGAGATGCTGGCCGAGCCACAGCGCGACCTGACCGCCGAGTTGGCCGCCGCGCGCCTGCGCGAGCTGCCGGCGGCGCACTATCGGGAGCGGGGGTAGGGGCGGACGGGGACCGCGACGGGTTGGTGCCGCCGGGTTGAAACCCGGCGCTGCGCGGGCGCGAAGTCCCCTCCGGGGACTGGTTGGTGCGGCGCGTGGGTTGTGAACCCCGGAGGGGGTTTGGCGTCGTGGCAGGCCGCCATTTCAATGGCGGTTGACCTTCCCGAGCCCCGTGGCGTCGCACACGGCAGCGCAAAGTCCCCTCCCGATTCGGGAGGGGTGGCCGAAGGCCGGGGTGGGTTGCCGTGCGCCCAGCCGCACACACAGGAGGACGAGACACACATGACCCCGCGAGTGGAGCGGCTGCGCACGCTGAGCCTCGACACGGCGCCCAGCATCTCCGCCGAGCGCGCGGTGCTGCTGACGGAGTTCTACCGCGAGAACGAGGGCAAGCACTCGGTGCCCGTTCTGCGCGCCCTCTCGTTCCTGCACCTGTGCCGGCACAAGACCATCCATATCGGCGCCGATGAGCTGATCGTCGGCGAGCGCGGGCCGGCGCCCAAGGTCGTGTCTACCTTCCCCGAGTTGACCTGCCACAGCGTCGACGACCTGCGCATCCTCGACAGCCGCCCGCTGACCTCCTATGCCGTGCCCGACGAGGCGATCGAGCAGTACGAGGCGACGGTCATCCCGTACTGGCGCGGACGGTCGCTGCGGGACCGCATCTTCGAGGAGCTGCCCCAGGAGTGGCAGGACGCCTACGCCGCGGGCGTCTTCACCGAGTTCATGGAGCAGCGCGCGCCGGGGCACACGGTTGCGGATGGGAAGCTCTACCGCAGAGGCATGCTCGACTTCCAGCAGGACATCGCGGCGGCGATCGAGGCGCTGGACTTCGAGCGCGACCCGGACGCCTTCCGCAAGCGGGAGCAGCTCCGCGCCATGCACATTGCGGCGGACGCGGTGATGGTGTTCTCGCGCAGGCACGCGGAGATGGCGCTGCAGATGGCGTCCGCAGAGCCCAATGCGGAGCGCCGCGCCGAGCTGGAGCGCATCGCCGAGGTGTGCGAGCGGGTGCCCGCCCACGCCCCGCGCGACTTCCACGAGGCGCTGCAGATGTACTGGTGGTGCCACCTGGCGGTCATCACCGAGCTGAACGGGTGGGACTCGTTCAACCCCGGCCACCTCGACCAGCACCTGCTGCCGTTCTACGACGCCGGCGTGTGCGAGGGCACGCTCACGCGCGACTCGGCGAAGGAGTTGCTGGAGTGCTTCTGGGCGAAGTTCAACAACCACCCGGCGCCCCCGAAGGTCGGCGTGACGGCGGCCGAGAGTGGCACCTACACCGACTTCGCGAACATCAACCTCGCCGGCCTGAAGCGCGACGGCACGGACGCGGTGAACGACGTCTCGTTCCTGCTGCTGGAGGTCATCGACGAGATGCACCTGCTGCAGCCGAGCAACAACATCCAGCTCTCCCGCCAGAACCCGGACCACTTCCTCAAGGCGGCGTGCCGGGTCATCCGCAAGGGCTACGGCTTCCCGTCGGTCTTCAACGCGGACGCGGTCGTCGAGGAGTTGCTGCGGCAGGGCAAGGCGATCGAGGACGCGCGCGAGGGCGGCACGAGCGGGTGCGTCGAGGCGGGCGCCTTCGGCAAGGAGGCGTACATCCTCACCGGGTACTTCAACCTGGTCAAGATCCTGGAGATTACGCTCAACGACGGCCTCGACCCGCGCACGGGCAAGCAGCTCGGGCCGAAGACCGGCGACCCGCGCGCGTTCGAGACCTTCGACGACCTGTTCGCCGCGTGGACGACGCAGGTGCGCCACTTCGCCGATATCAAGGTGCGCGGCAACCAGATCATCGAGCGGATGTACGCCAGCTACGCGCCGGCCCCGTTCCTCTCGCTCATCACCGATGACTGCATCGCCAAGGGCCGCGACTACAACGACGGCGGCGCGCGCTACAACACGACGTACATCCAGGGCGTGGGCATCGGCACGCTGACCGACGCCTTCTCCGCGCTGCGGAAGCACGTCTTCGAGGACCGCACGTTCTCGATGGCGGCGGTTTCGGACGCGCTTGCGGCGGACTTCGACGGGCACGAGCCGCTGCGCCTGGCGCTTTCGAACCGCTCGCCGCGCTACGGCAACGACGCCGCCGAGGCCGACGCGATCATGCGGCGCTGCTTCGACGTGTTCTACGAGACGGTGGAGGGGCGGCCGAACACGAAGGGCGGCGTCTACCACATCGACATGCTGCCCACGACGTGCCACGTCTACTTCGGCCAGGTGACGGGCGCCACATCCGACGGGCGCAAGGCCGGCACACCGGTCTCGGAGGGCATCTCGCCGGTGCAGGGCGCGGACCGGCTCGGCCCGACCGCCGTGCTGAAGTCCGCGGCGAAGATGGATCACTTGAAGACCGGTGGAACACTCCTCAACCTGAAGTTCACCCCGCAGGTCCTGGCGGGCGACGACGGCGTCGACAAGCTGGCCCAACTCGTGCGCAGCTACTTCCGCATGAACGGGCACCACGTGCAGTTCAACGTGGTGAGTGCCGACACGCTCCGCGAAGCCCAGCGCAACCCGCAAGCCCACCGCGACCTCATCGTGCGCGTGGCCGGCTACAGCGACTACTTCTGCGACCTGAGCAAAGCCCTGCAGGACGAGATCATCGCCCGAACGGAGCACGAGACGCTCTGACGGCGGGACTTGGGACTTGGGGGTTGGGGCTGACTGGCGCGCTGCCCAGCCCCAACCCCCAAGTCCCAAGTCCCGCCTTTGATGGAGGCACTATGCTCGCACTTACGTTGCTGGCCCTGGCTGTTCCCGCGCAGACGCCGAAGGTGGCTCCCGTGCCGCCGAAGGAGCGCCTCGTCGGCATGGCCTACACCACCTGGCACCGAGGCACGCAATGGCAGGGCGTGTGGGGGACGCCGGAACTCGGGTTCTACCAGTCCGACGATCGCGCGGTGATCCGCAAGCATGCGGAGTGGCTCGCCGACGCGGGCGTCGACTTCATCTGGATCGACTGGTCGAACGATCTGGACTATGATCCCCAGGCCACGAAGAACCGCCCGGACTTCGACATGATCGAGGGGGCGACGCAGGCCATCTTCGAGGAGTACGCGAGGCTGCGGCGGCGCCCGAAGATCAGCATCTTCATCGGCTGTCCCGGCGCGCCCGAGGCGGTGAAGGATGGCCGCCTCATGAAGAAGGCCGACCAGGTCTACCGCCAGTTCGTCGCCAACCCCAAGTTCCGCCCGCTCCTGCAGGACTACCTCGGCAAGCCGCTGCTGGTCGTCTACGTGAACACGCCCTCGCCCTTCCAGAGCGGGGTGCCGGAGTGGACCGACCCGCGCTTCACCGTGCGCTGGATGACCGGCTTCATTACGCAGCAGCCCAACCTGCGCACGCCGGATCTGCTCAGCAAGTACGGCTACTGGTCGTGGGAGGATCGCGGCAAGCAGACGTACACCGTCTACAAGGGCTACCCCGAGTCGATGGTGGTCGCCGCTTGCTGGCGCGACGACCCCGAGTGCCCGACGCCGGGCCGCCGCAGCGGCCAGACGTTCCGCGAGCAGTGGGCGCGGGCGCGGGAGATCGGGCCGAAGTTCGCCATGGTGGTCTCGTGGAACGAGTGGGTCCTCGGCGAGCAGCCCAGCGCCGAGATCAGCAAAGATGTCGAGCCTTCCCGCGAGCACGGCCACCTATACCTGAGCGTACTCAAAGAGGAGATCGCGCACTTCAAGGGACGGTGAAACGCCGGTGGAACCTCGGAGGAACGGCAACGGCTTTCGGAACCACCGATGAACACCGATGCACGGCGATAGCGGCAAGGGCAGCGGACGCACCACAGAGGCGCAGAGGCTGCCCAGGGGGCGCGGCCTATCTGGTACTCCGACCGGGCGGCCATGGTCATGCCGAGCCGTCGTTGCGAGGCATCCGGCGGGCGGCTTGATGGGAAGCGACGCACGGCGGCGACGGCACGGGCCTGAGTGTCAGGTCTACGTTGGCCCAATCGCTGTTCATTCGCGTGCATCAGTGGAGCCGAGGCCGTTGACTTGGCACAGATGCGGATGTATACTTCAGCGTACATCCGCTTGCATGGTGAAACGCAATGACACATGTGCTGACAACACGGTTGCCCGAGGAGACCGCCGAGCGCGTGCGGCAGTATGCCAAGCGTCGGCAGCGCAGCGTCAACGAGACCGTTGCCGTTGCCATCGAGGAGTGGCTACGCCAGACCGAGTATGCCCACATCGAGTTCCGCGACACTCCGCACGGCCGTCTGGCATACATGAAGAACTCGCGCCTCCCGGTGTATTGGGTCATCAAGACGGCGCGAAGCTACGGCATGGATGTGGAGCAGACGCGGGCGCATTGGCCCAATCGCCCGCGCGGTTGGGTCGAGGCCGCCGTGGCGTACTACCAGGCGTTCCCCCAGGAGATCGACGACCAGATCGAGGACTACGGATCCGGCGCCGCGTTCGCCACACTCAAGGGGCCGCTGCCCGAGATCGAACCTTACGATATCCCGTCCGATGTCGTCCGCTCTGAGTAACGGCGCCACATGGCTCTTCACCTGTTGTTGGACGACAACATCTCGCCGGTCGTTGGAGAGCAGATCGGAGCCAAGCGGCCGGACATCCCCGTCACGACCATTCACACCTGGCGGGACGGCGGCTTCCTCAGCGCGTCCGACGAGGATATCCTGGCGGCAGCGTGGGCCGAAGGGCTGACGCTCGTGACTTACGACACACAGATCCTGTCCGACCTGCGGTTCCGGTTCGACCAGTGCATCCCCTTCGCCGGACTCATCTTCGTGGACGATGCCTCCATTGCCGCCAACGACTTCGGCGCCCTCGTGCGCTCTCTGGTCTACCTGTGGGACCGAGAGTGCGGTGCGGACTGGACGAACCGACTGGTGTTCCTTCCAGCCACGTGACCGTGCGCCGCAACGGCCAGACGTTCCGCGAGCGGCTTCGGTACCGCAGGTGGAGGGAAGTCGACGCGAACCAGGCCGCGATCTGGAGGACACCTCATGGCACGCTATCTGGTCGCCATTCACCACCCGGACGACTACGACCCGTCCGTCGCGGAGGATGAGGCGATGGGGCGCGACATCGACGCGCTGAACGACGAGATGGTGGCCGCCGGGGTCAGGGTCTTCGTCGGCGGCCTGCGCCCGGTGAGCAGCGCCCGCTCCCTGACGGCGCAATCCGACGGCCAGGTTCTCGTCGCCGCTGGGCCGTACCTGCAGACCGACGAGCACGTGGGCGGCTTCTGGGTGCTGGAGGCCTCTGACCTGGACGAGGCGCTGGAGTGGGGCCGCAAGGCGGTCCGGGCCTGTCGGGCGCCGGTCGAGGTGCGCCCGTTCTTCTGAGCGACGCGCCCGACCGGCGCTGCGTGCTGAGGCAACCATAGGCGCCCGTGACGCGTCACTGTGCATGGTAGTCGGCGGAACACCGGGGCACTCCTACGGGAGCATCGCATGGACAGGGCATCCGGGCGCGACGGCTTCAAGCGGGCTCTGTGCGCACTGGTCGTGGTAACGGCAGTGGCGGGAGTGCTGCCGTACGTCCCCTACGGCATCGGCCGGATGACGGGCACATTGCCGTCCGAGGCGCAGTGGCTGGCCAACCACGGCCCCTGGAACGGCCACTGGGCGACCGCGCTGATCGACGGGCCGTGTATCGCCCTCATCCTGCTGCCATTGCTCACGGTTGGCCTGGGCGCTCTCGCGGTTGCGCGGCGGCGGAGGCTGCGGTGGGCATTCGGGGCCGTGGGCCTGGCGTCCGCGCAGTGGTGGCTCGCGTGGCTCATCTCCGGCACCGTCCTGTGGGCCGTCGACTAACGCCCGTGGCCTACTCCTGATAGAGCGCGCACATGGCGCCGGCCGGGTCCTTGATGACGGCGTAGCGGGACTCGCCCATCTCCTTCGGGCCCGCGATGACCTCGCCGCCCAACTCCTCGCACTTGGCGAGCGCCGCGTCGAGGTCCGGCACCACGATGTAGATGAGCCAGACGGGCGGCATGTCCGCGTTGCAGCCCTGCGCGTGGCAGATGCCGGCGACCGGCTCGCCGGTGCTCGGCCGCAGCATCTGGTAGTCGCTGTAGCCGCTCATGTCGACCGGGTCGGGCTGCCAGCCGACCACCGCGCCGTAGAAGTCGCGGACCTGGTCGGCGTTCCCCACGGACAAGTCGATCCAGCCGATGTTGCCCGGGGCGATGGACTCGTCGCTCATCGTGGGCTATCCTCCTTCTGTCGATCCCAGTGTTTGCCCAACACCACGCCGCACCCGGAGCACGACCATGCCGATCATGGCCCAGCGTATGCGCGCACTCCTCTGCCTATTGCTTGCCGCACCGCTCCTCTCCTCCTCTTCCGCGCGAGCGCAGGAGCGCGAGGTGAACGTGGCGCTCTCGCAGTTCGGCGCGACGGCCCGCGCGAGTTCAGTCTACGCGGCGGGGTATGAGGCGGCGAACGCGCTGGATGGTCGGTGGGCGCGGCGCGAGACCGACAAGTGGAACTCCTCCGCCAACGCGACGCCGCACTGGCTTGTCGTCGACCTGGGGCAGGAGCGCGTCATCCGGCGCATCGTCATCCGCCACGAGGGCGTGCTCGGGCAGGGCGACGAGTACGACACACGCGACTTCCAGGTGCAGCGCGGCGCTTCGGCGGACGGACCGTGGACCGACCTGGTCGCGCCAATCCGCGGCAACACGGCCAACGTCTCCGAGCACAAGCTCGCGCCCGTGAGCGCGCGGTACCTGCGCCTCTACATCACGCAGGGGGAGCAGGGGAGGAACGAGTTCGCGCGCATCTTCGAGTTCGAGGTCTACTCGCGCGTGGCCGACCTCAGGGAGCCGCTGATCGTGCTCGCCGCTCCGGCCGTCTACCGCCAGGGCGCTCGCGGAATCGAGCAGAAGCTGGTTGCGCAGGTGTATGGCCCAGGTTCTGCAGTGCGCGCGCCCGCATCGGCCGAGGTGGGTGGGAGCACGGTTGGGCTTGGCGCTCCGGACGCGGACGGTAGGAGGATCGGATGGGCGCCCGTTCCTGCGGCGGCCGGGCTCGCAGACGCAACCGTGGTCGTCGCAGTGCCTGGCGCGGCGCCGGTGACGGTCTTGCGGCGGGTCTCGCTGGCGCCGCCCGGCCAGGCGCTTGGCTCGGCCAGCTTCCCGCCGTTCTTCGCCGGTGGCGCCATCCACCTGCTCTCGTCGAGCCACCAGGACATCGCGTGGATGGACACGCCGCAGCGGTGCGAGGAGCAGCGGGACCGGCAGGTGATCACGCCCGCGCTCGACAAGATGCGCACCGATCCGGGCTTCCGGTTCGGCATGGAGGACGCGCTCAGCCTGGTCGAGTATCTGGGCCGGCATCCGGAGCGCCGCGACGAGGTCCTGCAGCGCACGCGCGAGCACCGGTTCGAGTGGGGCGCCACCTTCAACCAGCCGTACGAGGGGCTCGAGTCGGGCGAGTTCCTGGTGCGGCAGGTGTACTTCGGCAGGCGCCTGGTGCGCAAGTTGCTGCCAGGCTGCGGCGCACGCGCCGCCTGGAACTGCGACGTGCCCGGGCGCGCGGCACAGATGCCGCAGATCCTCGCCAAGTCCGGCGTGCCCTACCTGGTCATCAGCCGGCACGCGCCCGGCATCTTCCGGTGGAACAGCCCCGACGGAAGCGGCGTGACTGCCTTCTCGCCGGGCCACTACTGCGATGCCTGGGGCCGGCTGCAGGCCGATACACCCACCGTCGCGGCCAACACTGCGGCCGATCTGAGCCGATGGACGAAGGTCTACGAGGCCGAGTCGCTCAAGCCGGCGTTCGGCTACATCGTGTCGGTCGACTCGTCCGGCCCTACCGACTTCGCCGCGCTGCGCAGCCAGTGGCCCACGTGGGAGGGCACCACGCAGCCTGCATCGGGGGGCGCGCCAGCGCTCATCTCGTCCACCGCCGAAGCCTTCCTCGACGCGGCCACCGCCGGCAAGCCGAACCTGCCTACGATCACGGGCGAGCGGCCCAACGTCTGGCTGTACATCCACGGCCCCACACACCACCACCTCGTCTCGGCGATGCGCGAGGCTTCGGTAATCCTACCCGCGGCGGAGACCTTCTCGACGGCGCTCTGCCTCATGAACCGGAGCTTCGCGAGCTACCCGAAGACTGTGCTCGATGAGGCGTGGAAGGCCGCGATCTATCCCGACCACGGCTGGGGCGGCTACTACGGCGAGATTACAGACGAAGTCTTCCGGCGCAAGGCGGAGCGTGCGCGGAACCTGGGCGCCTCGGTGGTCGGCAATGCTGTGTCTGCCCTGGCGGCCCGGGTGAAGGCGAACCGTGCTCTTGGCGTACCGATCGTGGTGTTCAACGCGCTCTCCTGGAAGCGGACCGATCCGGTCGTCGCCGGCCTCACCTTTGCCCACGGACAGGCGCGCGGGGTGGAGATGATCGATCGCGCCGGCACGCGCGTGCCCTGTCAGATCGTCGAGCGCACGATGTACGCTGACGGCAGCCTGGAGACGGCCAGCGTGGCCTTCGTCGCGCGCGACGTGCCTTCGATGGGCTATGCAACCTGGTACGCTCGGCCACTCAAGACCGCCTCGAAGGACCGGTGGCGGGTCGTGCTTCCGGTCATCGACACCGCCGCGTACCGCATCGAGCTGGCGCCGGGCGGCATCCGCGCGATTCGCGACAAGGCGCGCGGCCGCGAGCTGCTGAACACGGGCAAGTTCCTGGGCGGCGAGCTGTTCACGATGCAGTCGGTTGGGAACGGCGCGGGCGAGTTCAGCGAGGTCCAGAAGCCCACGATGGAGGAGTTCGACAAGCTGAGCAACCACCGGCCGGCGTGGCGCCTGGTGGAGGACGGACCGGTGCGTGTCGTGGCGGAGATGCTGCACCTGCAGGAGGCGGCCGGCTTCCGGCACACCGGCGTGCGCCAGCGGCTGATCGTCTACCGCGACATCCAGCGCATCGACCTGGAGACGGACCTGATTGGCTGGGACGGGACGCCCTACCGCGAGTTCCGGCTCGCCTTCCCGGTGGATGCGAAGGGGGCTCGGATCACCTACGAAGCGCCGATGGCATCGATCGAGGTGGGCAAGGGGGAGATCGCGGGCTCGGCTGGCGAGCGGTATACTCAGCCGTGCGCGGAGGTGAGGCCGCGCGAAGTGCAGAACTGGATTGACGCGAGCGACGCGGCGGGCGGAGTGACCCTCTCGTCGAGCGTGGCCGTGTGCGACTGGGTGGACCCGACGCCGGGCCCCGCGGCCTACCCGATCCTGCAGCCGCTGCTGCTGGCGTCGCGGAAGAGCTGCCACGGTCTGGGGAACTACTACCTGCAGGCGGGCGACCACTCGTACCGCTTCTCGCTCTTCTCGCACGGCGGTGGCGCGGAGAACGGGCGGCGGATGGGAGTTGCCGCGAACTCGCCGCTCATCGCGGTGACGCAGACGGGGGCGCCCGCTCGGGCCGATCAGCCGGAAGCGCGCTCGTTCTTCGGTGTCTCCGCGAGCAACGTGGTGATCACGACGGTGAAGAAGGCGGAGGACGAGGACGCGATTGCGGTGCGCTGCTGCGAGATGGACGGGCGGGGTGCGGAAGCGAGCATCACGTCGTTTGTGCCGGTCGTATCCGGGCGGCACGCCAGTATGATCGAGGACCCGGGCGAGCCGCTGCAGGTGGTGGACGGCGCGGCGCGGCTGGCCGTGGGCCACCATTCGATCGAGACGGTGCTGCTGACGCCGCGGAAGACGGTTCGGAAGTAGGAACGGAGCGGACTCACGCCGCTCCCACATCATATCGAGGAGTCTGCGAGGAAGCTAGGCGCCAATTCGGTGCTGTTCGGTGGCCACGACATGGAGACCGCGTTCAAGTACCTCGCCATGGCCGGTTACGACGGGATCGAGCTGTCGGCCATCGACGGCATGAGCGAGCACCTGGTACTGGAGCGCTGGCAGGAGCTGAAGCCCGAGATCCAGCGCCTCTAGAAGGAATACGGCCTTCACGCCGAAGCTCCCACCGCCGTTGCGGAACTCACCCTCCTGGGATGAACCGGCCGATCTGCGCGAGCGACCCCAGGCGCACAACCCGGCCACCTGGCGAGCAGAGGACGAAGCTGGGTGTTCCTGGCAGGTCCATTGCCGATGCGGCGGCGAGGTCGGTATGCACCGCAGCCCGCGCGGTAGTGCGACAAGCCTGCGCGAACCGCTTAGCGTCCATATGGAGGCGCTGCGCGAGATCGGCGATCGCCGCGGCATCGGGTGCGCCGCCGCAATCCATCAGTCCGTCGTGCATCTCCCAGAACCGCCCCTGCTCGCGCGCGGCCTCCGATGTGATCGCTGCGTCCATGGCGAAGGGGTGCATGTTGACAAGCGGAAACTGCCGGATCGTGTAGCGCACTCGCGGCCCATACCGGGAGACCAGTCCGGGCAGATCGGCATGGACGGCTTTGCACGGCGGGCACTGGTAATCCATGAACTCCACGAGCACATACGGGGCACCCGCAGCGCCGCGGAACTGCGGGCGGTTGCCGATGGCGACGGCGGGCGCAACTCGTAGGACGACCGCCTTCTTCGCCTCGTTCTGCCGGCGTGCGGCCGCCGCGAGGCGACCGGCCCTAACGCACGCGACGGCGACAAGACCCGTGGTCAGGAGGAGTGCAGAACCTAGCACGACCTTCTCGATCCGATTCATGGTGGTGCGAGATTCGATCGCCGACATGCTGTGCCTACCCCCCATCGCAGGACACTCCAATCTTCCTCGCGGGCTCGGGGATCAACTTGACGTGCCAGTCGTGGTACAGCGCGACGAGGCGTCCATCCCAGTAGGACACCCTGCGCCACGTATGCCACTCGATCGAGCAGTCGTAGGCATACACAAGGTCCGCCGGGCGGCCAAAGCACCCTTCCTTCTCGTCTTGTAGGAGTGGGGTGAACTCGTAGCTGGAGCCGTAGCGAGCGAACTCCGAAGGCACGATTGGGGGCGAAGCCGAGTTGGAGCCGAAGTCCGCCGGGCAATGGAACAGGTCCCGCGAGCGGCAGTAGGGAGCCAGCGCATCTTGGATCAGCGGGATGTTCGGCACGTCCGCCGCGATGCCAGGCATGCCTGGTAGCGGATCAGGATGGTCCCTGAACCACCCATGTATGGCGTGTGGGTATGTGTCGTCGTAGTCGCTCATGTACATCGCGGTCGCTTGCCCGAGTTGGCGGAGGTTGGAGAGGCATGCTGTCACGCGCGCCTTCCCTCGTGCCGCCGCATAGACCGGGAACAACAGCGCGGCCAAGACCCCGACGATTGCGATGACCACGAGCAACTCGACGAGGGTGAAGCCGGGCTCCCGCGGAGCACGGCCAACTCCGCGGATCGAAACACGGCACGTAGTCTGCGCACTCATCGGTTGCTTACCTCGGCCACTTCGGCGCGGGCGTGCTGCTCGGCACGGTTGCCAGGACCTTGCTGGCCCATGTCGCGATGGCCGGGTCGGGGCCGCGAGCCAACTCCTCGACGGCCCCCCGACCGCTTCCCCTGGCATAGGTCTGGACAACGAAGTAGATCATGGCGTCCACTCCCTTCTCGCGCACGTGCGGCATGACCATCCTCAGCGCGCGCCTCTGCTGTTCGGCGGTGCGAAGTGACGCCAGGGAGACAACCGCCAGTGTCTTGGCATTGGGTCCATCGTGATCGAGGACGTCCTGCACGAGCCCAAACTGCTGCTCTGTGAGATCTCGGAGGTGCTTCGACTCGTGGCTCAACGCCAGGATCGCCTCGTACCGATCTGCCGATCCGAAGCCCCTGCTCCGTGCCCACTGGTCGGTAGGGCCTCCGCTGCCCTTGGGGCCATACTCGAGCCAGAAGGCACACCCAAGGCAGATGCCCAGGAGCGGTCCAAGGTAGATGACGAGACGTCTGCGTGCGGGAGGCATCATGGGCGTGCTCCTCACTTCCTGCGTCTTGGTCTTTGGCGGCGTGACGTCACTCACACGATCGGCGAGGGATAGCGTGAACGGCCCAACAGCCCTACCGAACCGCTATGCGGTAGCCCCCTACTGCGGATCTGGGGGGTCGATAGGGATGACCGGGGCAGTCGTGATGGGACCGTGGCCCTGGCAGTGCGTGTTGCCGTTCGGATCGCCGTAGTTGTAAGCGTTGCAGCAAGCCACGCAGCCGGCGTAGTCGAACTGACCGTTCCCGCCGCCGGCGAGGCAGTTCTGCGAGCAGCAGTTGCCACAGGAGTCCGGGTTCGATTGGCTGCCATCTGGCCCGTAATCCCAGCAGACCCACCCGCAGTCCGGCCAGTGGCCGGGCCACGTCGTGGCGAACGCAGCCACGGTCAGGCTGAAGAAGAGGAGGCACGACAGGACTGAGACGACAAACGGGTTCGACCGAAGCACCTTCATGGGTAACCACCTGAGGTTAACAACGTGATCCCGGATCGAAACGAACGGCCACGCCGCCTCCCGCTAGTATCGCACCGATCATAGAGTCTGTCAATACTATGTGTGGAATTGCGGCGCGGCCACTCCGAGGGTCGCCGTGAGAGGGCGCTGCGCCGTGCCGCACCACTCCGTGAGGTATACAGCATGTGGATGGGCCGGCAGATGCGCGTGTTGATTGCAGTACGCACAGGGCCAGCGCCTGCGTCACCGACCGGAGCGGAACACGCCAAGAGCCGCACGTTTGGAGGCCCCGGGAGCCAAACCCGTTCATGCAACGCGATGTTGGCGGATGGCAGGCGCCCCGGCCTACCCTGGGTGTTGACATCGGTGGATCGAAGTGCGCCGAGGTTAGTGGCACGGCGGGATGCGAGATCATCGTCCGGGCGGCACGCCAGCATGATCGAGGACCCGGGCGAGCCGCTGCAGGTGGTGGACGGCGCGGCGCGGCTGGCCGTGGGCCACCATTCGATCGAGACGGTGCTGCTGACGCCGCGGAAGACGGTTCGGAAGTAGGAACGGAGCGGACTCACGCCGCTCCCACATCATATCGAGGAGTCTGCGAGGAAGCTAGGCGCCAATTCGGTGCTGTTCGGTGGCCACGACATGGAGACCGCGTTCAAGTACCTCGCCATGGCCGGTTACGACGGGATCGAGCTGTCGGCCATCGACGGCATGAGCGAGCACCTGGTGCTGGAGCGCTGGCAGGAGCTGAAGCCCGAGATCCAGCGCCTCTCGAAGGAATACGGCCTGGAGCTGCTGGCGATGGAGCAGCCCTCGCAGGACCCGGCCAAGATGGAGCTGGCGTTCCAGGCGGGCGCCGAGATTGGCATCCCGATCATCAACTGCGGACCGGGCGGCAAGATGGACGACGAGGAGACGCTGCAGCAGAGCATCGACTCGCTGGGAAAGCTGGCGGACCGCGCCGAGCACTATGGCGTGACGCTCTGCGTGAAGGCGCACGTGGGCGCGGCGATCTACAACACGCCGACAACCCTGCGGGCGATGGAGGCCATCACGTCGAAGGCCTTCGGCATCGACATGGACCCCTCGCACATGTACCGCTCGGGCGATAACCCCGTGGAGGCCATAGCGGCCGTGGTGTCGCGCGTGAAGCATGTGCACATCCGCGACTGCAAGGGGCGTCAGATGAACCCTGGTCCCCCGCCCATGCAGGCGAACGGGCGCGGCGACATCGACCTGGTGGGCTACCTGCGCGTGCTGCACCAGGCAGGGTACACGGGCCCTGTGGACCTGGAGGTGATCGGCGCCAAGGAGCTGGACGTGCTGCAGTGCGCGGTCATCGCGGCGGAGACGCGCGGGCACATGCAGGCCTGCCTGCAGGCGTGTGGGGCACGTTAGTGTGCTAGTTTGTTGGACACCCCTTGACATCGACATCCTGATGGGTGTAGACTGTACTTTGTCGATGCGGGGTGGAGCAGTCCGGTAGCTCGTCGGGCTCATAACCCGAAGGTCGCAGGTTCGAGTCCTGCCCCCGCTCCCATTTCGAGGCCGCCTAGCTTCTGCTGGGCGGCCTCGTTCGTCGTCGGGATTCGCTGTCCTCCTTCCCACCAGCAGCCGAGGCCTGCAGGAATCGCGACAGCGGGCGTCCAATACCCACTCGATCACGTGCCAGCACCCCGGCACGGCCGTGCCCGCCGCGATGCGCACAGGAGCGCGTCCATCATCGGCTCACCGCTCCGGGTCGCGCGACTTCCCTTGCAGTAACCGACGCCCCGACGGAGGCTCGCTCGGATGCGCGCTGCTCTGCCTGGCAAGCGCTGCCTGAGTGGTTCTGTGGCCCTCGCGCTCGGCTGCATGCTCCTCTGCGCCGTTGCGCTGGTCTCTGCCGCCCGCCCGTCCCCCGCCGCGCGGTCTCGCACCGACGCGCTCGCCTACGTCGATGCGCAGGGCTTGATCGTCTTCGCCGCGGCTCCCGCGTTTGGCCCTCAGCGAGTGGCGCGCGGCGCCTACCCCTCGCTCTCCGCAGATGGTAGGCGCATCGCCTACTGCAGGCCGCGGTCGTTCACGGCCGACGATCCGAAGGAAGCCGCCCTCTACATCGTGGATGTGCGCACCGGCGCGCGAACCACGGTCCTGCAGCCCGGCGTGGTCATCTCGCACTCCGTCTTCTCGCCGCGCGGTGACCGCATTGCGTTCCTGATGCGCAGCGAGATCGGCGACGACGCCCTGCACTCGGTCCGCACTGACGGCTCGGATCGGCGCGTCGCGTGGCGTGCGGGCGAGCTGGGGGCGCGGGCGGCCTTCGGGCCGGTCTGGGCCCCGGACGGCAAGTCGCTCCTCTTCCACGATCTCGCCAACCTCTACCAGGTCTCGCTCACCGGTAAGCTCCTCAGGCGAGTGTCCCTGTCCGTCATCGTCGGCAGAGCGTCGGCCGTATCGAGCCTGGACCGCTTCGTGCCCAACCCGCTGAACTCGGACCTGATCGCGGGCACGTGTGCCACGGCCGGCACGGCCGTCTGGAATGCGGCAAAGCACGCCCCCTCGTCGGCGCTCATCGTCTACGACCGGCGCAGCGGCAAGCGCGCGCGGCTGGCGCCGGTGACCGTGGCAGCGCGGTCGCCGCGCTGGTCGGCCGACGGGCGCGCGCTGTACTTCGCCGGCTGCCGCGACAGCCAGGCGAGGGAGCGCGACCCGTACCGCGTGTTCCGCATCGACCGGGACGGCAAGAACCTGCGCGAGATCGGTCGCGGAGAAGAGGTCGGCCCATGATCGAGGTGCAGCGCCGCATCGTGCTGCTGATCGGCCTTCTGGTGGGCATCGCGCTGACGCTCGGCATGTCCCCGCCACTCGTCCGCGTGCGCGCCGTCGACTGGGAGCGCGAGAAGGAGCGCCATCCCTACTCCTCCCAGGCGGCCGGCAGCGACGCGGCGTACATCGCCGACCAGACCAAAGGGCGGCTGGTGGAGGTGTCCGGCGACGGCTGGCGCGCGTTCGCGGGGGAGGTGCAGGCCGCGCTGCGCGATGGATCAGGCGCCGCCAAGTGGTCCGACCATCGCGGAACGGGCTACCAGGATGACGCCCTCTACTTCCGTGTGGACGAGGGGCCGCTTGCCGAGGTGGCCGCGCGCCTGACCGCCGAGAAGCCGTTCACGTACGTGGCGGTCGCGACCGGCGCGCGGGCTCTGTACTTCACGGCGAACCTGCAGCAGCCGAGGGACTACCTGGGCTACGCTCCGGCCGGGCTGGCTCGCCCGTTCGCGAGGGCAGGGGGCGCGGCGCTGCTGCTGGCCCTGGCGTTGTACGTGTTCCTACCCTGGAGGCGTCGGCCGGCGAACGCAATGTACTACGGCCGGTTCCGCGGCGCGATACTGCCCGACTTCCTCGCGACGGTGCTCACCGCCATGTTCTTCTCCCTGCCGTTCCTCATCGTCGCGTCGAACGGCTCGACGGGCAGCGTGTTCGAGCCCGGCTGGTTTGCGCTGACCGTCATCATGTGGGCCTTCGCGGCGGCGTGCGTCACGATCTACGGCTACGCGGCGCACTACGCGACGTTCTGCATCGAGATCCTGCCCGACGCCCTCCGTGTGACCAGCCTGCGCGGGGAGCGGATCGTGCCGTTCTCCGAGGTCGAGCGCGTTGGGCCCATCACGTGGCGGCCCGCGCGGTGGATGGTCGTCTTGGGCGTCATCGCGTCGCTGCTGAACTGGCGGGCGGCCGGGCCCTCCATCATCCTCTCCACCACCAGACACCACGGGTTCGAGATCGTCGAACGCGGCGGCGGCCGGCTTCGCGTGTGGCTGACGGGCCTCGTGCACGGGGAGTTGGTCGCCGAGGCGCTCGACGCGCACGGCATTCCGTTCGACGGCGGGGTCCGGCAACCACCGGCCGGCCAGGTCGGCTGAGGAACACACACCCGAGTACGCGAAAGGGGCGCAACCATGGCGGGCTCCTCGTTCTGCGATCAATGCGGCGCACCTCTGGCGGCCGGTGCGCGGTTCTGCGAAGGCTGCGGCGCGCCTGTCGCGAGCGCCACTCACGCGGCGACGCCCGAAGCTCCCACACCTCAGCCGTCGCCCGCCGCATCGCCTCCACCTACGACGCCCACGCCCGCACCCCCGCCGTCCGCCGGTTCCAGCCTGAAGCCCGCGCACGTGGTCGTGGCTATCGTCCTCGTAGTGGTCGCAGCGGGGGTCTGGAAGGCCACGCGCCCAGCGTCGCCGCCTCCAGCGCCCATCGCGGGCGCGCTCGGCTCGGCCCCTATCGGCAGCGACCTCGGCGCCGGTGGCGCCTCGACGCCATCGACCTCCTCCGGGGCGCCCGCGATCGGCTCCGACGCGATCCAGGCGCCCGACGTGGCCAGACCAGTTCCCATCGGCAGCGAGGCGCCGGCATCGGCCCTCTCGGCCTATGTAGGCCCCTGGGTCGAGGACAACGGGCCGGGCCGGAGTAGGAACACGTTCGAGTTGACCGAGGTCGCGGGGCACATCCGCGGGGTCATCACCCCGGATGGCGACTCGGTCGACCTCGCGCCTGACGGCCCCGACCGGCTGAAGGGCACCTACACGTCAAAGGGCGAACACATCCCGCTCACCGCGGAGTTCGCCGATGGCGACCGGCTGAAGCTGGTGCTGGCGCCGCCGGCGAGCGAGTTCGTCACGGTGTACGCGCGGCGGCCCGAGGGCATCGGCTCGGCGTCGGCGGGCGGAGGACCGGTGAGTGCCGCCGAGGCGGAGGCGCTCGTGCGTGCGCTGCCTGCCGTGAAGCAGTGGCTGGGTGTGCTGGGCGCCGCCGGCGCGTCGCGGGCGCACATCGACGTGGAGCCGGACGGCCCGAGCAAGTACAGCGTGCACGTCTACGAGGTCGTCGACGATGGCGGAGGCGCCTCGCACAGTGCGACGCAGGGCTGGTACGAGGTGGATCGCCGCACACGGCGCGTCACCTCGCAGATGCCGTAGGTACCCGGAGGACGAGATGAGTGAACCGGCTCCGACGCCTGCCGCTCCCGCCGATGCCCCCGCGGCTGCGTCTGCACCGAGATCGATGGCCTGCGCCGTGCTGGGCATGATGCTGAACCCCGGCGGGACCCTCAAGCAGGCCACGGCCGAGGCAACCTGGCGGGAGGCCATGCTCGTGTCCGGGTCGGCCTTCGTGCTTTTCTTTCTGCAGACCGGGCTCGACCTCGCACGTGCCGGGAAGGCCGGCGCAGGGAGCATCATCGGCCTGCTCGTCCTCGGCGCCGTCTTCGGCACGGCCGGGGTCGGCCTCGTCGGCCTGCTGGCGTGGCTCCTGTCACGTCCGTTTCGCTCCGAGCGAGCCCTCGACTGGACGATGCGCGCCTACGCGCTTGCCTACAGCCCGGCGCTCGTCTACGGGGTCTGCGGGGTCCTCGCCAACCTGGCGCTCGGCTTGGACACCGCCATCGCGTTCGGGGTGACGGGCGTGCTGTGGGCGCTCCACCCCATGATGGCGGTGAACGACGAATTGACAGGTGGCCGCCGAGTTCTCAGCGCGCTCATCTCTACGGCCTGCGGCGGCGTGGTGCTTCTCGGCTGGTCGGTGTTGGGCGCTCGATAGTGCCTGGCCATCGGCTAGCGGACGTGGGAGCAGACGAGGGAGTACGGTGATGCCGACAGCACCAGCATCTGGAGTGGGCGGTCAGGGCCGCCGCGCCATCGCGTCAGGTGCGCTCGCGATCGTGCTGGGCGTCGCGGCTGCCTGCGCATCGGCCCAGAACCCGTTCAGTGGCACACCGACGGGGGCGCCGGGCGCCGAGCACTACCAGGCCAGCAGCTACCCCGGCGGCGACGCCCTGCCCAGCGTGCCGAGTGACGCCGAGATCGACGCTGCAGCCCGCTCCGCCACCACCCCGCACAAGGCCGCCGGCACGCAGCTTGACTACACGTGGTTCCGCTTCGACAACGTCCACGTCTACCGGCGCCACTGGACGGGTGGCAAAACTGGCAACTTCGTGTTCCTGACGGCGGACAAGGTCGGGGGCATAACTTCGGGCTCCTACACTCAGACCACGCCGGTCGTCTGCCGGATGCACTGGGCTCCCCAGACCAGGTCGTGGTCGTTCGACACGCTGGAGGGCAGCCAGGTCGACCCGCATCCCGTCGGCGGCGACGACCTGCTGCGGTGGAAGACCCCGGCGGAGCGCGACGCGTGGGTAAAGCAGAAGTACCTCGACAACAGCGGCGAGGGCTTCGGCGCGGGCGCGGCGCTCCCGGCGGCCCCCGACCGGGTCGAGATCCGCGTGACCCAGGCGGCGGTTCGCGATGGCCAGCTTCACGTCGCGGGCACCGTTGCGAGCGCCAGCCGGATCACCGCCAGCCTGCTGATGCGCAGCGAGGGTGGCAAGCTGGAGCAGGGGCAGCTTCAGCACGATGCCGGCCAGTTCACCGGCTACTGCTCCGTGGCGCCGGGCGTGCCGAACACGTTCAAGATCACGTTCGGCAACGAGGCCGGGCTGGGCGCCGAGTCCACGCTCAGGATCGACGTGACCGGCAAGGTGACGACCGCGCTGTCGACCACCGCCGAGGGCGACACCACCGCGCAGGCCCCGATCCCTGGCATGGCGGGTGTGGGCAGCGTGCCGGGGCCTGGCTCTCTCGCCCAGGGAGTCGCCGGAGTGCTGACTCCCGCCCTGATCGCAATCCTGCTGCGAGGTGTTCTGGGTGGAGTCGCAGGTGGCACGCTGCGTCCACCCGTGCCGACGAAGCCGCGACCCACCCACCCGCACGACGGCCAGGAGGAGCGCTCTGCCGATCAGCAGGCCAAGGGCAAGGACGCCGAGCAGGGCGTCAAGCGACCGCCTGCGGCGAAGGGCGCCGGTGGCGCCAAGGCGGCGGTGGACCAGGGCCTGAACCGGCCCCAAGGCGCCCTGGCCATCCAGCAGGACGCCGACCGGTGGATGGGCCGCCTGACGCAGGTCAGCGCCTCGACCAATCCCGGTCTGGCAGCCGTGCTCGACGACGTGAGGAACACGGCGTTTACGCCGGATGGAAGCGTGATCCCGGAGAAGTGGGCGGAGGCCCGCCAGAGGCTGCGAGACGCGGTGGTGGTCAGGCCCGAAGACGGACCCGGCATGCTGAGCACCGCCGGCGAGTACGCCAAGGCCGCTGGGCGCACGGCATGGCAGACGGCCGGCGAAGTCGGCACCGGCGTCTGGGAGTACGGCAAGAGCGTCGTGTGGGACAAGATCGGCATGCCGGTCTCGGGCATCGTGGACCTGGCGAAGCTGACAGCGGAGGTGATCCACGAGCCCGGCAAGCTGATCGACGACGTGCAGGGCATCGCGGGCGATGCGGCCGATCGGTACGCCCCGTTCGAGAAGAGCGAGTTCCTCGACGCGGTGGGCAAGGGGCAGTACTCGCGGGCCGCGCTCGCCGTCGCGATGGGGGCCGTTAGGACTACCAAGGATGTCGCACCCACCATGGCCTGGGAGTGGGCGAAGGAGAAGCTGCCCATCGAGGAGATCCAGTCGATCTTCACGTCGGAGGAGCTTGGCGCCGAGACGCGGCTGTGGGCCGTCGCCGCTGCGGCCGTCAAGATCGCGGCGCTGGCCGCCGACCAGATCGAGCCGACCCAGGTTCCCGCTACGTCGTTCGGCGCACGACTGGGTGCTACGTCGGGCGGGGAGTGGATCAACCGCGCTTTTGGCCGGTACGAGCGCAAGGAGGTGGACTGGTCCGAGCACGTGAGACAGCGGCTCGACGCCGTGCGCCAGGAGACGCTCTCGAGGCGCCTTGGCCCGGCTCCGGCGGCGTCACGCGGCGTTCGCATGGTGGGGCATGTGCCCACCGGCGCCAGCATGCAGACGCCCTCGGGGCGCCGCGTGTTCTGGTCCGGCAAGGAGGGCGCGAGGGCCGCATCCGAAGCCGGCGCGTCGATCGGCGACACGGAGCTGGGCGCCTGGGCCGCGCAAGCCACCGAGGGCAGACCGTGGCCCGAAGCGCGCCAGATCTGGGCGCAGACATCCGAACGGTTTGCCCTCGGCGCGGAGGGCGACGTGGACGTCTACCTCCAGAACGGTCTTCGATCCGACAGCGTCTTCAACCGGAACGAGGTCCACGTGCTGCTGAGGAACCCCTCCGTGCGCAGCGTCCGCATCCACGTCATGCGCGAGGGCAAGTGGGAACTGACGCGCGCCGTTCGGGCGCTGGGCGGATAGGACGATACCATGAGCGATCTGCTCGACCAGTACGCTGCCAGTCTGGATGCCGTCGGACCTGAGTGGCTGCACGAATACGATCTGGACACGCTGCGGCGACTCGATCCGCATGAGAGAGACCACGCCGTGGCGCTGACGTTGGAGCGGCTGGAGCGTGGCGATCCCAGGGCGCCCCGCGCGCTTGCCGAAGCAGCCGATCCGGCGTGTGTGCCCCGGCTGCGCGCGGCGGCCGCATCGGGCACGGGCGAGTTCCGCGCTCAGGTGGCGGTCGCCCTGTGGCGGCTGACCGGCGACGAAACCTGCGGGGACACTGTCCGTGAGGTCGCTGCGTCGGCGCTCGCGGAGGGCCGGCTGTGCGCCGTTGCCGCGCTGCGGCTGTTCGACGCCGACGAGACCCGGGCTATCCTCTTGGATGGCGCGCTCGCCGACCCTGACCCCGATGTGCGGGCCACCGCGGCCACCTCACTGCTCATGTGCTCCGGCCTGATGGCATCCGAATGGGACAGCCGCTTCCGCAGGCTCATCGGAGATGTCGGCTCGCCCGACGAGGTGCGCCGCCGCGTCCACCATGACACGCTGGCCGCGGCCGCGGTGCTGCCTGTTCTGCCGGCGCGCCGCCTTAGGAGAACTGCCATGCCGACGGAATCCGCGACGGACCTGACCGCCCGCCTCCAGGAGGTCGTCTTCCCGACGACCTGTCTGGCCTCGCTGGCGAACGCACTGCAGGCGTCGGTTGGCGCGTTGTCGCCTCTGACGCGCATCGCCAGGCCGGCTGGCCCGGCCGATCCCGCTGGGATGAAGTCGCTGGCAGACCGCCTGAGCGGCGAATGGGTGTGGGCTCTGGAGGCACTTGCCTGCCCGGGCTGCACGCTGGCGGTCATGTGCGCCGATCACGAGGTCCAGCGCATCGGGCAATACGCGTGGCCGGACGCCGATGCCGCAACGCCCGGCTTCGAGGTCAGGCTAGCGGCCGACGGTGTGACGCTGCGCGGCCCGCACTCCGTGCACGGTCCTGTCGGAGCCCTGCTCGCGGAACTGGCCGGGGCCGAACCGGCCGTCGCGCCGCTGCGCACCACGCTTCCGGCCGACGAGTTCTGGGCAGTGCTGGCCATGGCCGACTCGATCGCAGAGGCGCACCTGCTGAGCAGGGCGGCGCGGGCGATGGGGCGGCCGACCGGAGCGACGCTGGCGCAGGTGCTGGCGGCATGGTCAGCGGGCACGAGGTCGGAGCGCCTCATCTGGGCTGTGCCGCTCTTCCGAGCGCTTGTGCCGGACGCCGTCCTTCAGGGCATGGAGGCGCGCCTATCTGCGGCGCTGGCGTCGCTGGACGCCAAGGGGCTGCTGACGCGGCTGCCCGCCGGCGCGGCCTCGACGGACGGCGACGTCTACGTGTTGGGCGAGGACCTCGACCTGACCGTGCGAGGACTGAGCCTTGCGAGCGCGTCGTTTGGGGTGGTTCGGAGCGTTGCCGCGAGCGGCGCAGTGGAGACGCTGCGCGTGGGCGGCTGGCGGACGCCCGGCGGCGCGGTCGTCGCGGATGTGAGCGCGATCGCCCAGGGCGCCGTCGAGTTGACGCTGCTCGGCGCCGGTGATCTGGTCGACATGCTGGCCCGCTCCCTCGGGGCAGACGCCGCGGCTCCTGACTGGTCGGCGGCTGGCCCGCCGAGCGTCGCGGTTCCCTCGATGGTGTCCGCCGAACTGGCGCGCCAGGCCGCGGCTGCGGCACAGCCCGAGCAGCCAGCGCGCCCCGCCGAAGCGCCTCAGCCGGCTGCATCGGCCGCACCGGCTGTCTGCCGATCCTGCGGCGCGGAGGTCCGGCCCGGCGCACGGTTCTGCAACGCGTGCGGCCAGCCGGTGACGCCGGCGAACCAGTGCACCAGTTGCGGGGCCGGGCACCGGCCCGAGTCGCGGTTCTGCCCCGCCTGCGGCAAGCCGCTTAGCTAGCAGCGGCACGCAGCGCCACAGGCGGTAGGCCCATCACGCACACGGGGCCAATGACCCGGAAGGGGGCGCTATGGGGACCACGCTATCGACCGTCTGCTTCGGTGTCCTGGGGGCACTCGTCGCGCGGCACATCGGGCCAACTGCCCTGGTGGTGGCGCTTGGCGTGGCGGGCGGTCTCATCTTCGGCAAGGTCCTCGCCATGGTCCTCGGCGGCATCGTTTGGGCGTCGAACGCATCGGTGCGATCGGAGCCCGGCGGCGTGGCGCGTGCCCTGTCGGACGGGGTCGTCGTGCTGATTCCCTTTACCATCCTGGCGGCGCTGGCCGAGCTGTACCTGGGTTGGAGTGCGGTGCAGTCCTTCGCGTCGGCGGGCATCATGGCTTCCTCGGCGGGGGTGGGCGCGGCGGCCGCGCGGTCCGGCGGGGGCTGGCGGACGGTGGCGCTGCCGGCGGTCGGCGGCATGATCCTGTCGGCCGCGTGGATGGCGGCGTGTGTGCTCTCCGCCACGCTGATCAGGGGCGCCGGGCTCGGATGACGGGTCCGGCGTCGTGGAGCAGAGCCCGGCGGTGCTGTGGCCGAGGACAGGGCGCAGCGCCACGATCGGAAGGCCGCGATCGCACTTGAGCGCGCGGCCAGGCTTCACGCCGGTCTTGCCGTCCGCCCCTCGCTTCCTGGGCTTCAGCGTGCACTCCATGCGCAACGTCGGATAGTTCGCGGGCGCCGCACCTTCGGGCTCCCATTCAGAGGCCGTGAATCCACCCGATTCGCGGCCTCGTTCGTGTCTGCACCCCACGCAGGCGCGAACCGAATGTCTCCGGGTTGCCTCTGGGTTGCTCCCTGGATCAGGCATCGGCGCGGAAGAACGTGGGGGCGCCAGCCGCCAGCACCACCGCGCGGGTCAGTCCACCTGGCTGGAGATATCGTGACATTTAGCGTGTCCAATGTCATAGTGAGCCCATGCCGCCAAAGGTATCGGACACTGAGGCCGAAGCGCGCCGGGTGAGCATTCTCAATGCGGCGCGGTGGTGCTTCCTGAACTTCGGGTTCGCCAAGACGTCGCTCGACGACATCTCCAAGCGAGCCAGCATCTCGCGCACGCTGCTGTATCGGGCCTTCAGGGATAAGCAAGACATCTTCGCGGCCGTGTTCCAGCACTGGCTGGTCGCCCGGCAGCCGGATGCCCAGAGGGCTTCCGAGGCGCCGGGTGGCCCCTGCGAGCGCCTGCTTGAGGTGTGTCGTCTGATGGTGCTTGAGCCCTGGGCCGATATGGTCGGGGCACCGATGGCGGCCGAGTTCCACGAGGTCTGCAAGCGTGTGGACCCTCAGGTCTCCGCACACCACCGCCGAGTCATGCTCCAGTGTGTCGCCACTATCCTGGACGATGCCGCGGCAGCGGAGGTGTTCCTTCTGTGCCTGGACGGCCTCCTGATAGACAAGCCGACGACGGCGGCACTCGAGCGCCGCGTGCACCTTCTCGCCGACCGCTTCGTTCAACCCCTGCTCCAAGGAAGACGCGCGATATGAGCACTCCGCAAGCCCCGATTGGCTCTCCCTTTGCCGCGGCTAGCACTGCCGAAGACGTCATTCGTGGCATCGACTTGAGCGGCAAGACCGCGGTGGTGACAGGCGGCTACTCCGGTCTCGGACTGGAAGCCGTGCGCGTCCTGTTGTCCGCTGGCGCGCGTGTTGTCGTTCCAGCCCGCGACGTGGGGAAGGCGCGGAAGCGCCTCGCTGCACTGGACGGCGTCACCCTCGACACGATGGACCTGATGGATCCTGCCTCGATCGATGCTTTTGCGGAGCGGCTCATCGCCCGCACCCACAAACTCGAGATCCTGATCAACTGCGCGGGCGTCATGGCGAACCCTCTGACCCGCGATGCGCGAGGGTTCGAGAGCCAGTTCTCGACCAACGTACTGGGCCACTTCCAGTTGACCGTCCGCCTCTGGCCGGCGCTGGCCGCGGCAGGCGGCGCCCGCGTCGTGGCGCTGAGTTCCGCCAACCACCGAGCGAGCGTTGCCGGCCTGCTGCACGACCCCAACTACCAGGTTCGCGCGTACGACCCCTGGCAGGCCTATGCGCAGTCCAAGGCGGCCAACATCCTCTTTGCCGTTGCCCTTGATAGCATCGGCCAGCACTCCGGCGTTAGGGCTTTCGCGGTTCATCCCGGTGGCATCCTCGAGACCGGTCTGGCACGTCACGTGGACCTTCAGATCGCGAGAGACTTCGGCATGATCGACGAGGACGGCAAGCCCATCATCGATCCCGAGAAGGGCTGGAAGACGGTGGCGCAGGGCGCCGCCACTATGGTCTGGGCCGCCACAAGCCCGCTCCTCGACGGGCGGGGTGGGGTGTACTTGGCCGACAACAACATCGCCATTCGGGACTCCGAGGATGGCGCGGCGCTGACGAACGGTGTCGCCCCCAGTACGACCGATCCGGTCAATGCAGGCAGGCTTTGGCAGCTCTGCGAGCAGTTGACGGGTCTTCATCTCGACGAAGGCTGACGCCAGGTTCGCGCAGGCGGGATCGTGCTACGCGCCCGGCCTCCGGCGGCTCCGGCGCGGACCCGCGACACTGGGGCCGCGAGCTGGCGTCCCGCGCTGCCGTACACTGCCGACTCGCATGCTCGGCTACGATGACGGCCTCGCGCGCCGCGATGCTGCTGGCTGCGTCCCCGCGCGCCCTCATGCTGGCATCCGTGCGCCTGACGGTCCTGGTCCGGCCCGACCGGCACAAGGGGGAACGGCGTCAGCTCCACCGGCACCCAGGATAGGGGCGGCCGGAGGAGGAACGGAGCAGAGCTACGCCTTCTGCGGCTTCGAATGGGAGCGGCACCTGGGCGGCGCATAGGTGTCCTGGCCTCGTCGGGGCTCCCTCGTTCGCTATGGCTGCCGTCGACCCGTGCGTCGGCCGCCTCGATGCCTCTTCTGCCAGGGTGCACGGGAGCATTCGATGCTTCCGCCGGGTCGGGCCCATCCGATCCCCAGGCGTTCGGGCGTGCCTCGGCATCGGCTGGTCTGGGGCGGTTCGCTCGCCGCCGCCGGCCCGACACCAAAGATCGGGGCCGGAGCTGCCCCGTAGCGATGCTCCGGCCCCGACTCGGGTGGGGGGACCCGATCTAGGCGGCCCGCTGCTGGCCGCTCACAACTCGCAGGCCGCGGTGCGACTCGGCCGCGCGATCCTCTATCTTGAACTGCGCCAGCAGCTCAGCCACGCGCATTGCCAACCGGTCTAGCTCCGCCGATGCCGCGCTGACTTCCTCGACGCTCGCCGTCTGTTCCTCGATGGCCGCCGACACGTTCTGTGCGCTCGCGGAGACCTCTTCGGCCGCTGCGCTCATCTGCTGGGCGCCGGCTGCCGATTCCTCGGAGATGGAGGCGACGGTCGTGATGGCGCCAGACACCTGATCGGAGCCGGCGGCCATCTCCTGGATCGCCTGCTCGTTGGCGTCCGCGGCCCTCAGCACCTCGTCGGCAGCGTTCAAGACCGTGCCCACCGTCGTGAGCATCGCCTCGGCGACGCCGGTCACGCCCTCGGCCTCTTGGGCGACGCTCTGAGCGGCGGTCAGGATCTCGCCCAGTGCGGACCCAGCTTCGCGGCTCAGCCGAGCGCCGGCGGCGACCTCGGAGCTACTCGCCGACATCGCCTTGACCGCCGCGTCCACCTCGCTGCGCACGGCGCCGATCAGGTCCGCGATCTCCTTCGTGGCTCCTGCCGAGCGCTCGGCCAGCTTGCGCACCTCGTCCGCCACGACGGCGAATCCGCGGCCGTGCTCGCCGGCTCGCGCCGCCTCGATGGCCGCGTTCAGGGCGAGCAGGTTGGTCTGTTCGGCGATCTGCTCGATCGTCTCCACGATCGCGCCGATCTCCTGCCCCTTGCGGCCCAGCTCCTCGACGCGTTCGGCGGACGCCTGCACCAGGTCCTGGATGCGGCTCATGCTGGCGACGGTGTCCTCGACCGTCTTGCCGCTGCTCTGCGCCACCGCGGACGCCTGCTGGGCCATCGCGGTCACTTGCTTGGCCGACGTCGCGACGCCCTTGACCGACGTCTCGGCGTCGCGAGCGCCCACCTCGGCGGACACGGCCGCCTTGCGCTGCTTGCTACTGCCCGTCTGAACCTGCCTGATGGCCTGCTGCAGCCGGTCCATGGCCCCTGCGGCCTCGGTGGCGTTGCGGGCCTGCTGCTCGGTGCCCTTCGCCATCTCCTGGCTTGTCGTGGCGGCCTGTCCTGCTCCGCGGGCAACGTCCTGGATGGCGTCCGCGATCTCATTCGACGCGGTGCCGGCGGCAGACGCCGACGCGGAGAGCTGCGTGCTGGTGCTCGCGACGGCTGCCGCCTCGGTCTGGATGCTGGCGATGACCTCGCGCAGATGAGCCTGCGATCGCTGGAACGCTTCGATCATCGACTTCACCTGCATCAGCATGCCGTTGAACGTGGTCGCCAGGGCGCCGAAGTCGTCCTTGGTCTTGACGTCGATCGCGGTTGTGCCGGTCGTGATGGTGGCGGTCAGGTCGCCCTGCTCCATCGCCTCGATGGCGGACTGCAGGTTCGTGACGCAGACGGTCCGCATGGTCTCTAGCCTGGTGATGAACCCCTCGACGTTGCGGCCCACGATCCTCGATATGAACCATGCCACGGACATGGCAAAGGCTGCAAGCGCCGCGAGGAGGCCGATCATCAGCGTGCGCGCGGCTGCGGCCGTCTCGCGTCCCTGGTCGGCCAGCCTCTCCCCGTACTTCTTGTTCCACTCGAGCACCTTGGCCGCGGCGGTGTCGAACTTGCTGCGGAAGTGGTCGCCCGCCTCGCCATCGAGGATGCCGACCGCCGCCTTCGCGTCGCCCTGCTTGCTCAAGGCCCAGATCCGCGGCGAGAAGGCCAGGTAGGTCGTCCAGGCGCCCTTGAGTTCGTCGAAATTCTTGCGGTCCTGCGGGTCGTCGATCGTCTTCTCGTACTGGGCCAGGTACGTGTCGACTTCGTTGGCGGCTTTCTGCGCGTCCGCCGCGATCGAAGCCTTCTTGGCCGGATCCGTGTACATGGTGTGCCGCAACTGGCGGATGCGGTACTGGCGCGCGGAGGACCACATCTGCCCCACCGTGGCCAGACCAGGCATCGGGTCCGACGTGATCTTATGCGTGATGGCGTCCATCTGGGCCATACGCGAGATGGCTATCGTGCCAACTAGCAGCGCGACCGCCGTGGCCAGGCCGAAGCCCACGCCGATCTTGCGCCCTGTTCTGAGGTTGAGGAACCACTTCATATCGTTCTCCTGGCTGCACCAGCCGCGGGCGACGAGCGCAGCGGGTTGCAGCACACGCGGCGAGCTGTCTGTCCCAATGGCGCGACGGCCGCCGATCGAGCGAGACGGCCGGTCCATGTGCAGCGAGTGGCGGGTGGGCCGGCCGCGACGCGACCACTGGGAACTCAACGACCCTATTAGCGGCTTCGGCTCGGATTCTGGGCATGCGGGCAGCCCCGCAATTCGGCGTGCGGAGATAGCAGACAGGCCCGCGGCGTGCTGGAAGCCGCAGGCCGGCGTCGTCTCCCGCGACTCGCCCGTGCCCCATCGGCCACGCGCACCCAGACGTTGCGCACGTACGGGGCATCCCGCTGATGGCGTACGGGTCCGCCCCCATTTCCGCGCACTCCGCTGGTGCCAACAACAGAGCCAGAAGGTGTCGCGGCCTCGTCCGCATGATGTAGTAGGTGTCTGCACGGCGACCTGGACGGCCGCTGGCCGCCGCGCCGGCGCTGGTGGTTACGTACATGTGAGGGTGAGGGTATCGCTATGATCGATGTGGTGTTGGCCGACGACCATGATGTGGTGCGCCAGGGGCTGCGCGCACTGCTGGAGACACGGGCGCAGATCCGGGTGGTGGGTGAGGCCAAGGACGGTCTGGCCGCCGTCACGATGGTGGAGCGTCTCAGACCCCATGTACTCGTCACCGACCTGACGATGCCCGGACTCGGCGGGCTCGACGTCACTCGGGAGGTGACGCACCGGTGTCCGGACACCAAGGTCGTCATTCTGTCCATGCACCCGATGGACAAGGTGGTCATCCAGGCGCTGCGCAACGGGGCGATGGCCTACGTGCTCAAGGACTCGGGGGTCGAGGTGCTTGTCGAGGCGATCGGGCACGCGGTGACCGGCCGGCGCTACCTGGGCGGCGCCCTCTCCAGTCAGTTGATCGACTCCCTGCTCAACCTGACCTCGCAGACCGACGTCGATCCGCACGCTGCGCTGACCACCCGCGAGCGGGAGGTGCTGCACCTGGCTGCCGAGGGACTGAGCAACAGCCAGATCGGTGAGCGGCTCTCCATCAGTCCGCGAACGGCCGAGACGCACCGCGGCCGCGTGATGCGCAAGCTCGGCCTGACGAGCCACACGGAGTTGGTCCGCCACGCCTTCAGGACCGGCCTGCTCCAGTCCGACGCCGATCCCAACAACTAGCCGCCTCAACGGGGCAGGTTCATCGCCGCACCTCCCCGCGCGTCCGGCCGACCGATGGCAACGCCGCGCCCTGGCCCGGCCGGTCACAGCGAGCACTGTGGCGGCAAGTCCCGGGTTCGCCGGTCTGGATTGCTCTCTCAGCGCCCTGTCGGGCCGCAACGGGCCCGTGGGACCATGTGTGATAGGAGATCGGCCGCATGAGGGTCTCGCTCCCTCTCCGCACGAGTGTTCCGCTCCTGGTCTTCGCCATCACATTGGCTGCGACTGCCGTGTCCATGTGGCACGATCGTGCGGTCTCGGACCGGAGCCTAGAGCACGTGTTCGTGCCTCGGGCTGTCGCGCTCAGCCACGTCGCCGTGCCCTATCTCGAGCACGCGATGCGAGGGGGCGGGGGCGCCAGCGTGACAGAGCAGTTGCAGATGCTCGCACGGCAACCGTACGTGCTCCTGGCACTGGTGTGCGATGCCTCGGGGCGCATCGCCGAGGCGTCGGACCCGGCCCTGCGGGGGCGCGAGGCGGGCGCGCTGCGGCCACTGGCGGCGGCGCTGGTCGAGCAGGCACGCAGGACGCGGGGCATGCAGTCGCGCATTTCCAGCGATCGACTCACGGTGCAGGTCGCGTGCCCGGTGACTGCGGCGCCCTCGGGTGTCGCCGTTCTCTACACCGAGACCGACCTGGGTGCGCGCAAACAGCACGAGTCCCGGTACATCCTCCTCCGCGGCTCGGTGGTTGCAGCGGTCGCGCTGCTGGGATGCGTCCTCATCTGGGCGCTCATGCGCGCCAACTTCCTGCGCGACCTCGCCCGGGTCGAGGCGGCCGCCGACGCATACCTGTCTGGCGACCGCGCGGCCCGCATCCCGGACCTCGGCTCGCACGAGTCTGCCGAGATCGGGCGGGTGATGAACCGGATGCTGGACGAGAGCGCGGCTCAAGCGCAGGCCGCCAGGGACGGCGAGGCCCGATTCCGCGCGCTGTTCGACGCGGCCAACGATGCTGTGTTCCTGGCGAGGCTCGATGCCGATGGGATGCCGAGCCGCATCGAAGCCGCGAACAGGGCGGCGGAGGAGTGTCTCGGCTACACGCACGACGAGTTCGCCGCGATGCCGGTGTCCGATATTCTGGCGCCTCGTTCCGCGGAGGCGGGCAGGCGGGCGGCGGCCCGCTTGCGGGCCGAGGGGAGCGTAGTGTTCGAGGCCGCCCACCTCGCCAGAGATGGGCGCGAGGTGCCGGTCGAGGTGAGCGCCAGACTCGCGGACCTCGGGAACGGACCATACGTGCTCGCGATCGGGCGCGACCTGACCGAGCGGAAGCGCATCGAGCACGAACTGAGGGCTAGCGAGGAGACGCTGCGGCTGACCATGGCCGCCACCGACGACGGGCTCTGGGACTGGGACATCCGAGGCGATCGGGTGGTACGGAACCCGCGCTTCTACACGATGCTGGGCTACGAGGTCGGCGCCATCCCGGAGACGTTCGAGGCCTTCGACGCGCTCGTCCATGCCGACGATCGACCGCGCATGGCGGAGGCAGTCGAGCAGCACTTCGCCGGCCGCAGCGACGGCTACGAGGTAGAACTGCGCCTGCGGGCCGCCGACGGTAGCTGGCGATGGGTCCTCAGCCGCGGCAAGGTGGTGTCACGAGCCGCAGACGGCTCGCCGCTCCGCATGCTGGGCACTCACGTGGACATCACGGACCGCAGGCGCGCCGAGGAGGCGGCGCGGGCGAGCGCGCGCGAGCACCAGGCCATCCTGCAGACCGCCATATCCGGGTTCTGGCGAGTCGGCAGCGACGGCAAGCTGCTGGAGGTGAACGGCGCCTACTGCCGGATGAGCGGCTACTCCGAGGCCGAACTCCTCGGCATGCACACCTCCGACCTCGACTCCAGCGAGACGGCGGAGGTGACAGCCGAGCGCATGCGCGCGGTCATGGATCGAGGCCACGCGCGGTTCGAGGCCAGACACCGCCGCAAGGACGGCGCCGGTGTCGACGTGGAGGCCAGCGCGCAGCGGCATCCCCTTCTGGAGGGCCAGATGTTCGCCTTCTTCCGCGACATCACAGCCGAGAAGCGCGCTGCGAGGGAGACCGAGGCCACCGTCCGTCTGCTCGAGATCCTGAACGCTCGCACCAGCTTGCGCGAGATGATGCAGGGGCTGTTGGGGTTCATGCGCGATCTGTCCGGGTGCGACGCCGTGGGCATCAGGCTGCGCGACGGCGACGATTACCCGTACTACGAGACCAGCGGGTTCGATGCGGAGTTCGTACGCAAGGAGACTCACCTCTGCGCGCGAGGCAGCGCTGGCGAGATGCTGCGCGATGCGGCCGGGAACCCCGTCCTCGAGTGCATGTGCGGCAACATCCTCTGTGGCCGCTTCAACCCAGCGCTGCCCTTCTTCACCAAGGGGGGCTCGTTCGTCTCCAACGGGACGACCAGGCTCCTCGCCAGCACCACGGAGGATGACCGCCAGGCCCGCACCCGCAACCGCTGCAACGGTGAAGGGTACGAGTCGGTCATGCTGGTCCCTCTTCGCGCCGGCGGCGAGACGTTCGGCCTTCTGCAGCTCAACGATCGCAGCGAGGGGCGGTTCTCCGTCGAGTTCGTCGCTCTGGTGGAGCGGCTGGCCGGCGACGTGGCCATCGCGCTGGCGCAGCGGCAGGCCGAGGAAGCCTTGCGCCAGGAGCGGGATGTCCTCCAGGGGGTGATGGACGGCGCCGGCGACATCCACCTTGCCTACCTGGACCGCGACGGCAACTTCGTGCGGGTGAACCAGACGTACGCGGCGTCGTGTGGCTACGCACCGGAGGAGATGGTCGGCAAGAACTACTTCGCCCTCTCTGCGGCCACCGGGAACGAGAGCGTCTTTGCGTGCGTACGCGATACAGGCGAGTCGTACCAGGCATTCGACCGGCCACTTGCGTATCCCGATCATCCCGAGCGGGGCACGACTTACTGGGATTGGGCGCTGACCCCGGTGAAGGAGCCGTCGGGCGAGGTGCAGGGGATGGTGCTCTCGCTGCATGAGACGACAGCGCGCAGGCAAGCGGACGAGCAGCGCCACGCCGCCCTCGCCAAGTACCGGGTGCTGTTCGAGTTGCTGCCCGTTGCGGTCACGGTGGCAGACGGTGCAGGGCAGATCGTGGAGGCGAACGCCCGGGCGGACGCGCTCCTCGGGCTGGAGCGCTCCGAGGGTGTGGGCCGTACGATCACCGCGCCTGAGTGGCAGGTCGTCCGTATGGATGGAAGCGCGATGCCGCCCGAGGAGTTCGCGAGCGCTCGGGCGCTGCGTGAGCAGCGTCTCGTGGGGCCAGTCGATGTGGGAATGGTGCGGCTGGACGGAGGCACGAGCTGGATCAGCGTGACGGCGGCGCCGGTCGAGCACTACGGCATCGTGGTGGCGTTCAGCGACATTAGCGACCTGCGACGAGCTGAGGCGGAGCGGCAGGAGTTCGACCGACAGAGGCAATTGGCGCTGAGCGCGGCCAACCTCGGCTGGTGGCACTATGACCCCGCGACGCGCGATACGTGGTGGGACGAGCGTTGCCGGGAGGTGTTCGGCCTGCCGGTCTCCCGCGGAGATGTGGACGTGATTGCCTCGCGGATCGTCGCCGAGGACCGAGAGAGGATGTGGGCCTGCGTGCGCGCTGCACTCGACCCGCTGGAGCCACGGCCGTACTGCATCGAGTACCGCATATGCCTTGCCGACGGCTCGACGCGTTGGGTCCAGGCGCACGGCATGGCGGAGTTCGAGGGCGATGGGGCCGGCCGCCGCGCCGTCAGCCTCGTGGGCACCGTGGCCGACATCACCGAGCGGAAGCGCGCGGAGGCGGGGATGCGTGAGGCTCTCGCCGACAAGGAGGCCCTCCTCAAAGAGGTCCACCACCGCGTGAAGAACAACCTGCAGATGATCTCCGGCCTGCTCACCCTCCAGTCGGAGGATCTGGCCGATCCCCTGTTCGTCGACGCCCTGGCGGAGAGCCAGGGGCGCATCAAGTCGATGGCCATGGTGCACGAGAAGCTCTACCAGGCCGGCGACCTTGCGCATCTCGATTGCCAGGCGTACGTGCGCGACCTTGCAGCGGACCTGTTCCGCGTCCACCTGGCCCCCGGCCGCGCCATACGGTTCGACCTCTCTGTGCCACCCATCACGCTGGACCTAAGCATGGCCATCCCGTGCGCCCTGCTGCTGAACGAGCTGCTGACCAACGCGCTGAAGCACGCCTTCCAAGACTGCCCGGGCGATCCGGGCAACCTGCTGAGCGTCCGGTGGGAGGACGACGCCGATTGCTGGGCGCTGACCGTTGCCGACAACGGCCGAGGGATGCCCGACAAGATCGGGGGCGAGCAGGCGGCCACGCTCGGTCTCCGCCTCGTCCACATGCTGGCTCGGCAGCTCCGCGGCGCCGCGCGGTTGGAGCCTGGCCCGGGGTGCAGGTGGGTCGTGCGGTTCCCCAAGCGCACTTCCAACGTCGGCAGGCCGTACTTCAGCCCGGACGGCCCCGCGCCGCACATGTGATAGCTGACCGGATCTGGGCATCCAGGAGGTCCACTCGACGATGACCGCAGGCATCTTGATCGTGGACGACGAGGTGATCGTCGCCGAGAGCACGCGCGCGATGCTGGGCGCGCTGGGCCATCGGACGACCGGCATCGCCCTCTCGGAGGCCGAGGCGTGGGAGGCAGTGGGCAGGGATCGGCCGGACCTGGTTCTGGTCGATATCAACCTCGGGCCGGGGGGCGACGGCATCTCACTGGCGGAAGGACTGCGCCAGCGTCACGGCTTGCCTGTCGTCTACGTTACCGCTTACTCCGACGATGCGACTCTCCAACGGGCGAAGGTCAGCCATCCGTTCGGCTACATCGTCAAGCCGTTCGGCACCCAGGACCTGAAGGTCGCCGTCGAGATCGCGCTGCACAACCACGGATTGGAGACGCAGCTCCGGCAGCGGGAGCAGGCACTCCGCGAGAGTCAGAGCCGCGAGCGAGCGATCCTCGAGAACATAGCGGATCCGGCCTGGATGCGCGGCCGCGACGGGAGGTTCGTGGCCGTGAACCGGGCCTGGTGTGCCGCCCTGGGCATCTCGGAGGAGGAGGGCCTGGGCAAGACGGCTGCCGACCTGCTCCCGCCGCCAACGGCAGAACGGTTCGACGCGCAGGACAGCCTCGTGATGGACACCGGAGCCCCGTGGCACGGCGAGGAGCAGGTCGGTATCGAGGGCGTCGAGGCGCGGTGGTTCGAGACCTACAAGGCGCCGATCAAGCATCCCGCCGGCAGTGTGAGCGGGATTGTTGGCATCGCTCGCGACATCACGTCGCGCAAGCGCACCGAGGAAGCCCTGCGCGAGAGCGAGCAGCGCTTCCGCAGCGTGGTGGAGAGTTCGCCGGACGGCATCTTCATCCAGACGCGCGGCGTGTTCGCCTACCTGAACCCGGCGGCCGTCGAGTTGTTCGGGGCAGGCGACGAGCAGAGCCTGGTGGGCACGCCCGTGCCGGCGCGCTTCCATCCGGATGACCGGGCGTTCGTTGCGGCGCGCATCAAGGGCCTGAACCAGGATCGGCGGCCGGCCACGCTCGCAGAGGAACGCGTTCTGCGCCCCGACGGCGCCATCGTCCACGTCGAGGTGTCCGCGGTTCCCTTCACGCACGGAGGGGAGGCCGGGGCCCTGGTCTTCATCCGCGACATCTCCGAACGACGGCGAGCGGCCGAGGCCGAGCAGGCCAGCACCGCCCGCCTGCACGCGGCGTTGGAGAGCATGACCGACGCCGTCTTCATCTCGGATGCGGAGGGGCGCTTCGTTGAGTTCAACGAGGCCTTCGCGACATTCCACAAGTTCGCCGGCAAGGATGACTGCGCCAAGACGCTCGCCGAGTACCCGGACTTCCTGGACGTGTACCTGGCCAACGGCGAGCTGGCCCCGCTGGACCAGTGGGCCGTGCCAAGAGCGCTGCGCGGCGAGACCGTGACCAACGCGGAGTACGCGCTCCATCGCAGGGACACGGGCGAGCGCTGGGTGGGCAGCTACAGCTTCGCGCCGGTCCGCGACGAGGGTGGGGCGATCGTGGGCTCGGTGGTGGTCGGACGCGACATCACCGAGGCCAAGCAGACCCAGAAGGCGCTCGATCGCGCTCGGCGCGTCCTGGAGGAGGCCGAGAGCCTGGCTCATCTCGGGAGTTGGGAGTTTGTGGCCGAGACCGGGGCGACCGTATGGTCCGAGGAGGAGTGCCGCATCTACGGGCTGGCGCCCCGCGCGCCGTCGCCGTCGTACGAGGAGCTGCTCGATCGCTACTTTGCCCCGGACGACGCCCTGTTGCTCGATCGCACGTTCCGAGACTGCGCGGATCGGGGCGCAGCCTTCGAGCTGGAGCACCGGATTGTGCGCGCCGACGGTGAGGTGCGCTGGGTGCGCGAGCTGGCGCATCCTCGGTTCGATGAGGAGGGGCGCCTCCTGGGCTACATCGGCGCGACGCTGGACATCACCGACCAGAGGGCCTCCGAGCAGGACCTCCGCGAGGCACACGAACTCGTCAACACCGTGTTCGAGAGTTCGCCGCTGCCGATCGGCATCTACGATCGGAGCGGCATCCTGATCGACGCCAACCCGAAGGCCTATCGCATGTTCGGCACCACGCCGGAGCACGTGGTGGGCAAGCTGCGACTGGCCGATGCCCCCGGCCACGAGGCGCCGGAGATCTGGGAGCACCTGGAGCGCGGCGAGCCCGTGGCGGTGCAGGCGGCCTTCGACACTGTGCTGCGTTCGGACGACACGGACGTCCCCTCGCGGGCCGAACTGCTCCTGCTCACTACTCCGGTACCGGAGGCCCTGTGCAAGCGTGTCGGCTACATCGTGCAGGTGATGGACATATCCGACCTCAGGCGGGCTCGCGCGGCGCTGGAGCGAACCAACCGCGACCTGCGGGCGGTGAGCGCCTGCAACGAGGCGATGCTGCGCGCTACGGACGAGTCGGCGCTGCTGCAAGAGGTATGCCGCATCGTCTGCGACGAGGCCGGGTACCGGATGGCGTGGGTTGGCTTCGCGCGAGACGACGAGGAGAAGAGCGTCGAGCCGGTGGCATGGTCGGGCATCTCCGATGCGGGAATGCACGAAACGCGCGTGAGCTGGGGCGAGACGGAACGCGGGCATGGCCCCATAGGCCGCGCCATCCGGTCCGGCAGGGCGACCATCTGCCAGGACGTGGAGACCGATCCCGACTACCGCCCATGGCGTGCGTACGCGGCCCGAGGCGCATACCGCTCCGTGATCGCGCTGCCGCTCAACAACGAAGCAGGCGTACGTTTTGGGGCACTGGCGATCTATGCGGCCGAACCCGACGCCTTCACGGAGGAGGAGGAGATCCGGCTGATGGAGCAGATGGCTGGCGACCTCGCGTTCGGCGTTACGGCGCTGCGCACGCGTGCCAAGCGCGACGCTGCCGAGCAGGAGCTGCGCAAGCTATCGCGCGCGGTGGAGCAGAGCCCGGCCTCGATCGTCATCACCGACGCCAACGGCGCCATCGAGTACGTGAACCCGAAGTTCAGCGAGGTTACCGGCTACACGGCCGCTGAGGCCTGCGGGCTCAATCCGCGCGTGCTGAAGTCCGGCAAGACGCGTCCGGAGGAGTACCGGCGCCTGTGGCGCACCATCACGGCCGGCGGCGAGTGGCGCGGGGAGTTCCTGAACCGCAGGAAGAATGGCGAGGAGTTCCTGGAGGCCGCCTCCATCTCTCCCATCCTGGACGCACAGGGCAAGATCACGCACTACGTAGCCCTGAAGGAGGACATCACCGAGCGGCGCAAGCTCGAGGAGGGGCTGCGGCAGGCTCAGAAGCTGGAGGCCATCGGGCAACTGGCAGGCGGGGTGGCGCACGACTTCAACAACATCCTCGCCGCGATCCTGATGAACCTGGAGCTGCTCAAGGCGGAGCCCGGCCTTGCCGAGAAGACCCGATCGGGGCTTGTACAGCTCGAACGTGAGGCGCATCGGGCCGTCACCTTGACACGCCAGTTGCTCCTGTTCAGCCGACGGCAGATCATGGATGCGACGATCGTCGACATCGACGAGTCGGTCAAGGGCATCACCAAGATGCTGGGCCGTCTTCTCGGCGAGGACGTCGTCCTGACATTCGTGCCAAGTAGTGCGTCATCGTCGGTGCTGGCGGACGCCGGCATGGTGGATCAAATCCTGATGAACCTGTGCATCAACGCGCGCGACGCGATGCCCGGGGGCGGACGGCTCACCGTCAGGGCCGACACGGTTGCGGTGACGCCGGAGCAGGCGGAGATGCACCCTGGCGCGCGCCCCGGCCCCTTCGTCTGCCTGTCTGTCGCGGACGAGGGCTGCGGCATGGACGAGGAGACCCAGAAGCGCATCTTCGAGCCGTTCTTCACGACGAAGGAGGTGGGCAAGGGCACCGGCCTGGGGCTGGCCACGGTCTACGGCATCGTGCAGCAGCACAACGGTTGGATCGAGGTCGAGAGCGCGGCCGGGCAGGGCTCAACGTTCAGGATCTATCTGCCGGCCGCGCAAGCCGAACCGGGGGCCGACGCAGGCGAGGCGCCCACCGCCGAGTCGGCGGGATCGGAGTGCATTCTGCTAGTGGAGGACGACCAGGCTCTGCTGTTCTTCGTCTCGCAGGCGCTGCGCAGCCGCGGGTACGTGGTGTTGGAGGCGAAGGACGGCGGCGAGGCGGAGCATATCTGGTCGCAGCACCACGATCAGATCGATCTGCTGGTGAGCGACATGGTGATGCCCGGCGGCGAGACCGGCCTGGAGATCGCGGAGCGCCTGAGGCATGAGAACGCTGATCTCCCGGTCGTCCTGTGCAGTGGGTACACGGGCGATCGCTCACCGTCGCACCTCGCGAGCGCGCACGGTATGCGGTTCCTGCAGAAGCCATTCAATCTGTCGACGCTGGCCGACGCGGTACGCGCGTCGCTGGACGAACGCTCGGGGCCTGGCAGATGACGGCCCAGGCGGCGGTGCAGCCGACGCGCCCTGGATGACGCCGCACGCACCCGCCCGCCCGTCGCGACGGTGTCCTCGAGTTGCCGGGCCGAAGCGGGCTCGGCAGCCACTCTCCTCACTACGTCCGAGCGGCCCCTTCCCTCGATCATGAAGGAAGGGGCCGCGTGCAACGCCTACTTCTTCTTGAACGCGCTGAGAGCTTCGCGCTGCTTGGAGGTGTTGGCAGGCGTCGCCGTGTGGCTCGAAGGGTCGAGCTTGCTGGGCCCCGGGTCGCCGCCCTCGTCACCTGCGAGCGCGTTGCTGGCCGCGCCGAAGGCGGCGTCCACCCGGTTCTGGTGATCGACGATCCACTTGAGCTTGCTCTTCAGGTCTGTCGGGTTCGACGCCGTCTTGAGGCCGTCCTTGTAGTGCTGCATGCTGCCCAGGCTATCGTCGCGGACGATCTCGACGCCTCCGCCGGGCACGTCCCGCTCGGGCGCCGGACCGTCCGCGACGACATAGCCCGTGTCCTCGATGGTCGCCGTGCGCCCGTCCGGGTGGCGGTACGTGACGGTCTTGAACCGCCAGACCTTGGCCGACGCGCCGTTCACCGTCTGCGTGGCCGGCGCGTCGGCGTACGTGGTGTCGATGACGTAGCCGCCCATCGCGAATCGGGTGACGCGGCGCTTGTCGTCGAAGGTCCAGTTGCCGCGCACCGCTCGGAAGACTTCGAGTGTCGTGGTCGGGTAGCTCTCGACGAAGGCGCGCAGGTAGAAGCCGTTGCCGATGTACGCCCAGGATCCGGGCTGCACGTCGCGGCGGCTGTCCTTGCCCCAGGGCGCCACACCCGTCTTGACGGCAATGCGCTCCAGCTCGTCGAACGAAGTGAGCCGCGTGATGCTGTTGCGCAGCTCGGCGTACTGATCGACCGCGTTTCGCACCGCGCCGGGGACCAGCCCGCCAAGGCGCTTCTTGATCTCGTCGGCCGCCGCCGCGCGCTGCGGCTCGATGTTCAGGAGCGCGATCTCCGGGCCGCCGACCAGGGGAGCGATCCGCTGCTTGAAGCCGGCATCGTAGTTGTCCCACTTGGCGCCGTCCTCGATGCCCCAGATGAGGCGCTGCACGTCGGACTGCTCGATCTCGGGATGGCTAACGGATCGGACGAGGACCTTGCGAATGAGCGGCGCACGATCGCCCTTGAGCGGCGCGATCAGGTAGCCGTCTCCCTTGGTGGGGCCGTACGCGCCCGCGTGGAGGCAGTACGACCGGATCACCGCGCGGTAGTAGCCAGGCGGGATCATCCAGTTATCGGGGATGTCCTGGCAGTGGTCCTCGTCCGGGCCCACGAGGTTGACGGTGGGCAGCGCGTCCTTGATGCTCGTGGTGATCGAGCGGCCGGGCTGCCACAGGGGCAGCTTGTCGATGAGATCCTGCTCGTCGGCAGCCGGCGCCGCGGCAGGCAGCAGGCCAAGGGCGAGCGCGATGGCGGCAGTCTGTGCGGCGGCTGCGAGCCGTCTGCCGCTGGTGGACGAACCCGGGAATCGCATTGGAGGTACCCCTTCCGCGCCGTGCGCTCGCGCCTTTGCCGGGTGGGGCGCGGGGCCGAGCGGGCATGTTCACGGGACATTTCGTCGCGGGCTGGCCCAGGTCCTTGCGGCCAGCAAAATGGACTTGGGGCGGCAGAACCGGGACCAGCGGGCCGAACGTAGCCGGATGCCGCGGACGGCGCTGCGCCGATGTGCCGATGGCGGCTCCACGCCGAGGCGAGCAGGCCGCCACCACTCGTCTGCGCCCACTTGACATCGTCGTTCGCGCAGCACATAATGTGAGTGAGCATCTGCTCGACTACTGAACATCTGGTCGCCATGCGCAACGATACTCAGAGCCAACTGGAACTCATGACCCGCGCCGCGGCGCTCTACTACCTGGAGGACGCGACCCAGGCGGAGGTGGCCGCGCGACTCGGGCTGTCCCGCGTCAAGGCCGGCCGCCTGATCCGGCAGGCGCGCGAGCAGGGCATCGTCGAGATCACCGTGCACGCGCCGCCGGCCATCACGGAGCGGCTGGAGTCGGAGATCGCGGCGCGCTTCGGGCTGAAGCACGTGCTGCTGGGCGCGGACCACTCCGACGACACGATCCAGCGCGAGTTTGTCACCCAGCGCGTGGGCGAGTACCTGCTGCGGCACCTGCGCGCCGGCATGACCGTGGCGGTCGGCATGGGGCGCAACGTGGGCGGGGTGGCCGCGTCGATCCGGCAGGCGCCGTCGCGGGAGTGCACGTTCGTGGCCGCCATCGGCGGGTCGCCGACCGCCGCACGCGGGGTGGACGCCGGCGAGGCGTGCCGCAACCTGGCGGACCGGTTCGGCGCGGGGAGCGTGTGCCTGTTCGCGCCCGCCTATGCCGAGTCCGCGGCGGTGCGGCAGGCGTTTGCGCAGCACGATGACGTCCGCCTGACGCTCGACATGGCCGCCTCCGCCGACATGGCGATCGTGGGCATCGGCGATGCGGAGAATGCGAGCGCCGTGGTGCGCATGGGCTGCTTCTCGTCTGCGGACATGGCGCGCATGCGGGCTGCCGGCGCCGTCGGCGACATCCTGGGCTCCTTCTTCGATGTCGACGGGCGCCCCGTGGCCGCCGGGATGCGCGACCGGGTCATCAGCGTCGGAGCAGACGACCTGCGGCGCATCGGCTGCGTGATCGGCATCGCCTCGGAACTGGGGAAGGGGCGCGCCATCCTGGGGGCTCTGCGCAGCGGCATGCTCGACGTGCTCGCGACCAGCGTGGCGAACGCGCGCGAGGCGCTGCGGTTGGACGACGAGACGATGGGAGAAGGCGATGGCGAGTAGCAGCCCGGCCGGTGGGCGGAAGGTTGCGTGCGCGGGAATCCTGGTGGCGGACATCTTCGTGCCGCCGCTGCCGGGCCTGCCTGCCGCCGGGGCGCTGTTGGCGACCGACGACTTCCTGCTCGAGACCGGTGGGTGCGCGGCGAACACGGGCACGGTCCTGGCGGCCCTCGGCGGCAACGTCGCGGTCTGCGGCGTAGTGGGCGACGACGTGTTCGGCGAGTTCATCGAGCGGAAGCTCGCGGCGCGCGGCCTGGGCACCTCGGCCATCCGGCGCGACGCGGGCGGCACGTCGAAGACCGTGGTGCTGACCGTGGCAGGCGAGGACCGCCGCTTCCTGCACACGTTCGGCGCCAACACGCGCTTCAACGCGGCGGACCTGCGGAACCCGGCGCTCGACGATGCGGCGCTCCTCTACGTGGGCGGTTACCTCGTGCTTCCGGCCCTGGACCCCAAGGCGACCGCGGACGCCTTTGCGCAAGCCCGTGCCAGGGGCGCGACGGTCGTGCTCGACGTGGTGGTTCCGGCGGGCGATTCGTCCGGTCTGAGCGCCCTGGAGACGGTTCTGCCGCAGGTCGATGTGTTCATGCCCAACGACGAGGAGGCCGAGACGCTGACCGGCCTGACCGACCCCCGCGCCCAGGCCGAGCGGTTCCTGGGTATGGGCGCCCGGTCCGTCGTCATCACGCAGGGCAGCCGCGGCACGCTGGTGGCCGAGGGCGGCAAGGTGTGGACGGCGGGTGTCTACCCGATCGACTTCGTGGACGGGTCGGGCTCCGGCGACGCCTTCGCGGCCGGCTACATCCTCGGGCTGCTGGAAGGCTGGGATACCCCGCGGCGCCTGAGCTTCGCCAGTGCTGTCGGGGCGCTCGCCTGCACCAAGCTCGGGTGCACCGCGGGCGTCGCGAGCCGGGCCGCGGTCGAGGAACTGATGGGGGCGCACCCGCTGGATGTCCGGTGCGCGGAAGGGGTTGCCTGATGCCTGTCGTGTCCATGCCCGACCTGTTAGGCGACGCCGTGCGCGGCGGCTACGCGGTCGGCTACTTCGAGTCGTGGGACCTCGCGTCGCTGGAGGCCGTGCTGGACGCCGCGGAAGCCGAGCAGTCACCGGTCATCGCCGGCTTCGGCGGGATGATGGTGGACGGCGGCTGGCTGGAGGCGCGCGGCGTGCACGTGCTCGGGGCCCTGGCGCTGGCCGCGGCCGACGTGGCTCGCGTGCCGGCTGCGGTCATGTTCAACGAGGCGCAGACGCTGGCCCAGGCGCACGCCGCGCTCGACGCCGGCTTCAACTGCCTCCTGCTCTCGACGGATGCTCTCTCTCCCACCGAGGCCCTGCAGGTCACTGCCGATCTCACCGCGCGGGCCCACACCTGCGGCGTCGCCGTCGAGGCGGAGTTGGGGCATCTGCCGGACGCGGCCGCCGGCGAGGAGGACGGCGAGATGACCGACCCTGCCGAGGCGCGCGCATTCGTCGCGGCCACCGGGGTCGACTGCCTGGCGGTGTCGATCGGCAACGTGCACATCAAGTCCGACGGGTGGGCCACGATCGATCCCGGCAGGCTGGAGGCGCTCCACGAGGCCGTCGGGCTGCCCTTTGCGCTCCACGGAGGCACGAGCTTCCCGCCCGCCGCGATGCCCCACGCGATCGCGAACGGCGTGGCGAAGATGAACGTGGGCACCGTGCTCAAGCGGACCTACTTCGACGCGCACCGCGGCACGTTCGCGGCGCTGCCATCCGCGCTGGACGTGCACGAGGCGCTGGGCTCGCGGAAGCCGGGCGACGTGACCGCGGCGGCGCGGCGTGCGCTGACCGAGAAGGTCCGCGAGCTGATGCGCCTGTACGGCAGCTCGGGCAAGGCGGTGGCGCGATGAGCCTGCGGACCGACGAACTGCTGGCCCTCTACCGGCGGATGCTGCTGATCCGGCGGTTCGAGGAGCGGTGCAACGCGCTGTTCCTGCAGGGGCGCATCCCCTCGACCCTCCACCTGTGCATCGGGCAGGAGGCCGTACCGACCGGCGTCGGCTCCGTGCTCCGGCGCGACGACTGGGTGTTCGGCACGCACCGGCCGCACGGTCACGCGCTCGGCAAGGGCGTCGGCCCGCGCATCATCATGGCCGAACTGATGGCCAAGGTGACGGGCTGCTGCCGCGGCAAGGGCGGCTCCATGCACGTGGGCGATGTGCGCGAGGGAGCGTTCCCCGCGATCGCCATCGTCGGCGCGGGCTGCCCCATCGCGGCGGGCGCGGCGCTCTCTGCGAAGATGCGCGGCACCGACCAGGTCTCCGTCGCCTACCACGGCGAGGGCGCGTCGAACGAGGGCGACTGGCACGAGGCGCTCAACATGGCGGCCATCTGGAAGCTGCCCGTGCTCTACGTCTGCGAGAACAACCTCTACGGCGCGTCGACGCACTTCGACAAGGCGTTTGCGGTGGCCCACGTGGCCGACCGCGCTTCGGCGTACGGAATGCCCGGGGAGGTGGTCGACGGCAACGACGTCGAGGCGGTGCGCGAGGCGGCGGAGCGGGCGGTGGCGCGTGCGCGCCGCGGCGAGGGGCCGACGCTGCTGGAGTGCCTGACCTACCGCCAGTGCGGCCACTCTCGCAGCGACGCCTGCGACTACAGGCCGGACGACGAGGAGGCATCCTGGAAGGAGCACGACCCGCTCTCGGTCACCGCGGCCAGGCTGCTGTCGGCTGAGCACGGGCTGGAGCAGGCGGCGCTGGACGCGGTCGAAGCCGACGTGGCCGCCGAGATCGACGACGCCGTCGCCTATGCCGAGGCGAGCCCGGCCCCCCAGCCGGAGGATCTGATGCGGCATGTGTACTGGGAGGGCGACTGACATGGCGACCATGGGCATTGCGGAGGCCCTCCGCGAGGGTATTCGGGAGGAGATGCGGCGCGACCCGACGGTGTTCTGCATCGGCGAGGACATCGGCGTCAAGGGCGGCTGGGGCGGCGCGTTCACGGTCACGCTGGGGCTCTCGGACGAGTTCGGGCCGGAGCGCGTTCTCGACACGCCGATCTCCGAGTCCGGCTTCTGCGGCATCGCGATCGGCGCGGCGATGACGGGCATGCGGCCCATCGCCGACGTGCAGTACGGCGACTTCCTGTTCTGCATGATGGACCAGCTCGCCAACCAGGCCGCGAAGATGACGTACATGGCGGGCGGCGCGGTCAAGGTGCCGATGGTCATGCGGGCGCCCGTGGGGTCGACGCGGCGGGGCGCTCAGCATGCGCAGACGCTGGAGGTCTTCTTCACGCACGTGCCCGGGCTGAAGGTCGTCGCGCCGAGCACGGCCTACGATGCGAAGGGGCTCCTGAAGGCGGCCGTGCGCGACGACAACCCGGTGCTCATGTTCGAGCACAAGCTGCTGTACGGGAGCAAGGGCAACCGCGCGGAGAAGGGCGCCGTCAGCCCGATCGGCGAGGTGCCGGACGAGGACTACGTGGTGCCGATCGGGAAGGGCGCCATCCGCCGCGAGGGGCGCGACGTGACCATCGTGGGCAAGCTTCTGACCGTGTACCGGGCCCTCTCGGCGGCAGACCAGTTGGCCGAGGCCGGCATCGACGCGGAGGTGATCGACCCGCGCACGCTGGTGCCGCTGGACAAGGAGCTGATCCTCGAGTCGGTTCGCAAGACGCACCGGTTCGTGGTGGTGGAGGAGGACAACCGGACGCATGGCTGGGGCGCCGAGATCGCGGCGATGGTCGCGGAGGAGGCGTTCTGGTGGTTGGACGCGCCGCCGGTCCGCGTGTCGTCGCCCGACATCCCACCGCCCTTCGCGCCGGGCCTCGAGGAGCTGTACGTTCCGAGCGTCGACCGGGTAGTCGACGCCGTGAAGGGGCTGTTCTGAGCGCCATGGCCACCGAGATCCTCGTTCCGCCAGTCGGGACCAACGTCGACACAGTCACGCTCGCCACTTGGTACCGCGGCGAGGGCGATGCCGTGTCGGCTGGCGAGCCGCTCTTCGCGGTGGAGACAGATAAGGCCACGCTCGACGTCGAGGCGCCGGCGGCCGGCGTCCTGCGCGGCGTAACGGCCGCCGAGGGCGACGAGGTGCCCGCTCTGAGCCGTATCGCCTGGATCTGCGCCGAGGGCGAGGACGCGCCGGACGCCTCCCTCCCGGTAGCCCCCCGGCCCCCAATGCTGGGGGAGAGGGTTGCGCCGAGCGAGGCCCGCACCCCGCAGGACCCGACTCCCCCAGGATTGGGGGCAGGGGGGCGCCGTTTCGCCTCGCCGTGGGCTCGGACGCTCGCGATGGAGCGCGGGATCGACTGGGCGGCGCTGAGCGGCACAGGGCCGATGGGGGCGGTGGTCGCGCGCGACATCGAGGCGGCCGAGGCGGGCATCGTCGAGACGTTCACGCTCACCGGCATCCGCGGCAAGATCGCGGACCGCATGCTGCGCGGCGCGTGCGAGACGGCCCCCGTGACGCTGACCGCCGAGGTGGACGCAACCGCGTTGGTGGCGCTGCGCAAGGCGATCCTGGCGGCGGGGCTGCGGGTCAGCTTCAATGACCTGCTGCTGCTGATCGTGGCGCGCGCGCTGGCGGAGCATCCGCGGATGGGAGCCACCTTCGATGGGGAGCGCGCCGTCGTCCGCCGGAGCGCGGACATCGCGCTGGCGGTGGACACCGAGCGCGGGCTGCTGGCGCCGGTGGTGCGCGATGTTCAGAACATGACGCTCGGCGAGATCGCTGCCGCCACCGCCGACCTCATCGAGCGCACGCGCACCGGCCAGGCCACGCCGGAGGAATTGCGGGGCAGCGTGTTCACGATAACGAATCTCGGCATGTTCGGCATCGACGCGTTCACCCCGATCATCAACCTGCCGGAGACCGCCATCCTGGGCGTCGGCCGCATCAAGCCGACGCCGTGGGTTGTGGATGGGCGCGTCGAGGTGCGGCAGACCATGTGGCTGAGCCTCACGTTCGATCACCGGTTGGTGGACGGCGGGCCCGCGGCGCGATTCCTCCAGGTCATCGTGCGCGACATCGAGGCGCCCGCCGGGGACCGAGAACCATGATCGCCCTCCTCGCGGTACCGGTGCTGGCCGCTCTCGGCGCGATGGCACGCCAGGCTGCCCCGAAGCCCACCGGCGATGCGCGGCCACCCATCGGCTGGTGCTGCTTCTACCCCTTCGTCGATGTCGGCATGGACCAAATGCCGGCCTCCGGCGCCTCGGTTCTGTCGGTGTGCTCCGGCGGGTGGGGCATGGGTCAGGTCGAGGGCAAGGTCGACTTCGACCCGTTCGACAAGCAGCTCGCCTACGCCGAGAAGAACCACCTGCGTCTGGCCATCATCCAGGAGATCAACCCGGTCTACACGCCGGCCTGGCTGCGCGAGAAGGCCAAGACCGCCGGCGAGGCCTGCTGGGATGCGCAGGATCGGCCCGGCTTCCCGCCGACCATCTCGTCGCCGCTCTTCCGCGCGGAGCAGGAGAAGCTGCTGGCCGCGTTCGTGGAGCACGTGAAGGCGACCGACAAGACGCGCCGCGTCGCCTTCTACCACCCGGGCGCCGAGTGGTGGTTCCCACTCAACGAGCGCTACCACCCGCTCGAGGTCGCCGCGTTTCGGCAGTGGCTCTCGCGCCGGTACCACACCATCGGCGCCCTGAACCGGGTGTGGCGCTCCTCGTTCGCGAGCTTCGACTCGGTGCCGCCTCCCCGCATCGACATGATGGGCGGCACGAAGGGGCAGACGGGGCTCGCGCAGGTGGTCGACGTCGGCAGCGGGCAGCAGCACTGCTCGTGGAGCACGCCGGCCGCTACCGACCCCACCGCAAGGCCGGGCGCGGATACCTACGCCGCGGTGACGCCGGGCAAGCGCTACCGGATGTCGGCCTGGGTGCTCGTCGAGCGCATCACCGGGCCTGGCGTATTCCTGGAGACCGCCTGGGTGGGCCCGAACGGCGGGGCGCCGGTCGCCATCGACCAGAGCCCGCCGGTCCGTGGCCCCCTCGGCCAGTGGCAGCGCCTCACGGCGGTGTTCACCGCCCCGCAGACCGCCGGACGCGCGTGGCTGCTGCTCAAGTTCATGGGCGCCGGCGCTGCGCGGTACGACGACGTGAGCTTCGCGGAGGAGCCGGGCGGAGCCGAGCTTGCGCCGAACCCCGGCATCGAGGCTGGCGGCGACGCGCCCGCGGCGTGGAGCTTCCAGAACTGGACCGGAGGCGCCCACGCGAAGCACGAGACCCTGAGCAGCGGGAGCCGGTCCGGACGGAAGTGCCTGCGCATCGAGGTGCCGGAGTCGGGCGGGGTGCGGCCGGCCTACGCGAACGCTACCGCCGCCGTGCACGATTGGAGCACCTACTGGTTCGAGGCCGGAGCGGAGTACATCGACGGCATGGCCGCCATCATGAAGCGTCTCGATCCGTCGCGGCCGACGGTCACCTACCTCACGATGTCGTGGGCGGCGCCTTCCGAGGTGGACGAGACGCAGCGCAGCGCCGTCGCGCCGGACGTGGTCGGCATGCGCGGGAAGCACATCGACGCGTTCGGCATGCAGATCTGCTCCGCCGACAAAGACCCCTACCGCGTCACGGCCTGCCTCGACCTGATGCGGAAGTACGGCAAGCCGCTGTGGGCTGTCGACCTGGTGGACTTCACGTCCGGCGTGCACATCGGCCCCGAGGCGATGGACCAGATCACCCAGGCCACCGTGCAGCACGGGGCGGCAGGCATCATCTACTGCGCGTGGCACATCCCGACCGTGCTCGACTACAGCTTCCACCCCTACCACAAGACCACCGATCACGCACGGATGATCGATGGGGCGATGGCGGGCGTGCAGGCGATGGCGGGGATGCACGTGGCCCCGCACGGAGCCCTCGTCATGCCGATGCTGCCCGCGACGCCGGATCAGCCGGACGGGGTGCGCAACGACTGGCGCAGCTTCGCCGGGTGGTACAAGCTGCTGGAGCGCCTGCACCTCACGGTCGACCTCGTGACGCTGCGCGAACTCGACGCGGGGGCCAGTCTGCGCAAATACCCGTGGGTTCTGGTGCCCGATTGCTCCGCCGTGTCGGATGCCGCGCTCGCGGGCCTGCGCAAGTACGTCGCGCAGGGCGGGCGGGTGCTGCGCGGCGGCCGGTTGGCGGAGATGGACGACCACGGAGCGCGGCGACCGGCTGGCGGCGTGGCCTTCGCGAGCGCCGTGCTGCCCGACCTCGGCCGCGAGTTCGCCGGTGACCCGGTGCGCGACACCCATGCGGGCAACACGCCGCCCCTGTTCCTGTGGCGCACCGATGGCCCGGCCTCCGACCAGGCGCTGGCTCGGGCTCGCAAGACCGTGCCGCGGGCGCTGGGTATCAGCTCGTCGGACGCGCAGGTGCTGTCCGCGCCGGCGAGCGTGCGCTCCGTCCAGTGGGCCGGCGACGGCCGGCGGGCGCTCTACCTGGTCACGAATGGGCCGACGCCGGCCCGCGGCGTTCGCGTTCGTATCCCGGTAGCCGCCGGCCAGCGGGTGACCGTTCTGGCCGACATGGCCCCGGCCGCCCCCATCGCCGTCTCGCGGCGCGGCGGCATGGCCGCGCTCAGCCTGCCGGAGTTCCACTCGAGCTGCATTGTCCAGTCGATACCGCTACCCAAGGAACAGAACCGACCATGACCGATCCACGCCAGGACATCTGCGACGCGGCCCTCCATATCTTCGAGCGACGCCTGACCGACGGCGCCGGGGGCAACTACAGCGTGCGCAGCGAGGGCCGCATCTACTGCACTCCGAAGGGGGCGGCGTCGGGCTCCTGGTGGCGGCTCGTGCCCGACCAGATCATCGTGGCGACGGAGGCGGGCGAGAGGTTGGGCGGATCGGGCGAGTACTCGCGCGAGTGGGCGATGCACCTGGCGATCTACCAGGCGTTCCCCGCGGTTACCGCGGTTGTGCACGCCCACGCCGAGAACATCATGACGTTCGCGCACCTGGCGTGGCCGATCCCGCCGACCAGCGAGCAGACGGAGCGCTGGGGCACGGTGCCCGTCTGCGAGGAGCACCCGTCGCACACCCCTCAGCTCGGCATCGCCGTCGTGGACAGCCTGCGCCCGCAGGTCGGCGGCCTGCCGGATCGCGTCATGACCACGCTCATCCCCAAGCACGGCATCGTGATCGCCGGCATCGACCTGCGTCAGTGCGTCGAGGCGCTCGACGGCATCGACCAGTCCTGCCACATCCTCGTGGCGAAGGCAGCGCTGCTGAACGCGAGGGACGCCGGGCACTGACCTCCGCGGCGAGCCCGTCTGTGGACGATCAGCCCTCGCGTGATGTCCCTCAGCGGAGAAGGTGCCGCGGCCCCGCGCGCAGAACAAGAGTCGCGACCGCGTCCGCACGGGAGGCACGTTTGCGTCGCCGCTGGGAAGGCTGGATGCCCGCCGGTGTCGTCTTCGGGGCCATCTCGCTGTTCCTGCTGGCTGCCTTCGCGCCCAAGCACGACACCCCGCAGCGTGTCCTCAACGGAGGCCACGGCTGCTTCTTCGCGCTCCGGTACACGCCGGATGGGCGCGGGCTCTTCGGCCTCACCGAGTTCGGCGTCGCGGAGGCGTGGACTGAGGCCCGCGGCGCGCCGGTGGCGGCGATGGACACCCATGCGGCCATCGCGCTCGCCGACTGGCAGTATGGTCGCCAGCGCCCGATCGCCGATGTCTCCTCCGCCTCCGGGCGGGCCGCATGGGCGACCCCCGCATCGGGAGGCCTGTCGGAGGTCCGCGTGCTGGACCTCCAGCGGCGGGCATTGCTCGTGCGGCGGCGCATGGAGGCCCGGTCGGTCGCTCTCGCCCCGCGAGGTGACCTGCTCGCCGTCGAGACCGCGGATGAGGTTGCCGTGATGGCGGTGGACCCGGGCAACGCGGCCCGCCCCGCTGCTGTCCAAACGCTCTGCGCCCTGCCGCTCGGCGACCTGCGCGGAGCGGCGCGCCGCTGCCTCGCGTGGTCGGATGACGGCGCCCGACTGGCGATCGGCGCCGACGCGGTGTCCGTGTTCCCGGTTCCCCGCATTGCCGCCTCCCCGCCGCCGCAGGCCGAAGTGCGCTTCCCACTGGGCGGGCACGAGGCCGAGTGGCTTGCCTTCTTGCCGCGTGGCGCCGGCCTGGTAGTCGCCAGCCATCCGCCCGGCCGGCCAGACGATGCCGAGGTATCGGTCTACGGCTTCGCGGAGGGGCGAGCGACGCGCACCGCGCAGTTCTCCGCGCCCGAGGCCGAGCAGTTCGCCCTCTCAGGCGATGGCGCGGTGATCCTGACTGCGTCCAGCCCATTCCGCAAGTCGGTCTCCGCGCGGCAGCTCCGTTCCGGCCGCCTGCTGCGCCGCTGGAGGCCGCGTGCGCTGCTCTCCTCCGTCATCGCCATCTCGCCGGACGGCACGCAGGCCGCGACGGTTCAGGCTCGCGGCGTCGTCGATCTCTGGTCCATACCGCCTGCGGGGGGCGCACGCTGATGCGGCGGCTCGCGGCCTCGCTTCGCGCTGCGGCGCGCCGATCTGCGGTTTCGCCGGGGCTCGGGCGTCCACCCGCCGCGGCGCCGGCCGGCGCCGGAGTGGCGGCCCTCGGTCACTGCGCCAGAACCATGCTCGTCGCGTTCCTGCTGTCGAGGCTCGGCGATCCGTCTCGGGTGGTCGAGCCGCAACTCGCATCAGCGACATGGCCTCGGCTCGCGGGCGCCGTCGCGGTCTTCTGCTGGTTCGCGCTGCCTGTGCTGGCCCTCGGGTGCTGCGTGTCGGGCCCGCGCGCCGGCCGCATCGCTGCCGCGCTCATTCTGGTGGCCTGGGCGCTCCTCTTCGCGCTGACCCTCGTTCGACCGGGCCTGGCCCTGCCGGGCGCCTAGGGGAGAGGCGGCGCGATGCTCAAGGTGCTGGAGGGGATGCTGCGCTGGCCGCTTGCGGCGGAGATGCGCCGCAGGGCCTGTCCGCGCTGCGGCGGCTACCTGGCGTTCTACTTCCGCGTGCCGATGTCGCTTCGCCAGTGGTTCGACGGCGGCCACGAGTGCCGGGCCTGCGGCGCCTACTTCCAGCCGCGCGGCAGCCTCGGGACGGTGCTGGCAGCCCTGGTCTTCGTCGGCATCTTCGGCTACGACGTGGCGATGTACGGCGCGGTGTGGACCGTCGTGTGGGTGGAGATCGCTGCCGGCGTCGCCCTGTTGTACTCTGGCCTGGTGATCCTGGAGACGCCTGCCGCTCAGCGGGTCGTCCGCGCGTGGCCCTCGGCGGCGCGCCGCCAGGGACCTGCCGCGGTCGTGTGGCTCTGTGCCGTGATGCTGCTGGGCGCGGGGCGCCTGGCCCGCGCGAGCCACGGAGTCGACGCCGAGGTGCTCGTCAGCCCGAACCCGACGACCATGCTGCAGTTCCTGGCGATCATGCTGCCCTTCGGCTTCATCGTTCCCTCGATGGTCGGCCTGTGGGCGCTGGACACGTGGCCCACCAGCCTGTTGTTCCGACGATCGAGGCTTCCCAGTCGTGCGGAGGCGCCCGAGGATGGAGAGGTATCGGCCGGGTAGGTTCGTGACGGCAGGGCGGTTGCTGCTGGCGGCGGCGCTCTGCATCGCCGCGGCGTGTGGGTGCGGCAGGCCGAAGCCGACCGTCGTCATCTACTGCGCCGTGGACGACGTGTACGCGCGGCCCATCTTGGCGCGGTTCGAGCAGCGCACCGGCATCAAGGTCCGAGCCCTCTACGATGCGGAGGCTGCCAAGAGCGCGGGCCTCGTGGCCAAGCTGCTTGCGGAGAAGAGCCGTCCCCAGGCCGACGCGTACTGGAACAGCGAGACGAGCCGTATGCTGGTCCTGCAGGCCGGCGGCGTGCTCCAGCCGTACTCCTCGCCCGCCGCGGCCGACCTGCCTCCGCGCTACCGCGACCCCGAGAGGTACTGGATCGGCATGACCCCTCGCGCTCGGGTCATCGTCTACAACACCCGGCTCGTTCGTGCTGCGGAGGCGCCGCGCACGCTGGCGGACCTCGCGAAGCCCCGTTGGCGGGGCAAGGTCGGCGTCTGCGACCCGCACATCGGCACCGCATCGTCGTGGATCGTCGCGCTGGCCCTGGCGCGCGGAGATGACTGGATGGTCCGCTGGCTATCGGGCCTGAAGGCCAACGGGCTGCGCGTGCTGCCGGGCAACTCGGTGGTCGCCGACCAGGTTGCCCGCGGCGAGTTGCTCGTCGGCGTGACCGATACCGACGACGTGTGGACTCGGAAGCTGGACGGCCAGCCGGTGGAGATGATCTACCCGGACCAGCAGAGCGACGGCACGCTGGTCATCCCATGCGCCGCCGGCCTGATCGAGGGGGCTCCCCACGGTGCGGAGGGCAAGCGGCTCATCGACTACCTCGTGTCGCCTGAGGTCGAGGCAGACATGGCGCGAAGCTCCGCGCGGCATTGGCCGATACGCCCATCCACGGCGGCGGCGCCCGGCGTCCCCGCTCTGTCGGGCATCCGGTCGCTGCCCGCCGACTGGCGCCAGGTCGCAGCCAACCTGACGCGCGTCGAAGGGCTGGTCGATCGCGCGCTGTCCCCCAGATGACCGGTCGCGTTCGGCACGGCGCCTTCGCCGCGTGGGTGACGCTCGGCCTCTACGCGCTGGTCCTCTGGCTGCCGGTGGCGGGGGTGTTCCTGCTATCGGAGCGCCTGGGCGCCGCGGGAGAGGCGGCGGGCGGATCCGCCTTCGACGCCCGCCTGGCGCTGATGCTGCTCGCGAACAGCTCCCTCGTCGCGGCGGGCACGGTCGGTATCGGCTTGCTCCTGGCCGTTCCGATGGCGTTCTGCCTTGCCGGGCTGGGGCGGAGACGGCGCGCCGCGCTCCTTCAGGTCGGGCTCATCCCGCTCGTGCTGCCGCCGTTCCTCGTCGCCATTGTGTGGGTCGAGCTGCTGGGCTCCAACGGGGCGCTGAGCCGATTGGCCGAGTCGACCATGGGCGTCGCGCTAGGCCCGTACCTGTACAGCCGGGCGGGCGCCGCGTGCGTGCTGGCCCTGTGTCTCTTCCCGGCGCTGCTCTGGGCTGCCTCGGCGGCCCTTGCCCATCTCGACAGCTCGCTGACGGACGATGCACGGCTCTCGGCGGGCGACTGGCGGGTCTTCCTCAAGGCCGCGCTGCCAATGGTTGCACCGTCGGTGGGCGCGGCGAGTGTGCTGGTGTTCGTCATGGCGCTGGGCGAGTTCGGAGTGCCGAACCTGCTGCTCGTGAACCAGTCGGCGGCATCCACCCACACGTACCCGGTCTGGGTGTTCACCGACTACCAGCTCCACCACGACGTGCGGCGCGCCGCGTGGCAGTCGCTGCCGCTCATGCTGGTGTCGGTCGCGCCGGTCGTCGTGCTGGCGCGCCTATGGCACGGCGAGGCGTGGCGCGGCGCTGCGGGCGGGGGCCATTCCAGGTAGCAGCCGCTGACTGATGCGGGTGTTGACGCGGGTGACCTCCTGACGAGCGCACGCAGCACTCCCAGGGCCTGCGTCGGACACCTCCCTCGTCGGGGAGGCGGGCCCATGGTGACGTGTCCATCGTGCGGAGTTGCCAGCCCGGGCGGCTCCAAGTTCTGCACCGGCTGCGGCCAGCCGCTGCCCGAGACCGCCCGCGCCGCACCTGCCGGGGAGGCGCCGGCTCCTCCCGAAGCGGCTCCGCCTCCGGGCCCGTCCGTCGGGCCGATAACGCGCGCGCTGGCGTGGGCCGGAGCCGATCCGTCCGGGTTCAAGCCGGCCATCGTCGTCGTGCTCGTCTGCGCCGCCATCTCCTACGTGGGCTGGGCGCCTCTCTGCATCCCCATCCGTGCGCTGAAGGCCACCATCCCCCAGGTGACGTGCAGCGACCTCCCGCCTGGCTCCGTCGCCATGTACGTGTGCTCCGCCAAGGTCGGGCTCGTCGCCCTCATCCTGCCTGTCGCCATCATGGTGGCGTTCTTCGTGCTGCGCGGGGCAGTCGCGCGGCTCGTCACTCGGGCCACCCAGCATATGCCGTCCGATGCCGGCTTCCTGCTGACGCCGGTCATCGCGACGGTGTTCTTCACGCTCTCGTGGGCCGCCCTGCACCTGGAGACCGGCGCGGGCGGCTACCTTCCGCAGAAGGCCTTCCCGGCCGTCATCGGCCTCTTCACCTATTGCACCGTGCGCTTCGGCCCGGCAGTCCAGCAATCGCTGCGGCGCTTCTTCGACGTGCGCGACCAGATCCCCGTCCCGGGGCGGTACGTGCTGATGTTCCTCGTGCCGGCGGCGCTGGCGTTCCTGCTCACGTTCGGCGAGCGGAGTGTCTGGATTACGCAGACCGCGGAGAAGGAGCAGCTCATCGTGGTGGTGTCGCTGCTGTTCGGGTTCGCGCTGCTGGCGCCGCGGCAGGGCAACCTGGCTGAGGGTGTGCGTGAGCTGGTGGGCGTCCGGAACAGCGGCGCCGCCCCGGAGGGATGAGGGCGATGGCATCGACACCGCGCTCGTGCGGCGGGTGCGGCCTGACGAACCTCGGCTCGCACTCCGCGTGCCTCCGCTGTGGGCGCCCGCTCAACTCGGTGAAGCCGGCGCCCGGGTCTGTCTGCTCGGGGTGTGGAGCTGCGCTGCCGCCGGACGTCGTCTACTGCCCGGGGTGCGGCACGCGGGCTGCGCCTCCCGCGCCTGCGATGCCGGTGTGCGCCTCATGCGGCCACGTGCAGCCTCAGGCCGGCACGCGGTACTGCGTTCGGTGCGGCACGCCCATCGGACAACCAGTCGCGAAGCCGGCGCCGCCCGCGCCGTCTCCAGCCGCGCCTCCGCCTCCGCCGCGCTGCAGTAACCCTCAGTGCGGCGCGGAGCTGCGGCCCGGCAAGCGGTTCTGTTCCAAGTGCGGCCGTCCGGTCGCATGATTTCGGCCCGGCTGTGCAGGAGGACCGTCGTGCGTAGACACGGATCGAGACTGTGCGCCTGGATCGTCCGCCATCGCCTGACGATGCTGGCCACCACGCTGCTGATGGCCGCGGCGCAGGCGGCGCTGGCGCACAACTGCTCGTCCGAGGGTGACTGCCAGCAGACCGCGGGCTACCTCTCGACCACGTCGGCCGCCGGCGGCCTGCTCGGTCTGCTCGCCTGGCTCACCTCGCACCTCACCTCGCTGCTGACTGGCCGGCCCGGCACGGGAGCGCCTGGCGCGACGACGATGCCCGGCCCGATAGGCGCGCCCGTACCCGCAGCGCCGCCTCCAGACGCGACGGGCGGCACCGCGCCGGCTAGCACGGCCACCGCGCCCCCGCCTGCCGCGCCTCCCGATCCGGTGGACCAGGCGCTCGCGACTGCTACCACCGCCGGGACTCAGCCGTCCGACACGGGCACCCAGGCCTCGTACACGCCGCCCGAGGCGACACAAGCCCAGGCTGGGACTGCGCCGCCGCAGGCGCCGCCCGCGCAGACGGCGGACGTCCCCACCGAGCTGCAGAGCGGGCAGCCTGCCGTCAATACGTGGCTCCAGGGCCTCGTCGGCAAGCCCAACCCACCAGTAGTCGTGGACAGCGCGGGCAACGTCTGGGTGCGGCCGCCTGAGACCACCGACGAGCTTCCCCCGAACATCCAGGGCGCGGGGTACGAGACCACGACGGTCATCGACCCGACGACAGGCGAAGAGGTGGAGGTCATCGACCCCGAGCACCTGACGATCGTCAAGCCGGTGACGTCGCGAACGTCCGGCGCCGGCGGGTCCGCGGTGCCTCCGGCCACCGGCGATGCGGGCTCCACGGCCCCGACGGAGCCCGAGGAGCAGCCGACCGAGCCGGAGGACCAGCCGACAGAGCCTGAGGAGCCACCAACCGAGCCCGAGGAGCCGCCCACGGAACCCGAGGTGCCACCAACCGAGCCGGAGACGCCGCCGACGGAGCCCGAGGAGCCGGAGGAGCCTGAGGAGCCGGAGGAGCCCGAGGAGCCGACGGAGCCCGTGGAACCGCCGAAGCCTGAGACGCCTCCAGCTCCGCCACCGCCGCCGCCGCCGGCCCCGCCTGCTCACTCCACGGCAGCGCCGCCCGATGCGCCGAACCCGCACGCCAACCCGACGGTTGCCGAGATCAAGGAGGCGATGGAGCAGACGCCGGAGGGCAGGGCCGCGCTTCAGTACCTGAAGGACCACGGCATCACCGACGACAAGATCACCGTCAACAACGCGGACGGTTCGTCGTGGGATCCCGTCAACAAGCGGATTGTCCTCAACGGGCAGTGGGGCGCCGACTGGACGGCGACGGGGCTCATCCACGAGACCGTCCACGCCGAGCACACCTTGGGCAACGCGACCGCCGACGTGGCGCACGACACTCGCGCGGACTACGTCAAGAAGCAGATCACGGAGGATGCCGAGGCCCAGGCGCGGGCGATCGACGCGACGCACAATGCTCGGGCATGCGGGCGCACCCTGGCCGGCCTTTCGGCGGGCGAGGCCACGTACACCAAGGCCTACGACGACTACGTGGCTGCCCATCAGAACGACGCGGGCGTCACCCCCGACCAACTGAAGACGCAGGCGCACCAGGCAGGCGTGACCAAGATGGTCGACGAGTACTATGCCGTACCGCCTCGCATCGTCCAGAGCACCGACGGGAAGAGCTATGTGGAATCGTGGGGCAAGTACTGGGATTCGAAGCACCCGGCCGGCCCCTAGCCTCACGCGACTGCGAACGGTACATCGGGCAGGTGACGAGGCCCGCCCTGCGGCAGTCAGCGCACGATCGAGGCAGGCCCGGCGCTCCAGGAGGCACCGCCGCAATGATACCGGAAGACCTTATGGCGAGGATCCAGGCCGCGGATCCGGTCCAGGCGCTCACGATCTCGACGTATCCGGCGACAAGCCGCGAGACGCCGATGCCTCCGTATCGCCGGTTCCGTCTGCTCCAGTTCGTCGTCACCCTTCCGCACAAGTTCGTCGATCTCCGGTACATGACGGACGGATCTCAGATCCTGGGCATCGGCGACCCGGGGAGCATCTCGCGGCTCAACCGGGCCGAGGAGCTATTTCTGGAGCCGGCGGATGTCGGCGCCTACGTGCGGTTCTACCTGTCCAGCGCGGTCAGCCGCTCGATGGTCGTCATCGAGTCGCCGTCCGACGCGTCCTGGCTGCCCACCGCCGCGAGCGATCCCGCCGAGAGGGCCGCCAAGGAGCAGGCCGAGTACCTGATCCGGCCGGTGCAGGTGCGCGAGGCTCCCGACGGCGCCTTCGATGTCGCGCTGACGGCCATCGACCAGCGTACGCTGTTCCTGCTGCGTCTGCGCGTCCGGCGGGATGGCGTGGTGCAGGGACTCGAGGGGAGGGCGCTGGTAGAGGGCGTGCCCGTGCCCTACATCAAGGTGTGAGCGGGGAGCCGGCGCGTGCCCGAGGTCTCCGTTGTCATCCCTGCGCGCAACGAGGGCGTCTGGGTCCGCCGGACCGTGGACGCGGTGCTGCATGCGTCGGAGCCGGCGTCCGTCGAGGTCATCGTCGTGGACGACGGCTCGGATGACGGGTCGTGCGACTTCCTGCGGCATGGCTCGGCGGCGGCGAGCGTCATCGACGGGCCGGGCCGCGGCGTATCGGCGGCGCGCAATGCCGGCGCGGAGCGGGCGCGCGGCACGCACCTGTTCTTCCTGGACGCCCACGTGATCCCAGAGGGCGGGTGGCTCCGCGAGCCGCTCCAGGCCCTGCGTGATCCGAGCGTGGGCATCGTCGGTCAGGCCGTCCGCAGCCTGTACCGTCAGGACGCCGTCGGCTACACCCACCACGTCGTCAACGAGGCCCTGGCGAACGCGTGGGGGCCGAAGCAGGCGGACGAACCGTTCGAGGTGCCGTCCATCGTCGGGTGCGGGCAGGGGTACCGGCGCGAGGTGTTCGACCGGCTCGGGCGCTTCGATGCCGGCAACGTGGGGTGGGGCGTCGAGGATGTGGGGATCAGCCTCCGGGCCTGGATGTCCGGCTATCGCTGCATCTGCTGCCCGAACGCCGCGATCGGCCATCTCTTCCGCGACAGCCGCGTGCCCAGCCCGGCGGCGGCCGATGCGTTCGAGACCAACCTGGCCCGGTGCCTGCTCACGTGCTTCACGGGATGGCGGCTGAGGGCGCTGGCCGCGGGCAACTCGGTGCGGCCCACGTTCCGCGCCGCGCTCGCACGCGTGGCCGACGATCGCCGTTTCTGGGAGTGGCGCGCGGAGGTCCGGGCGCGGTTCGTGCGCGACGATGCGTGGTACCTGGAAAGGTTTGCGGCCGACCTTGCGGCGTTCCGAGGGCGCCTGGCGGAGCTTGCCGCAGCCCTTGAGTGCCGGCGCGGTCTGGCCGATGCGCCGGCGCGGTGTGAGGTTTGCGGGCTAGTGGATCCCGGCGCGCTGCCGGAGTGCCCGCGGTGCGGCGCAGAGCTGCCGACCGGCAAGCGGTTCTGCTCGAAGTGCGGAACGCCCGCGCCGTGATCGAGGCGCCGGGCTCTTGGACGGCGACGCCTACGCGGGGCTAGTGAGGGTGCCCGATGAACTGCCCGCACTGCGGAAGTGCGCTGGAACCCGACTCACCGTTCTGTGGGGACTGCGGCCGGCCCGTCGCCTCCCCGAGCCCGACGTCCGCGCCGGCCGGCGTGTGCGGGGCATGCGGCGCGCAACTGGAGCCGGGCGAGGCGTTCTGTGGCGACTGTGGCGCCCCCGCGCACGCTGTCGCGCCGCCGCCGGCCGCTCCGGTTCCCGCCGCGCCGCGCCCCGCGCCCCCGCCGCCGGCCCCGACCGCAACGCCGCCGGCGGTCCCTCACCGCGCCGGCTCACCGTGGCTCGGGGCGGTCGCGTGCTTCGCCCTGATCGCCGCGTTCTCGTGGTGGTACACAACGCATCGCCCGAAGGCGCCATCGCCTCCGCCAGCGCCCGCCCCAGCGACCTCGCCCCCGCAGAGCGTTGCGCCAGGCCCCACCGTGATCGGGCCCACATCGGCGGCGCCGCCGCCAACCGATCCCTCGGCGGAGCGTGTGTACATCGTGCGCGCCTTCAGCGGCCCGACCGATCTGCGCATCGCGGCGATGAGCCTATCCGGCGCGCAACTTGCCACCTTCCGCACCGGCGGCTTGCTCGACTACGACCCCGCGCCCTCGCCCGACGGCGCCCGCCTTGCCTTCGCCCGGCTGGATGAGGTGTCGCCCCTGCAGTCGAGCATCTGCGCCAGCGCGCCGGACGGGGGCGGCCTCGTGGTGATCGCCCGATCGGCGCCGAACTGCCTCGTCGGATGGCCCGCATGGTCGCCCGACGGGCGCTCGATCGCCTACCACAGTTGGCCGACCTCGGGGCCCTCGGCGGACCGGCCGGAGGTGCACGTGATGGACGCCTCCGGGGCCAGCGACCGGCTTGTGTGCCCGGGCACTTCGCCATCGTGGTCGCCGGACGGGGCGCGGCTTCTCGTCACGCAGCGCCAGGGCGATAGCTGGCACCTCGTTATCGCGAGCCTCGACGGGACCTCGGTGTCGGCCGTCATGCCCGCGCCGCCGCTCAAGCAGTGCGCGTTCGGCGTGTGGGGGCCGGGCGGCCGTATCGCGTGCGTGGGCAAGGCGACGGACGCCGAGAACGAGGCGCACATCTACACGATCGATCCCACGGGCGGCGGCGCAGTCCAGGTGACAGCGGGGTCGGACATGGACGTCGGCGTCCGCTGGCTGCCCGGCGGCGCGGGCCTGTGCTTCATGCGGATTCCGTCGGGGCCGGGCTTCGATCTCACGGGCGCGCAGGTCTACGTGGCCGATGCAGACGGCCGCAACGCCACCCCGATCACCCGCGGCGCCGGGCCGAACCTGGTCGGCCCTGGGGTGCACCTGTCCAGGCTCATCAGGCCGCTGCTCCAGCCCGCCGGCGGCAGATAGGAGACCCCAATGACCGCAACCCCCGATGCCGCACACCTCATCATGCAGAACCTGGCGGCCTCGCTGATGGCCATGCTGATATGGGCCGGCGTGGCGCACGTCTACCTCGCCACGATGCTGACGATCATCGCCGCTCGCACACGGACCCAGGGGGCGGTCCTGGCGTGGTTCCCAATCATCAACGTGTTCTTCATCTGCACGCTCGGCCGCAGGTCGCCGGCACTGGCTCTCCTGCTGCTGATCCCGATCGTCAACATCGTGGTTGCCGTCATGATGTGGATGGCCGTCGCCGAGGTCTGCGGCAAGCGCGGCTTCATCGGAGCCCTTGCGGTGGTGCCGGTGCTCGGGCTTCTGGTGCCGCTGCACCTGGCTCTCACAGCGTCGCCGTCGGCATCTCGCTGCCCCCACTGTCGCGCCGACCTCATACCGGGGGACACGTTCTGCGGCGCCTGCGGCAACTCGGTGATCGCGCCCGCGCCCACCGCGGCAGTGACGTGCACCACCTGCGGCGATCGCCTGGCGCCGGGCGACACGTTCTGCGCGGCGTGCGGCAGCGCGGTGGCGCCGGCCGCCGCTCCGCTCACGCGGACGCTGTCGTCGGGACCCCGTCTGGCGCTCTCGGCCGTCGCCATGACCGCCGTCCTCGTGGTGCTGTGCGGCGGCGCCGGGTTCTACGCCCTCACCCGGGCGCTGGCGTACACACCGCCCGCTCGCAAGGCGCCCGCACTCCCGAAACGCATGGCGGGCATGCTCCGCGAGTTCCCGGTCGACACGGACGCGGCGAACCCGGCGGCCGTGAAGGCGGTGGTGTCGCAGGACTTCACGTCGGGCTCCGGCAGCAAGGCGCTCTCCGTCGGCTCGTCGTGGCTGCCCACCGGCTTCCCAAGCGCCGAGCTGCCGCGGCTGGCCTCGAGCATGACCTCCGCCGAGTACGGCCGGCGCTCGCCCGCCGGTGAGCGGAGCACCTCCAGGGCGCGGTCCTACGTGCACGTCGTCAAGCGCCGCCGGCCGTCGCATCGGCCATCGGACGAGCTGGAGCGGATGGTGGCGCGCTCGACGGGCGGCAAGCGGACCGGCATCAGCGTGCAGAGCCCGTCCGGCGCAACGTACGTCGGTTCGCGGATCGACACCGGCAAGGAGGAGACGTTCGTGCTCGGCCGGCCGGACAGCGACACGGTCGTGCTGGTTCATGCTCCCGACTCCGAAGGGCGTGAGCTGACCGAGCGGTTGGCGCAGAACGTGGGCAACGGCGAAGGGCTGAACGACAATCCGGAGGCGCGCGACGAGCTGGCCGCCCTACCGGCCGACCTCCCGCCCGGCTTCGAGACCATCTCGGTGGGCAGCATCGACCTGGCCGCTGCCCTCGAGGAGGCAAGCCAGGGAGGGAGCACGCCGCCCCAGGACGTAGACAAGGCGCTGGCGCCGATCCGGCGGTTCCTGCCCGGCTGGGTGACGACGGCCGAGTACCGCAGCTCCGGCGGGGGCGAGTGGCGCGCCGCTGTCCTCGACTACGGCGACCCGAGGCAGGCCGCGAACCTGTGGCTCCTGATGCGCTATACAGTGGGCCTCGGCATGTCGGAGGCGCAGCAGATGCCGGATCTCGGCGCGCGCCTGGTCGACTTCGGCGACGGCAAGGGCCTCGCCTTCCGGAAGGGCCCGTACATCGTCGTGGTCACGGGGCCTAGCAGCGCCACAGCCGAGCAACTGGCCGCGCTGGCAAGCGCCATGCAGATGTGACGCGGTACGGCGCCGCCGCATCTCCGGGCTCACGCATCGAGGCTGCCTGGCTCTGCTGGGCGGCCTCGGCGGTCTAGCCTGACCCGTTCATGAGTCCCACCGGACGGGCACGGAGGCCCATCCCGTCACTGCACTCGTGCATGGTCCAGGCTAGCGCACGGCCCGCTGGGTCTGGGCCGACGCCTGGCCCGCTCGCTCCTCCCCTGCTCTCACCCCGCGTACAACCGCGCCGCGACGCCCGCTACCGCATCCCCGAGTGCCCGCGGCGCACATCGTGGCGTACCAGCGGAGCCTCGTGCAGCATGCGCCGGGCAAGCCGCCTGTCGATCTTCTTCGGCCTCAGCGCGTTTTGACCGGCTGTGCCGCGGCGTAAGTGTCTGCGGCAGTCCTCAGTGGATCTGCCAATGCGCCAGCGGACCGTCGTGGCGGAGCGCGTTGGGCTGGCTGGCAGGGATGGATCACAGGATACGGAGGCCTTCATGGAGAAGCAGCTACAGGTCGGAGCCCTCGCAGTCGCCTTCTTGTTGCTTGTTCTCGGCATGCTCATCGTGCCCGGCTGCGGAGGGGGAGGCGGCTCCCACAGCTCGGGCGGTGGCTCCGGCGGGACGACGACGCCGACCGCTATCGACAGCACGCCGTTCGCCACCTCGGTCGCGGCGCTGGCAAGCACCTACGATGCTGCCGACGTCGTCGAGAACGTCGTCTTCGGCGACACCATTATCATCGACTTTACAGCCCTCACCGCCCGGACCTCGTCCGGCACAGCCCAGACGATCACCACCGACGGCGTGACGCTGCTCAGCTCGAGCGGCAGCTTGGTCGTCACCAAGACCGCCAACGGCATCGCGGTCAGCTCGACGGTCAGTCAGAACATCAAGTACGACCTCACCGGCCAACTGAGCGGGACGCTGACCGTGACCAGCAGCAGCCCGTACCAGCTCTACCTCGACGGCGTCACGATCAACGGTACCGCCGGTCCCGCGCTCGACCTGGAGTCGGCGCAGAAGGTCTTCATCGTCTCGGCGTTCGGAACGACCAACACGCTGACCGACGCGTCCACCCGCACCATGACCATGAAAGCGGCGCTGTACGGCAAGGGCCCGATGGTGTTCAGCGGAGACGGCACCACCAGCGTGACGGGTAGCTACAAGCACGGCGTCTTCAGCAATGACTACATTCGCATTCGCGGCGGCACCGTCAGGGTGGCGGTCAGCACCAAGGACGCCGTTCGCTCGGTGAACGGCTTCATCTTCGATGACGGCAAGCTGACCGTCACCGCCACTGGGACTACCGTCGACGACGAGAGCAAGGGGATCAAGGTCGAGGGCTCCGAGACCACGGGAACGGGCAAGGGGTTCATCGTGATCAACGGCGGGTACATCACGGTCACCTCCGTCGGCAAGGCCATCACCGCGGGCTGGGACATCGACGAAGACGCCAGCACGGCATCCACCTCAGATGACCCATCGCCGTATGTGGTGGTCAACAACGGCGTCATCAGCCTCACCACCACCGGAACGCCGTATGAGTACGTCTCCGGCGGCACGACAGTGAGCTGCAGCCCCGAGGGCATCGAGGCGAAGTCGGACCTCACCATCAACGACGGGTACATGACGATCAACACGACCGACGACGCCCTGAATGCGGGCACTTCCGTCACGATCAAGGGCGGCTACCTGTACTGCGCGAGTTCGAGGAACGACGCGATCGACTCCAATGGCAAGCTCACCATCGCGGGCGGCGTCATCGTGGCGATCGGCACCGGCGCGCCTGACGGGCCCTTCGACTGCGATCAGAACACGTTCCTGATCAGTGGCGGCACCCTCGTCGGCATCGGCGGCACGACCAGCACGCCATCGCCCACGCAGAACACGATCGTGCTCGGACCCATGTCCAGTGGGAGCACGATGTCGATCAAGGCCGCCGACGGCACATCGGTGTTCTCCTACACGGTGCCGCAGACGTGTGCGACCGTGGTGCTCTCGTCCCCCAGTATCAAGACGGGCACATCCTACACGGTCTACACCGGTGGAACGGTCACGGCGGCCAACCTCTTCAATGGGCTGTACCTCGACGACCTGGGCCTCACCGGCGGCACGGCCGGCACCAGCTTCACCGTGTCCTCGATCGTCACCAAGCTCGGCGGCGCGTACTTCTAGGCTCGGTAGGCGCGTCCTGGGTGCATGCTTCGGTGCGCCCGGCGACGTGCGGCGAGTCACCACGAGAGTGGCCCTGCGGTGGCGGACCGCTGCGGGGCCACACCGTCTCCGCCTGCGACCCAGGCGCGGTGACCGCGACCGATGCCGCGAATCTGTGCGCCGGGAGGGCATTCTGGGCGGGTAGGGTTGTGCAGGCCGGCCGGCGAGGGTAGATTAGCGGGTACGGAGGCCACCATGAGACGCCCAAACCCGGTCTGTCCACGCACGATCGCGTTCCTGATGCTCGCCCTGGGGTTGCTGGCGATCCCCGGCTGCGGAGGCGGTTCGCACAGCTCGAACGGCGGCTCTACGGGGACGATCACGGCGGCGGAGGTCGACAGCAGTCCGTTCGCGGCCTCGCTCGCGGAGCTGGCGACCACCTACGATCCCGCCGACGTTGTCGACAACACGGTCTTCGGCGAGACCATCACGATCGACTTCACCGCCGGTACTGCCCGGACCTCCTCCGGCCCCGCTCTGGAGATAACCACCGGCGGCGTCACGCTGCTCACCAGCGGCGACCGCAGCCTGGTCGTTACGAAGACCGCCAACGGCATCACCATCGCCTCGACCGTCAGTCAGCCCCTCAAGTACGACCTCACGGGGACGCTGAGCGGAACGCTGACGGCTTCCAGCAGCAGCGCCTACCAGCTCTACCTTGACGGCGTCACGATCAACGGCACCGCGGGCCCCGCACTGGATCTGGAATCGAAGCAGAAGGTCTTCATCGTCTCGGCGCCCGGAACGACCAACACGCTCACCGACACGGCCACGCGCACTCTGACGATGAAGGCCGCGCTGTACTCCAAGGGCCCGATAGTCCTGAGCGGTGACGGGACGCTCGACGTCACCGGACGGTACAAGCATGGCATCTTCAGCAACGACTACATTCGCATACGCGGCGGAACCGCCATCGTCGCCGTCAGCGCCAGGGATGCGGTCCGATCGGTGAACGGCTTCATCTTCGATGACGGCAGGCTGACCATAGCCGCCACGGGGACCGTCACTGGCGACGAGAGCAAGGGGATCAAGGTCGAAGGCTCCGAGACCACGGGAACAGGCAAGGGCTTCATCGTGATCAACGGCGGGCACATCACCGTCACGTCCGTCGGCAAGGCGATGACGGCGGGATGGGACATCACCGAAGACGCCACGACGCCATCCACCTCTGACGATCCATCTCCCGACGTGGTGGTGAACCATGGCGTGATCGACCTGAAGACCACGGGAAGGGCCTACGAGTACGTCACCGGCGGCCAGACGGTGAGCTGCAGTCCCGAGGGCATCGAGGCGAAGTCACACCTCACCATCAACGACGGGTACCTCCAGATCAACACGGTCGACGACGCTCTGAACGCAGGCAAGTCCATCACCGTTAACGGCGGCTATGTCTACTGCTACTGTACGGACAACGATGCCATCGACTCCAATGGCACGCTGACCATCGCCGGTGGCGTGATCGTGGCGATAGGCATGGTGGCTCCCCAGGGGTGCTTCGACAGCGATCAGAACACGTTCTCGATCGATGGCGGCACGTTCATCGGGTTCGGCGGAACGACCAGCAAGCCGACAGCGACTCAGAACACACTCGTGCTCAGCAGCATGCCGAAGGGAAGCACGATGTCGATCAGGGCCGCGGATGGCACGCCGGTGTTCTCGTGTGAGGTGCCGCAGAAGCGCGCAACCCTCGTGCTCTCATCTCCAGCGATCAAGACCGGGACCACCTACTCCGTGTACGAGGGTGGGTCCGGCACGGCTACCAGCGGCTTCAAGGGGCTCTATCTGGGCACTCTGGATGTCACCGGCGGATCGGCGCTGAGCAGGTTCACAGTGTCCACGCCAGTCACGAAGCTCGGCGGCGTCTACTTCTGACGCTCGTTCGCGATGGGCCTGACGGGGGCGCCGCTCGCTCAACGCCAACACCCGGTACCACCGGCAACCGGCGTGGCCACGTGCGCCCCCGTCATGACCGGGTGCCGCGGCGCAGGTTGCCGCCCTCCGACCGCTCCGCGGCGCGCTGTTGCGCCACCCCCTTGCCTGTCCCATTCATTAGTCGCACCGGACGGGCACGGAGGCCCATCCCACCACTGCACTCGTGCATGATCCAGGTTAGCCGCGCCACCTCGCGTCTGCCTCTCCGCGGTCACATTGCCAACTCCGCCGCCCCGGTCCGCCCGGACATGGAGCAACGCTCGCCAGTTCACCGTAACGTTAGCTGGTTGTCCTGTTCCGCCGACCCTATGGCGCGCCCCGACAGGAGCAGGGATCGCGGATGCCGCGCATGTGAGCAACGGTGGGAGGCAAGCGCGTTGCACAGCTATCTGCCCGTCATCATGGCCACGGTGGTCGGCGTCCTCTTCGTCGGAGGCACGCTGATCCTCTCGCGCATCCTGCGCCCCTCCGCCCCGCACCCCACGAAGCTCGAGACCTACGAGTGCGGCCCGCCGCCCGTGGGCGACGCCTGGCAGCAGTTCAGCATGCGCTACTACATCTTCGCGCTGCTGTTCGTGCTCTTCGATGTCGAGGCTGCGTTCCTCTTTCCCTGGGCGCTTGCCTACAGGCAGTTCGGCCTCTACGCACGCGTCGAGATGGTCATCTTCGTCGGCCTGCTGGCGTATGGCTGGCTCTATGCCCTGCGGCGGGGAGCGCTCGAATGGGAGTAGAACCGGCCGCCGAGACCGCGCCGCTCACGCAGCAGGAGGTCGCCTCGTGGCGTGTCGAGGTTCCGGGGGGCATCGTCGTCATGGCCCCGTTCGACCGCCTGCTCAACTTCGGCATCAACTGGGCGCACCGCAGCTCCATGTGGGCCCTCACCTTCGGCCTCTCCTGCTGCGCCATCGAGATGATGGCCACCGCCGGACCGCGCTTCGACCTAGACCGCTTCGGCATGATCTTCCGCGCCACGCCTCGCCAGGCCGACGTCATGATCGTCGCCGGATGGGTCAGCGTGAAGATGGCCCCGTTCATTCGCCGCCTCTACGATCAGATGCCCGAGCCGAAGTACGTCATCGCGATGGGCGGCTGCGCGTCCGCCGGCGGGCCCTACCGCGACAGCATCACCATCGTCAAGGGCGTGGACCAGTTCCTGCCGGTCGACGTGTACGTCTACGGGTGCCCGCCGCGCCCCGAGAACCTGATCCACGGGCTGCTCCAGCTCAAGGAGCAGATCGCGGGCGAGACGCGGTACTCACGCAAGCCCAAGTCGCGCGGGCCGATCGTCGTGGGAGGCGAGTAGCGCATGGCGGCAATCGACGGCGCATGGGCAGCGATCGAGGCGCGCTTCGGCTCCGACGGGGTCACGCTCTCCGATGCGGCCGGTGACCTCTGCATCGAGGCGCCCGCCGCCGTGCTCCACGACCTGTGCTCCTTCCTGCGCGATGCGCCCGAGACGCGGTGCGACTACCCGGCCGACCTCTGCGCGCGCGACGACGGCGAGAACATCGTCCTGTGGTACCGGCTCTACTCGACGGCGCACAGGCTGAACGTGCGGCTCACGGTGCGGCTGCCTCGCGAAGCGCCGGCGGCGCCCACCGCGACCGGCGTCTGGCCCGGCATGAACTGGCACGAGCGCGAGTGCTTCGACCTTCTGGGTGTCGTCTTCCGCGACCATCCGGACATGGACGACGTGACGCGCATGCGCATTCTCTTGCCCGAGGACTGGGAGGGGCACCCCTTCCGCAAGGACTACGAGCCGGTGTTCCTCGGCGACCCGCTGCACGGCCCGCAGCCCACCAACTAGCCCGACCGGAGCCCATGAGCGCAGCCCCCGCATCGCCCAACCGAACGACGCGCGAGATCGCATACCCCGGGATGACGGTCAACCTGGGCCCGCAGCACCCGTCCACGCACGGCGTGCTGCGCCTCGTCTGCGACGTCGACGGCGAGATCGTGCGCGCGTGCCGGCCGGTCATCGGCTACCTGCATCGCGGCCTGGAGCGCATGTTCGAGGCGCGCCCGTACCGGCAGCTCATACCGTTCACGGACCGGCTCGACTACCTGGCCGCGCTGAACAACAACCTGGCGATCTCGCAGTGCATCGAGCGGCTGGGCGGCATCGAGGTGCCGGAGCGGGCGCAGTACATCCGCGTGCTGCTCTGCGAGCTGAACCGCATCGCCAGCCACCTCGTCTTCTTCGGCACCTTCGCCACGGACCTGGGCGCCACGACGGCCTTCCTGTACGCTTTCCGCGATCGGGAGGTCTTCCTCGACCTGCTCGAGTCGATGACCGGCGCGCGCCTGACCTACAACTGGATCCGGCCCGGCGGCGTGCCCGCGGACCTGCCCGACGGCTTCGAGCAGCACGTGAGGGAGTTCATCCCGGAGTTCCTCGACCGCCTGCGCGACTACGACCGCCTGGTGACGGGCAACCGCATCTTCCGGGAGCGCTGCGAGGGCGTGGGCGTCATCTCCCGCGAGCTGGCGCTGGCGTACGGAGCATCGGGGCCGGTGCTGCGTGGCTCGGGCGTCGACTACGACATTCGCCGCGCCTTCCCGTACGAGGTGTATGACCGGCTGGAGTTCGACGTGCCGACCAGCACCGACGGCGACGTGCTGGCCCGCTACCGGCTGCGGGTCGAGGAGATGCGCCAGAGCGTGCGCATCGTGGAGCAGTGCTTCCGCGACATGCCGGCGGGCGAGATCTCCGTGAAGCTTCCCAAGGTCTTCAAGCCGCCGGCGGGCGAGGCCTACTCCCGCACCGAGTCGCCGCGCGGGGAGTTGAGCTTCTACATGGTAAGCGACGGATCGACCAACCCGGCGCGGGTACACATCCGGGCGCCCTCCTTCGTCCACCTGAGTCTGCTGCCTGAGCTGCTGCCGAACACGAAGATCGCGGACCTGATCGCCATCCTCGGCAGTCTGGACACCGTTCTCGGCGAGGTGGACCGATGAGCCACCGCCCGAACTACAGCCGCGCCCATGCGTTCGGCCACTTCGCGGGCGGCGTGGCGCTGGTTGTCGCGTTCCTGGCGGTCGTGGCGGCCGTCGTGCGCCTGCCGTGGCAGCTCGCGCAGCCGGCGCTCGACCTGCTCGCCGCCTACCCGCTGATCGACGCGTTCGCGCGCGCCGGCTTCATCTGCTTCGTGCTCATCGCGGTCGGCGTGCTCTTCCTCATCTGGTGGGAGCGCAAGTTCGCGGGGTGGATGCAGGCGCGCCTCGGCCCCATGCACGTCGGCTGGCGCGGCACGCTGCAGACCGCGGCGGACGCCGTGAAGCTGCTGACCAAAGAGGACATCATCCCGGCCAAGGCGGATCGCATCCTCTTCGTGGCGGCCCCGTTCATCGCGTTCGTGCCGACGGTCCTCACGTTCCTCGCCCTCCCGTTCAGCGAGCGCGCGGTGGCGTGGGACTACAACCTGTCGGTCCTGTTCGTCATGGCTGTGACGACCACCGCGATCGCCGGGATGATGGCCGCCGGCTGGGGAGCGAACAACAAGTACGCGCTTCTCGGCGGCATGCGGTCGGCCGCGCAGCTCCTCTCCTACGAGATCCCGATGCTCGTGTCGGTGCTGTGCGTCGTCGTCTACACGAACACGCTGTCGATGGTGGAGACCGTGAAGGCGCAGGAGGGGCTCTGGAACATCCTCCGCTACCCGGTCCTCATCCCGGCGTTCGTCATCTACCTCATCTGCATGATGGCGGAGGTGAACCGCGCGCCGTTCGACCTGCCCGAGGCCGAGTCGGAGCTCGTGAGCGGGTTCCACACGGAGTACTCCGGCATGCGGTTCGCGTTCTTCTTCCTGGCGGAGTTCGCGAACAACTTCTTCCAGGCGGCGTTCGCGGCGGTGTTGTTCTTCGGCGGATGGCTGGGCCCCGGCGTTCTCCCCGGCCCGGTGTGGCTCTCGATCAAGGCGCTGGCGATTGTCACATTCATGATGTGGATCCGCTGGACCGTGCCGCGCTTCCGAATCGACCAGATGATGGGGTTCTGCTGGAAGCTGCTGGTGCCGGCGTCATTCCTGGTCTTCTTCGCCGCCGCGCTGCTGGGCGGACGATGAGGAGCCGCAGCCGATGAGCACCAACCAACCGCCGAAGGACGGCTTCATCAAGGAGTTCGTGACCGGCTTCCTGAGCGTGCTCAAGGGCATGGGGGTCACGCTCAAGAACCTCGTGCTGCGCGAGAAGATCACCGTGCAGTACCCATACGAGCGCGTCACCGTGTCGCCCAGGTACCGGGGGCTGTTCTACCTGCCGTTCGACGAGGACGCCGGCAAGCTGAAGTGCGTCGGCTGCACGCTGTGCGCCCAGGCCTGCCCCACCAACGTGATCACCATGAACAAGGTGGTCGCCGGCAAGAACTCCGGCGTCGACCAGTTCACGATGGACCTGGGCCGGTGCATGTTCTGCAACCTCTGCGTCGAGGCGTGCCCGTTCGAGGCCATCTTCATGGGCCCGGAGTATGAGCTGGCATCCAGCCGGCGCGACGTGAGCCTCTTCCGCATCCAGGACCTGGCGCAGGGCGGCAAGGCGGCGGTCGAGCGCAACAACGCGACGCTCTCTGCCGCGGCTGAGGCGGAGGCGGCGGCCAAGGCCGCGCGCGCCGCGGCTGCCGCCAAGCCGGCCGAGGAGCAGAAGACATGAACTCGCTCGGGATGCAGATCGTCTTCTACGGCCTCTCCGCGATCGTCATCGGCGCGGCGCTCGCGGTTGTCACCCGGCGGAACGTGGCGCACTCGGCGTTTGCGCTGCTGCCGTGCTTCCTGGGCCTGGCGGGGCTCTATGCCGCACTCAATGCCGACTTCTTCTTCGTCATCCAGGTGCTGGTATATGCCGGCGCCATCCTGGTGCTGTTCGTCTTCGCCCTGATGCTCACGCGCGACGTGGTGAACCCACAGGTGCCGCAGATGAACCGGCTGGCCCGCTTCGCGCTGCCGCTGGTGGTCATGCTGGCGCTGACCTGCGGCACGATGCTCGTGATGCACGCCTGGCGGCTTAGCGCCGGTGCGCCGGCTTCCGGCGCGCAGCAGACCGTCGAACTGGGGCGGGCGCTAATCGGGCCGTACGCGGTGCCGTTCGAGGCCGCCTCGCTCATCCTGCTCGCGGCCCTCGTCGGCGCCGTCGTTCTGGCCAAGACCGAGCGCGAGCCCGAGCCCGAGCCACCCCTGATGGCCGCGCTCTCGGACGAGGAGGCGACAGCGCCATGACACTCCAAGGATGCCTGGTCGTCGCGGCCATCCTCTTCGCGATCGGGGCGTTCGGCGTGCTGGCGCGCCGGAACGCCATCGCGATGATCATGGGCGTCGAGCTGATGCTGAACGCGGCCAATCTCAACTTCCTCGCGTTCTGGCGCTTCACGACGCCGCACAACCTGGAGCCGCAGGTCTTCGTGCTGGTCGGAATCACCATTGCGGCGGCGGAGGCGGCGGTCGGTCTGGCGGTGATCCTGAACGTGTACCGCCGCTTCGGCACCATCCATCTGGATGAGATCAGCTCATTGAAGGGGTAGCCGGACCCAGCCATGGGCTGTACTGGACGGGCAGGGACGCCCGTCCCACCACGGCACTCGTGCAGGGCGAGCCTGATGCATTGATGGGCTGTACCGGACGGGCAGGGACGCCCGTCCCACCACGGCAGTCGTGGAGGATCTGAGGTAGCCAACATGCCACACACGAACCAGGCGATGGGAGCACGATGAGCGGTCCGCACGCGATGCTGTGGGCAATCCTGGCGGCGCCGCTGCTGGGCGCGGTGCTGGCGGGCATCAGCGCGCTCACCGGCCGGCTGCGCGCCGCCGCGCCCGCGATGCCCATCCTTGGCACGCTGGCCTCGGCGCTCGTGCTGCTCGGGAACCTCGGTGCGATCCCGCCGCACGGCGCCATCGACACGGGCGGGACCTGGCTCTCGCTCGGTGGCATGACCATCCGGCTCGGCGTGCATCTCGATGCGCTCGGCGCGGTCATGGTGGGCGTGGTCTGCCTGGTCAGCTTCCTCGTGCAGGTCTACTCGATCTGCTACATGGCGGGCGAGGCCGGCTACGCGCGGTACTTCGCGTACCTGGGCATCTTCACCACCTCCATGCTCGGCCTGGTCACCGCCGGCAACCTGTTCCAGTTGTACGTTTGTTGGGAGCTGGTCGGCATCTGCTCTTACCTGCTCATCGGGTTCTGGTGGCAGAAACCGTCGGCGGCCAGCGCGGCGAAGAAGGCGTTCGTCGTCACGCGGTTCGGCGACGTCGGGTTCATGCTGGGCGTGCTGGTGCTCGTGAGCGCCGCCGGCTCGTTCGAGTTCGGCGCGGTCGGCCAGACCGTCGCGGACATGGCGGCGGGCAAGGTGGCGAGCGCGCCGCTCGTCTCGGCGCAGACGTTCCTCTGGCTCGCGCCCATCCTGCTCTTCTGCGGCGCCATCGGCAAGTCGGCCCAGTTCCCGCTGCACGTGTGGCTGCCGGATGCGATGGAGGGCCCCACGCCCGTCAGCGCGCTGATCCACGCGGCGACGATGGTGGCGGCGGGCGTCTACATGGTCGGCAGGCTCTTCCCGCTCTTCGCAGCCTCGGCCGTGGCCATGGACACCGTGCTGCTGATCGGCACGATCACGGCGTTCATGGCGGCGACGATCGCCATCGTGCAGGTGGACATCAAGAAGGTGATGGCCTACTCCACGGTCAGCCAGCTCGGCTATATGATGCTCGGCCTCGGCACGGGCGGCGAGGCGGGGCGCTCCGCCGGGCTGTTTCATCTGACGACCCACGCGATGTTCAAGGCGCTGCTCTTCCTGACCGCCGGCGCCGTGATCCACGCGCTGCATCACAGCGCCGATCCGAACGACCTGCGGCTGATGGGCGGGCTGCGCAAGCGGATGCCGATCACCGCGTGGACCTGCCTCATCGGCGTGCTGGCGTTGGCCGGGCTGCCGCCGTTCGCGGGCTTCTTCAGCAAGGACGCGATCCTGGGCGCGGCGCTCGAGGCGGGCGGGCGCCATCCCATCGCGTACCTCGCGCTCGCCGTCGCGGTTGTCGCCGCGTTCATCACCGCGTTCTACAGCCTGCGCATGTGGCTGATGGCGTTCTGGGGCGAGCCGCGATCGGATGACGCCGCCCACGCCCACGAAGCGCCGGCCTGGATGACGCTCCCGCTCGCCGCGCTGGCCGTGCCGTCGCTGCTCCTCGGACTGTGGCTGCACGGCACCGGCTTCTTCGGCGCGCTGTTGGGCGAGGGGGGGGCTGAGGCGATCAACTGGGCGCTCGCAGGATCCGTCACGCTCGTCTCGTTGGCGGGCTTCGCCCTGGCCTGGCGGCTCTACGCGCGGCCCGGCGCGGCGGTCGATCCGGTCGCATCGATGCCGCCGGCCATCTACGGGTTCCTGGTGAACCTGTGGCTGATGGATGCCTTCTGGAACCGCGCCGGCGCCGCCGGTTCGCTCGCCATCGGGCGCACGCTGGCCTGGTTCGACCGGAATGTCATCGACCAGGCGATGAATGGCATCGGCCACGTGGTGTGTGTTGCCGGCAGCGGCCTCCGGCGCACGACCACCGGCCAGGCGCAGACGTACGCCGCCACGATGATCGTGGCCGTGCTCGCGCTGCTCGCGCTCGCCGTGACATGGGAGACGCTCACGGCCCCGCCTGTCCGAACCTCGTCGGCGCCCGTGCGCATCGCCCAGGGGGTGCGACGATGAGCCAGTACCTCCTGACGTTCATCGTGCTCTCGCCACTGGTCGCGAGCGTGGTAGTGCTGCTGGTTCCGGCAGAGCACGGCCTGCTGATCCGCCTCGTGTCGCTCCTTGGCGCGGCCCTCACACTGCCGCCAGCCGTCTACGCGTGCGTTGCCTACGACCGCGTCGCCGGGGGCTTCCAGTTCGCCCACCGCGTCGAGTGGGTGCCCAGCCTCGGCATCGCGTACAGCGTCGCCGCCGACGGCACCAGCGTGGCCCTCGTCCTGCTGACCTCCATCATCATCACGGCGGGCGTGTTCGCCTCGTGGACGCAGCAGAACCGCACCAAGGAGTTCCTGGCGCTGCTGCTCCTGCTCGTCGGCGGGGTGTTCGGGGTGTTCGTGGCGCGCGACCTCTTCTTCCTCTTCCTGTTCTTCGAGATCTCGGTCCTGCCGATGTACCTGCTGATCGGCGTGTGGGGCACGAGCACGAAGGGCAAGACCAAGGAGTACTCCGCCATGAAGCTGACCATCATGCTTCTGGCGGGCAGCGCGCTCGTGCTGCTGGCGATCCTGGCGTTCTTCGCTCACGGCACGCCGCACACGTTCGACATGGGTGTCATCGAGGCGCGCCGTTACTCGCCGCTCTTCCAGCGCTGGGTGTTCCTGGCGGTGTACGTCGGCTTCGGCGTCCTCGCCGGCATCTGGCCGCTGCACACCTGGTCGCCGGACGGGCACGCCTCGGCGCCGACTGCCGTCTCCATGCTCCACGCCGGCGTGCTGATGAAGCTCGGCGCCTACGGCGTGCTGCGCATGGGCCTCGGGATGCTGCCGGACGGCGCGGTAGAGTGGTCGTTCGTGATGGCTCTCATTGCCACTATCAACATCGTCTACGGCGCGTTCTGCGCGATGGGCCAGACCGACCTGAAGTACGTCATCGCCTACTCCAGCGTGAGCCACATGGGCGTGGTGATGCTGGGGCTGGCCTCGATGAACTCGATCGGCGTGAACGGCGCGGTGCTGCAGATGGTGGCGCACGGCATGATGACCGGCCTCATGTTCGCCATCGTCGGCCTCGTCTACGAGAAGTCGCACACGCGCAGCATTCCGGCCATGGGCGGGTTCGCGAAGGTGATGCCGGGCGTGGCGATCTGCATGACCATCGGCGGCCTGTCATCGTTCGGCCTGCCCGCGACGTTCGGCTTCATCGCTGAGTTCCTGGTGTTCTACGGCATGTGGCTCACGTATCCGGTCCTGGCGCTCATCTCGGTGACCGGCATCGTGGTGACGGCCGCCTACGTGCTTCGCATGATCCAGAAGATCCTGCTCGGTCCGTTCCGCCCGGACGACTACCCGGGCCTGCGCGACGCGCGCACGACGGAGTGGATCGCCATCACCGCGCTGGCCTCGCTCGTGCTGTTCTTCGGCATCGTGCCGCGGACGCTGGCGACCCTGGTCGATGTCGGGCTGCGCGGCATGCCCGCCGTGCGGCAGATCGCCGCATCGCCCCTGCCCGCGCCTCCGCCCGGCCCCACGACCGCAGCCGTCACCGCCGACGACAGGCAGGCCAACCCATGATCACCGACCTGCGCCCCTTCGCGCCGTACATCGCGCTGGCCACCGTGGCGGCCGTGGTCATGCTCCTTGACACGCTGCCCTACCGGCGCCGGATTCCGCTGCTCGGCTGGCTGACGGTGGCGGGCGCGCTGCTGGCCCTGCTGCTCGACTGGGGCGCGCCGGACTCGCTGACGGGGGCCGGCTCCCTGCGCTTCGACGGTTTCTCGCGCGCGTTCGACACCATCATCCTCAGCATCATCGCGCTCGTCGCGCTGGGTTCGACGGCCGGCGAGGGGCGCATGAAGTTCGCGGGGGAGTACTACTCGCTGCTGACCTTCAGCGCGATGGGGATGATGCTCGTGGCGTGCTCGGGCGGGCTGCTGCCCATGTACATCGGGGTCGAGCTGTCCACCATGTGCCTCTACACGCTGGTGGGCATCGCGAAGCGGGATCGCCGCTCGGCCGAGGCCGCGATGAAGCTCTTCGTGCTCGGGGCAGTTGCGTCAGCCATCCTGCTCTACGGCATGAGCATCATCTACGGAGTGGCGCACGGGACCGACTTTGGGGTGGTGGCGGAGGCATGCGCCGGCCTGACCGGCGGCCCGTCCACCATCGCGCTCTGCCTGGGCGTGGTCTTCGTCATTGGCGGCCTGGCGTTCAAGATGTCCGCGGTGCCCTTCCACCTGTGGGCGCCGGACGTCTACGAGGGCGCGCCCAGCACCGTCGCCGCGTTCCTCTCGACGGCGTCCAAGACCGCCGCATTCGCCGCGATCATCCGCTTCCTCGTCACGTCCCTCACCGTGCACGCGCACCGCTGGATCCCCATGATCGTGGCGCTGGCGGTGCTGTCGATGGTGGTGGGCAACCTGGTGGCCATCGCGCAGACGAACCTGAAGCGCCTGCTGGCCTACTCCGGCATCGCCCAGGCCGGGTACATCCTGATCGCCATCGCCGCCGGACCCGACACGCACGGGGTGAGCGCGGTCTGGCTGTACATGTTCCTCTACGGCTTCACCAATGTGGCCGGGTTCCTCCTGGTCGAGGCCGTGCAGCAGGCGACGGGTTCGGACCGGATCGACGCGCTGCGCGGGCTGCACAAGCGCTCGCCTCTGCTGGCCTTCGCCGCGCTCGTGGTGCTCTTCTCGCTCGGAGGCATCCCGCCCCTTGCCGGCTTCGTCGGCAAGCTCTACCTCTTCGCGGCGGGCTGGGAGGGTGGCCAGCTCGCGCTGGTCGGCGTCGGCGTGCTGACCAGCGTGATCGCGCTGTACTACTACCTCATGGTCGCGCTGCAGGTGTACATCCGCGACCCGGAGGACGACCGCCGGATGCCGGTGGCGCGCCCGCTCGGTTGGGCGATCGCGATCTGCGTTGCGGCGGTCCTGGCCATCGGGATCTACCCGCGCCCCTGGGTCGTCATCGGCGACGCTGCCGAGGCCGCGGCGTACCAGAGCCCTCCCAGCCCACCGCCGGCCACGCCGTAGGGTCGCGACGCCACGGCGACCTACCCCGGCCTTCGGCCACCCCTCCCGACGCGGGAGGGGACGTAGCGTGGGCGTGTGCGCCGCCGTGGTCGTTTAAGTCCGCGGCGGCGGACTTTGTGCCGTGCTCAGGCGCGAATCCACTCGCCGGCCCTCCGCCCCCCCTCCTCGCCAACGTGCCCGAACGCCTGGCTGCGAGGCAGGGATCGTGCGCCCCGGCCACGAACGGGGTGGCATCGTTCTCACTGGGGGGTCGGTATGTCGCAACTGGCGGTCGGGGTGTTCGCTGCTGCTGTGTGCCTCTTCGCGGTGCTGCCGGCGGTTGGGCAGGGGCGCAAGACGGGCGTGGTGGCGCCGCAGTGGCCGCCCCTGTGGCATCGGCCGGGCGAGCGTGCCACCACGATCGACTACGCTCAGGGCGCCGCAGCCGACGCCTGGATACGCCACCCGATCCTAGGCGACCCCTCGTTCGACACGTTCACCCGCGCATCTGGGAACCCCTTCGTCAAGGGCGCCGCGCCGCTGAAGTGGCCCGTGAACGGTTCGCTGCTCATCGACCCCGTGTCGGGGCGCTGGTATGCCTACGTTGGCTTCTACTACGAGGGCTACGCGATCGTGCAGGACGGCCCGCCCACGCACTGCGAGGTGTACCGCTCGGCCGACAAGGGCAAGACGTGGGAACACGTGGGCCCCATCTTCGACGATCCCGACTTCCGGTTCGAGGGCGATGCCTACCCGTCGCCCATCGCGCCTGACGTGTGCGTGGTGTACCACGACGGCCGCTACCACATGTGCTACGACTGGTGCACCTCCAACACGACCTGGGCCAATGCCTCGGCGCCCACCGGCGGCGCGGACAGCGGCATGGCCTATGCGTGGGCGGAGAAGCCGGAGGGCCCGTTCCACCGCAACCCGACGCCGATCCTGCGCACCTCGGAGTGGCAGAAGATCGCCGGGCCTGGCACGCGCTACCGCCGGGTGTACGTTGCCTCGCTCGTGCGTCGGGCCAACGACTGGCTGGTCATCACGGACCTGGACTCCGGCGACCACTACGCTTGGGGCCAGTTTGCGATGACTGCCGTCGACCCGGCGGGGCCGTGGTCCAAGCCCGTGATGATCGCCGACCTGGAAGGGGATCGCTACTACCCGTCGCCCATCGAGGCGTTCCCGGCGTTCGCCGATGGCGGCTACGTCTACGACGCGCGGACGTCAGTGGGCCTGAACCGGAACTTCCAGGTCATCATGCGCGCTCCGATCGAGAAGGCGCACGAGCGCGACTCCTGGGAGGTGTGGCAGCACGGCTCGGCCTGGCACTCGGAGCCCGTTCCTCACGAGGCGTATGGCATCTGGGGGCAGGCGCTGGCCGCGCGCGTCGACAGCGACGGCACGCTGCGCACCCTCTATCCCTCGCGCGATGCCGACGGCGGTGTCGGCACCATCGGTATGGCGGCGCGACCGTGGAGACAGCCCCTGCGCAAGTCCGGCTTCACGGTGACAGCCCACGCGGGACGCACGATCACGCTGACCCGGGCGGCGTACGGCGCGTTCGACCTGGAGGCGCAGGTTGTCCTGCGGTCCGGCACGGCCCGGTTGGCGTGGGCCTGCCGCATGCCGCTGGGCGCCGAGGGGCGCGCGGATGGCCGCCCGCACACGCTGAGCTGGACCCGCCATCGAGCGCTGGAGCTGACGAAGGACCGGTGGCGCCTCATCGAGGCGAATGACACGCCCGAGGCCACCGTGCACGCGGAGGGCCCGCTGTCGCCTGCCGAGCGCCGGACGATCCGCGTGCGGGTGGGTGCGGGGCGCGCAGCGGTGACCATCGGCGGTCAGCGGGTCTGGGCCGGCGCGCTCCCGTCGGAGGAGGGGCCGCTGGGGCTGCTGCTGGAGGCGGGCACCAACCTGGTGGTGGACAAGCTGACGGTGGCCGGGGTCCCGCGGCGCGCGGTGCACTCGTGGCTGTACAGCGAGGCGATTTCGGGCGCAGGGGTTGCCGAGTCTGCCTACGACAAGGTGGCCGGGCCGTCCTGGCGCTTCGGGGTTGGTGCAGCCTGCCGGAACCCGAAGGAGCGGGTGAAGTGGAACTTCCGCGGCTCCGGCTTCCGCCTCTGGCTGCCCAAGGGCCCCGACTACGGGCGCTGCGCGGTGAAGCTGGACGGCGTGGCGCTCGGCGAGATCGACCTCTCGGGCCCGGCGTCGGCCTCGGCGGTCGTCCTGGAGCGCACCCGCATCGCCGACGGCTTCCACGCGCTGGTCGTCACCGGCCTCGACGGCCGCGCGCTGCCCGTGGACTGCCTCGAAGCGCTGCAATGAGGCGGCGGGCGGGGGCGGGGGCGGGCGCCGACGACGTGCGTGCGCTCACATCGTCGCATGGGTGCGGCCGCAACCGCACGAACGGATGCGAGCGTTCGGCCCGGGACCTGGAGGGTCGGCCTCCGTGCCGACCGGTCGTTCGGGCCCCACGCGGTGGCGACGGAGCGCCACCCTCCAGGAGCCGCCACGCTCCGAGGTAGCTGGTTCGGCTGGTTTGCGGATGGGGTGGCCGCGCCGCCGGCTTCGCCCGGCCCACCTGCAGGCGGCCTCGTTGGCGCTGCGTGCGCTGGGTGAGTTGCCATACGGTCCGCCGCTCCTAAGGCGCCGCGGTCAGCAGACGCGCGCGCCCGCCACTGGTTCGCATCTCCCACACCTCTGTGCGCGGGCCCTTCTGGGCGCGTTCGTGGCGCAGCGCGACCAGGCGCGTGCTGGACACCCATACAGGGGCGTCGAACGTGCTGTCCTTGGCCCACGCGGTAGGCGACGCGATGCGGCCTCCCGGCATCCGCATGATGTACACGTGCTGGTGCGAGAAGTCCGGCTGCGCGGTGAGCGCGAGGTGGCGCCCATCCGGGCTGAACGCCGCTGGAGCGATGAACCACAGGTCGCGAGATCGTGCCACGACCCTGGCATCGCCAAGGCCCCGCACCCCGCGGGTGGACAGCAGGAGCAGGTGACGTCCGCCGCCGGCGTCCACGCCGACCGCGACGTTGCGGCCGGACCCGTCGATGACGACCGCGTTTACCAGCCCCATGCGCCTCTCGACCGTTGGATCTGCCTCTCTCATGTCGCGGACGACATGCACCTGGCCATCCATCCCGATGGCGAGCAGCTTCGTCCGGCAGCCGGCCAGGAACCTGCGGTCGCTCCGTGACCAACCGAACAGCCTGAAGTCGCTGGCGAACACATGAGGGCTCTGAGCTACCCGGACCTCCCTGACGAGGCGACCATCGGCGGCCCACATCCGCAGCTTCAGGCCGCCACGCTCACGCGATAACTCGACCAGATGGTCGGCGGCCCGGACCACGTCCGCACCTTCTGCCATGCGCGGGAGGCGCTGCCATCGTCGGTCGGTCGGCGAGTAGGTGAACCAGGCGGTGGCTGCCGGACGGTTGGTATGGGCCGACACGTACACCCGCCTCCTGCCCTGGAGCACCTCCATTCCATCGTACTGCCGGAGCACTCTCTCCGCGTGCCGCTTGCCCACGTCGACAACCCATGCGCGGCTCTGATCGGACACCACCGCCGCAGGGCCACGATGGCGGGCCTCGTGCTCCGCACGTCCTGCCGGCGCGGCGGGCTGAACCAGCGCAAGAGCCGCGCCGAGCCCGGCAGCGCCACTGAGGCATCGGACTAGCATCGTCTTCGCTCCCCATCAGGATCGGCAGTTCGGCGGCCCGCCCGGTGGTGCGGCCGCCGAGTAGGCATGCGTCACGGTACCGGCGCCCACAGCCGTCTGGCCTGACTCACCCATGGGTCACTGTGGGCGGGCACGGAGGCCCATCACACCACAGCACTCGGGCATCATCCAAGCTAGCGCGCGCCGCGGCACGCACCCCCGCACCCGGCTATCGCTGCCCGGCTTCCAGCACCAGCATCCACCCCTTGCACGGCTCGATGGGGATCGCCTCACCTGGCGACCACGTGTGCTCGTCCTGCATGCCGCTCATGGCGGGGGCGTGGAGGCGGGCCTTGGCCGGGTCGATGCCCAGCTTCGCCCAGTCCACCTGCAGGCGCACCGAGGCCGGCTCCTTGGCCCAACTGCCCAGCGCAACGAGGACGCGGCCGGGCTTGCGGTAGACCGTGGCGCGTACGTCGGGGTTGTCGGTGCGTACGGGGCAGTCGGCGGCATAGAAGCCCGCCATCTCCGAGCCCTGGATGCCGAACTCATCCCACACCTTCCACATGGCCGTGTTGTCGCCGGAGTAGGCCTGGCGCGCGGTCTCGCCGTAGAGCATGCCCTTCCACGGCGTCGGCCCGTCGAGCATCTCGCTCATCAGCCCGAACGGGAGGCCGGACATCTCGACCAGCCAGAAGTCCCACGCCGCGTCCTTTGCGCTGAAGCCCTCCCCGATCCACAGGCGATCGATGTACGGCAGCAGCTCGGCGTAGATGTTCAGGTTGCTTGCCCAGCCGGCCCACTCGTTGTAGTGGTTCCACGTGTGGAAGTCGATGAGCCGGCCGGGGCGGCTGTCCAGGATGCGGCGCGCGCGCTGGAGACTGCCCGCGTCGAGCGCGGTGTCGTCGATGTAGACGCCGTCGATGTCCGCCTTGTCCACCAGCCACCGGAGCCCCTCGATGTAGTAGTTGTTCCATCGCGAGTCCGGGTTGGTGATGACCGACAGGTCGAGCTTGCCGTACGGCGCGCCGATTTCCGCGACCCACGCCGGCACGAAGTCCTCGCGCAGGTTCTCGACGAGCCACGGGTGCGGCCCGTTCGGGTGGAGCAGCGTCTTGGCGTCCTTGCCGGGGCCCGGGAGGATGACCTCTCCATCGAGCGAGTGCAGCGGCAGCAGCTCCGGCATGTTGTGCGTGATCTCGCGCGTGGTGTAGTAGATCCGCAGGCGCACCCCGCGCGCATGGGCCCGCTTCACCAGGTCCTGCAGCAGCGGGAAGGAGGCATCCGCGTACGGGTAGTTGATGAACGGGCTGAACAGGCTCGCGTGGTGGACGTTGACGACATTGGGTCCATGCACCGGGTCCGCGGTGTCGATCGTGCGGTCGATGGGCTTGCGGTCCATGCCGCCAAGGTGCGCGAACCGAACCGACCACTGCTTCTCCGTGTCGATGCAGCGGAACGGCGTCGCGTAGAACTCGAACACGAAGTCCAGCGTCTCGCCGCGAGCCAGCTTGCGCAGGCCGGATGAGGCACTGACCGTCACCACGCCCCTGCTCGGCGCCTCGAACGACACGCTACCGGCGCCGCCGTTGCCCCACGAGGCAGGCAGCTTCAGCGGGCGGAAGTGGTAGTAGATGTTGACGGGTGGGCGCACATAGGCCGCGTCCTTGAGGCGCAGCATCAGTCCTGCGTTCACGTCGCCCATCCACCAGCAGTCCTGCCGCTTCTCGGTGTTCCAGCGCCACGAGTGCGAAGCCGGCCGGACGCCTCCCTGCTTGTTCAGGCCCATGAAGAACCGCGCGGCGTCCTCCCGGTATGGCACCTCCAGCCGCATGTCGGCGGCGTCGAGCGCCTCGAGCGCCGTGACGCGGAGCCGCACCTCGCCCGAGCCGGTGAAGTCCATCGCGCCGGTCACGTCCACGCGCAGGCCGCCGCCGTCCAGGCGCGAGGTCCAGCGCGCGCCAGTGGCCGTGTGGCGCACGCGCGCTCCCGCCGGGCGGAGGCTCACCGGGCCGCTCGCCGTCTCGACCACGAACCGCATCGGCGCGGCCAGGACCTGCCTGCCGGTGTCGAGCACGCGCGTGTTGCTGGGCGAGAACCGGCTGAGGATGCCCGCGACCAGCCCATCGGCGCCCACCTCGATCTCGCGCCCCACGACGCCGATGCGCCGACCCCAAACCGTGACCGGCGTGAAGGGAGCGGTCGGCGCGGGGCCCTCGCCTGCGGCGGAATCCAGCCAACGCAGGCGGGCGAGGCTCGCGGCGCTGCCGGCTCCGTGGTCGGCCACCGGGTCGCCGGCGACGGTGAGCAGCAGCTTCAGTGACGCGCGCGCGGCCGGCGTGTCGCTCGCGACGGTCAGCGTGCCGGCGTAGTCGCCGCGGGCATCGGCGGGTACATCGACGCCGACCCAGAGCGGCGTCACGATGCCGGCCTCCGCGCTGACGCTCTTGCCGAAGCGCTTGCCGTCCGGCCCGATGCCCCCGAGGCTGATGCAGCGCAGCGCGCCGGACGGGATGCTGCCGCTGGCGCTCTTGAGCGTCGAGAAGCGCATCCGCAGCGGGCCCACGCGTTCCCGCGCGCACACTCCCACCTGGAACACGTAGAACTCGCCCGGCCGGGCCTCGCCGGCGAACACGCACGGCTTGCCGGACGCGAAGGCATCGGCGGGCGCGGCCGTTCCGCGGTGGATGGGCTGCTCGCGCGGGCTGGCCGTGAGCACGATGGTGGGCGGCGGAGGCGGGGGCGGTGCGCTGAGCGGCATGGCGACGGTCTCCTTGTTGGCGGGCTTCGGGAGCCTGTTAGCGGTCGAGGCTGGCGTCTCCTTCGGCGGCGCGCCAGATCGCTGCGAGTGACGCCGAGGCGGGTGCGCCGGGCGGTGTCCCGCGGCCGAGCAGGTACTGTATACCGGCGCGGGGCTCCGGCGCCGGCGTGCGCTCATTCGCGGCGGAGGAGGGTGACATGACGGTGGGTCTCATCGTGGGGTTGGCGAGCATGGCCGCGGTCCTGTCGGCGGGCGCGAGCGGCCAGTCCGTCGTGGAGCGGTGCCTGGGCGTGTGGGACGCGCCACCCAAGAACGTGCCGACCACCGCCATGCCGGATGGCCCGCTGCTGGGCAATGGCGACCTGGGCGCGGTCATCGCGGGGCCTGCGAACGCGCTGCGCTTCCATATTGCGAAGAACGACTTCTGGTCGCGGCTGCCCGGCGACGCGCGCATCCTCACCGTCGGCGCGGTGCGGCTGGGCATCCCGGCCCTGCGCGGCGCCAGCTACCGGTTGGAGCAGGACGTGGCGCATGCCGAGGCGCGGGGTGTGTTCACCCGCGATGGCGTCGAGGTCCGCACGCGCTCGCGGGTCTGCGCCACGGGCAACCTGCTGATCACGGAGCTGACGTGCCAGTCCGGCGGGCCGCTCGCCATGAGCGTGGGGCAGACGGTCGGCCCATACGAGGAGCAGCCCTCCGCGGTGGCCGAGTCTCCGCATGCCGTGAACGTGGGCCGCGAGCAGTGGGGCGGCGGGCGGTGGTACTTCGACGGGGCCATCGACGGGCTGCGCATCGTGGATCGCGGGCTGACCCCGGAGGAGGTCGCGGCGGAGGCGGCGCGGCCGCACGGCGACGGCGAGGTGTTCGACGGGCGCTCCACCTGGCACGAGGTCCAGGCGCCGCGCGTCGAGCACGCGGTCACGGTGAGTGCGTGGATCCGGATCGGCAGCATCAGCCGCGAGGCGAACTACGTGGTGAGCAAGGGCGAGTGGAACCAGGCATACAGCCTGGGCCTCTCCAAGGGGAAGCTGCGCTGGGCGGTCAACGGGGCGCGGCTGCAGTCGAACGACCCGCTGCCCGTTGGTACCTGGCTGCACGTGGCCGGCACATTCGACGGGCACTCGATGCGCGCGTACGTGAACGGCGCGGTCGTGGCGCGGCGCGGCGGCGACGAGGGCGGCGGGATAGACGCGGCGAAGGGGTTGCTCTGGTTCACGCGCCGCGCCGACGACCTGCCCGGAACGGCCCGCCGCGTGGCGGTGGCGACGCGCGTGCTGGCTCCCTGCGTGCTCGATGAGGCCGGCAGGCTCGCGGCGCAACTGCGGCCCGGCCAGCCGGTGTACGTGGTGACCGCCGTGCTGAGCGACCTGGATGCCCGCGATCCGCTGGGCGCCGCCCGCCGCCGCGCGCTGTCCATCGACCCGCCGCGCGTGGCGAAGGAGCTGGAGCGCCACCGCGCATGGTGGGCCCGCTACTGGTCGCGCTCGGCCATCGAGATCGCGGACAAGGAGATCGAGAAGCACTGGTACGGCGCGCTGTATGTGCTGGGATCGTGCAGCAGGGCCGGCAAGGTGGCGCCCGGGCTCTGGGGCAGTTGGGTGACGACCGACAACGCGGGCTGGCATGGCGACTACCATCTGAACTACAACTTCCAGGCGCCGTACTACTTGGCCTACTCCGCCAACCACGCGGACCTGACGGAGCCCTTCTACCGCGCCATCGGCGAGTCCGCTGCGAACGGCCGGGCGATGGCCGCGCGCCACGGGTGGAAGGGCATTCACTTTCCGGTGTGCATCGGGCCATGGGGGCTCGCGCCCGAGAACCCCGACCAGGATTGGGGCCAGCGCTCCGACGCGGCCTTCGCGGCGCTCAACTTCATCTGGCAGTACCAGTACACGCAAGACCTCGCCTTCCTGCGGACCGCGGCGTACCCCTATCTGTGCGAGGTGGGCGACTTCTGGGAGGACTACCTCCGCTTCGAAGGCGGCCGGTACGTGATCACCTCCGACTCCATCCACGAGGGGTCGGGGCCGGACATGAACCCCCTGCTCTCGCTGGGGTTGGTGCGCACGCTCTTCGCGAACCTGATCTCGATGAGCGAGGACCTGGGCGTGGACGAGGACCGGCGGCCGACGTGGCGGCACATCCTCGACCGCCTCAGCGACTACCCGCTGCAGGAGCGCGGCGGCAAGACGGTGTTCCGCTACTCCGAGAAGGGCATGGCCTGGTGCGACGGCAATACACTGGGAATCCACCACATCTTCCCCGCCGGCGCCATCGGCCTGGACAGCTCCGCTCGCCTGCTCCAGATCAGCAGCGACATGGTGGAGGCCATGGCCCGCTGGGAGGACTACAACGGGTTCGCCTCGTGGTATACGGCCTGCGCGCGCATCGGGTACGACCCCGCCACCATTCTGGCCCGCATGCGGCGGGAGTGCTCGGCGCACGGCATGCCGAACCTGCTGCTCTACTACGGCGGCGGTGGCATCGAGAGCGTGGGCGGCCTCCTGGCGATCAACGAGATGCTGCTGCAGAGCCACGACGGCGTGATCCGCCTGTTCCCGTGCTGGCCCCGCGACCTCGACGCCCGGTTCGAGACGCTGCGGGCGCGCGGCGCGTTCCTGGTCTCCGCGGCACTGGAGGGCGGCGCGATCGGGTCGGTGCGCATCGTCAGCGAGCGTGGAAGGCCGTGCACTGTGCTGAACCCGTGGCCGGGGAGCGCGGTGCGCGTGGTGCGCGGCGGCCGCAGGGCCGAGACGCTGCGGGGCGAGCGCTTCACCTTCGCGACGCGCGCAGGGGGGAAGGTCACGCTGGAGCCCGCGCGGTAGGGCGGCGCGCTGCCGTGTCCTACCGGGCGGGCAGGGACGCCCACCCCACCGGTACGGTTGTGCCAGACGGACTGGGAGGGAGGGCGGTGGACGGTGGCCCGGGATAGGCACGTGCCAATGGAGGGCGGGCCTCCGTGCCCGCCGATCGTGCGCTGCGAGGCAGGTGCGGGTATACGGGCACCGATAGGCTTTCATCAGGCTTTCATCGGGGTATCACACAGCATGATGGAAGCCTGCCGAAACCGCGATGCTAACCTGATGGTGCCCGTTGACACCGTTCCATCGCCGTGTTCGCGGGAGGTCCGCCTGCCCTCGGTCCGCGCCGGGCGTGGCGGAGGGTGGGCAGCGGGCAGCGGCCGCCGGTCGTCACGTGCGCGATCGCCGGGACGATGCGGATGCGTTCAGCGCGACGGCGGCCTGGACGAGCGCCTTCAGCGCATCCTCGTCGATGGCGTCGCCCTCGCGGATGTCGATGGCGCGGCGGACGTTGCCCTCGAGGCTGGCGTTGAACAGGCCGGCGGGGTCCTCCAGCGCGGCGCCCTTGGCGAAGGTGAGCTTCACGACGCTCTGGTAGGTCTCGCCGGTGCAGATGATGCCGGCATGTGACCACACCGGTACTCCACGCCATTTCCACTCCTCCACCACGTCCGGGTCGGCCTCGCCGATGAGGGTGCGGACGCGAGCGAGCATCGCCCCGCGCCAGTCGGCAAGCTCCGCGATCCGTGCGTCGATGCGCTCGGAGGGAGTGGGTTTCGCGGCCGCTTCGTCTGTGTGGCTTCCGGTCGTCTGCATGGTGGGTGTCGTCCCCTCGGTTGGGTATCGCGCCTAGTTGTCCGGGGGCGTGTCGCCGAGCAGATGGCGCGCGGAGTACATCTGGCCGACGTGGTAGGCGATGTGGAACCCGGCGTACTCCAGGTACTCGGCGTACGTGAAGCCGCTGGGGCAACCGGGGATGCGGGCGTCGGGGGCGGGGTTGAGCGCCCGGAAGTGGGCCAGCGACTCCTGGTGGACCCGAAGCAGCTCGGCGTGAACCTGCTCCGCGGTCAGGGCCAGGTGCTGCTCGGATGGCGGCGTCGCCACGGTCGCCTCGTGGTAGCGGAACCTGTTGTCGACGAGCGGGCTGGCGATTCGGCACTTGCTCAGGTCGTCGCCCTCGCCCGCCAGGCGCACCGCCTCCCAGTAGGCGAGGTGCCCCGCGATCTCGCCGATGGACAGCAGGACCGGCGCGGGACGCAGCCAGACGTGCTCATTCGCCAACCCCTCGAACGCGAACTGCACTTCGAAGTACCCGACCTCGACCAGCTTCAGCGACGCCTCGATCATCGGCCCTCCCCCTTGCGCGTGGACATACTATCCCTGAACGAGGCTGGCTGCCCGCGGGCTCCCGGGGATGTGGGTGGCGCGCTCGGCGGGACTCGCCTTCGCGCGCTGCCCCCGATGTGCAGGATCGGCCCGCCTCCGTGTGGCAATGGACACGGAATGTCGGGAGTGAGAGGAGACTGCCGTGCGAACGCTCGTTGTTTGCCTTGCCGCAACATTGCTGCTGTGCTCCACGGGAGTGCGGGCGCTTCCCCAGCGATCCGCCAGCGTCACCGTCGGGGAGCTGGTCGTCGGCTACGAGCCGTCGAAGGGGCTCTCCATCCGCTACCGGGGCGAGAGCGTGGTCGAGGGCGCCACCGCCCTGTTCCACGACGGCAGTTGGAAGCGCATCTGCTGCGCCATGCCGACCGACGTGCGCGACGTGCAGGTGACCGACACGCCGGACGGGAAGGCCCTGCGCGTCGTGGGCGGCCCCGCTGACGAGAGCTTCAGCCTGGACTACGTGGTGACCGCGCGGCGCGACAACTCCGTGTCCATCCAGCTCTCCTACACCCCAAAGCGCCAGCAGCCCCTCGCGCTGGAGTATGCCGCCGTGCAGATGTCGGAGGCGCCGATCGTCGGCTGCGCGTACACGGCGCGGGAGCCCGGCGGCGTGCGCGAGGGCAAGGCGCCGCTGGAGGCCGCCACGGCCGACATCAACGAGCAGACGTGGGTCACCAGCGGCGCCTCGGAGCTGACCATACGCTCGCGAGTGGGCACCGTGACGCTGACGACGGGCGGCGACCCCTGGTTCTGCCTCTTCGACGCGCGCCTGCGCTTCAACGGGAGCCGCCTCACGGGCACGTTCTGGGGCGGGCGCCTGAGCGAGGGCGCTCCGGCAGTCGGCGAGACGCGCCACCTGGATCTTACGATCCGCTTCGCCGGCGACGCGGCTCGGCCGGGCGCCGCTCTCGACGTGGCGGGGAAGGGCGCCGCGCCTGCCGTGGTGCGCAGCGTCTCGCGGCCCACGAAGCCGGCCGCGGGCCTGCCGGCGCTCATCCCGGACCCGAAGGAAGCGCGCGCGGGCACGGGCGTCTTCTCCATCTCCCGGACCACGCCCATCGTGGTGCGCGACAACGCCGCGCCGGAGGATCTGCGGGCCGCGCGCGACCTCAACCGCGAGCTGCAGGAGCGCTTCCGGCTTCAACTGCCCGTGCGGCAGGCGCGCCAGGCGAAGCCCGGGCAGGCGGCCATCGTGCTGGGCGAGCCGGAGGCCAATCCGCTGGTGGCTCGCGCCGCGGCCCAGTCGCAGCGCGCCACCGCGCCCGAGGGGTACCTGCTGAGCGTGGGGCCGAAGGGCATCGTCGTGTGCGGGAGGGATCGGGCGGGCACCTACTGGGGCGTGCAGACGCTGCTGCAGCTCTTGCGGAGTGGCGCCAAGGGGCCGGAAGCGCCGGCGGTGACCGTTCGCGACTGGCCGGACTTCGGCCTGCGGGCGGCGCACCTGGGCATCGGCGAGCACGACCTGGGCCTCGTGCGGCGCATCGTGGAGCGGGTGCTGCCGCGCTACAAGATGAACGCGGTCGTGCTGGAGATGGAGAGCATCCGCTGGGACAGCCACCCGGAATGGGCGCCCAAGGGCCCCACGCCCGCGCAGGTCGGGGAGGTGGCGCAGGCGGCCCGCGAGCACTTCGTGGAGCCCATCCCGCAGATCCAGTCCGGCGGCCACTGCGAGTACTGGCTCTTCCGCGACGGCATCCACCGTGAGCTGGCCGAGGTGCCGGAGCGCCCCTACAACTACTGCCCGTCCAACCCCGAGGTCTACCGCATCCTGTTCGATCTCTACGCGGAGGTGCAGAAGCACATCCACCCGCGGTACTTCCACATCGGCCATGACGAGCTGAACAACGAGTACGGAGTGTGCCCGCTCTGCAAGGGCAAGTCGCCCGCGGAGCTGTTCGCCGGCGACGTGAAGAAGCTGCGGGATTGGTGGGCTGAGCGCGGCGTGCCGATCATGATCTGGTCCGACATGCTCCTCGCCCCGGTGGACGCGCCCGGCGGCACGGACGCCTTCAATGGCGGGGGGGCGCTCAACGTCAGCCAGGCGGTGCCGCTGCTGCCGAAGGACGTAATCATCGCCGACTGGCACTACGGCGGCAACTACGAGAAGTTCGTGAGCCAGGAGTTCTGGGAGGCGCAGGGCTTCAAGACGGTCGTGGGGCCATGGAACGGGCTCAGCAACATCTGGAACATCGCGCGCGACGGGCTGAAGCACCACTCGATGGGCGTGATCGGCACGACCTGGTGCGGCGTCGCCAGCGAGGAGCAGGCGCTCGGCGAGAGCTTCCAGTACCTGGGCCCGCTCGTCTACACGGCCGACTGCGCGTGGTCCGTCGGGCGGCGCGCGCCGGAGAAGCTGCCCTACGAGCCTGGCGAGCGCTTCGTGACGGCGCTGTCGACCTCCACGATGGTCCCGAGCACCGGCGCGGGCTTCCTGGTCGACCTATCGGCGGCGGGCACGCGCGCGCTGGCCGATGCGGGCGGCGAGGGTTGGCTCGGCTACGGCGCGGGTCGCGACCTGGCCGGCGTTCCCACCGGGCGCGTGAGCCTGGGCGACAACCGGTTCCTCGTCGCGCCGAAGGCGGTGGCGCTGGCCGGAACGCTGGCCCCGGCCGGGCTGCCGGCATCGGTGAGCGGCATCGCCATCGGCCGGAAGGCGAAGGAACTGCTCTTCGTGCACACGTGCGGCTGGGGCGTCGCGATCGGCGAGCGCGTGGGCAGCTACCGCATCCACTACGCGGACGGATCGACGGAGGAGGCGCCGCTGATCTACGGGCGCAACATCACCTGCGCGCTCGACGCCCGCCCGCTCTCGCAGGCCCGCCGCGTGTGGGAGGGGAAGACGCCGGGCGGCGCGCCGCTGGCTCTCACCTGCTGGCCGTGGAAGAACCCGCACCCGGAGCGCGCCATCGCGTCGGTGGACTTCGAGAGCGCGGGCCGGCGCGCGGCCCCGGCGCTCATCGCGCTGACGGGCGTGTCGCCGTAGGCTGAGGGCAGCGCCGTGATGTCCTACTGGGCGGGCAGGGACGCCCGCCCCACCACGACCCTCTGCCGCGCCGAGGCGAAGGGCCATCCTGCCAGGACGCTGCGCTGGACGGGCCGGGGTCCATCCCGCCGCGGCGCACGAGGACGGCTACAGGCCGGCAAACGCCCATTCGGCGCCATCTACCAGGAGATATGACCTGATGATCCAGCTACTGTCACTCGTATGGCTCTTCAACACGGCCCAGCAGCCGCACAGCACGCTGACCGCGCAGGCCGCGCAGGCGGAGTTTGGCGCGCCGGCCGCGGCGAGCGGCTTCACGGTAAAGCTCACCGCCGACCTGCAGCCCTTCGCCGGCGAGAAGACCATCCTCTCGATCGCGGATGTGCTGACCGTCCGACTGCGGCAGCACGACCCGCACGACCGCAACCGGCAGAACTACCCAGCGTTCAAGATGCCGGACGGCTCGGTGCCCGTGATCGAGGCCACCGTCGTGCTGCACTCGGCCGAGCATCCGGACTGGCGGAACATGACCGTGGGCATCCCGCTGGCGATGCTCAAGAAGCCGTGGGGGAAGCACGAAGTCGTGCTCGACTTCACCGGCCCGCGCTGGACGATGTACGTTGACGGGGAGCTGCTGGACAACGACTTCCCGTTCGGCTACCCGCAGTGGGCCGCGACGAACCGGTGGGAGTTGGACCCGCGGGCGGTGAGCAAGGCGGCGCTCTACTGCCCGGCCATCGCGCCGGTGGCGAAGCCCGGCAAGCAGGCGAAGTCCGCGCAGGTGCAGTACTGGACGCCCCCGGGGCACAACGCGTGGGTTGGCGACGTGGTCAGCTTCTACTACCAGGGGCGCTACCACATCTTCTACCTCTACGACCGGCGGCATCACCAGAGCAAGTTCGGATGCGGGGCGCACTACTTCGAGCACATCTCCACCGTGGACTTCAAGACGTGGACCGAGCACGAGGCCGCAACGCCGCTGGAAGAGCAGTGGGAGTGCATCGGCACGGGGACGCCCTTCGTGTTCGACGGCAAGCTCTGCCTGAGCTACGGTCTGCACACGGGCCGCGTCTACCCGGACGACAAGACGACCTGGCCGGCGCAGTGGGACTATCTGAAGCGGAACGGGCGTACCGGTGAGTTCCACCGTGACTCCACGCCAGGCGTGCCTGCCGGCGCAACGTACTCCGTGTGCGAGGACGGTGTAGCTGCGTTCAAGAAGACGTGGATCATGTTCCACCCATGCCAGAACCCGAGCGTGTATACCGACCCGTCCGGCAAGCTGCGGATGCTGGCGAACGCGGGCTCCCGGGGCATCTGGGAGTCGGACGACATCGACGGCGGGTGGCGCTGCGTGAGCCCCGACTTCCCGCCCGGCGGCGACTGCACGTTCTTCTTCCGCTGGGGCCAGCGCGACACCATCATCGGCGGCTTCAAGGACATGTGGTCGAAGCCTGCGGACGCGCCCGACACGGCGTATGAGGACATGGTCGCCAAGGGGACGGACTTCTACGACGGGCTGGCCGTGCCGGCGATCACCGAGGTCGGGGGCGGGCGCTTCCTGATGGCCGGCTGGGTCGGCGTGCGCGGCTGGGGTGGCATCCTGGCCATCCGCGAGCTGGTGCAGGGCGCGGACGGCGTCATCGGCACGAGGTGGATGAAGGAGACGTTGCCGCGCACGGCCGCCGCGAAGACGCTGGCGCCCAGGATCGCGGCGTACGCGACGTACTCGGCCGACACGCCCGCCTACCTGCTCACGTTCCGCGTGGCCCCCGCCGAGGTGCGCAAGGGCAAGCTCGTCGTCTCGTTCCAGGCGGCGGACGGCAAGGGGCAGCACGACCTCCTCATCGACCTGGCGGCAAACCGCGCCGACTTCGGCCGCCCCATCAAGAGCCTGGCCGGCGTGGAGACGCCGTTCCAGGTCCGCGTGGCGGTGAAGGGGAACGAGAAGCTCGGCGGCACGATCTTCGACGTGGAGATCGCCGGCGCGCGCACGGCGATCGTCTACCGCGAGGACCTGATGGTCGGCAAGATGTCCTTCCACCCGGAGGGCGTGGAGCTGCGCGACGTGAAGGTGGCGGCGCTGCGGGAGTAGGCGCCCCACCGCTACCGCGACTTCGCGGAAAGGAGCCCACCATGTCGGACATTCGCACGGCGCGTTGGGTCGAGACCATCTCCAGTCCGGGCATGGACGCGGGCCAGCACACGTCGCACTGGGCCTGCGTTGATCCGCCGGCCGAGGCATGGCGGATGGATTGGCCGCACGCATGGTCCCTTACGGTGCGCGACTCCCGTGGTACGACGCACACGGCCTCTGACTGGGACCAGTGCAGCCTGCATTGCGAGCACCCGATGACCTCTGACCAGGTGCTCACGAGGCTGACGGCCCCCGCGGTGTTCGCAGGTGATGCGGGAGCATCCGGTTGGCGCGCTGCGGACGACGTCCTCGACGGGCGCTCCGTGGTTCGCATGGACCGCGAATCCGTGTCCGGGAACTACCGCCTGCAGCACACGGTGTGGTCGGAGCCCGGCACGCGGCGCCTGGTACGCTGCGAGGCCCGGAGCATCGACATCGAGACCGGCGAGACCACAGAGGTCCGCGTGCGGGAGCGGTTCGAGTACGGCGTCGATCTCCCCGATGGCGTCTTCGAGATGCCCGCGGGGCGGCCGATCGTGACGCGCGACATCGGCGCGACGTTCCCCAACCTGTGGGCGACGATGGGGCCGGCGGATCGCGAGGGCATCGCGCGGGCGATTGCCGTGTGCGACGCAGCGTGGCGCAAGGGGTCCTTCCGCGCGTTCGCCAGCGTCTGGCGCTTCGGCTTCCAGAACCACCTGCCCGGCAGGACTCGCTGGCGCGAGCGGTTCGCGCGGCACGCGGGCCACTGGGCTCTCTGGGAGACCAGCATCACGCGCGCGATGGAGGCGCCGGGCGTCATGGCGGCATTTGCGGCGCAGTCCTTCCGAGGTGGCCGGCAGGTCCAGGGCGTGCTCTGCCTGCACGGCACGGCCCGCGCGGTGTGGGCGGACGATGGCCGTGAATGGACCGGCCAGGTGACGTTCCACGTGCAGCGCCGCGGCGACGGCTGGCGCATCGTCCACTGGGAGGCGCCGTGGTACGAGATAGAGGAGAACCACCGCAAGGCAGTGGAAGCGCCGGCGGGGCCTGCGTGAGCAGGCGTGTGGCGGCCTCTCGCGAAGCCCCACCATCAGGTACTCTCCATCCATCATCCCACAGGGAGCGAGGTTCCATGGACAACGGCGGATCGGGCGTGTCGCGGCGTGGGTTCCTGAAGTCGTCGGTGCTGGGGCTGGGGGCGGCGGCGTGCGCGGGGCCGCTCGTGCTGCAGGGCAGCGCCGCTTCGACGCGCGCCAACAGCAAGCTGAACCTGGCGGTGGTGGGCTGCGGCGGGCAGGGGCGCGGCGTGATGGGCGGCATCCTCGGCACGGGCGACGTGAACCTGGTGGCCCTGTGCGACCCCGATGCGCAGCAGATCGAGCGGGCCAGGCAGGCTGCTGGGGGCCAGGGCGGCGCGGCGGAGGCGTACGAGGACTACCGCCGCCTGCTCGATCGTGCCGACACCTTCGACGCGGTGCTCATCGCCACGCCGGACCACTGGCACGCGCCGCTGTGCAAGGCGTTCCTGGCGGCCGGCAAGCACATCTACTGCGAGAAGCCGCTCACCCACACCGTGTTCGAGGCGCGCGAGCTGCGGCAGTTGTCGAAGCGCTCCAAGGTCATCACGCAGATGGGCAACCAGGGCAGCGCCAGCGACTCCCTGCGCCGCTCCACGGAACTCATCAAGGCAGGCGTGCTGGGCCAGATCCGCGACGTCTATATGTGGGATATCGGGGTGTACGCGCGGGAGGGCAGCGCCGAGGGTGAGGACCCGGTGCCGGGTGGCTTCAACTGGGACCTCTGGGTCGGCCCCTCCGCGATGCGCCCCTACAAGGCGAAGGTGTACCACCCGTTCACGTGGCGCGACTGGTACGACTTCGGCAATGGCGGCCTCGCGGACATCTGCTGCCACGCTATGAACCTGCCCGTGCGCGCGCTCGACCTGGGCTACCCCGACCGCATCGTGGTGAACCTGCAGGAAGACGGGCGGCAGGTGCCCGACAAGTCGGCGGTCGAGTTCCACTTCGCCGCGCGGGGCCGCCTGGAGCCGGTCGTCCTGCACTGGATGGGCAGCGCCAGGCCGCCCGTGGAGGCGACCAAGCCGCTCTCCGACCTGTTCGCGGACCAGGTGTCGCCGGGCATCATCGTGCTGGGCGAGAAGGGCTGCATCCACACGAGCCACTGGAACACGGACGGGCTGATCCGCCTCTTCGACGAGCCCGCCACGGAGCGCGTCGTCACCCACGCCGGGACCCAGCACATCGCCAAGACCCTTCCGCGCGTCGGCGGGCATGACCGCGAGTGGGTGGACGCGTGCCTTGGCAAGGGGCGCACGTTCTCCGACTTCGACACCGGCGGCCACCTGACGGAGATCGGCCTAGCCGGCGTCGTGGCGCTGCGCGCCCGCAAGAACCTGGAGTGGGACGGCGAGCACATGCGCGCACAGAACGCCCCCGAGGCGAGCCGCTTCGTCCGCCCGCGCTACCGGAAGAAGTGGCTGGTGTAGGCGCGTTCACCTGGCCGGGCGCGGCGGCAGGTTCCGGCCCGCGCGCTGCGACTCGCGCCCAGATCACGACAACGGGGCCACCTTGCGCCAGCGAGGTGGCCCCTCCACTCAGGCCGCCTGGCCGCCCGCACATGCTGCTCCCCGCGCACGCCGCAACTTTGGTGCAAAGCCGGTAAGAGTCGGGCTATCGCGCCGCCCCCGTCAAGCCGAAATACCTCTTGGCGACGCTGTCGGATGGGCCGTCGGCGGCGCCTATATGCTGCGGCTCCACCTCGATGTGAGAGACACCCGCTGGCCTTCCCCCTGTTGGCGGCCGACCTAATTCCGGATGCGTCGCGCGTCGGAGCGCAGGATGATACTCAGCACCAATCTGGCCCCAGACGGATCTGGCGCCACCGCGGCAGCGGCGGCGACACCTGTTGCGGCCGGCGCTGCAGCCGCCGCGCTGTGCGCCCTGGCTCCGACGATGGGTGGCTCTCGGCGAGCCGGCTGGACCCAGGCCGGCACGAGCCACGATCACGAGGCTGCGCTTGTCGATCGCGCCGCGTCGTCAAGCAGACCCCACCGCACCGCCCTCCGGAGCGCTCGCGGCCGCGCCTGTGTGCAGCACGCTGCTGCGGACCCGCGGACCGGCGCGCCGGTGTGCCGCTCCCTCCGCCGCTTGCTCGGCATGGGCTGGAGGCGGCAGCCATGAAGCGCCTGTGCGATCGCTCTGTGCTGGTCCAGTTGATGGCCGGGCTTGCTTGTGGGCTCGCGGCGCTGGGCGCTGCCGGCATCTGCGTACACCACCACTACGTCGCCTGCGCGCGGGCCTCCCGGCGGATGTCGGAGGACGTCCTGCCGAGCACCTCCGCCGCTGCGTCGCTTGCGGTCGACATCGACGGCTTCCGGCTTCGCGAGATGCAGATGCTGGCGGAGTCTGCGTCCGATCGAGCCGCGGCCCGGCGCGAGCTGGACGCCAGCGCCGGCCCGATCGGACGTGCCGTCGAGCGCCTGGAATCGCAGGCCGATCTGCCCGCCAGCCTTCGCGGCCCGGCGTCCCTCCGGGCGGCCTGGTCCGGCTACGCGCGGCAGCACGATGCCCTGGTGGCACTGGCTGAGGCTGGGGACCTGCGTGCCGCGGCGAGGCTGTTCAACGGGCCGATGGACGCGGCGTTCACGAGGCGCGTTGCGCCGGCCGCCCGCGCGGTGCTGCAGTGGGACGGGCGGCGGGCCGCGACGCTGGCGCGTCAGGCTGCCGAGCAGGACCGGTCGCGCCTAGTCTGGTCGCTCGCGATCCTGATGGCTCTGTCCGCAGCGTTCGCGGCTGGCGGCTTGTGGTTCTCGCTCCGACTCTCGCGCCGGCTCCGCTGGCTGTCCGCTGCGGCGCGCGATCTGGCGGCCGGGCAACTCCGTCCCGATGGCGGTGAATCGTCGGAGGACGAGATCGGCCAGGTCGCGGCAGCACTGGCGTCCGTGGCGGCCTACCACGACGCGCTGACATCGGTAGCCGAGCGCGTGGCCGTGGGCGAGATGGCCGTCAGCATCGTGCCGCGGTCCGACGATGACAGCCTCAGCTACGCGTTCGTCTGGATGGTGAACAGCCTGGAAGTGCTGATGACTGAAGTTGCCGAGTCGCGCGACCGGGCGGTGGAGTGGTCGCGGCAGCAAGAGGCCGAGAAGCAGAAGATGACCATCCTGCTGGCGTCCATTCCGTCCGCCCTCGTCGGCATCGACAACGAAGGCGTCGTGCTGCAGTGGAACTCCGCGGCAGAGCAGATCCTGGGCGTGCCATCCTCGGAGGCCGTAGGGCTGCCGCTGACCGAGTGCGGGGCGGCCCTGGACTGGGAGATGATGCTGGGCAGCATGCAGGCGTGCCGCGAACTCCGATCGTACATCCGGCTGGACGACGTGCCGTTCCACACGCCAGACGGCCGGGCCGGTCTGATGAGCATCACGCTCAACCCGATTCAGATGGGGTCGCGCGACTCGGACGGAGTGCTGCTGCAGGGATCGGACATCACGGAGCGCCGGGCGCTGGAGAGCCAGTTGGCCCAGGCACAGAAGCTGGAGAGCATCGGGCAGCTCGCGGCGGGCATCGCGCACGAGATCAACACGCCGACGCAGTTCATCGCGGACAACATGTCGTTCCTCGGCGAGGCGTTCGTTTCGCTGCTGTCGATCCAGGAAGCGGCGCAGAGCCTTGCCGACTCCTGCAGACGGGCCGGGGCGGCATCGGACGAGGTCTCCGCACTCGACGACGCCACCCAGGAGGCCGACTGGGAGTACCTGCGAGAGGAGGTGCCGAGCGCCATCCAGCAGTCCAAGGAGGGCCTCCAGCGCGTCGCCGGCATCGTGCAGGCCATGAAGGAGTTCTCGCACCCGGGCGTCGAGGCGAAGGTCCCGTTCGACCTGAACCACGCGATCGAGACGACCGCGACAGTCGCCCGGCACGAGTGGCGGTATGCAGCGGACCTGCAACTGGCGCTCGACACGTCGCTTCCGGAAGTGCCCGGCTATCCGGGCGATATCAACCAGGTTGTGCTGAACCTGATCGTGAACGCGGCCCACGCCGTCTCGTCGGTGTCCTATGCCAACGGTGGGAAGGGGATCATCCGGCTCGCGACGCGTCTCGACGGCGACTTCGCCGAGATACAGGTCGCCGACACAGGACCGGGGATCCCGGAGGGGATCCGCCATCGCGTCTTCGATCCCTTCTTCACGACCAAGGAGGTCGGAAAGGGCACAGGCCAGGGACTGGCGATTGCCCACTCGGTCGTGGTCGACAAGCACGGCGGCACGATCCGGTTCGAAACCGAGGACGGGTGTGGCACAACCTTCTACGTGCGGCTCCCGCTGCGGGAGGCGGCCTGATGTTCGGCCGGCATCGGTCGGCGCCCACGGCCTCGCGGGGCGCCGTGACCCGGCGCGGCAAGGTCGCCGGCACGCCCTTCGGGCACAACTCACGACCCACTGGCCGGCGGCCTGACGGCGCTTGCGCTCGCCGCTTGCCGGCACTGCATCGCGTCGCGGCGCCTCCTGCCGAGGAGCCGCAGCGGACCAACCACGAGGCTGCCAGAGCATGAAACGCATCCTATTCGTTGACGACGAACAGAACGTGCTGGAGGGTATCCGGCGCATGCTGCACTCCATGCGCAAGGAGTGGGCGATGCACTTCGTCACCTCGGGCGCGGCAGCCCTGGCCAAGCTGGATGAGGAGCCCTTTGACGTCGTGGTCTCCGATGTCCGCATGCCGGGTATGAGCGGAGCGGAACTCCTCGTCGAAGTGCAGAGGCGCCATCCCCGCGTGGTTCGGATGATCCTGTCCGGCCAGTCCGACGAAGAGCGGATCATGAAGTCGATCGGGCCTGCGCATCGGTATCTGTCGAAGCCGTGCAGCCCCGAGATGCTGCGCGAGGCGATCCAACGCGCAGCCACGCTGAGCGAGGTGATCTCGGTCGACTACCTGCGCGACATGGCATCCACGACGGACACGCTTCCCAGCCTGCCCCGTCTCTACCAGCGCCTCATGGAGGTGCTCGAGCGGAGCGACGGTTGTGTGCGCGACGTCGCGGGCATCATTGCTGCCGATCCGCCGATGACGGCGAAGGTGCTGCAGCTCGTGAACTCCGCCTACTTCGGCCTGCCTCGGAAGATCGGGTCGGCCGAACAGGCCGTCAGCTACATCGGCCTCGACATGGTGCGAGCCCTCGCCCTGACCACCCGGGTGTTCGCGCAGTTCGAGACGTGCTGGACGAACCAGTTGTGCCTCGATGACGTATGGGAGCATGGGCTGAGTGTGGCTCGCCTGGCAGAGGCGATCGCCAGATGCGAGGGCCGTACTCGCGCGGAGCAGGAGCTGGCGCTGACCGCAGGCCTGCTGCACGACGTGGGCATGCTCGTGCTGGCCCAGCACCTGAGGCAAGGGTACGACGAGATCATACGCACGGCTCTCGACCGCAGGGTGCCGCTTGTGGCAGCGGAGCTAGAGATCCTGGGGGCCACACATGCCGAGGTCGGTGGGTTCCTGCTCGGCCTCTGGGGACTGCCGGAGCCGCTGGTGGAGGCCGTGACGAAGCACCACAGCCCCTGCGCCGCAGACGCCGCGGGCTTCACTCCCCTGGTGGCTGTCCACGCCGCCGACGGACTGCTCCGCTCGGCGCGCAACTGCGCGTGTCTTGAGGAGGCGTCTGTCCCAGACTGGTCGTACCTGGCCGGTACCGGGCTCGAATCGCATGTCGACCGGTGGGCCGCCGAGGCGGAGTACCTCCGGGCAGGGAAGCAGGCGGCATGAGCGACAGAGTGCTCTTCGTAGATGACGACCCGAACGTGCTGGCGGCCATGTCGCGGCAGTTGCATCGCGTGTTCAAGATCGAGACAGCCCTTGGTGGACCCGCCGGGCTCGACGCCGTGCGGAACAACGGCCCCTACTCGGTTGTGGTGGCCGACATGCGCATGCCGGAGGTCGATGGCGTAGCGCTGCTGATGGAGGTCTACTCCCTCAGTCCCATGACGGTTCGCATCATGCTGACCGGCAACTCCGACCAGCGTACCGCCATGGAGGCCGTGAACCAGGGCGCCATCTTCAGGTTCCTGACGAAGCCCTGCCCGTCCGAGGTCCTTGCGGAGGCAATCACGGACGCGATCACCCAGTACCGCATGGTGGTCGCGGAGGCGGAGCTGCTGGAGCGCACCCTGATCGGGGCGGTCAGGGTGCTGACCGAGATCCTGGCCGGGTCCGATCCGGACGCATTCGGAAGGTCTGTCAAGCTGCGCCAGCTTGCTTCGAACATGGCCACCAAGCTCGGCGTGCCGGAGCAATGGCAGGTTGAGATGGCCGCCATGCTGGCGAGCATCGGGTGCGTTGCGGTGCCTCCTGACGTCCGCCGCCGTGCCGCGTCCGGCGCGCCGCTGACCGACGAGGAGCGGCTCGCGATGGTCCAGGCCCCGCAGCGGGGCGCCAATCTGCTCCGCAACATCCCGAGGCTGGAGCCGGTAGCGAACATCGTGCTCTACACCGGCAAGTGGTACAACGGCGCCGGGCTGCCGGTCGACGGCGTGGCAGGCGACCAGATCCCGCTCGGGTCGAGGCTGCTGCACATTCTAGACGACCTGGTGGCGCTGGAGTCAGAGGGCAAGCCACGTTCGATGGCCCTCAGGATGATGGCTCTGCAGACGGGATGCTACGACCCCGTGCTCCTCGATACGGTACAGCAGCACCTCGCATAACAGCGCCGGTCTCAGGCCAGCAGTAGGTTCGGCCTGACCACCTCGCCCGTTTGGCCGGAGCGCACGGCGGCCTCGATCACCGCGATCTGGCGCCGCATCTCCGGCAGGCGCACGCAGGGGGCCGCGCCCCGCAGCAGCACGTCTGCAACGTTCTCGTAGTAGCTGCGCCACCGGCCCGGGAGCGTCTCCACGACGGACGTGGTGGCGCCATCGGAGTAGGTGCCGAAGGTAGCCGGGTCCTCGCGGGCCGCGTCGATGTCGCCGGAGAGCATGGCGCGCTCCTGCGGGTCGAGGCCGCACTTGCGGTACGCGCCGCCGGTGCCCCGCAGGTAGAAGCGCGGCTTCGATATCGCGGCCATGCTGGAGAGGTCGCACACAGCGGTTCCGCCCCCCTCGAACGTGACCACGAGCAGCGCCTCGCTCTCGGTGTCCGAGCCGGGCCAGTCATGGCGCATTCGGCAGTAGACGGTCTCGATCTCCTGTGGGAACAGGAGGCAGAGCTGATCGATCAGGTGCGCGCCGAGGTCGTAGAGACGCCCTCCGCCCATCGCGGCCTGCCCGCGCCACCCGCCCATCGCCGAGAACCCCTGCCAGGCCATCTCCGCCCACCGCAGATCGCCCAACCGGCCGTCGGCGATCAGGCGCTGCGCGGTGAGGAAGTCGCCGTCGAACCGGCGGTTCTGGAAGACGGTGAGGAGGCGCCCGGCACGCTCGGACGCGCCGATCATGCGGTCGCAATCCGCCAGCGTGAGGCACATCAGCTTATCGGTCACGACGTGCTTGCCGGCATCCAGCGCCTTCACGGCGAGGTCGGCGTGGGTCGCATTGGGCGTGGCCAGGACGATCAGATCGACCCCGGGATCGGCAAGCGCCTCGTCGAGCGTCGCATACGTGCGGCACCCCTGCTCCGCCTCGACGCGGCTGCGCTTGGCTGCGTCGCCGGAGACCACGCCGCGCAGGGCGAGATCCTCCGCGAGCCGGATCAGGTAGCAGTGGAAGTCACGCCCGGCGAACCCGTATCCAACAACGACCGTCTGAACCCGATCCGGCACCTTGCTTCTCCTTCGATATCGTCCTCGTACCAGGCCGTTCCCGAGGCGCCGGTCAGCGTGCCGCGCGCCAGCGATACACGTGCGCCTCGTACGGCTTGAACTCCTCCACCAGTGAGCCGCCGGCCAGGACCGCCGTCCGCCCCTCGAACAGGACCTGGGCGGCGCCTCCCGAGAGGCCGGAGAGCGCGCAGCGCACGGGCTTGTCCGTCACGTTCACCGCGATGAGGGTGCGCCCCACGCCCCGCGCCCAGACCTGCACGTGGACGGCGTCGCTGGTCGAGGCGGCCCCCGCGACGCGCGCTCCCTCAACCAGCGTCGGCGTCAGCTCGGCGATCTCCGCGTTCAACTTGGCGAAGGCCGGCCACAGGGGCGTATCGGGGATGAACCACTGGTCGCGCCCGCGCGGGTTCTTCGTGTACGGCTCCGTGGTGTAGTAGGCGTACCAGACGAGCCCGGTCGCGCCATGGACGATGCTCACGTATGCCTGGCAGCGCACCTCCTCCGGCGTGGGCTCCTTGAACGGACCGTCGATCGCGAACGCCTGAGGCACCATCCAGACCGCCTTGCCGCCGCCACCGGCCGCGAGCCCCTGACGCACCCAGTTGCGGTACTCCGCATAGGAGCCGGACCCCACGATATAGAGGTCCATCATGATGAGGTCATAGGCCTGGGCGGCGCCTTCGAGGAACGCCGGGTTGTTGCACGCGGCCGAGACGGGGCGGCGGATGTCGGCTGCCTCGAAGCGCTTGTGCGCGTCGATGGCGGCGGCCAGCTTGTCGCCCGACGGCTCATCGACCCCGTACCAGAGTAGCACGCTCTTGTGGCGGTTGGCCTGCTCGACCAGTCGCGCCAGCTCGTCTCCCTTGGGCGCGCCCACCTCCGGCATCACCCACAGGCCCAGCTCGTCGGTCTTGCGCAGGTAGTCCTCGCTCGGCATGCCCCAGCCGCGCACCACGCAGTTGAAGCCGTGCGCCTTCACGTCCTCCAGCAGCGAGGGCACGCTGATGGTCGGCAGCCCGAGTTCCGCCGCCCGCTTGTTGATCAGGCCCACCACGGGCTCGGAGATGTGCATGATGCCGAGCGGGAAGAACGGCTTGCCGTCGAGGTAGCAGATGTGGCGCTCATCGAAGGTGATCTCGCTCGCGGCGGGCGGCAGAACGCGCACCGGCCAGCTCTGCGAAGCCAGCACCCGCCCGGTGTCGTTCGACAACTCGATGCGTGCGGCGTACTGCCCGACCTTCAGCGATGCCAGCGAGGTGCCGAGGTCGACCACTCCGCCGGCGGCGGGGCGGGCGACACGCCAGATCGGGGCGCCGCCTTTGGCGGGGGCCAGCGAAGCCGTCAGCCGCATGCGGAGGCCAGCGGCGACGCCGATCCTCGCCTGGAGGTGGAGGCGCTTCTGCGGGTCGCGCGACTGGACGAGGCCCCGGTAGCTCGGGTAGAGCAGCGTGGCCTGCATCAGGGGCGCCGGCGTGGCGTTGATGACTTGGCTGCAGGTAAGGACGCGGTGCGGGGCCGCGCGGTCCACCAGCACGAGCTGCAGGCTGCGCTCCGAGCCGGACCACAGGTCGATCGGCACGCGCGCGGTCGTCTTGGCGCCCAGGCGCAGCGCCTGCCGAGCGATGGGGCGTCCTGTAAGGTCGTCGACGCAGAGCAAGTCCGCGGCGACTGAGCGCTTGTCCGCCCCGGACACCGTCACCTCGACCGTGTTGCGCCCGACGAACCAGCTCTTGGGCGGCGCGACCGTCATCTCCGCCTGGGGCCCGCCCATCGGGAGGCCGGGCAGAGAGAGCGGAGCGAAGCGTGCGGCGTCGGTGGCGCTCGTGACGACCGCCGACCATGCCGTCACGCTTGCCGCCGCACCCTCAGCCTGCTGCTTCCGCCGGCAGAAGTTGGCGCGCCAGCCGGCCGTTGAGCCGCCTGAGCTCAGAGGCGCGAGCGGGATGCGCACCTCGGCCGACCACCCGTCGGCGTCGCGCTTCGTGGCGGCCTGCCAGCAGCCATCCCAGCCCGCGTCGCCGTCGCGATCGTCGCAGCGCGCGCCGCTGGCGGCGACGACGAACCGGTAGCACGCGCCGGACGGAGCCTGCAGGTCGATCTCCAGGTCGTCCTCGGCCCAAAGGATGCCATCGCGTCTGGCGCTCTGCAGCCGCGAAGGCGCGGGCGGGCCGTCGTGGCAGTCGAACGCGACGCACAGGTCGCCGCCGAAGTGGGCAACCTTCACTGCGTCGCTCTGCCCCGCGACCGGCGCGCCGTCAGGGCCCACAAGCTGCGGCAGCGTTGCCGCGCCGCGCCACTCGGCAGCCGATGACGGGCGCCCGTCTATCGTCGGCTCGTGGCTGAGGGTCGGCACGGTCAGGCCGGGCGGCACGGCTGGCACGGGCGCCTGCTCGCGGGCGGCAACGGCGGCCTGGCGAGCGGGGTCGGCGGCCCACGCGGCGAGGTTGGCGAGGAACGGAGCGCTCGGGAAACCGTACTGGCGATAGGCGGACGAGATGACGACGATGCCCTTGCCGATCTCGCGGTAGGCGACGACGGGGCGGCGGCCGGTGTCCGAGGCGAGCGGGGTCAGCGCGTCCGACCAGATCGACGGGTTGGTCCACGAGACGCGGGGCGCCTCGACGCCGCGCAGGAGCGGGTGGTTGGTCGCGGTCCAGCGCGGCGGCCCCTCCGCCCACCGGTTCAGCTCGCCGCGGGACTCCCATCGCAGCGATGGGTCGATTGCCTGCAGCCACCCGAAGTGCGGGGCGTAGTTGGCGTCGGTCGCGACGAGGCACCCGCCGGCGGCGATGTACTGGCGCCACCGCGCCCCTTGAGCGCCAAGGTCCTGCGGGTTGCTGTAGTTGAACGAGGAGTTGCAGATCACCACCGCGTACTGGTCGATGCGACCCAGCAGGTCGGCGACCTTCGTGTTCTCATACCCGTCGCCGTGCCAGCCGAGGTCCTTCACCAGGGGGAGTTGTTCGTCGCGGTACCAGTACTGCCCGTCGCGGAACGAGCTGTAGACGTATGCGGCGCGCGGCTGGGCCAGGGCGGGCACGGCGGCGAGGCAGAGCGCGCAGAACAGCAGCAGACGGTGCAAGTCGGGCCTCCTCGAGGGGCGCAGGCTAGAGACACCCCGATTGGCCGCCCAGGCGCCCGAATCCTGCGTCGTCGCGATTGGCGGGCGACCCGCCGTCCGGTGTGCTATGGTATGAGTGCCTGCTACACTGCGCGACGCGCGAACCGGAGGTAACCATTGAGACGATGCCTCGATACACCGTTCAGAGTGCCCTGTCGGTCGTCCTTCTCGCCGGAGGTGCGCTGATGGCGCAGCCGGCCTCGCCAGCATCGGCGCAGGCGGAGGGCCGCCCGGCCAGCTCCAACGTGCGCTTCGCCGAGTACCCACGCGTGCATGCGGACGGGCGCGTCACGTTCCGGGTGGCCGCACCGAACGCGCGGAAGGTGCAGGTGCAGCCCGGCGGCGACGACAACGGGCTGGGCAAGGGGCCCATCGACCTGGTGCGCGGCGACGACGGCGCCTGGACCGTCACAACGCCGCCTGTGGTGCCGGGCTTCCACTACTACTGGCTGCTCATCGACGGCGTGGCCGCCAACGATCCGTCCAGCGAGACCTACTTCGGCTGGGGCAAGCAGACGAGCGGCATCGAAGTGCCGGAGCCCGGCGTCGACTTCTACGACGCGAAGGACGTGCCGCACGGGGCGGTCCGCATCGAGTGGTACCACTCCAAGGTGACGGGCCAGTGGCGTCGCGCCTATGTCTACACCCCGCCGGGCTACGACACGCACCCGCGCACCCGCTACCCCGTGCTCTACCTGCAGCATGGCGCCGGCGAGGACGAGCGCGGCTGGACGTGCCAGGGCCGCGCCAACTTCATCCTCGACAACCTGATCGCCGAGGGCAAGGCGCGGCCGATGATCGTGGCGATGGACTGCGGCTACGCATCCGCGCCGGGCGCCTCGACGGCCCCGAAGCCCGGCCAGCCCTTCTTCGCCGGCCAGACCGCCGCGTTCGAGGATATGCTGCTCCAGGACCTGATCCCGCATATCGACGCCGCGTACCGCACCATGCCGGACCGCCTGCATCGGGCGATGGCCGGGTTGTCCATGGGCGGCATGCAGACGCTGAAGATCACGCTCGGGCGCCTGGACCGCTTCGCGTGGATCGGCGCGTTCAGCAGCCCGATGCTGGGTGGCCCGCTGCGGACTGAGACTGCGTATGGCGGCGTGTTCCGCGATGCGGCGGCGTTCAACGGCAAGGCGAAGCTGCTGTGGTTGGGCGCGGGCACGATGGAGCCCGGCATCCACGACATGCTGAAGGCCGCGCACGAGGTGCTGACCCAGGCCGGCGTGAAGAGCGTGTTCGTGGAGTCGCGGGGCACCGCCCACGAGTGGCAGACCTGGCGTCGCGCCCTGACCGACTTCGCAGCGCGGCTGTTCCGAGAGTAGACGGAGGCGGCGCACCGGTGGGACAAGCCCACCGGCATCGAGGCGTTCCGCCAGCCGTCCTCGCGGACGGGTGCGTGGCGTCAGGTGGTGCATGTGCCGCCGAGGGCGGCGGCGGTCCAGGTCGGGCCGTCGTCCTCGTTCCGTGGTATCGCCAGTTCCTGGAGGGGCGGCCTCCGTGCCGACCGGGCGCTGGGGGCAGGGCCGGGGTAGGAGGAGGGTTGCACCATGCTTGGCATCGTGAGCTTGTTGGGGTCGATCGGGCTCGTGGCGGGGCTGGCGGCGGCCGGGGCCGGGGCGGGCGACGACCCGCTGGCGTTCGACGCGACCAGGTTCGAGGCGAGAACGCTGACCGTCGGCGGACAGACCCTCGCGTACCGGGCGTACGAGGGCATCACCTGCGTGGCGAAGCCCGTAGACGCGCGGCTTCAGAGCATCAACATCTACATCCCTGCCGCCTACTTCGAGGGCAAGTCCGTCGGTGGCTACACCGCGGCGACCGCGCCCATCTTCTTGCCGAACACCATCGGCGGGTACATGGCGGGGCCTCCCGGTCGCGTGGGAGCGGGAGGCCGGGGCGGCCAGACCCTGGATGCGGCGCTGGCGCACGGTTACGTCGTGGCGGCGCCGGGAGCGCGCGGCCTCAACTCGCAGGACGGCAGCGGGCGGTACACCGGCAAGGCGCCGGCCTGCATCGTGGATCTGAAGGCGGCCGTGCGGTACCTGCGGCACAACCAGAAGGCGATGCCGGGGGATGCAGAGCGCATCGTCTCCAACGGCACGAGCGCGGGCGGCGCGGCTTCGGCGCTGCTCGGTGCGACCGGCGACAGCGCCGACTACGAGCCCTACCTGGTGGCGCTCGGGGCGGCGAAGGAGCGCGACGACATCTTCGCGGCGTCCTGTTACTGCCCGATCACGAACCTCGACCATGCGGATGCGGCGTACGAGTGGCTCTTCAACGGGGTCAACGAGTACCAGGGGCGGGGTGGGGGCGGCACGATGACCGCGGAGCAGGTGCAGCTCTCCGGCGAGCTGAAGCGCCTCTTCCCAGCCTACGTGAACAGCCTGGGCCTGAAGACGCACGATGGCAAGGCTCTCACGCTGAACGACGAGGGCCACGGGACGTTCAAGGACTACGTCAAATCGTACGTAGTCGCGTCCGCGCAGAAGGCGGTCGACGGCGGGAAGGACCTCTCCGACCTTAGGTGGATCACGCTCGACGGCAAGACCGTGAAGGACATCGACTTCGCCCAGTACCCGCGGTTCGCGACGCGCATGAAGGTCACCCCGGCATTCGACGGAGCGCTGGAGTGCCGCCTCTTCGGCACCGAGACGGTCGACGGCCGGCACTTCACGGCCTTCGGCAGGGACCACAGCACCGACCACGCGTTCGCCGATCCGCAGGTCATCAAGATGATGAACCCGATGAGCTACATCGGCGCGAAGGGTGTGAAGACCGCGGCCAACTGGCGCATCCGGCACGGGGCGGCCGACCGCGACACGTCCATCGCCGTACCGATCATCCTGGCGACGAAGCTGCGCAACTCCGGCTCCAAGGTGGACATCGCGCTGCCGTGGGGCGTCGGGCACAGCGGCGACTACGACCTGCCGGAGCTGTTCGCCTGGATCGACAGCCTCTGCCGGTAGGGGGCGCCTGCTGGCGGGCAGGGACGCCCGCCCCACCTGCGGCGTTGTACGTGGCGAGAGGGAGCGGGCGGTCGTGGCAGGGGATTCGCCTGGCGGGCAGGGACGCCCGCCCCACCACGACGCTGCGAGTGGCGAGGGGAGAGCGGCCAGTTCTGCCGCCTGCCCTAACAGGACGCGCCGCCACGCAGTGACCCGTGGGGCGCGACCTCCGCGTCGCGCCGGGGACGTCCCGCCGCGATCACCCGCCATGGACCGCCGCCGCCCTCGGCGGCATCGCAGTGTCCTACCGCCTCCCACCCTCCCAGATCGAGCGCAACTCGTGGACGCGGAGGGAGTGGATGCGGGCCTCGCCGCTCTCCGCCGAGAGGGTCACGGAGCGGTTGCCAGGGCTCGGCACCGCGGCCATCGGCATGTAGATGCGGCCATCGTTGGCGAAGAGGGTCACATCCGTGCGGTCTACATACGCGCGGATGCGGACGCGGCCGTCGATCGGCCGGAGCGGGGCGGTGCGGTCGCCGCAGACGAGAGCCTGCCGCGCGGCGTCGTAGGCGACCGTCGTGCCGCGCAGGTCGAGGGTGATGCGGGTGGCGCTGCCTACCTCCAGATCGGCCTCCACCTCCAGCAGCTCGGCGCCGATGCCCGCCGCGACCGGGCTGCCCGGCGCGATGGGCTGGGGCGCGATGGCGACGGTTCGGCGGCGCAGCTTCTTCAGCTCCCGGGCCGGAGTCGCAAACAGCCGCAGCCCTTCGTCCGTGTCGCGCAGCGTCAGCTCGGCGGGCAGGCCGATGCCGCCCCAGAAGCCCGCGTAGTCGCCCCCGCCCGTTGTGTGCGCCATGAGGATGCGGCGGCCGTCGCGCGCGGGGATGCCGCTGAAGGTCTGCGAGGCGTAGAAGGCGTTGCCCAGGTTCAGCTTCTGCTGGCTGCCCTCCGCGCGGAAGGTCGTGCCGTCGAACGAGCCGACCAGGTAGTAGGCGTCCCCGCTGTAGATGACCCACTTCGTGTGCTTCGGATCACCGTCGACCGCGATCTCGAAGAACTCCGGGCAGTCGGCCGTGTCGTCGATGTAGACCGAACTCATCCGCTGCCAGCGCTTCAGGTCCTTCGACGAGAGGAGGCCGTAGTTCGGATTCGTGCTCGGCGCGCCGCCCATGTTGCGGGAGCAGTTGCCGAACGCGACGACCATCACCCACTTCCTCTCCGGCGCGTACCAGAGCACCCGCGGGTCCCGGTTGCCGCCCTCGACGAACGGGAGCACGGGGTTGCCCGCGTAGGGGGTGAACGTGCGGCCGCGGTCGTTGCTATACGCGATCGACTGGCTGAACGTGTGGCCCGCGCTGGCGTGGCAGAGGACGATCGGCTTCTCCTTGCCTGTCGCCAGGCCGGAGGTGTTGCCCTCGTCGACCACCGCCGAGCCGGAGTAGGCCAGGCCCAGGTCGCTCGGGTAGATGGCGTCGGGCATCTGGCGCCAGTGCACGAGGTCCTTGCTGATGGCGTGGCCCCAGTGCGAGTTGTAGCCGCCGTCCTGGCCGAACGGGTTGTGCTGGAAGAACAGGTGGTACTCGCCGCGGTAGTAGACGAGGCCGTTGGCGTCGCCGCACCCGCCGCGCAGAGGCGAGAAGTGGAGCTGCGGGCGCAGCGGGTGCTGGTAGGCGTCTCGTGCGCCCTTGGGCGCGTCTGCCTGCTCGATCCGCTCCAGCGCGCCGGAGCCGTCGGGCAAGCGGCTGGCGAGCAGGCCGAGCTTCCGCCCCTTCCACCGGCTGATGTCGTAAGAGGCCCACCAGTCCGGCTTCCCGTCGGCGAGCGGCGCGGTGAATTGGCTGAACGCCGAGACGGGCCGTCCGTCCACCATCAGCGTGAGCGCCCGGTTCTCGCCGTGGCTCGCCATCGGGATGTTGAGGTAGCGGCGCGTCGCGACGAGTTCGCGCAGCACGTTGGCGATTGGCAGGCCCGCGCGATCCGTCTCGATCACCTGGTCGACCATGACATGGCCCATGCTGCCGGTCGCGCCGTCGACGACCTGGAACCGCGCCACCTGGCCGGCCAGGTCCGCAACGTTCCATGCCGCGAGGCGCAGCGTCTCCGTGCCGTCGCCCGTGGCGGTGCGCGCCGCCTTGCCGTCGACCAGCAGGCTGGCGCAGGTCTTACCCGAGTAGGCGCCGCCGCCGATGAGGAACGCGACGAACCTGCGCTCGATGCGGAACGGCGGCGAGGTGAGCGTGCCGGTGGGAGCGTCGGCGCCGTGGAACGAGTTCGCGCAGCCCTTGCCGAGGAACCCGTCCACGGGGCGCTGCCCGTCGATGGCGCCGCATGCCGGGCCGCTCCCGAACGCCGTGCCGGCTGTCTGCCACGCCCCGTAGCCCGCGCCCTCGAAGTCGGCGAGCACGATGTCGGGCGTCTGGGCACGGCATGTCGCACCTGCAAAGAGTGCCGCCAAGCCGATCCCGGCCACCAACGCGACGCGTCTGCCGGTCCTGCGGATGTCCATTGAGGGCCCTCCTGGGCCTGCTGCGGCGCCTTTGACCGCCGGGGCGCCCTCCGCCGCTTGCATGCTCCCGCCTCGACCGGGTAGCTTGCTCTCAGCATACCAGTGCCGCGCGGGTGCCCGTTCGGCGCGCCGGAACGGAAGACAGAACACGTGACTGGCAAGAGCACCACAACTACCTTGAACAACGGCGTCGAGATGCCCGCGCTTGGGCTAGGCGTCTTCCGCTCCGAGGAGCACACGGCACCCGCCGTGGAGTGCGCCCTTGCCGCCGGGTACCGGCTCATCGACACGGCCGCGGTGTACCGGAACGAGCGGCAGGTTGGCGAGGGCATCCGGGGCAGCGGGCTCGAGCGCGCGGAGCTGTTCGTCTCGACGAAGCTCTGGGTGAGCGACTACGGGTGCGACGCAGCGCGGCGCGCCTTCGATGCCAGCCTGCGCCGTCTGGGCCTCGACTACGTGGACCTCTACCTGCTGCATTGGCCGGTGCCCTGGGACTTCGACGCGACGGTGGCCTCGTACCGCGCTGCCGAGGGGCTGCTGGCGGAGGGGCGGGTGCGGGCCATCGGCGTGAGCAACTTCACCCCGGCGCACCTGACGCGGCTCCTGGCGTGCGCCGAGGTTGTGCCGGCGGTGAACCAGGTGGAGATGCACCCGTTCCTCTTTCAGCGGGAGCTGCGCGAAGCGGACGCCCACCTCGGCATCGTCACGCAGGCATGGTCGCCGATCGGCGGTATCGACCGGCGGCGGCCGGCGGTAGGCCGCGACCCGCTCGCCAGCCCTCTGATCGGCGCCATCGCGGCGAAGTACGGGAAGACGCCCGCGCAGATCGTGCTCCGCTGGCACATCGAGCACGGCGTCTCGGCCATCCCGAAGTCGGTGCGGCCGGAGCGGATCGCGGAGAACATCGACGTGTTCGGCTTCAGCCTGACGCCCGACGAAGTGGCGGCTATCGATGCGCTCGACACCGGCGTGCGCGGCGGCCCGGACCCCGACGCGCGCAACGAGCAGATGCTCGGCATCAAGGTAGGAGACTAGGCAGGGCAGCCGTGGTGGGATGGGCCCCCGGGCCCGTCCGGTAAGGCTCACACATTGGCCGCGCCAGGCGCCCGCCGGATGGGCGCGCGCAGGCATTCGGAGGCTAGGAGAGACATGCAGTATCGCAACTTCGGGAAGCTGGACTGGCAGGCATCGGCGCTGGGATTCGGGTGCATGCGCCTGCCGACCACCGACGGGCGGCCGATGAGCCCGAACATCGACGAGGCCGAGGCGGTCCGGATGATCCGCCGAGCGATCGACGGCGGGGTGAACTACCTGGACACCGCCTACCCGTACCATGGCGGCGCCAGCGAGCGCGTGGTTGGGGCGGCGCTTCGCGACGGGTACCGCGAGCGGGTGCGGGTTGCCACCAAGCTTCCCGTCTGGCTCGTCCAAGACCCGGCCGACTTCGACCGGCTCCTCGCGGAGCAGCTCAAGAGGCTTGGCACGGACCATATCGACTTCTACCTCCTCCATGCTCTGAACCGGGCTCGCTGGACCGACACCGTGCTGCCGCACGATCTTCTGGCCCAGGCGGACAAGGCCCGGCGCGATGGGCGGGTCGGCCACGTCGGCTTCTCGTTCCACGACGGCTACTCCGCATTCGAGGAGATCGTGTCCGCGCACGACTGGTCGTTCTGCCAGATCCAGTACAACTACATGGACATCGAGAATCAGGCGGGCACGAAGGGGCTCGACCTGGCCGCGCGCAAGGGGCTCGGCGTTGTCGCGATGGAGCCGCTGCTGGGCGGACGCCTCGCCACTCCTCCCGCGGATGTGCTGGCGGAGATGGAGCGCTTCGACGCGCAGCGCTCGCCGGCGGAGTGGGCGCTGGGCTGGGTGTGGGACCACCCACAGGTGTCCGTGGTGCTCAGCGGCATGAGCACGATGGAGCAGGTCGAGGAGAACCTGCAGGTAGCCGAGCGTGCTCGACCTGGCGCCTTCGGGGCGGCGGAGCAGGCGGTCATCGCGGCAGCTCGCGAGCGCTACAGGGCCAGGACTGTCATCCCGTGTACGAGCTGCGAGTACTGCATGCCCTGCCCGACAGGCGTCAACATCCCGGGCAACTTCGGGTTCTACAACCACGCGCACCTGTATGACGACCTGGCGATCTCGCGCCTGCGGTATTCTGCGTTCTACGGCGAGACGGAGCGGGCGTCGGCCTGCATCGCCTGCGACGAGTGCGCGCCGAAGTGCCCGCAGAAGATCCCGATCAGCGAGTGGATGCCAAAGGTGCATGCCCTGCTGGCGCCGTCGGCGTAGCGCCTTCGCCATCGCCCGTACATTCCGGAAACGCAACAAGCATAAAGGAGCTTCATCGACATGTACAACGCCAAGGCCTATGCAGCCGCAAGCGCCACGTCGCCGTTGGCCTCGACCACGATCGCGCGCCGCGAGACGACCGATCGCGACGTGCAGATCGAGATCCTGTTCTGCGGCATCTGCCACTCCGACCTGCACCAGGCTCGCAACGAGTGGAGCAGCTTCGCGCCGACCACCTACCCGTGCGTTCCCGGCCATGAGATCGTCGGCCGCGTCACGCAGGTCGGGTCGGGCGTCGCCAAGGTGAAGCCGGGTGACGTCGTGGGCGTCGGCTGCCTGGTCGACTCGGACCATACGTGCCCGAACTGCAAGGCCGGGCTGGAGCAGTTCTGCCCCAACATGGTGATGACGTACAACTCGCCGGACAAGCACCTCGGCGGCGTGACGTACGGCGGCTACTCCGACAGCATCGTGGTGGACGAGGCGTTTGTGTTGACGGTCCCCGGCAACCTGGACCTGGCCGGGGTCGCCCCGCTGCTCTGCGCCGGCATCACCACCTACTCGCCGATGCGCCACTGGAACGTGGGGCCGGGCAAGAAGGTCGGCGTGGTCGGCATCGGCGGGCTGGGACACATGGGCGTCAAGTTCGGCGACGCGTTCGGCGCGCACGTGGTCGTCTTCACCACCTCGCCGAGCAAGGTCGAGGACGCCAAGCGGCTCGGCGCGGACGAGGTGGTCATCTCCCGCAACGCCGACGAGATGGCGAAGCACGCCGGCAGCTTCGACTTCATCCTGGACACGGTCGCGGCGCCGCACGATCTGAACGCGTACGTGAACCTGCTCGGCGTCGACGGCAACCTGACGCTGGTGGGCGCGCCGGAGAAGACCTTCGACCTCTATGGCCCGGCGCTCCTCTTCGGGCGGCGCAGCGTATCCGGCTCGCTCATCGGCGGCATCGCGGAGACGCAGGAGATGCTGGACTTCTGCGGCGCGCACAACATCACCGCCGACGTCGAGGTGATCCCGATCCAGAAGATCAACGAGGCCTACGAGCGGATGCTGAAGTCGGACGTGAAGTACCGGTTCTCGATCGACATGGCGTCGCTCAAGTCGGAGTAGGGTAGGTCCGGTGGTGTGAAACCACCGGCAGCGTGGCGTTCCGCCGGCCGTCCTCGCGGACGGGTGCGGGGCGAGGGGTTGGTGCGGGTGCCGCCGAGGGCGGCGGCGGTCCAGGTCGGGCTGCTCGGGTGGCCCTGGAGGGTCGGCCTTCGTGCCGACCGGGCGCACCGGTGGTGTGAAACCACCGGCATCGTGGCGTGCCGCCGGCCGTCCTCGCGGACGGGTGCGTGGCCGCAGGTGGTGCGGGTGCCGCCGAGGGCGGCGGCGGTCCAGGTCGGGCGGCCGTCGTCCTCGTTCCGTGGCATCGCCTGGCCCTGGAGGGTCGGCCTCCGTGCCGACCGAGTGCACCGGTGCCGAACGCGGTGGCGACGGAGCGCCACCCTCCAGGAACTGGGCGTTCCGCCGGCCGTCCTCGCGGACGGGTGCGGGGCGAGGGGTTGGTGCGGGTGCCGCCGAGGGCGGCGGCGGTCCAGGTCGGGCTGCTCGGGTGGCCCTGGAGGGTCGGCCTTCGTGCCGACCGGGCGCACCGGTGGTGTGAAACCACCGGCATCGTGGCGTGCCGCCGGCCGTCCTCGCGGACGGGTGCGTGGCCGCAGGTGGTGCGGGTGCCGCCGAGGGCGGCGGCGGTCCAGGTCGGGCGGCCGTCGTCCTCGTTCCGTGGCATCGCCTGGCCCTGGAGGGTCGGCCTCCGTGCCGACCGGGCGTTCGGTCCGCGCCGATGATGGGCTAGAGGAGGATGGTTGTGAGCTTACCGAAACGCAGGCTCGGGAGCCAGGGGCTGGAGGTGTCGGCCGTCGGCCTGGGCTGCATGGGAATGAGCCAGAGTTATGGGCCGGCGGACGAGACCGAGTCGATCGCGACCATCAACCGGGCCATCGAGTTGGGGTGTACGTTCCTCGACACGGCGGAGGTGTATGGACCGTTCATCAATGAGGAGCTGCTCGGGCGGGCGCTGAAGGGGCGGCGCGACGAGGTCGTGCTGGCCACCAAGTTCGGCTTCCGCATCGTGGATGGCAAGATGGCCGGCACCGATCGCGACAGCCGGCCCGAGCACATCCGCGAGGTGGTCGAGGCGTCGCTGCGGCGGCTGCAGACGGACCGCATCGACCTGCTCTACCAGCACCGCGTCGACCCCAACGTGCCGATGGAGGATGTGGCCGGCACGGTGGCTGAACTGGTCGCGGCGGGCAAGGTGCGCTACTTCGGCCTCTCGGAGGCGGGCATCGCCAACATCCGGCGCGCCCATGCCGTTCACCCGGTCACCGCGCTGCAGAGCGAGTACTCGCTGTGGGAGCGGAACCTGGAGGCGGAGATCATCCCGGTGCTGCGGGAGCTGGGCATCGGCCTGGTGCCGTTCTCGCCGTTGGGGCGGGGCTTCCTGACAGGCCAGGTGAAGCGCGCCGAGGAGTACCCGGAGGGCGACTTCCGCCGCGGCGATCCGCGCTACCAGGGCGCGAACTTCGACGCGAACATGCGGGCGGCGGACGTCGTGCGCGAGGTGGCCGCGGCGCTGGGCGTGAAGCCGGGGCAGGTCGCGATCGCCTGGCTGCTGGCGAAGGGGCCGGACATCGTGCCGATCCCGGGCACCAAGCGCGTGAAGTACCTGGAGGAGAACGCCGCGGCGGTCTCGGTGGCGCTCGACGCGGCGCAGATGGCCCTGCTCGACGACGCGCTCGCGCCGGGCAAGGTCTCCGGCCCCCGCTACAACCCGGTCACCATGTCGATGGTGGATCGGTAGGACGCCAGAGGCCGCAGCGGCCGCGGCGTTGCGCTGGGCGGGCAGGGACGCCCGCCCCACCACGGCGTTGTGCAGGGCGCGGTGCCGACGGAGCGCCACCCTCCATGTTGGATTGGCCGGCCGTCTGCAGACACGAGGGGAGTGGCCATTATGCTGACGAACGCGGTGCTGCTGGCCGCCGTGGTGGTGGGGGCGATGGCGGCGGCGAGCGCGGGGGCGCAGGACGGTGCGGCGCGGACCGAGCAGTTGATCGCGGCAAGCTGGGAGCTGAAGGCGAAGCTGCGCAGCGACCCGCACCGGCCCAGGTACCACTTCCTGCCGCCCGCCGGCTGGATGAACGACATCAACGGGGCGATCTACTGGAAGGGGCGCTACCACGTCTTCTATCAGTGCAACCCGGAGGGCGGCTACTGGAAGTGGATGCAGTGGGGCCACGCGTCCAGCGTCGACCTGGTCCACTGGGTCCACCACCCCATCGCCCTGACGCCCACGCCCGGCGGGCCGGATCGCGACGGGTGCTTCAGCGGCGGCGCGTTCGTCAGCCGCGAAGGGGTGCCCACGTTCATCTACCACGGCGTGCCGGACGGCACCTGCCTCGCAACGAGCACGGACGACCTGCTCATCCACTGGACCAAGGACCCCGGCAACCCCGTCATCCGGGTGCCGCGCGCTGGGGAGCCGGGCTTCGGCGCGTACAGCGTATTCGATCCGTGCGCGTGGTGGCAGGACGGCCACTACTACGCGGTAGAGGCCAACACTCCGTTCGCCACGCCGCAGTTCGGCTTCAACTGGAGCAAGGAGTACCGCGACCCGCTGGGCCGCGTGCTGGGGCCGGCGGAGCTGGGCGACACGCTCTACCTGTTCCGCTCCGACGACCTGGTGCACTGGTCGTACGTCGCCCCATTCTACCGGGCCAACCCCCGTGCGACGGAGGACGACGAGGACTGCGCGGTTCCCGACTTCTTCCCGCTCGGCAGCAAGCACATGCTCCTCTTCGCCAGCCACCTTGCGGGAACGCAGTACTACCTCGGCCGGCTGGAGGGGGAGCGCTTTGTGCCGGAGGTCCACGGGCGGATGAACTGGCAGGGCGGCCTGCTCGCCGGCGCGAGGACGCTGCTGGACGCGAAGGGACGCCGCGTGTACTTCGACTGGATCGGCGAGCACCGGGGCGTCGATTGGGAGCGCGAGTCCGGGTGGTCCGGCGTGATGACGCTGCCGAGGATCCTCTCGCTCTCGAAGGGCGGCGACCTGCGGATCGAGCCGGCGCCCGAGCTGAATGCGCTGCGGTACAACCACCGGCGCATGAACGACGTGCGGGCCGATGCTGGAGAGGTCCTGCTTGAAGGCGTTCGCGGCGACGGCCTGGAGCTGGACCTGACCATCGACCCAGGTAGCGCGCTGCGATGCGGGGTGGTGGTGCGCCGCTCGCCAGGCGGGGAGGAGCGGACGGAGGTGGTGTACGACCGCGCCGCCGGCACGCTCGCCGTGGTGTTCGCGAAGTCAGGCAGCGACCCGCGCGTGAAGTACCCGGCCTATCGCTTCGAGGGCGTCCTGGCGCGGCTGCCGGAGGACCGGCGATACCCAGGCGCCCAGGTGGCGCCGCTCAAGCTGGCGCCCCGCGAGCTGCTGAAGCTGAGGGTGTACGTGGACCGCTCCGTGCTGGAGGTGTACGCGAACGGCCGCCAGTGCATCACGCAGCGCATCTACCCCGTGCGGCCCGACAGCCTCGGCGTGGCGTTCTTCGCGGAGGGCGGCGGCGCGCGGCTTCGCACAGTCGACGCGTGGGACATGGGGCCGACGAACAGCGAGTAGCGGCAGCACGCGCCGGCCCCATTGGAGGGTCGTACTGGACGGGCAGGGACGCCCGTCCCACCACGGCACCCATGCACGATCCGGGTTCAGTCGGCCAGGTGGTACGGCCCGGAGACCGGTAGGCCCTGGATGCCCTCGATGTGCCGGCCGTCGCCCGTGTACATCAGGAAGTGGTCGTTCGAGGGGCCGCGGCCGGTCGCGTCCACGATCAGGTACCCGCTGTTGAACATCCGCAGCGAGTTCGGGTTGAGCGGCTCTACGCCGACCCACCCGCCGTTCAGGTACACCTCGACCCAGCCGTGCGACCCCTCGGCGTTCTTCATCTCGCCGTCGCCCTCGGCGATCCGCACCCCGTGCGCCACCATGGCCGGCACCCCCAGCGCGCGGCACATGGCGACCATCAGGTTGCTCTGGTGGTGGCACACTCCCTTGCCGGTCTTCAGCATGGTCGGGATGTCGTCCGGGAAGCCGTCGACGTACTTCATGTTGGCGGCCAGCCAGTCGAGCACGGCTTGCACCCGCTCACCGGGCGTGCCCTTGCGCAGCGGCGCAACCACCGGCGCGAGGGCGGGGTCGGCGGGGTCGTAGTTCACGCGGTTCTTGAAGGGGCCGAGCAGACACGACATCCCGGCAGGGATGGGGGCGGTGGAGGTGCGCGCGGCGAACTCCGGTCCGCGCACCTGCGGCTTGTGCGTCATCTTGGCGCGGAGCAACACTGTCCCAGAATTGCCGGGGTCGATGAACGTCACGTCGCGCCCGCCCACCTGCTCGATGCGGAACTTGCGCGCGCCCTCCACCCACACCTGCGCGGTCTGCCACGCGTGGTTGCGGAATGGCGTGTTGATGACCAGTTCGCCCTTCTGAAGCTGGTAGTCCTTCACCTTGATCTGCCACGTCAGGTCGTAGGCAGTCGGCTTGGTCCACGCGCGCAGGCTCTTGCGCTCGGCGGTCAGGTCGCGGTTGCGGCGGCCGGCGGGGAGCTGCTCTTCGTCGTCGAGCGCGCGCTTGGCCAGCGCCACGTCGCCCGCCGCCATCGCCGATTCGTAGAGCTGCTCCAGGCTCCAGCTCGTGGCCCCGTTGCGCCGCACGTTCTCCCGCGCCGACGCGAGCGATTCCTTCCACTTGCCCTGCCGCATCTGCGCCCACGCCAGGCTGCGCCACGCGTACTCGGTGCCGTCGCCCAACTCCAGGGCGTGCCGAAGCCCGTCCTCCATCGCCGCCATGTCGCCGCGGCCCTTCGCCGCCTCCGCGGCCTGGAACCAGCCGTCGTAGGTGGACGGTGGGGCGGCGCCCTGGCATCCGGCGCGTCCGGCAGCAGTCAGGGCCAACAGAACAGCAGCAGGGAGCAATGCACGCATCGATGGGTGCCTCCTTGGGGGCCGAACTGGCTCTGAGAGCTATTGTAGCATGCGGCCGCCGAGCTATCACCCTTCACCCACCTCGCCATACCGAGGCTCGCGGTCGATGGCCCAGTACACGTAGTCGGTCTCGACCGCCTCTCCGCCGAGCATGTCAACGAGCAGGGCGATCTGACCTCGGTGGTAGTCCGCGTGGCCGGCGAGCTGGTGGATCTGCCCTTCCACGTTCCACCGGAACCGCTGCCCGCATTCCGCGAACTCGAAGTCCGCCACCAGCGTCTCGTCCGTCAGGCCCGCCAGGTACTCCGACCACGCCGCCTCGACCTCTGCATGCCGCGAGCGCAGCCCGTCGATGGTGGCGTCCTCCTGCCACCACGGATCGAGCGGCCCCTCCTCGCCGCGCAGGAACAGCAGCCAGTTCCAGCGGCAGGCGGCCAGGTGCGCGGCCAGGCACACGGCGCGGGCGAAGCGTGGGTCCTCGCGCTGCGTGGGCGGCACACTCTCTAGCATCGCCAGCGTCTTCGCGTTACAGTCGCGCTCGTGCTCGTACCACAGGCGGTAACGCTCGATCAGTGCCATACGCGTGTCTCCTCGGAGTTGGTTCTGGTGGGAAGTACGAGGCGCCGCCAGGTTCCGCTTCGGCGCCTGTCCGAACTCGCGCCGGCGCGGACAGGCGGGCCACGGGCGGGATATGCTATCTTGGGAGCGTACCGGGGAGGTGACTGGCGTGTACTGGGCCGACAAGATCCGCGAGGCGATCGACTACATCGAGGCGCACCTGTTCGACGACCTCTCGCCGGAGGCTGTCGGCCGGGCCATCCACTACGCGCCCTCCTCGTTCACCGGCATGTTCGCCGCCATCACCGGGTACACGCTCGGCGAGTACATCCGCTTCCGGCGCCTCTCGTGGGCGGCAGACTGGCTCGCCGAGGGGCGGGGCTCGGTTACCGATCTGGCGCTGGAGTGCGGCTACGAGACCGTCGAGGCTTTCACCAAGGCGTTCAAGCGCCTCTTCGGGTGCCCGCCCTCGCGGCTGGCCGAGTCGCCGTCGAGCTACCTCCGGTTCGGCCCCATCACCGTCGACATCCATGTGTCAGGAGGCTTTGCCATGAAGCGCAACCTTATCCCCGGCCTGCAGAGGGTCGACTGGTCCGACACGCAGCGGCAGAATGAGTTCGTGAACAGCGTCGTGTCCGCGCTGAACGCCCTCGGCGAGAAGCTGGACTACGACACGGTCTGCGCGGTCTCGGGCAGCGCGTTCCGCACCTCGTTCTCGATGCCGTCGGCCGAGCCGTGGAACCACGGCAACTACCACGCCGTCCACACGCCGCCGATCATCGAGCACACCTTCCGCATGCTCGGGTACCGGATGTCGCACCACGTGCGCGGCGACTACGAGGCGGACAGCCGGCTCATCATGGAGAGCATCGACCGCGGCTGCCCGGTCATCACGCTGGAGGGCGTCATCAACTGCGCGGACGCCTGCGTCATCTCCGGCTACGACAACGACGGGCAGGTGCTGCTGGGCTACAACCCGTTCATGAGTATCGAGGACGAACACAAGGAGGCGCCAGACGATACCGGCTACTTCCGCAAGACGGGCTGGCACGATGGGTTCTTCGCGAAGGGCAGCCTCGGGCGCATCCTCGTCATCGAGGGGCAGTGCGAGAAGCCCAATGAGGCCACCGTGTTGGCCGAGACGCTGAAGCTGGTCGCGCGCCTGATCGGCGAGGAGAACCTGGCGCCGGGGCAGCACAACGGCCTCGCCGCGCACCGGGCCTTCGCGAACGCGCTGCAGACTTACACGTGGGACGACAACTTCGAGCCCTACCTGAACGTGATGTGCAACTACAAGCAGTACCTCGACCGCCGGTACGCGGTCCCGTTCCTGCGCTACCACGGCCGCGACGACCTGGCCGATCTCTACGCGCAGATCGCGGCCCTCTCGGCGAAGCTGGGCGAGATCATCCCGCAGGACTTCTCCGCGGGCGACCTCTTCTCCGACAAGGCGGCGCTGCGTCCCTACTGCGACGTGCTGCTGGAGCTCTGCGCAGCGGAGGAGAGGGTGTTGGCGATGCTGGGATAGCGGCAGGCACGTGCGTCGAATACGGCCCACAATCTACGCATGGATGCGTAGATTAGGCGGTATAATCGACGCATGGAGGGCTCCACCGTGCCGACCTACATCCACGAGCGCCCAGACTGGCCAGAGTTCCGCTGGCGCCTCGATCAGCTTGCGGAACCGCTCGCGGCTGCGCGGCATCGCCAGGGCCTTCTTGCGGGGCGCATGCAGGCTCTCGGCTTCCGCAGGGCCCAGGACGCGGTGCTCGACGCGATGACCGAGGAGGTGCACAAGTCGAGCGAGATCGAGGGCGAGAGGCTCGACTGGGAGCAGGTGCGCTCCTCGGTCGCGCGCCGCCTCGGGATCGATGCAGGCGCCCTGACGCCGGCGGATCGGCGCACAGAGGGCTTGGTGGAGATGATGCTCGACGCCACCCAGCACTACTCCGAGCCGCTGTCGGCCGAGCGGCTGTTCGGTTGGCACACGGTCATGTTTCTGTCAGGCCGAGGGTGGTTCCAGCGCATCACGGTGGGCGCCTGGCGGGACGACTCTCTGGGGCCGATGCAGGCGGTGTCGGGAGCGATGGGGCGCGAGCGCGTCCACTACCAGGCTCCCGGCGCAGCGCGCATCGAACGGGAGATGGCGGCATTCCTCGCGTGGTTCAACGGGCCCGATAGGCTCGATCCCGTTCTCAAGGCCGCTCTGGTCCATCTGTGGTTCGTCACGATCCACCCGTTCGACGATGGAAACGGCCGGATCGCTCGTGCCATCGCGGACATGTGCCTGGCGCGCGCCGAGAGGTCATGCCAGCGGTTCTACAGCATGTCGGCACAGATACGCAAGGAGCGCAAGGCCTACTACGACATCCTGGAGGGGACGCAGAAGGGCGATCTGGACATCACGGAGTGGATGCACTGGTTCCTGGGATGCCTCGATCGCGCCATACAGGGCGCCGAGGGCACTCTGGACGCCGTTCTCGCCAAGACGCGGTTCTGGGACAGCATCCCTGACGGGACCGTGAACGAACGCCAGCGGCTTGTGCTCGGCAAGGTCCTCGACGGTTTGGAGGGCAACCTCACCACGAGGAGGTGGGCGACGATGGCCAAGTGCTCGCACGACACCGCCCTGCGCGATATCCATGATTTGATCGGCAAGGGCGTGCTGACCGAAAGCGAGGCGGGCGGGCGGAGCACGAGCTACAGGCTGCGGCCGGGCGATCGGGGCCCATTCGGCCCGGTCGCTTCTACCTAGCCGGCGAAGCGTCGCCGGTCACGCGGAAGTAGTCGAAGTCGGCCGAGCCGCCCGGCGCCTTGGTCGCGAGGTTGAACAGCGCGAACCGGTAGCCCATGAAGTGCGGCAGCGTGTAGACGATCTGCAGCGGCTTCCCGATCGGCGTCCAGGTGCGGCCGTCGAGGCTGTAGGAGAACCGGGCCTTGTCGGCGCGCCCCTCGAAGTCGCAGTCGGCCCTCAGGTGCACGGTGGGCTGGTGCGGCGGCACGCTCTCGACCTCCTGAGCGGCGCCGGCCTCCGCGCTGACCATGACCACCGACCTCTCGCTGCCCGTCACCTTGACTCCGACGTAGCCGTACTTCTGCTGCAGGAGGCCCAGGCCCGCGCAGTCGCCGTCCCTCATTCGGCTCGTGTCGATGGCGACCGAACCCGAGCACCTCGGGCCGAACGTGCGCTGCGTCAGGGTGTTCCTGGCTGACAGGAGGTCGCGGTCGACGCGGCCGGTGGTGAGGCGCAGGTAGCCCGGCCGCTGCGTGACCGACCACAGCGCGTTGTCCGGGTTGTGGTTCCACTGCCACACGAGCGGGAGGGCGCGTTCGCCCTTGCGCCGGGCGAACTCATCGGAGGCGACGATGCCGGAGATGCCGCGGGATGCTGGCAGCTCCGACAGGACGGCAGGCACCTTCCCATCGATGCCCAGTACCGGCCAGCCATCCTCCCATCGCACCGGGACGAGGTACGGGATACGCCCGACGGCGCCGTGGTCCTGGAAGAGCAGTGCGTACCACTTGCCGTCGGGCGTGTCGATCAGCCCGCCCTGCGCCACGCCGTCGGACTGCAGCGCGATCCGGCCCTCGTACGGCCCCGTGAGCTTCTCCGCCCGGAAGATCAACTGCGTTCGCATGCCCCCGCGCGGCCAGGTGATCATGGACAGGTAGTACCTGCCGCCGATCTTGCGGATCTGCGAGCCCTCGGCCGGCAGCCCGACGTTCGGCCCCGCGGCGAGGCTCGCGTTCGGCACGATCACCTGGTCCACCCCGCCGGCGTTGATCGACGAGGCGTCCGCGGTTAGCTCCGTCAGCCGCACGCTGCCGCTCCCGTGGACCATGTAGACGCGGCCGTCGTCCTCGAAGAACAGGGAGCTGTCGTGCAGGGCGGGGCTGAACGAGGCCTGCCGCCACGGTCCGCGCTCGATGTCCTTGGTCGAGAAGACGTGGGTCTTGCCAGTAGTGCTGGAGAACGTCGACACGTAGAACCAGCCGTCGCGGTACCGGAGGCTGCTGGCCCACGAGCCCGCGCCATACGCGTTCCTGCCGCCGCTCAGCGTCAGCGCCTCGTTGTCCGACAGGGTGTCGTACGCGTACCCCACGATCCGCCAGTTCACCAGATCGTCCGACCGCATGATCGGCAGGCCCGGGCTCAGGTGCATCGTCGTGCTGCTCATGTAGTAGGTCGAGCCGACGCGGATGATGGCCATGTCCGGCACATCGGCCCAGACGATGGGGTTCGTGGCGGCGCGCCGGTCTGTCTGAGCACCGGCCACGCACGCGGGAAGCACGGCAGTCAGAGCGGCCGCGGTGCGTGCCGCCCCGACTGCGCGATCGAACCATCGCCCGTCGCCGCGATGCCGGCCACCCATGGACTCTCTACCCCTCCCAGATGCTCGCCATCTGCCAGACGTCGAGCGAGAGCAGCTTCGCCTCGGAGCCCTGCGCTCGCAGCGAGATGCCGGTGCTGTCCGTGCGGCCCGGGTAGACGCGGACGGCGGCGCACTGGCGGTCGTTGGCGAAGACCTCCACCACGCTTCGGTCCACGAACACCCGCAGCTTCAGCGTCTCGCCCGGGGCCAGGTAGACCGGGGCGAGGTCCGGGGCGCGGCACTCGGCATCGGCTAGCTCCGACGAGTAGGATGTGTCGATCGCGAGGAGGCTGTCGCGGCCTTCCTGGTACCTGGTCCAGCCGTCGCTGCGGTCCCAGTCGGCGTAGCCCCGCTGCTTGTAGAACGAGATGCGCGTGTATTCCGCCTTGTCCGGCGAGCGCAGCACGTTCAGCTCGACCGTCTGCGAGGCCGCGATGTCGATCTCCGCGGCGATCTCAATCGTGTCGCCGCCCAGGCCCTCCAGCACCACCTCGCGATTGGCCGGCAGCGGCAGCGCCTCGACGCGCCGGTGACCGCTCCGCAGCGACGCGAGGTCGCCGGCCGGTTCGATGCGCAGCTCGTCCTTCGCGGCGAGTGACAGGCGGCGCGGCAGCGTCACGATCTGGTTCCAGCCCTCCGTCGGCTTGCCGGCGAAGATGTTGAACATCGCGATGATGCCGCCCTTGCCGTCGGGCGTGGCCGTGGGCGCGTGGATGCCGCCGGGGTTCGAGGTGTTGCACGTGAAGTCGCCGCCGCTCGTCGCCACGAACTTCTGGCGGGCCGTGTCGTAGTCGCCCAGCACGTAGTGGCCGCCGCGCATGTGGCTGTAGTGCAGCAGGATGTGGCGGTCGCCGATCGGCCAGAAGTAGGGGCAGCCACCGTCATCGCCGGGCCTGCCGAAGATGTCCGCCTCGACGAACGGGTGCAGGTACTCCCACGTCGCCAGGTCCGGCGAGCGGTAGAGGAACTCGGTCCGCATGCGCTTCCCGCTCGGGCCATGCGGCAGCGTGCCGCCGGAGACCGAGTAGTAGAAGTCCCCCTGCTTCCAGATGCACGGGTCGTAGACGAAGTTGATGGCGCCTGCCGGAACCGGGCTGCCGCCGACTCCCGGCATCTCCTCGCCGCCCTGGGTGCGCGTCCAGATGGGGCCGGGGTTCGGTATCACCGTGTTACCGGTCACCTTCTCCCACTTCAGCAGGAGCGGGTCGCTCGCCACGGCCACCATGTTGCCGATCGGGTGCCCGTGGTACATCGCGATCACGCGGTCGTCCTCGACGAGCGTGGAGCCGGACCAGCACGAGTGCTCGGGGCCGGGCGTGATGGCGTAGGGCAGGTCGCGCCAGTGGATGAGATCGGTGCTGACCGCGTGGCCCCAGTACGGGCGCGAATCGGCGGGCGGGAATGCTTGGAAGAACAGGTGCCACTGGCCCTGCCAGAAGCAGAGCCCGTTCGGGTCGTTGAGGCCCCCCTCCGCGCTGACGAAGTGGTACAGCGGGCGATAGCGGTCGGCGGAGAGCTGCTTGCGCGACTCCGCGAAGCGTTGCAGGGTGTCGAGAGCTTCGGCGTCCAGGTCCGGGTGCATGTTGGGTGGTTCTCCTCGGCGGTAGGTTCGACGGGGCGGGGCGCGGGTTCCTGCGGAAGACCGGAGGCGGGGGCAGCAGGAACCGGCCGCCATCGCGCCCAACATCAGCGCAAGACCCACCACCGACTCGGAGGCCAACGATGACCCACGACGCGATTGCCGTTATCGACTTCGGCGGGCAGTATGCCCACCTCATCGCCACCAAGGTGCGCCGGCACCAGGTGCTGGCGGAGATCAGGCAGCCCGAAGACCCGATCGGGGCATTCGCGCACTACAAGGGCATCATCCTCTCGGGGAGCCCGTCGCTCTCGGCGTTCGGAGAGGACTCCGACTACAACAAGGCCATCTTCGATCTCGACATTCCCATCCTCGGGTTCTGCTTCGGCCACCAGGAGATCGCCAAGCACTACGGCGGCGACGTGAGCCACGGCGCGCAGGAGTGGGGCCGCGCCGACCTGCACATCCTCCAGGAGCACGCGCTCTTCAGGGGGATGGCGCCGGTCGAGCAGGTGTGGATGAGCCACTTCGACTCCGTCGTGGCGATCGGGCCGGACTTCGTCGAGTTGGGCTACTCCATCCTCGGCGAGAACGGCCAGCCGCACCGCTACGCCGCGATCGCGTCGGACAAGCTGCGGCGCTACGGGTTCCAGTACCATCCCGAGGTCGACGACACCGTCCATGGCGACGAGATGATCGGCAACTTCGTGCTGGACATCTGCGGCTGCGCGCCCTCCTGGACGATGGAGCACTACCTCGACGAGCAGATCGAGAAGGTGCGACGGCAGGTCGGCTCGCGCTCCGTCTTCCTCCTGGCATCCGGCGGCGTCGACTCGACCGTGGCGGCCTGCCTCTTCCGCAAGGCCCTCGCGCCGGAGCAGTTGCACCTGCTGCACATCGACAACGGGCTGATGCGCAAGGACGAGAGCGCGCACGTGCTGCAGACGCTGGGCGACCTCGGCATGGGCGAGCACCTGCAGTTCGTCGATGCGAGCGCCGACTTCCTCGAGGCACTGGACGGGCTGGTGGACCCCGAGAAGAAGCGCAAGGCGATCGGCGACACGTTCATCCACGTGTTCGAGCGCGAGGCGCGCCGGCTGCACATGGGCAATCACCTGCTGGGCCAGGGGACCATCTACCCGGACACCATCGAGACCGGCGGGACCAAGCGGGCGGACACCATCAAGACCCACCACAACCGCGTGCCCATCATCGAGGAGATGATCGCCGCGGGCAAGGTGGTGGAGCCGCTGGCCGACCTGTACAAGGTGGAGGTCCGCGAGCTGGGTGAGAAGCTGGGCGTGCCCGCCGACCTGATCTGGCGGCACCCGTTCCCCGGGCCGGGGCTGGGCGTGCGCCTGCTCTGCTCGAATGGCATTCCTCCGGTGAGCGCGGAGGGGCTGAGGCAGATCGAGGCGGAGGCGGAGTCGCTGCTGAAGCCGTTCGGACTGCGCGGGAAGGCGCTGCCGCTGCGGTCGGTGGGAGTGAAGGCCGACCTGCGCTCCTACGAGAGCCCCGTGCTGCTGCACGGCGAGGCGAGTTGGGACGCGCTGGAGGAGGCCGCCGGCACGCTCTTCAAGTCGGTGCGCGGCATCAACCGCTGCGTCTGGTCACTTGCCGGCCCCCTACCCGAGCGCTTCGAGGTGCTGGCGGCCACGGTGACGCGCGACCGGCTGGACCTGCTGCGCGAGGTCGACCACATCGTCACGGAGGCCCTGCACCGGCACGACCTGTACCGCGAAGTGTGGCAGTGCCCGGTCGTGCTCGTGCCGCTGGCGGTTGACGGGCGCGGGACCGAGTGCTGCATCATCCGCCCGATCCGCACCGAGCGGGGCATGACCGCCGCGCCCGCGTGCCTGCCGCGCGAGATGCTGGACGAGGTGGCCGCCGCCATCCTGGCGTTCCCCTCCATCGCGCTGGTCGCCTACGACGTGACGAGCAAGCCGCCGGGGACGATCGAGTGGGAGTAGGGGGGTGGGACGTCCTGCTGCGCGCGCATCGTCTGTATCGCCTGTCTACCGATAGGGAAGGTATAATGCGCCCATGATACGCCGCCTATACGTACACAACTACCGGTGCCTGGTGAACTTCGAGATGCCGCTTGCGGAGCGCTCCAATGCTCTGCTGGTAGGGCGCAACGGCACTGGCAAGACCACAGTGCTCCGTGCGGTGAGCTTGCTTCGCGACATTGGACTCGGTGTGACCCGCGTCGGTACCCTGGTGCCGGTCCGCGACCTCTCCACGCTGGGCGCCAGCCAGGAGCCGGACAGGCTGATGCGCATCGAGGTCGATGCGAGCCTGCGGAGCGGCATCAGGGCGGTGTACTCGCTCGCCCTTGAGCTGCCTGCGGGCTTTCGGGAACTCCGCGTCGCCGACGAGAGCCTGACAGCAGATGGCGTCGAAGTGTACAGGCGAACGCTCGCCGAGGTCACGTTGACAAGGGGGTTGGGCAAGCAGACCTCGTTCCCGATCGACTGGCATCAGGTGGCCCTGCCGACTATTCAGGAGCCTTCTCCGGAGCATCCGCTCGCGGAGTTCCGCAGATGGCTGCGGGAGCTACTCGTGCTCGAGCCAGTGCCATCGCGAATTGGCGGCGAGTCGACGGTTGGCACGCTATCGCCCGACCGGACGTGCGAGAACTTCGCCGCCTGGTTCCGCGAGGTGACGTCGCAATATCCCGCGGCGTACACTCCTTTTCATGCCTATCTGCAGGCTATCTCACCCGATCTGCAGTCCGTGCAGAACCGTGCTGTTGGCGCCGAGGCCCGGAGCCTTGAGTTCCTCTATGGAGGCAACGGCGGCCGGCTGACCGTGCCCTACGGCGATCTCTCCGACGGCGAGAAGTGTGTGGCGATTGCCGCCTTGGTCGCAGCCATCTGCGAAGCCGTCAGCCCCCCTGTGTGCCTCTGGGACGAGCCCGACAACTACGTGGGCATCGCTGAGGTCGGCCACCTGGTGATGTCGCTCCGCAGGCGTCTTCGCGATGGTGGCCAGTTCATCGCCACATCCCACAACGCCGAGACCATCCGCAGGTTCTCGAACGAGAACGTCCTGCTGCTCGATCGGGCGAGCCATCTGGAGCCCCCCCGTCTGCGGCCCGCGGTGGAACTGGGGCTCAAAGGCGACCTGGCGGATCTCCTGAGCCGCGGCGATGAAGGCGGCTAGCGAGCCACAGCGATGGTGAACCGGGACCGCCCCCACGTGTTCATCCTCCCCGAAGACGCCGCGAACAGCGACGTGGCAAACGGCTTCGTTCGGAGCGTCGACTTCGGTCGGGCCGTACAGATACTGCCGCCTTCCCGCGGGTGGTCCAAGGCTCTGGATGCAGTGCGGAACGAGCATGTGCCCGATCTCCGCAGATTCCCTGACCGGCATCTGGTCGTGCTGGTCGACTTCGACCGGAGCACCGATCGCCGCCAGGAGTTCGATGCCGTGGTGCCCCGCGAGCTTGCCGACCGCCTCTTTGTGGTGGGGGCGTGGACGGAGGTCGAGGGGCTGCGCCGTAGCCTGCGGGAAGGCGGCCCCCTCAAGCCCAACACGCTGGAGGGGATCGGGGTGCTGCTGGCTGAGGACTGCCGCAGCGGGCAGGACGGGACGTGGGGCGACGAACTGCTACTTCATAATGCGTCGGACGTCGCCCGCATGCGGCACGCACTGCGGCCGATCTTGTTCACGGCGTAGGTGCCACGTCCGGCCGGACCGACGGCACGCACTGCACTGGAGCAACCCACATGTCGACGGTCAATATACGGCAGCTCGGACTCGCCGCGATCCAGTTGGTCCCTCTCGCCACCGCATTGCTTAGCGCCCGCCCGAGTCCGGGCCAAGTCCCTCCCGGCCGGGACCTCGCCATCTACAATGGCGACCAGGAGATGGCCCAGGCCACCGGCGCGGCGCCCGGTTGGGCGATGTGGGGGCCGGAGAACTCGAAGGACCCGCGGAACTACGCTCGCTGCGCCACGAACCCGCATGGCGGCAGCGCCTGCCTGCGCATCTACCACCCGGCAGGCGGCTCGGGCTACCTCGTCACCGATCCGGCGCATGCCATCCGCCCCAAGCCCGGCATGCGCTACACGGTGACCTTCTGGGCGCGCTCGGATGGACCCGCCGAGGCCTCGTTCGGGTATACGGCGTACACCAGCATCTCCCCCTTCGTCGACGCTCCCTCGCCCGGTATGTTCGCGCTGAAGGTCGACTCGCACTGGCAGCGCTTCACCTTCACGATCGGTGAGGGGCGCGAGTTCTTCGCGGACCAGTGCAAGTACCTCCTCCTGACCTTCGACGCCGTGCGCGACCGGTCGAAGGAGGGCACGCTGTATGTCGACGACGTTGCGGTCTTCGAGGCGCCATCGCCTGAGACGCATCGCCTGCTCAACCTCGCGACCATCGCGCACGAGCCGCTGAACCACCGGCTGACGCCGGGCGAGACCCTCGACATCACGGTGGACGCCGGCCGGCGGGAGCGGCGCGCTACGCGGATGGCAGGCGGCGTCTCCTTCCACTGCATCGCGGGCTACACCGGCCAGCCGTACGACCGCACGGGGCGCTACACGCTCGACCCGAGGCTGGAGGCGGCGATGCGCGACATGAAGCTGCCCATGACGCGGTTCTACAGCGTCGGCGTCGAGCCGTTCGGCGTGGAGGGCGCGCTCGACCGCATCGCGGAGTTCTGTAAGCGGATCGGCGTGGCGCAGGAGAACGTGGTCCTGGAGCTGGACGAGCTTCTGGCCAACAAGGCGCTGACGCCCGACGAGTGGGCCGCGGCCGTTCGGTACTGCAAGTCGAAGGGTTACCGCTTCCGCTACTGGGAGGTGTCCAACGAGCCCTACAGCTCCCTCTGGAAGCTCTCGTGGAGCGCAACGGGCCAGGCCTTCCCGACTCCCGAAGCGTACATCTCCCACCTCATCGCCGTCTCGAAGGCGGTTCGGCGGGTGCAGCCCGACGCCCAGATCGGCGCGAACATCTCGGCGTTCCACCTCCCGTGGGGCAACCAGGTGCTGCGCGAGGCCGCCGGGAGCTACGACTTCGTCGCGGCGCACTACTATTCGAGCGCGAACGTGATCCGCGAGAGCTTCGGTGATCTGGTGCTGACCGCCAACTACCAGACCCTTGACCTGGCCCTGCGCGTGAACGCGCTCATCAAGGCCTACAACCCCAAGCGGCACGTGGTCCAGCTCGACACCGAGTGGGGGATGATCAGCAGCGGGCCGAACGGCGAGGATGCCGACTTCGTGATGCGCAACGGGAATGTGGTCGGACTCGTCCACCGCGCGGTGCGGCTGATCTACTACGCCCGTGAGGGGATGCTGCGCGGCGCCAGCTCGTGGGAGATGCTGGTCAACAAGGATCAGCCCGGGTTCGCGCACCTGGCCCAGCAGGCGCCCGACCAGCGGTTCCTGCTCTACTGGCTCACCTACTACTTCGGCCGCCACGTCGGCGAGTGGGTGTTGCCGGTCTCGGGTACGGCGCCGTACCAGGCAGCCGCCGGTCCTCTGCCCTACGGGCTGCCGCAGGTCCCGCCCGGCCCGGTGACGCCCGTTCTGGCTACCCGAAGCGCGGATGGCCGCGAGCTGTACCTCGTGATCGCGAACGGCTCGTGGGATCGAGCTGCGCTGGCTCGCGTGAAGCTGCGCGGCTTTGGCGGGACCCAAGCGGAAGCCATCGTCCTCACGCAGCCGTCCATGGACAGCGAGGCGCTGCTGGCGCGCAAGGAGGACGCCGTGCAGCCGCTCGAAGTGCGGCTCGTGTCGGGCACGCTGACGGCGGCAGTTCCGGCTCATGCGGTGGTCTTCATCACCGTCCGTGGCAGTACCGGGGGGGAGGACGGCGCCTCGAGGCGCTGACGTGGCGAGGCGTGCCCGCGCGATGAGGAGGTCGATGGTCATGCGCTGCATCGAGGTGGTGCTGTGGATGGTGGCCGCCGGCGCCGTCGTGACCGGTCGGGCGGACGCTGGGGCAGTTCGGGAGGCGGGCATGGACATCTGGGCGGTCGATCCGCTCGTCAAGGTGTTCCGAGACGCGCGGCCCGTGGCCAACACCGAGGCGCTCGCGGAGGTGGCGCGCGGCGAGGTGGCGACGCTGCAGGTCGTCGTACGCTCGGAGGCGGCGGTCCAGGGGCTCAGTGCCCGGGTCGGCGCCCTGAGTTGCGGCGATGCCCGGCTGAGCGGCGTCCGTGTCCGCTACGTCGGGTACGTGCCGGTGTCGGTTGGGCAGGGACGACCCTCCTCGGACCGGGTGCGGGTGCCGCCGGCCGACTTCCCCGATCCGCTGCTGCCCGTGAAGACCGTCGACGTGGCGGCCGGGCAGGCGCAGCCCATCTGGCTTACCGTGCCGATCCCCCTCGACGCGCAGCCTGGGACCTATACTGGAGAGCTGCGTGTATCCGGACTCGCCGGCGGCAAGCGCGTCCACGCAGCGATCCCCATCGCTGTCAAGGTCTACCCACCTCGCGTTGGGCGTGGGCGGCTGTGGGTGGACAACTGGTTCTTCGTCAAGCCGACGAAGGGTTACCCGACGCCGCCCGGCAACACGCCCGCGTTCTGGACCTACCTCCGCCGCATGGCGCGCAACCTGGCCGAGCACCGGCAGACGGTGGCGCTCATTCCCGCCTACCAGCTCGCACGCTTCGACATCGACGACGCAGGCACCGTGAAGGTTGACTTCAGCGACTTCGACAAGTGGGTGCGCATCTTCATCCAGGCGGGAGTCATCGGGCGCATCGACGGCGGAGGCAACGGCACGCGCATCGACGGCTGGACGGGGCCGTACCGCGCCATCGTGAAGGTGAAGGAGGGCGGCAAGATCGTCGACAAGGTGCTGCCGCCGGATGACCCACAGGTCCATCACTTCATGTCGCAGTACCTGCCGCAACTCGTGAAGCACCTCAAGGCGCAGGGCTGGTTCGACAAGTTCCTCTACCAGGTGGGCGACGAGCCCTGCGACGACAACGCCGACTCGTTCTGCGCGCTCTCGGCGGTCGTGGCGAAGTACACGCCGGGGCTGAAGCGCATGGACGCCTGCTGTGGGGTGAAGTTCGACAACGCGCTGGACGTGTTCGTGCCGGAGATCGACTTCCTGCACCCGAACTACGCCTACTTCAAGGGGCTGCAGAAGAAGGGGGCGGAGCTGTGGATGTACACCTGCTGCCACCCGGAAGGGGAGTACCTGAACCGGTTCGTGGAGCTGCCGCTCATCAAGACGCGGCTGATGCACTGGATGAACTACCGCTACGGGACGACCGGCTACCTGCACTGGGGCTACGACTACTGGCCGCCGGAGCATAGCCCGTACGAGGACGCCGTCTTCCGCGAGGGCGCGACGACGCTGGTTGCCGGCGACGCGTGGATCGTGTACCCCGGCAAGGATGGGCCGGTCGACTCGATACGCTGGGAGGCGTTGCGGGACGGCCTGGCAGATCACGAGTTGCTGTGCATCGCCGCCGAGAAGGGTGCGGACGCCATGTCGCTGGCCGCCCGCCACATCCTGGCGTTCGACCGGTACGACACCGACATCGCGACGTTCCGGGCCACGCGCCGCGAGCTGCTGGAGGCGGCAGGCGACGGTGGCGAGTAGCTCGCGATCCGTGGTACAGTACGCCTGGAGGTGATGCACGATGCCGACACTCGAGGAGCGTGTCCGCTTGCTGGAGAGCCGGGTGCATGGGCTGTTGAACGGCGGCGCCGCCGATGCCACGCCGTGGTGGGACAACATCCGCGGTACCTTTCGCGGCGATCCGCACTATGACGAGGCGATGCGGCTCGGCAGGGAGTGGCGAGAGACGCTGGGGTCCGACTTCATCGAGGCGCGGCGCTGAATGGACAAGCCGACCCAAGCACAGGTGCTTCGCGAGCAGCGGGCAGGCTATAGCGCCCTGCGCCGACACGACATAGAGGCGGCGCGTGCCGCCACGCTCGACGACCGCGTTCAAGCCTTCAACAACGTTATGTCATTGGCGCGCGCACTCGACCTGCGCATCCCGAGCCGGGACGACGATGAAGTGGCAAGCGCCCTTTGGGCCAGGATCAGGCAGCGCCATGTCGCAGGCGATTGGTGAGCCGTACGCCGCTGTCCTTCGCGACCTGATCGGTGCGCTTGGCGATGTGGGCTTGGAACCTATCCTCATCGGCGGCATCGCCGTCTCTCTCATCAGCGTCGCTCGGTACACGGCCGATGTGGACGCGATGGTGTTCTTCGACACGGCAATGCTCGACGGGCTGATGTCTGCGATTCTGTCGCACGGATTCCGGGAACGGTTCACAGGCATGGCTCAGGGAGCCAGACTGGGTCGCCTCATCGCTGTGGAGCACGAAGTGACCGGGTTCTGTGTCGACCTCGCCCTGGGTTGCATGCCCTTCGAGGAAGAGGTTGTCGCGCGCGCGACCGCACACCGGGTCGGAGATCTGACGCTGCGCCTCCCCACGCCGGAGGACCTGGTCATCCTCAAGGCGATCGCGCACCGGCCGAAGGACCTCGAAGACATCCGTACCATCGCCTCGGTGTATCCCCGCATGGACCGCGAGCGGATCGCTCATTGGGTCGTCGCCTATGGTGAGCTGCTTGACGAACCGGAGCTCTGGGGCCAGATCGAGCCCCTCTTGGAGTGCGACGTCTAGGGTCAGGGCGCGCCGTCGTTGATGGAGGGCATCCGCATCGCCGGACTTCGCGCGATGCATCGATTGGCTGCGCCTGGATCTCCATCGCTGGTGCCCATACTTCCTCATTGTCCCGCCGTGCGCCCCGCACCTCCTCTCCACACCGCGACCTCTACCCCCTCACCTGACGCCTCCCGCAGCATGCTCCAGGAGCGCCGCCCTCCTGAGCCACGTATGCCCGAGTGGCTAGCAGGTGCGGTGGACCCCGACGCCGCGCACCGGCCAAGGAGCCCATCGTCCCATGTCACAGCCGCACAACTCGCCACAAGTCACGCCGGAGCGCATCTGGCAGTTCGCCTTCGGCTATGCTCCACCCCTGATGATCGAGGCGGCCATCCGCCATCGAGTGTTCGACATCCTCGACGCCGGCCCGGCCTGCGTCGACCAGATCGCCGATCGGAGCGGCGCCTCCCGGCGCGGCCTCCGCATCGTCCTGAACGCGCTCGTATCACTCGGCTTGCTCTCCCGCGACGACGAGGGCCTCTACTCGCTGACGCCCGAGAGCGCAGCCTTCCTCGTCAGCACGCGGCAGCCCTACTTCGGCGGCATCATCCGGCACACGAGCGAGCAGCTCCTGCCGAACTGGATGAGGCTGACCGATGTCGTCGCGACCGGCAAGCCCGCGGCTGCTGTGAACCAGGAGAAGGCAGGCGGCGACTTCTTCCACGAGTTCGTGGAGTCCATCTTTCCCATGAGCTACGGTGCGGCTCAGGCGCTGGCCGGAGCCCTCGGCGTCGCGGCGGCGGACCGCGCGGTGCCCGTGCTGGACATCGCCGCGGGGTCTGGCGTGTGGGGCATCGCGCTCGCGCAGGCGTCCCCGCAGGTAAGTGTCACGGCCGTCGACTGGTCGGAGGTGATCCCGGTGACCCGCCAGGTGGCCGCACGCCTGGGTGTCGCGGACAGATTCCGGTTCGTCGAGGGCGACCTGCTGGCGGCGGACTTCGGGACCGGATACGCCGTGGCGACGCTCGGGCACATCCTCCACAGTGAAGGAGAGGCGCGGAGTCGGGCCCTGCTGCGCACGGTCTGGGCCGCTCTGACGCCCGGCGGCACGATCGCCATCGCCGAGATGCTCCCGGACGAGGACCGGCGGGGCCCGGCACACGCGCTGATCTTCGCCGTCAACATGCTCGTCAACACAGATGCGGGCGACACATTCACGTTCAGCGAGATCGGTGGCTGGCTCCGGGAGGCGGGCTTCGCAGACGTTCGCTCCCTGGACGCACCGGGGCCCTCGCCGCTCATCCTGGCAACGAAGCCGGCGTAGCCGCGCCGGGCAGTTCGCCCGGAACCAGCAGGGCCGCTCCGCCGCGATGGCAGGGCGGCCCTGCTCGCACGTCGAGGCCCGCCCTGCTTGGCGAGCTGCGGGGCCGGCCGGCGCTCCAACTGCGGCGCCGCGCGAGGTATGCTCACGTCAGGCACAACCGGACTCGAACCGCATGGGGCCGGTCGGAGGAAGGGGCACGAACGTGAAGAGCTACCTCATCGCTTGTCTTGCTGCTGTGCTGCCGGGCGGCCTCGCCATCGCGCAGTCAGCGCCTGCGGACGCCGCCAAGAGCGCGTACGAGACGAACCCGAAGGGCTGGACCAACATCATGCCGCGCGCGGATCTGAAGGGGTGGTCGCGCGTGACCGTGCCGCCGGGTGGGCAGCTCGGCAAGGCGCAGTGGCACACGGAGGATCGCGGCAAGCTTCTCGTCTGCGATGGCGACGGCGGCCACGACATGTTCCTCTGCACCCGTGAGTTCGGCGACGCCATCTTCCACGTCGAGTTTCGCTACACGAAGGTCGAAGGCAAGTCCGGCTACAACAGCGGCATCTACGCGCGCAACAACGCGGACGGCTCCATCTGGCACCAGTGCCAGATCGGCGACGCCAGCGGCGGCTACCTCTTCGGCGAGACGCCCGGCGCCGACGGCAAGAAGCGCTTCTTCAGCCTTACTGGCGACGTGAAGGAACCGCGCGTGAAGCCGGCCGGCGAGTGGAACACCGTGGAGATCACCGCGAAGGGCGCCGTCATGACGCTGTGGGTGAACGGTGCCGCGACCTGCGAGCTGAGGGACTGCGGCCAGCCGAAGGGCCTGGTCGGGCTGGAGGGCGAGGGGTTCCGCATCGAGTTCCGCAACCTGAAGGTGAAGGAGCTGAAGGAGCGCGGCTAAAGCGAGCCTGATGTGCGCCGGCGTACCTGGGGACCTCACGAGGTGGCGGCTACGCCTGCTCTGTACCGCCCGCTATCAAGCCGGGCAGGTCGGCATAGTCGTACGGCGGTCGCCGGCGCACTGCCACGACGTCCACCGCGCGGCCCTCGTCCGACACGGTGTAGACGATGCGCCACGCGTCCAGCCTCAGGCGACGTACCTCGTCATCCACGCTCTCGAGGTCGAGGCGCTCGCTCTTCGGTGGACGCGGTTCGTCAGCGAGGTCCGTGATGGCTCGCTTGGCTCGTGCCGTACGTTGCCGGGCGGCTCTCTAGCCTCGGCGAGCGCCTCCGGCGTGATGTAGACTGTGTATGCGCTCACGCGATCTGGTCGCTAACCGCATCCCACCGCAGCAGACCAGCGCGGGCGCGATCGCCTGCTGCTTCCCTGAGCCCCTCGATGGCCGACTTGGCCACCTGCGCGTCCTCGAGTGTTTCGAGCCAGTCGACTAGCGCATCCCAGGCATCCGCGCTGAGGACGGCAAAGCGCCGGTTCTGTATGGAAACGAACTGCACGGACTCGAGTGCTTGCAGTCCCGCCATCGCCGTACCCTCCGGGTGGGACACGGCGTCCGATGTGTCCCCACGCACCCTATTCTACCATAGCGCGCCGCCGGGCGCCTGAGCTCGGGAGGTGGCCCCATCGGCGCGCCCGCCTGCGTGCCCACGGTGACCGGGACGACTCGGGCACAGCAGCACGCTAGGCTGGCGTCGGTGGAGGTAGCAATGGGCGGCGCACGCTGCCCGCGAGGTTGGCTCCGGCGGCAGGTCGTCTGCGCGGCGGCCGTTCGCGCGGCCGATGTGGCGGCCCTCCGATGGTGCCTGCAACCGATCGGCCAGCTCGAACGTAGTCGCAATCGGGGCGCGATGTCGTCATCCCACGGCTCGTCGCACGCAAGCCCACGCGTCGCCAACGGAGGCGAAGATGAAGCGGATCATATGGTTCATGGTCGCTGCAGCCACGGCTGCGCTGTCCACCGCCGTCCTCGCGTACGCGCCACAGGCCGGTCGGGCCCGAACCGTCGAGGGGCGCATCTCGCCGTTGCCGGAGGGTACGCGAACCGCGAAGGCCGCGGCCTCCGATGCGCTGCTCCTGCGCCCGGCCGCCGCGGCGCTGCGATCGAAGGCGTGGGGCACGGGCGCGCTGTCCAGGACCGTCGAAGTCCTGAAGGGCCGGATGGAGGGCATCGGCATCGCGAACCCATCGGTCACTGCGGACAGCCGTGCGAGCACGATCGCGGTTCAGGTGCCGAAGGGCAAGTCTGCCGCGGAGCTGACCCAACTGCTCACGCGACCCGGTGTTCTGGAGCTACGGTACGTGCCGCAGCTTGACGGCGGCCAGTGGCGCGAGGAAATGGAAACCGCCTTCGGCCGCGCGACCGGGTACTACCGGATCACCGGCGCCGACGGCAGGCCGCTGGCGTGGTCCGTGCTTGCGAAGCTCTTCGCGCAGCCGCCGGCCTTCTCGGGGGCCGATCTAGCGCCGAACTGCACGGCCGGCGACTCGCAGTACGGCGCGATCATCCACTTTGAGTTCACGGCAGGGAAGAAGAAGGCATTCGAGCAGTCGACCAGAGCCCACCTCAACAAGCGCCTGGCGATCTTCCTCGACCGCAAGCTCATCGCCGCGCCTATGATCAACGATGCTATTCCGGGCGTGGGCATCATCGAGGGGAAGTACACGCTCGCGGAGGCGAAGCGGATCGCCGTGCAGCTCAACTCGGGCGCGCTGCCGGTGCCGCTGGAGGTCGTGAAGGGCGCCGCGAAGAGGTGATCTGTCAACGTCGGGCGGCCATGATGCTAGAGGCGTTCGCACTGCCCATGGCCGCCCGAGGTCACCATCCACCCTACGCCCCAACCTCCACGTGCTCCGTGCTCACTACGCAGTCGCGGTCATCGAAGAGGTTGATGTAGTAGACGCGGACGCCTTCGGGCAGCGTGGCCGTGACCTTGCCGGCGGCGACCGCAGCGGAGAGGGCGTCCCACAGGCGGTCGGGCCACTTGCCGGTGTCCTTCGTCACGTTCAGCTCGGCCTTCACGATGGGGCGTTTGCTGCTGAACGTGGCCCACACCCGCCCTCCCTCGCGGCCCTGCCCGGTGATGCGCGCCATCCGGTCGCCGCCCTTCAGGAAGCTGTCCGCGTAGACCCAGATCTCCTTGGGCGCCTCGCCGGCGGGGCCGTGGCCGTGCGGCATGCGCAGGCGGATGGCGAGGGTGCGGGGCGTCTTCGGCAGGCGGTAGGACTTCTGGAGCGCGTTGAAGGTGTAGGCGAAGTCGTTGCTGCCGGTCACCCACAGCATGGGCATGCGCACGTTGCCGAGGTAGGAGGACGGGTCCCACCAGCGCATCCAGCGGTCCGCGCGCTCCTCGCCGAGGCCCGTCACGCTGCCCGCGAACGTGTGCTCGTTCGTGAAGCCGCAGCCGTAGACGGGCGCCGCGAACCGGTAGCGCGAGTCCACGCCGGCGATGATGCAGGTGAGGTAGCCGCCCCACGAGATGCCGGTGAGGCCGATGCGCTTCGGGTCGACCTCCGGCTGGGCGCGCAGCAGGGAGTGGGCGAGGACGGCGTCCGCGACGGCGTGGTAGGTCCACTGGTCGGTGCGCGGCTGGTCGATCTGGTCGAACCCACCCCAGCCGGGAGGTCCGCCCGCTTCGCCCCGCTGCCAGTTGCCGTAAGTGCCCTGGGGGATGCAGCCGCAGGTGTCCATGGCGATGGCCGCGTAGCCGCGCTCGTTCCAGAGGCGCACCCACGACGCGAACGCGGTGCCGCCGCCGCCGTGCACCAGGACCATGGCCGGGAGCTTCTTGCCGGGCTCGGTCTTCGGGATGCCCAGCCATGCGAAGACGCGGGTCGGCTTGCCCTTGTAGTCGGGCCCCTCGAAGTAGAGCGCGCGCATGCCGGGCTCGGAGAAGCCTTCGGCCGGGTAGGTCTTCGGCGCCTTCGAGAGCGCCTTCAGGTCCCACATCGGCCCGGTGGGCTCGGCCGGAGGCTGGGCATGGGCGGCGATGGCGAGGCAGGTAACGAAGGCGGCGCACAAGATGGCGAGACGCATGGGTGGTTCCTCCGCGTGGGAGTTCGACCCGCGCAGTCCAGCTCCCTCCGCTGTATCGGGAATGGCTTGCCTAACATCGATGAACAGGATAGGCAGGATGGGCAGGATGACGGCAAAGGCGTTCTGGGACCACCGATGGACACCGGTGAACAGGGATCAGGGCAACGGCATCACGGAGCCGCAGACGGACGCGCTTCTCCTGCCGATGAGTTGCCGACAAAGTGCCGATAAACGGCCGATAACTCGTACGACCGGGCGCGGTTTGAGGGATCGGCGCCCTATCGTGCGCCCGCCATCGCCGCCGTGATAAGCAGCTCGCCGCCTGGCTTGATGGTGCGTGCGAACTTGCCGCCATGCCATTCGACCACGACCTTGTCGCGGTAGGAGGTGATCTTGAGGCGGCGGCGGTGGTAGACGAGGCCGTCGACGCCGGCGAAGCGGAGGCCCTTCGGCAGGTTGGGGCGGATGTGCAGGCCGGCCAGGTCCGCGCGGACGCCGACGAACGCGTAGAGGAACGCACACGGGGCCAGGCCGCTCTCGGGGAACTCGCCCCAGACGCCCACCGAGCCGGGCGGGCCGCCGTGGTTGTTGATGGCGCCGTGCAGCATCGGGTTGCCGCCCACCAGGTGGTCTGGCTCCGCGAAGCGCGCCAGAACCCGCCGGAACGCCGACCATGCGTTGTCAGCTCCCAAGCCGAGGGCGCGCGACATGACCTCGTAGTACGCCGTCCAGAGGATCGCTCCGCCGTCTTCGCACCACTCGTCGTAGGCGAGGCGGTTCTTCTGCTCGGCGCAGTGGCTGGTGTTCGAGCGCGCCGCGAAGCCCCAGCGCGTGAACGTGTCCGCCTTGCCGGATGCCGTCGGCTCCGTCTCCATCCAGCGGTACATGCGGCGTACCTGGGCGGCATCGGCGAGCCCGTAAGTCGCGGCGATCGTGTTCACGTACGTCATGCCGGGGTCGTGGCGCCCGCCCCTCGCGTCGATCCAGGCGATGTAGCGGCCCTTCGCCGCGTCCCAGAACTCGCGGTTGAAGCGCTCGCGAACGCGCGGCAGGAGGCGCTCCAACTCGGCGGCGCGGTCGGGCGCCTTGGCAGCGCGCTCCAGCTCCGCGGCAGCCTGCAGGGCGGGCAGGAAGTAGGCGTTGATGTAGGCGTCGCGGTAGCCGGCGGGGATGCAGTCCCAGTAGCTGCTGGGCCAGGGCACGGTGGCGCCCATGTCGACGCCGGCGTGCTGCGGGCTGTCGATCGTGAGGATGCCGTCCTTGCCGTGCAGCGCGTCCAGCAGGTAGCCGGTCGCCTTGCGCACCGTGCCGATGGCCTGGTCGAGGAACGCGCGGTCGCCGGTCCAGCAGTACATGCGCCAGCACGCCAGGATGTAGGGCGCATTGCCGTCGTAGTGGCGGCTGTCGAACGTGGCGCAGTCGCCGCCGTCCCATCCGCGCGACTCGCCACGGCTCCAGACGAACCCGTCGGGATCGATGCGGCGCGTGAAGTGCAGCACGACGCGCTGGAAGGAGTCGTGGATGGGTCCGCCGACCCAGGCGAGTTTGGCCGCGTCCCATTCGTAGCCGGACGGGCACGACTGGTGGCTCGTCAGGAACGTGAGCAGGAACTCGTTGAGCGGCGCATCGACGGCCGGGTCCGACGTGAAGAAGCGCGGGAAGTAGGCTGGCAGCGCGTTGGACGGTTGCAGGATCTCGATGGCCGCGCCGCTGCCCAAGAGCAGGCCGAGGCGATCGGCGTCCATGCGCGGCTGCAGGTTCCCGCGTTCGTGGGTCATGCGCAGGTCGTACCCGCCGGTCCCGTGCAGGTGCGCCGAGGCGCAGGCAGGCTCCAGCGCCCAGTCCGACTCCAGGCGCTTGAACGCGGACGCAGGCAGGAAGTGGCCGCTGTCTGTGTCGATCCAGCGGAACGGGGTGGTGGATGGGTCCGTCGTGTCGTAGCCGTCGCGCTTCCAGGGGAACTCCAGCGCCAGGGCCGGGCGTGTGCCCGCGATGGCCTGCTGGCGCACGGTGGCCTCGATGCGCAGCTTCGCCCCGTCGGGCCGGATGCGCCAGTCGACGGCGCCCACATCCGCGAGCGCATAGCCGAGGCGCCAGTCCCTGCCAGGCTGCGGCTGGCCGTTCAGGTAGGCGCATCCGCCGGGCAGCACGTCCGTGTTGTTGCCCCACCAGTACGCGCCGCCGCGCTTCTCGCCGATCTCCAGGTAGAACGTGCCCGGCGCGACCGGCTGCGGCAGCGTGAGGTGGACCTCCGTATCGTTCGGCAGGGGCTGGACCCGGCGCGTGGCGATGACCTCGCTGGCGGGGCCGCCTCGGCGGAGCGTCATCGTCACCGCGGAGTCCGGCACGCCGCTGCACGTGAGCAGCGCCCAGACGTCGCACAGCCAGCCGCCGTCAGCGGGCACCGTGAAGCTCTGGCCGAGCGTGCCGGTCGGCGGCAGGTCCTCACCGTGGTCGAATGGCCCGGTGTAGCCGCCGCGCGCCACGTTGGGCAGGAAGTAGCGCGCGCCGGGCAGCGAGATCGCGCCATCTGCCACCTCGACCGGGCCGGTCTCAGCCTGGCGGAACGGACGCAGCGCCGCTCCGCGCGGGAGGTAGCGCCTCTTGCCGCTCGGGTCGAACTCGACGCGTACGCAGCCCTCGCCGGGAGTGAGACGGTAGTGGGCGTTCGCGGCGGCGGCTGGTTGATTGGCCAGAGCCGCCGTGGGGAGCACGAAGGGCCAGGCCACGGCCACGCCGGCCAGTGCGGTAGCGAGCGATCTCAAGCGGTCCTCCGTGGCGCGGTGGGCGTGGGCGGCCCGGGCGGCTGTGCGGTGAGCCCATTGTAGGCGAACGGCGGCGCCTGGTCAACCGCGCTCTTCATCTGCCACGCCGGCGCCGGGAGGATAACTCCGCTTGCTGCGGGAAGTGAGGGGTCATTCCGCCACTGGAGGCCGCCGCACGATGCTCGCTGCCCTGCTGGCCTGTGCCGTACAGGCCCCAAGCGCCCCCAAGACCACGGCGCCAGCCGCTGTCCGTGCCCGCTCGCCCCACGCAGACAGCGCCCCTGTCCGCAGTCGCCCACAGAGCGAAGCGCCGGTCGGGTTCATCTGGCACTACCCATTCGTCGACGTGGGCACTCCGGAGATCCCGCGGTCGGGCGCCAACGTAATGGCCTCGCGGGCGAACTGGGGCGCGCTGGAGCCGGAGCCCGGGCGCTTCGACTTCAGCGGCATCGACCGGCAGCTTGCGGCAGCGCGCGCGGGCGGCTACCGGCTGATGCTCATCCTGGAGTGCAACGCGTTCTGCTCGCCGAAGTGGGTGGTCGATCGCGCCGGCGCGGCGGGCGAGCTGTGCCGCGACTCGGCCGGCAGCGCGACGGGGCAGGGCCCGCAAGGCGGAGTGCCGCGCGCCCAGTCGCGCGTGTTCCTCGACCTGCAGAACGCCTTCCTGCACGCGTGCATCGGACACATCCGGCAGGCCGACCCGCAGCACACGATCAGCCACTACTTCCCGGGCATCGAGTGGTGGTTCCCGCCGAGCTGGCGCTACGCCCCGGCCGATGTGGCGCGCTTCCGGGACTGGCTGCATCGCCGCTACCGCACGCTGGGCGCGCTCAACGCGGAGTGGGGCTCCGCCTACGGCGACTGGAACGCCATCGGCGCGCCGGAGCTGGACGACCGCCGCCTGTTCGAGAAGGGGCGCGGCGGCCTCATCCCCTTCGCCCACGCGAACCGCCAAACGCCCGGCGCGCTCGCGGACTGGGAGGCGTTCTGGTCCGACACGGCGGCGGAGGTCATCGGCGATCTGGCGGCGCGGGTGAAGCGGCTGGACCCGACGCGCCGGACCGTCAGCTTCCTCACGCTCTCGTTCGCCAACTCCGCCGAGTGGGACTACGTCCGCTGGGCCTCCGCGCCGATCGACAAGGTGGCGCGCGCCGGGAAGTCGCTGGACGCGCTCGGCATGCAGTTGGTGGCGTGCGATGGCGACGCCTATCGCATCGCGGCGGGGCTCGACACCGCGCGCAAGTACGGCCGGCCGCCGATGGTGCTCGATCTGCTCGACTTCGCCCGGGGCGTGGCGATCGGTCCGAGGGCGATGCGGCGCGCGACGCTGACCGCCGTGCAGCACGGAGCCGCTGGGCTCATCTACTGCTGCTGGAACGGTGCCAAGGACTTCCACTTCCACCCGGACTGGCCGATGGACGAGCTGCACGGCATGCTGGCGGAGGGGCGCCAGGCCCTGAAGCTGGTCGAGGGGATGCACGTGGTCCCGGAGGCGGCGCTGGTGATGCCGCGCGTGCCTGCCGTGGAAGGGGCGGGGCTGCCGGAGCAGAACGACCCCCTCAGCGCGATCGGGTGGTACAAGCTGCTGGAGAGCCTGCACGTGCCGGTGGACGTGCTGACGCCGGACGACCTAGGCCGCGGCGCGCCGAGCGCCTCCAAGTACCGCTGGGTGCTGGTGCCCGACTGCGCGTGGCTGCAGGAGCGAGCCGCGGCATCGCTTGCCGCGTATGCCGATGCCGGCGGGACGCTCGTCGCGGGCGGGCGGCTGCCGGAGGTCACGCCGTCTGGGCACGCGGTTGCCGCACAGGCCTCCTGGGCAGCCCAGATGCCGGACTACGGGCGCGAGTATGCCGGCGACCTGATCCGCGACAACAGCGCCGGCGACACGCCTCCCATGTTCGTTTGGGGCACAGACTCCCCGCGGCGGGCGCAGGTGCGCGAGAAGGCGTCGAGCGCGATCCGCGGCGCGCTGGAGGCGGCGGGCATCGCTCCGCACGTCGATCTCCGCGGCTCAGGCTCGGAGCGTATCTCAGCGACGGTGCTGGCGGGCCGCGGCCGCCGCGCCATCTTCCTCGTGAACCAGGGCGCAGCGGCCGCGACCGGGCTGTCGCTGCGTGTCTCGGCGGCCCCGGCGCGGGTGCTCGTCGACCTGGCGCCCGCGGACACGCACACGGTCCGCCGCGATCGGGCGTTGTGGCTCGACTTGCCACCCTTCGAGCGGATCTGCATCGTGTGGCTCCGCTAGCCTGACCTATTCATGAGTCGCACCGGACGGGCACGGAGGCCCATCCCACCACTGCACTCGTGCATGATCCAGGCTAGCGACAGAACGGCTTCTGAACAGGATGGGCAGGATGGGTAGGATGACCGACTGATAGGGCTGGGTGTGTCCATTTGGACGCGGTGCCTGGCGGGCAGGGACGCCCGCCCCACCACTGCGGTTGTGCATGAGATCGGCAGTAACCTCGGCCTGGTGCCGACCCCATCCTATCCATCCTGCCCATCCTGTTCAAAGACGTGAGAGGAATTCCTGGGGGAATGATATGCGCTTCAGCCTCGACATCGACTACTCGCCGGACCGCTTCGAGCAGAACCGCAAGCGCATGGAGGCGCGCGCCGCCTACGAGTATGCGGACCGGGTGCCGGTGGCGTTCTGCGTGGTGCCGCGCTACTTCGCGCCGGTCTTCGGCGTGCGCTACCGCGACCTGTTCGCCGACGCGGAGACGCAGTTCCACTGGCTGCTGCAGTTCGCGAAGTACCGGATGGAGCACATTCCGGAGGATGTCTGGGGCGCGCCGGTGGTGACGGTCGCGCCGTACTTCGACAACGTGGTCAACGCCAGCGCGTTCGGGGCGGAGATCGGGTGGGGGGACGACGAGACCCCGCGCGCCATCCCGACCATCAAGACGCCGGAGGAGGCCGCAAATTGGCCGATGCCGGAGCCGGACAGCGGGCTCTGGGGGCGCATCCTGGAGTGGCGCGCGCGGATGCAGGAACTCGCCCGCGACACGCGCGTGACCATCGGCGGGCAGGAGGCGACGGTGCAGGTCGCGCCTCCGTTCATCGGCGGCGAGGGGCCGCACATGATCGCGGTCGATCTGGTGGGCGAGCCGTTCTACTGGTGGATGCTGGAGTACCCGGAAGCCTGCCACAAGCTGCTCGACACGATCACGCGGGGCATGATGCGGGCCGAGGACCGGTTCCGCGAGATCGACCCGACGCCCCGCGGCGGCTTCGGGCTGGCGGAGGACTCGGCGCAGATCATGTCGGCGAGGATGTTCCGCGAGTTCTGCGTGCCGTACGACAACGCGCTCTACGACCGCTACGGCGCGGGGCTGGCGGACGGGCGCGGCATGCACATGTGCGGCGACAGCACCCACCTGCTGGACTCGCTGCGCGACGACGAGCGCATCAGCAGCTTCAACGTGTTCGGCTACCTGGTCGACCCGGCCGTGGTCGCGGAGAAGCTGGGCGGCCGGGCGTACCTGTGGGGCAACATCGACCCGATGTTGATGCTGCGCGGCTCCCGCGAGGAGGTGAAGGCAGCCGCCCACGCCGCGCTCGCCGCGATGGCCCCGTGCGGCGGGTTCATGCTCGGCGACGGCGCGAACGTGTGCCCCGGTACGCCGCTGGAGAACCTGGCCGCGCTGACGGAGGCCGCGGAGGAGTACGGGAAGCCGGCGGTACGGGGCCGGTAGGCGATACGCGTGGGTCGGTGATCATCATCCGAGGTGCGAGAGTGATCGAGCGCGTGGTGCAGGCGCGGTGCTCGGCGGACTACTCCGCCCCCGAGGCGTGCTCGCGGAGGGTTTCGAGGACGTCCTCGCCGTAGAGGCGCAGCTTCTCGGGGCCGACGCCGTGCGCGTCCAGCAGCTCGTCGGGGGTGCGCGGATCGAGGCGGGCGATGGAGCATGTAGAGCCTGTGGCCTCGGCCTGACGCGTCCGACGGCCTGCCGGACCTGGGTGCGTGGCAGCCAACATGAACTCTGCAGCACCGTGTTGCGTAACACCTGTGATACACAACACGTTTTGTGTGTCAGAATCTCAGAAAAGTGAGACGCAACGTTAGGCGCGCCCTGACGCTGGCGCCTAGCCTGGATCATGCACGAGTGCAGTGGTGGGATGGGCCTCCGTGCCCGTCCGGTGCGACTCATGAATAGGACAGGCTAGAGGAGCTTCTGTCCCTCGGCGATGTTGAGCAACTCGCTGAACACGCAGATGCCGGTTCTGCGACCGCGGGCGGGAAGCAGCTCTCGAACGATCCCCGTAGCGACCAAGCATCGCAGGATGCGGTTGGCTGTCGGCTTCTGCACTGCGTCCCCAGAGAGGAAGCTCGACGCACCAAACACCGGCCGCTGGAAGATGAAGTCAAGAGCCTTGATCACGTGCTGGGAGTGCGTCGCCTCGGCGACCTGACTCTTGGCCCGACCGTAGAGCGCGAGCATCTCTCGGGCCTTCGCCTCGTTCTCCGCCGCTTGCTGGCGTATGCCTCGCAGGAAGAACCCGCACCATCCGGTCCAGTCGCCGTCGCGAGACACGGCACGAAGCCGCTCCTGGTACTCCAGGCGGTTGGCCTCGAGGTAGCCACTCATGTAGAAGTCCGGGCTCGACAGAAGCCCTCGATGCACCAGGTACAGCGGAATCAGCATGCGTCCCAATCGGCCATTGCCGTCCATGAACGGGTGCAGGGCCTCGAACTCGGCGTGCACGATGGCCAGTTGGATCAGTGCGTCAGGCTCGTCCTCGCACAGCAAGTACCGTTCCCATGTGTCCATGCCGGTCTGCAGATGAAGGGGCGACACGGGAATGTAGCTCGCCTCGTCGATCGAGGCCCCGCTGGCGCCGATCCAGTTCTGATGCCGACGGTACTCGCCTGGCGACTTGTCGCGGCCCCGCACGCCCTGCATCAGGATCTGATGAGCAGAGCGCAGCAGGTTCTGCGACAACGGCCTATCGCGCATCGCTTGCACGCAACCTTGCATCGCGGCCCGGTAGTTGAGTACCTCCTCGGCGTCATCCCGTTTGGGTTGGGTCAGCGCACCCGAGGCGCCTCCAGCCTCCACCTCAAGGACCTCGCCAATCGTCACCCGGGTGCCCTCGATCCGCGATGACAAGACCGCTTCCTGCGTTGTCATCGGCGAGAGGAGCACGCCGGCATTCGGGATGGCCGAGAGCAGCCCGTCGTAACGGGCAAGTCCGGCGTTAGCAGGACCGATCAGCGGGATCAACCGCTGCCAGTCGAGCGTTCTGGGCGGGAACCTGTTAAGATGGTAATGGACAGGCGCGCTACTCATGCCTCTAGTTCTACCCGCTTTGTGACCCCGACTGCTTGTGCTCTCGCCGAAGCCCGCACTTCGGCCGACGGCCGCGCCACGCAGGGCGTGATGCTCCCAGTCCTACTCCGCCCCCGAGGCGTGGTCGCGGAGGGTTTCGAGGACGTCCTCGCCGTAGAGGCGCAGCTTCTCGGGGCCGACGCCGTGGGCGTCCAGTAGCTCGTCGGGCGTGCGCGGATCGAGGCGGGCAATGGACCGGAGCGAGGCGTCGGAGAAGACCATGAACGCCGGGATGCTCTCCTCCCGCGCCACCAGCCGGCGCCACGCGCGGAGCACCTCGAAGCGATCCTCTTCCTCCTCGCTCATGTCCAGCTCGCCTGCGCGGGGGAGGAGCTTCGACTTCTTGCGGCGGGCGCGGGCGTGGTCGTCGGCCAGGTCGAACTTCGGCGCGGTGCCGTCGCAGCAGTCGCAGGAGCCCTCGCACGGTTCCATCGTCTGGCCGAAGTGGCTCAGCAGCACCGCGTGGCGGCACTCCGACGTGGTCGCGTAGCCGACGATGGCGTCGAGGCGGGCCTCGGCGTGGGCGCGGCGGCTGGCGATGAGCTTGTCGAGCGCCTCGCGGTGGTGCGGCTGCGCGGGCAGCATGCAGATGACCATGCTGCGGCCGCTGTCCGCGTAGCGCACGAGCATGCTGCACGCCTCCAGCATGGCGATGGCGACGCGCGCCGTGGTGCCCTTCTCGCTCCGATCCTGGCCCGGAAACGCGCGTTCCACCAGCTCGTCCGCGTCGACCGTCTCGCCGCCCTCGGCGATCATCGCCTTGAGCGTGCGGTACACGTCGCGCACGTCCGCGACCCCAACCGCCTCCGCCTTCAGCCAGCGCGTCAGGTTGCCCCGATCGGCGGGGGAGTAGAGCAGCGCGCACGTGGAGGGGTTGCCGTCGCGGCCGGCGCGCCCCGACTCCTGCGAGTAGGCCTCCAGCGACTGCGGCAGAGAGAAGTGGGCGACGAGCCGCACGTTGGCCTTGTCGATGCCCATGCCGAACGCGACGGTCGCCACGATCACGCGCGTCCTGCCGAGCATGAACCGCTCCTGCGTCTGGCGGCGGACGTCGGGCTCCAGGCGGGCGTGGTAGTGCTCGGCGCGTACCCCGTTGTGACGGAGCGTGGTTGCGAGCGCCTCGCATCGGTCGCGCGAGTTGGCGTAGACGATGGCAGCGCCCTGCGTGCTCTTGCAGAGGCGGATCAGCGCGTCTTCCTTCTCGTGCAGGTTGGCGCAGCTATGCACCTGGAGGCGCAGGTTCTCTCGGAAGAGCGGCGCGACGATCGTGTGCAGCGGGCGGCCGAGCTGTGTGGCGATCTCGCGCTGCAGGTCCTGCGTCGCGGTCGCGGTGAGCGCAAGGAGCGTCGGGCGAGCGCCGCCCTCGATGATCTGGGCCAGGGCCTTGCGGATGAAGAGGTAGTCCGGGCGGAAGTCGTGGCCCCACATCGCGACGCAGTGTGCCTCATCCACCACCACCAACGACACGCCCGCCTGGCTGATGAGGCTGAGGAACGACGCCAGCCGCAGGCGCTCCGGCGCGGCATAGATGAGCTTGGTCTTGCCCGCGCGGATGGCGGCGAGGCGGTCGTTCAGCTCGTCGAGCGGCACCGCGCTGTTGATGACCGTCGCCTTCTCGTAGAGCGCGGGCGGCAGGTTGTCGAACTGGTCCTTCATCAGAGAGATGAGCGGGGAAATGACGAGCGTGGGCCCATCGAGGACGGCGGCGGGAAGCTGGTAGCAGAGCGACTTGCCCGCGCCGGTCGGCAGCACGGCCAGGGTGTCGCGGCGCTCCAGCACGGCGCTAACGATCTCCTCCTGGCAGCTCCGGAACTCGTCGTAGCCGAAGACGTCGCGCAGGAGCGTGCGCAGGTCGGTGGGCTTTGGCTGGGCGTGTTCGGACAACGGGGTGCGCCTCCGTGGGCGTGCCGGACGGCAACGCTGTAGGGAGTCTACCCGCCCGCCGCCCCATCGAGACGCACCGGCGTCAGGCCGGGGATGTACTTGCACGCCTCGACGAGCGCGTCGCCGACGCGGCCGTAGCCCATGGCGACGTGGTGGATGAACGGGCCTTCCATCAGCGTGCGCTCCCAGCGCGGCCAGTCGTCGACCTTCATCCACGCGTAGTTGTTCAGCGTCTCGGGGCCGTCCATCGTGACGCCCTGGCCGACCGCGAGGCGGTAGTCGCCGCCGTCCCCGTCGAAGCGCGCCACGGTGATCGGGCCGTCCTTCAGGCGGAAATGGGACATGCCGGAGAGGGGGCTCGGCAGGATCCAGTGGTGGCCGAGCCTCGGCGTGACGCCGGGGTGGCACATGGAGAGCGGCGCCCCGTCGTGCCAGAGCAGGATGCCGTTGTCGTCGTCCGGGTGCCGCACCGTGAACTCGGCGAGGTAGGCCGGGCGGCAACCGCCCAGCGCGCGGCGCAGCATCAGGTCGCTGATGACCCCGTGTACGTCGCTCTCCGGCCCGAGCGGGCAGACTTCGGCGACCATGCAATCGGCGAGCGAGCAGTAGGAGCCGGCCGCGTCGACCGCCGACATGAAGCTCTGGAACGCGATGCCGTCGAGCCCGTGGCGCTCCACGAGGGCCAGCATCTCGTCGCGAACCGCCAGCACGTTCATCAGCGGGCCGTCGTCCTCGAAGCCCTCCACCGTCATGCGGGTGCGCAGGTGCCGGGCCTCCGCGGCGTAGGCGTCGGCCGACCTGGCGACGCGGGCGCGCACCGCGTCGAGGCACTCGACCATGTCGATGGGGCGCAGCTCGACGTTGAAGCGCTCCAGCAGCTCGCTCTCGTTGACGATGGTGGTCCAGAAGAAGTCGATGCGCTGTCCGATCCACCCGATCCGGACGCCCTTGCGGAACGCCGACGCCACGCTCGCCGCGCGCAGGAACGTGTCGACCCCTGTGCGGAACGCCGCGTCGTCGGGCCGGCAGTTCTCGATGTAGGTGAACGGGACGCCGAGCTTGTGCAGCACCTTGCTGCTGGCGAACAGGCCGCAGAGCGTGTCGCGCAGGCGGCGGCCGTCCGGCAGAGGCGCCTCGTCGCGCGGGCCCCACAGCAACGCCGGCACGCCCAGCTTCCGCGCGATCATGCCCACCGCGCCCTCGGTGCCGAAGTTGCAGTGCGGCATGAAGACGGCGTCCACCCCGGCCGCGGCCAGGTGCGCCACCGCCGCCTCGACATGCGCCTGGTCCTTCACCAGGCCGTCCTCCAGCACACCGTCGAGGTCCACCGTGCGCACATCCCACTCGCGCAGCTTCTCCTGGACGATGCGCTTCTGGCGGATGGCGTCCTCGTTGCTGAACACGAACTTGCCGATGGGGCACAGGCCGAGCAGCGGCGGTTGCACGGGCATTGGTTTCCTCGCTGAGACTATCGGATGCGGTCGGCCACGGTCAGGTCGCCGCGAATGGTCAGGTCGCGCAGATCGTCGGGCACCCGGGCCAGGTAGACCTGCGGCACGCCGGTGCGGTCCGAGTTGAAGAGGACCGCGCGGCCGTCCGGACTGAGCTGCGGGTGCGGATGCGTCATCTGGGCGTGGCCCTCGGAGCTGCGCGGCAGGCAGAGGCGGCGGAACCGGCCCGTCGGGACATGGATGAGCTGCAGCCCCTCGTCGGGCCAGTTCGTGTCGGCGACGATCCACTGGCCGTCGAGGCTCGCGCCTGAGTGCCAGAAATAGGGGCCGCGCGCGATGACGCCCGGGGTCTCGTCGCCGACGCCGAGGCGCTCCACCTGGCGGCCGGGCGGCAGCGCACAGCCCTGCAGAACCGGCTCGCGGCCCAGGAACGTGCAGTGCGCGAAGTCGTGCGAGCGGGTGAAGACGCCGAGTGGGTTCGCGTCGAGGTCCAGCAGATGGTAGGTCTTCGCGCCGTCCGCGACGCTGATGCCCAGGAGCCACGGTCCGCCCGGGGAGCTGGAGTGCAGCGTGAGCGCCAGGCCGTCGGGCGGCTCGATCAGCACGCTCTCGGAGCCGTCGGTGCGGACCCGCAGGATGCCGGCCGGCCGCGCGGGGTCGAGCCGCCCGCTGTTGCCTGGCGTCTGCGCGGCGGTGTAGTAGTAGGCCCCGTCAGCGGAGAGGAAGCCGTGCCCGCCGGTCGCCGCGGAGCCGTGGTGCAGCATCTCTTCCTCGCGCAGGTCGTCCATCCCGACGCGCCAGAGCGAGCCGCCGCGCTGGTAGTAGACGTGCCGCCCGTCGCGCGAGAGCACGTAGCCGCCGGCGTCGTCCAGCTCCGTCATCTGCGTCAGGTTTGCCCCGTCCGCGTCCACGCGCCAGAGGTCCCAGGGCGCGTTTCGCCTGGCCTCGCGCTGGCTCAGCAGGATGAGCGTGCGGCCGTCCGGCGTGAAGTTCTGGTTGCAGTAGAAGAAGCACGTGCTGGGCACGGGATAGCTGGTGAGCTGGACCACGCGCACTCCGGTCGCGACGTCCGTGGTCTCGATCCGCTCGTTCGTCGTGAAGCCCCTGGGCATGGGTTGCTCCGTCGCATCAGGATGGCGGGACGCCGATGCCCGTTTCGACGCGCGCTCGTGTAGTCCTTCTCAGCGCGTCGCCGGCGATTCCTTGGCGCGAGTGCCGAGTTGGCATGGAATATGCTTAGCCTAACTAAGTGTAGCGGCCGAGACGCTCGCCGCTCATTCGCATCGAGTAGTTCAGCAGGAGGAGACGAACCATGATCAGAATGACAGGCCTCGCCGCCATCGTCGCCGCGGCGGCATTGACGTTGAGCCAGGTCGCCAAGGCCCAGGAAGTCCAGGTTGGCTACGCCGACAACATTCGCCCGAGTCCGTTCTTCCCGGTGCCGTGGGACGGCGGGGCGGGCGTCCAGTACTTCCTCGGCGGCAGCGGATCCGGCCAGTACGACGCCGGCGCCGTGCGGATCATCAATACCACGGCGAACCCGATCCTGCTCACGGCCGCGACCGTCGATGGGTTCGGGGACGGTACCAGCTTCAACCTGTGGGGAGGGCTGATCGGAGCTGGTCTCAGCATCAGCCCCGGCATGAGCCTCATCCTCACGCAGACAGCCGAGTTCAACTTCGACACGAGCGACTACCAGGGCAGCAACCCCGCGGCGATCCCCGTCGTGCACCTGACCATCGACGGCACGAGCTACGACCTGCAGGACACCGCGCAGGTACTCAACACCGAGGGCACCGATCATCTCGCGCAGGCCGGCGAGAATGAGTCGCACCAGTGGCGCGACATCGGCACGTTCGGCGGCCAGTCAGGCGTCCCCGAGCCGGGCGCACTCGCCATGCTCGGCAGTATGCTCGTCGTTCCGGCGGGCTGGCTGCTGCGCCGCCGCCGGGCCGCGTGACTGGACAGTAGGCCGGACAGATCGGCTAACGGGGCCGCGCGTCCTTCGGGGCGGCGGCCCCGTGCTCTGCCGGAGGGGGCCTCCGCAGGCCATCCGGGCCTCGCCGCCGAATAGGCGCTCAGCGGCGCCCGTCCTGCGCCGACGCTGCCCGAGGGAGGCCGAGTTGCGCCATGGCATGTGTCTCACGATGACCGCCATTCTGATGGCGGGCTTGCCGGCCATCGCCGAGCAGAGCCCAGCGACGCCGGAGATCATCGATCCCGGCAGCGTAAAGGCGGGCTGGCAGGCGCACGTGGTGACGCGAGTGGAGGGCGCGGGAAAGGCCCTCCGCATTCCGGCCAGGTTCCAGCTCATCAGCGCGGCCTGGGTGCACACCAACGCGCAGATGCCCGAGATCGTCTACATGCCGGAGAAGAAGCGCCTGCTGATGACGATGGAGTACGGCCCACCCACCGTGCAGCCGATCGTGATCACCAGCGACGACTTCGGCGCTACGTGGTCCGAGAAGCGTTGGCTGAGCACGGACGCGCAGGGCAACCCGAACTTCGCCTGTCCCGTCGGCCTGACGTATCTGGGCAACGGAGTGCTCACGATCAGCACGGAGAGTTCCGCGGGGACGCGGCGGGTGAGCCGCGACTACGGAGCGACCTGGGGCGAGACGGCGCCGCTCCCGCTCTCGGCCGATGGGCAGGAGCTGTACCATTGGGATCCGATGCTCGTGGACCGGGACGCGCGCGGACGCATCGTGCGGCTGCTCGAGACGCGGTACACCCTCAAGACGATGCCGGCCGGATCCCCGGAAGTGTATCTCTCGCAGGCGCATCTGGTGTCCACTGACGGCATCGACAAGGAGTGGAGCGCCTCGCGTCGGGTGCCGGAGTGGTCGAGAGTGAACGAGGTGGCGCTGGTGCGAGCGAGGAACGGCGACATCGTCGCGGCGTGCCGCACCGACATACCGGCCTACTTCAGGGGCGAGACGCTCGACAACTACAGCGGCCTGGCCGTCTCCATCTCGAAGGACAATGGGGCCACGTGGTCCAAGCTCAGCAAGCTCTACGACTACGGGCGGCACCACGCGAGCATGGTCGTGCTGCCGAACGGCGACATCGTCATGACGTACGTGGTGCGCATCGGGTACACGCCGGCGCCGGATGGCTACCCCCGCTTTGGCGTCGAGGCGGTTGTCAGCCACGACGACGGCCAGACGTGGGACCTGGATCACAAGTACGTCCTGGCGTACTGGACTGGCAAAGTGACCGGCGCGAACGCGTGGTGGGGCCTGAGCCAGTCGACCTCCACGGTGCGCCTACCGGATGGCTCGCTGCTGACCGCGTTCGGCACCGGCTTCCGTAACGAGCCGACGCAGCCGCTGTGCATCATGGATGTCGGCCTGGTGAAGTGGCGCGTGAGCACGAAGCCCGCGGCCGCCGATCGGGCGATCCGCGACGCGCCCTTCGACTCCGACCTGCGCAACCGGTGCGATCCAGCGCCGCGCTGAGGCCCCTATTGACGCGCCACCCGTGCAGGCGTATGATGGCGGCGTGCGGTGCGGCCAACCAGACCGCGCTCAGGGAGGTGCGTGATGGCGGATGGCAAGTCCGGGATGCCCGCGATCGTCCCGGCGATCGTGTTCAGCCTGCTGATCGGAGGCGCCGGCGGGTACTGGGTGAGGGGATCCGTGCCATCCGGCACGCCGGCCGCGCCGGCGGCAGGTGGCGGGGGCACAATGGGTAGCGGCGGGATGGGCGGCATGATGGGTGGCGGCCCGGGTGGCGGTGGTGGCGGCCAGCAGTCCAGCTCCCGGACGCTCACGAGCCTGGTGCGTAACCTCGGCACCATCCAGAAGGTGCAGAACAAGGGGCTCACCCCGGACCAGAGCAAGGCAGTCCTCGCGGTCCTCAAGGAGATCAAGGCGGCCGACAAACTGCCGGCCAAGGACTGCGACGCCAAGTTGGCCGCCATCCAGAAGGTCCTCACCGAGGACCAGAAGACCGTACTGGCGGACATGACCCCGCAGCGCGGCGGGCGTGGCGGCGGCATGGGCGCTGCAATGATGGGCGGTGGACCCGGTGGCGCAGGCGCCCCACGGATGGGCAGCGGGGGCGGTCCGGGCGCCGCGACTGCGGGCGGGCCCCCTCCGGGCAGCGGAGGCGGCCCGATGATGGGCAGTGGGGGACCGATGATGGGCGGCATGGGCGGCCAGCCGGACCCCGAGCGACCCTTCGCTTCGGAGCGCAGCAAGAAGGCGCTCGACGACCTGATCGCGCTTCTCGGCGGCAAGTAGCCGGGCGCGAGGTGCCCTGCGGAAGAGACCGATCGGTCGCTGTCCGGCTGATCGGTCTTCGTCGCACGGGCCCTGCCCGACTGCGCTACCCCGCTTCCAGGTGCCTCCGCAGGTACGCCTGCACGTCCACGGGCTGGCCGGAGTGGGCGGACTCGACCGCGGCGAAGAGCAGGGCGGCGCACTGGATGTTATTCTCCAGCGTGTTCGGCGGCGGCGGTCCGCCCGCGAGCCAGTCGCAGAACAGCTCGGCGAGCCACGGGTTCATCCACGCGTCCTGCTTCAGCAGCGGCAGGTCCTCCGCGAGCGGGCGCTCCCAGCCGCCGCCCCGCAGCACGCGCAGCCAGCGCCGGTCCAGCTCCAGCGTGCCGTGCTCGCACTCCGCGCGGATGTAGTCGTTCGTCCAGCCGTTGATCGTCGAGGCGTTGGCCTTGGCGCCCTCGTAGAAGCAGCGCACCCCATTCAGCATCTCGACCGTGACGAGGCCGGTGGAGTCGCCCGCGTACTCGCCCCACGGCGGGTTCCAGGTGCGGGCGTATACCATGGCGGCATCGGACCCGGCGAGCGCGCGCAGGATGTCGAAGTGGTGCACCGTGCCCTCGATGAGCAGCGGGTCGGGCATGCGGTGGCGGAACTCGCCCCAGCTCCCGAACTCGCGACAGTTGTGTGTGAACCGGTGCACGATGTAGTTCAGGCGCCCGTACTGCCCGCCGCGGATGGCCGCCTCGAGCGACTGCTTGTCCTGGTCGAACCGGTGGCTCATCGTGACCGCCATCTTGCGGCCGGCCGCGGTCACCTTGCGGTAGATGCGTGTGCAGCCCTCCATCGTGTCGGCGATGGGCTTCTCGGAGAGGATGTGCAGGCCGCGCGCGAGAGCCAGGTCCACCACCTCCTCATGGTGGGCGGGCGGCACGACGATGATGAGGAAGTCGGCCTCGTTCTCATCGGCCGCTTGGGCCGCCTTCGTGTAGCAGCGGTCGGCTGGCAGGTCGAGCAGAGGGCGCGCACGCTCCAGCGCGCCGGCGTCGATGTCGGCCACGGCGACGCATCGAGCCTTGCCGAGCGTGGCGAGTCGGGGCAACACGTTGTGGCACCAGTAGCCGCCGAAGCCGCCGGCGCCGACCAGGATGTAGCGAAGGGGCTCGCTCATCGCGGGAAGTCCTCCGGAACCGGGAGCGCGGGCACGTCGTGGCCCTTCGCCTTCTCCGCCGAGCGATGCAGGTGGCCGACGCGCCCGCCAGGAAGCGTGGCGTCCTCGAACCAGAAGCCCTCGATGTCCTCGTACACCTCCAGCATGTCGTGCTCGTCGCCGGCGTGCGTGCAGACGATGTCGCCCGGGCCGACGTAGAACGTCTCGCCCTCGGTCAGCACCTTCGCCTTGCCGCGGAAGATGAGCCAGTACTCGTCGCAGTCGTGGTAGTGGCAGTCGAAGCGGCCGCCGACCCGCGGCACCCGGAAGATGCCCGCGCTGGTCACCTGGCACCACTCCGGCCTGTTCCCCTCTTGTAGTGCGTTCGCGCTCGTACGTACCACCGGCATGGCAGTGCCCTCCTGTCGGTCGGTTCGCCACGATGGCGCGGGGGACCTGCCGCCGCGAGAACGTGCGTCCGAATCCGCTGGTTGCGACCTGGCCGGCAGGACACTCTGCAACACCGGTCGAACAACCTGTCAACACTGTCAAACCTGCCCCCGCCGCGGTGACATCCCTGCCCAGGAGGTCGCGCCATGAAGCGGTCCGCACTCGCCTGCTTGTTGATGGTTGTACTTGTCGTGACTGGAGGCTGCGGAGGAGGCAGTCTCGGCTCGAAGGGTGGCCGCGACCAGCGAATCGTGCTCACCAAGTCCGACGCCGCCGGCGCCGTGACGCTCCCCGTAGGCTACCCCCTTGCAGCCAGCGCGCTGCGCGCGACGACGGCGATCTCCGACACCTCCGTCGGCGCCGACGGCTCCTTCACCACCAAGGTGTACAACGAGGGTGTGCAGCTCTGTACCGTCCTCGGGCCGAACGGCAAGATCGCGATGTTCGGCTGGATCGGCGGCGGCCACACGACCATCAGCGCCCGCAGCACCGCGGAGGTCTACCTGTACTTCGCGCTCGGCGTGTACGGTCACCAGGAGGCCGTTCGCCTGGCAGCCATCGCCGCCATCGCGGAGCGCCCGGAGACGGCAACCGTGGAGGCTGCCATCGCCTCGGCGCTCGCTTCCGATCCCGAGGCCATCGGCAACGGGGCGACGGCGGTGACCGATGCCGTGAAGGCGGCCGTCGCGTCGATGCTGGGCGACTCGGGCGCGCAGAGCCAGAGTGAGGCCAAGCGCGGCGGTCGAGGCATGCTCATCGACCCGTCGGACACACGCAGCGGCATCACGCCGATCCAGGACGGCAGCACGACCCTGAAGGTCATCAACTCCTACCGCAGGCGATGCTGGGCCTTCATCGAGCGTGTCTCGTACGTACCCGCCGCGGGAGGCGACGCTGTCCCCTCCCCGGCCAAGGTGACCGACTTCGAGATAGGCCCGACCTCTGGCACGTCCGGGCTCGTCGGCACGTTTGCTGACATTGTGAGCGGCACCAGCGCCTACGCTCAGACGTCGACCGGCCCGTTCACGGTCCCCCGCACGCCTTCGGATGCGCAGAAGACCACCTACAAGCTGATGGTAGTCGGTCTGGGCGCCTGGCCGGGCGACGAGGCCCAGATGACAGCCGACCACTCGCGAGCATGGAAGTTCGTGGTGACGAAGCAGATCATCCGCGACTTCCTGCTGCCCATCGGGCTGAACATCGTCATGGGGCTCAAGGGCTCGCAGATCGATCGCGCGCTGGAGTCCTACATCGGCGCGACGGTGCTGGGCGACTTCATCAACACGCTCATGGTCTCTGCGCCGGACATCTATACCAAGGCGGCGTCGGGCGACATGGAAGGGGCGATGTGGGACGCCCTGACCGCCGTCCGAACAAGCGGGACGCTCCGTGCATTCTGGTTCGAGTTGTGCCGGATGGTGTTCACCGACTACATGGAGGGTCAGGCCTTCATGGGATACACCGAGAAGTTCATGGCGGTGCTGACGCTCGGCGACATCATCCTGACCAGCATCGACAGCTACGTTCAGTGCCAGCACGTCGCGCTTAGCAGCCGCGCCGACTCGTGGGATATTACGGTGAACGGGTCGAAGGCCAAGCTGACGCCGCCGGCAGCGCACATCATGGCCGATGAGACCGCCTCGTTCCACGCATCCTTGCCCGACGTCACGGGTGGGACCGACCAACCTGTTCTCGCCTACCACTGGAAGTGCGCGGGCACGGCCGGCCGCCTGAAGGACGGCATGCACACCGGCACCGAGTTCGACAGCAGCTCGGCGGACGTGACCTTCGAGGCGACGGGCAACCGGGCGGGTACCGACACCATCACGGTCGAGATCTTCGAGCGTAAGGGCGGGCAGTCTGTATCGCAGGGCACCGCGACGTCAACGGTTGGCGTGAAGGATCGCTCCAAGGCGCCGGTGGTGCTCCCGCGCAAGGTCTCGGTCTTCCCGTCCGACACGCAGACGTTCACGGCCCAGGTGGACTACCAGGCTGCCGGCGGCGCGAACATCACGTACGTGTGGAGCACCAGCGGGAACTACGGGCTGTTCAAGGGCGGCGTCAAGCAGATGGAGACGCAGTCGCGCACCGTGGACTACCAGGCGCTCATCAGCGTGGAAGGCACCGACACCGTCCGGTGCGAGGCCTTCTTGACGAAGGACGGCAAGCGTGAGAGCCTGGGGGCATCGACCGCGACCGCGATCGTAGAGAAGCGCCGTTCGATCGTGATGGGCAGGTTCACGGTCGAAGGCAAGGAACTCGGGAACGGCCGGTTCAGCATCGGCGCCTACGTCATCGTGCCCAAGATCGACGGTGCGTCGAGCTACGCGGTTCGCGGCTACAACTTCTACGATTGGGCCTACTACGGGGAGTCGCTCAGCCTTAGCATCCCGCCCGTACCCGAGGACCGCGGTTCGGAGTACTGGGCGTTCATCTCCGGCATGTGGGGCGGGGGCGCGGTTGACCAGGGTGCGATGGACTGGTACCGGCGGCGCTTCGCCGGCATGGTCGTGGAGTGTACCGTCACCTACTCAGACTAGCCGCACTGGCCGAGGCGCCGCGGCTGTCTGCGGCGCCTCGGTCCTTCCGCCCCGCCACCTCGTCGACGCAGGCTCCGCTTCATCAGTCCAGGGCCCCCGCGCAGCACTCCGGAGGACCAAGGGCGCGCCTCGGCGAACTGATGCGAGGTCCGGCCGGGGCGTACCTGCACGGACCGCCACCCGTCTGGTTCGTCGCAACCTTCGGAGGTCGTATGCCTACTCGACATCTTCTCGCACTCGCCTTGATGCTCACTGCCGCCTGCACTGCCTGGGCGCGCCCGCAGAGCATCCCGGTGCGCACCGTCACCTTCCACCCGCTCGATGCCGTGGAGCGGGGCTTCATCTACCGCAACCTGGGCTCGCAGGAGATCTCCTCCGAGCGCACGCGCTTCCAGGACGGCGGCTCGTACATCGTCTACCGGTTCGCGTTCGCCAAGAACTCGCAGGCGTCGATGCGGATGCGCGTCACGGCGCAGTTCCAGGTGGACCTCTCGTCGGACTGCAAGACCTTCGACACCGTGGCGGTCTACACGAAGACCTCCGGCGACCCGCTGGTGGTGGACCTGACGCCCTACACGCGGCGCACCGGGTTCGTATACGTGAAGGTGGGCGACGCGAAGCCGGACGACGGCTGGGGCGGCAAGATCCACGAGGTGTCGATCACCGGCCAGCTCCGCAGCGTGCTGGTCGAGCCGATCGGCAACATCAAGCCCGTCTACGCGCCGAAGCCCGACATGCTCTACGCGAGGCTCCCGCCGCCCGCGCGCACCATCTACCACTTCGCCGCGACGGACGCATCCGTGCAGGAGACCATCCTCTTCCGCACCCTCCAGGGCCTCGTGAACCGCGAGAAGAACCAACTCATGGTTGCGGACACGTGGAAGATGGCGCCGGAGTTGCTGCGGCTCCGCTGGGTGGACCGCGTGACCGAGATTCCGGACGCCGACGCCCTGTTCGCGCGCTTCCCGAAGAAGGACGCCGTCGTCTACGACCCGGACTTGTACGGCTCCGAGAACCTCGCGGTGATGATCGGGGCGATGGAGGGGCTCGTCGTCGCGCACCCGGACCTCGTGGAGAAGTACGGCCTGCGCGTGAAGGTCGACCTGCGCGGGCGCTGGAAGTCAACCATCCAGGGCTACAAGGCCGTCTACGCGAAGTACAAGACGCGCTTCAACCGGCAGACGCTGGTGATGGCGGCCCCGTCGAAGCGGCCCGGCCTCTACGACTACGCGATGGCGCACCGCACGTTCACGTTCTGGATCGTGGGCGGCACCGATGCGAACAAGAAGGGCGCCGACCGCTGGGCCGAGGAGGACTGGTTCGAGCGCACGCTCTCGGCCGACTTCCCGGTGAACATCCCCATCCTGGGCTACCCGCAGGTCGAGCCGTCGGACGGCATCGGCGAGAACCGGGGCGTCGCTCTCTTCTCGCGGTGCGCCAAGTTCCTCGTGCCGGCCGACCACATGAACAACATGAGCCTGCTGACCGCCTACCCCAGCGCGCGCGGCAGGATCACGATGCCGCCCGTTCAGAAACGCACCCTCGACCGCGGCAGGGTCTACGTGTCGATGGTCCTCTCGGATGGCGACAACCAGTGCCTGTGGGACGGGCCGACGGCGTTCATGTTCAACTACATGCGCGACATGAAGGCGAAGGGCGCCCGCGACTGGAGCCTATCGCTGACGATGGGGCCCAACATCGTCGACCTGAACCCGCTCGCCGCGACGCTGGTGAACGACTACCTGCAGCCGCAGGACAGCATCGGCGGGGCAGTCTCGGGTGTGGGCTACATGTACATGTCCGGCTACGCGAACAACTTCGGCGCGGACCGCGAGCGCGTGGTGAAGGGGTACATCGACCTCACCTCGACCTACCTGGGCTACGCGGGCGAGCGCTGGGATTGGATCATGGACTACGGCGGACCCGGCTCGAAGCGCCTGCAAGACTACGCCGCCCTGCGGGACTGCGTGGCGCTGATGGGCGGCTACGGCCAGGAGACCACGGACCCGCATCGCACGGCGGAGCGCGTCGGCCAGGCGGTTGCGTTCCACTCGGTGAACCGCGTGCTGGAGAAGGACGACCTCTATCGCGAGGTGAAGCGGATGATCGACTCGGGCGTCCGGCCCCTGTTCCTCCACGTGTTCGCCGGCAACTGGCAGATCAACCCGGACCGCTACTACGAGCTGGCGACGATGCTCCGCAAGGACGGCGTCGAGGTCGTGACGCCCGAGGTGCTGGCGGACCTGTACCGGCAGGCGGAGGGGAAGTAGGGCGGGTGGAAGGGGTGGAACGGCAACGGCGTGAACATCCGGCCTGCCGGCGCTCGCAGGTACATCAGTGCCCATGCGGAGGAAAGTACTCGTCGCGCAGCCGCCAGACTGCCGCTGCATCGAGCTTCTCTCCGGAGAAGACAATCTGGCGGCTCGTCTTGTCGGCTCGTTCTCGCAGGTAGCGCGTCAGGTTCATCCAGCGGATGGTGTCCTGGCCGCCCACCTCGTCTCGATTCCGCACCACAAGATAGACGTCGACTGGCTGGTCTGCCCAGTACCCCAGGTGCCGAGGGTTGTGCACGTCGAAGACCTCTGCCCCGTCGGCCTTCCGCAGCCGCAGGTGAGAGTCGCCGCTCTTGAGTTGCACGTAGATCCTGCTGCCGCTGGCTCTACCGTCGTTGTCCTTGAACTCCACCTCGCCGTCGATGCCCTGGTCGAACATCGTGACGGGGCGGAATATCTGGTTGGCCTCTCCGGTGACCGCCATCAAGTGCCCGATGAGGATCTGCTCCAACGCCTGGGAGTCTAGCTGGCGTGTGGCGGTCTCGTCCATGGCCAGGATCCTGCGGGCGACGGGATCGCTCCTCAGGCGTTGCTCAATGAAGTCGACAAGCTTAACCCTCGCGTCGCACTCTTGGCACGTAATGAAGTCTTTCCCCATCTCCAGCCTCTTGCGCACGGCCTCAAGGTCGGTCACCGCCTTGGCGCAGTTGGGGCACGCGTACCGCCGATCCCGCGTCACCTCGCAGGCGTACTTCGCAAGGTGCCGGTGGACATACTCGATGAACACGATCTTCAGTTCGTCCGGGACCTGCACATCGAAGTAGAGGCTGATCGTCGCAGTGCCAGAGCCCTGCTCGTGAGCCAGCTTGAGGCCGAGCGTATGGCCCTTCTGTGACCGGAACTCCGCTCCGTTACGCCACATCTCGGGATGCTCGAACTCCTGGCTATACCTAAGGCGCACCACGAGGGTCGTCCACACTGTCTGCCACTCGCCCCCAAAGGTGTAGGAGACGAACACGTCTGGATCCCTAGTGATGTCCCTCTCCCTGCGGTACTGCGACGGGAACACGAGGTACCGGCCTTCGGGCGTGTCTTGCGCGATGCAGAGCGAGTGGTCAAGCAGCGTCTGGACCACAGCCCGTAGAAGAAGCTCCTCGTCTGGGCGATGCTGCAGGCGATCTACACCCGCTAAGTCGAACCCAGGCTCGTAGATGCTCGCCTCAGCCACGCATCCGATCTCGTCCTTGTGAGCGCGGGCGGCACGTATGATCGCGCTGGCGTAGCCGTTCACCAGATCGGGGCGAAGGAGCACCAGGTCGCCGAATCTGAGCGGGAGGGCAAGACCGTGGTTGGCTAGCAGCGTCACCGCCGTGCGCACGTCTGCCTCGCCGAACCTCTCGCTCGGCAACGCTTGCTCCAGCCGCTGGGCCAACTCGGAGAAGCGCAGGAGGCGAATGTCGGACTCGTCGCGGATGGCTATCGCGGCCTCCCTCAACTGCGCGAGCAGATGCGGAGTACTAGTCCACGGTAGGTTGTCCCATGGGATGTGTTGAGCGATGAGTTGCTTGAGCTTGGAGGGCCGACCGCCATTTGCCCGGTCAGAGCAGTTCTCGCCTGTCTTGGCGCTGGTCGCAAGCCAACCGGCGATGCTGTTCTCCATCAGTATCCTATCTATCGTGCGGTCGCCTATCTTGATGCCCCCGACATCTGTCTGCGGGAAGATCAGTAGCCGGGTCGCTTCGCGCTTGGTGTCCGATACCGCAGCCGAGGTCCTGAGTGCCTTCAGCCAGTCGACGGCCTCTGAGAAGGGCTCGTCTTTCTGCGGATTGACCAGTAGCAGTGCCAGCGCCGTCTCGCCTAGGAACAGCTGGTGTGAAAGGCGCTGGTCCTCTTGTCCGGCAAGATCCCATAACAGGGCTTCCCGATCCTCAACCGTCAGGCGTCCGCTACCCGATTGCGTCGCACTTTCCTCAGGTTCCGACGCAGGTAGGTCAAGGCGCCAGACCCTCATGCCGTGCGTTCGGTCGCTGACGACGTACCGGTCCTCCACCAGTCGGTGCGCTAGCGCGGTCTTCCCAACGGTGCTCTCGCCGAGGAGCACGACCTTCGCGTTCCTGTATCGCCGAGCGGCTGGAGAGCTGTCTAGCGACAGTATCCGGTCGGTGTCTATGCGCCAGAGTCGGACGCATCGATCAGTATCTCCCAACGTGGCCAGAACGGTGTCGGACGGGTGAAACTGCAGCGACGGTGAGTTCCTGCCCGAGCTCTTCTCGGCCAGTACAGCAACTGGCATCCATGTATCACAGCGCCACAGCCGCACCGTGCCATCAAGCCCTTTGGAGGCCAATAGTCGCCCGTCGGCAGAGAAACTGCATGAGGCAACGCGGCCTGTGTGCCCTTCTAGGACGCAGATCTCACGGCCCGCCGCGACCTCCCAGCAACGAACCGTATGATCCCAGGATGCCGACGCAAGCAGTGCACCTTCTGGATGCCACGACAGCCCGAAGGCCCAACCGGCTGGGCCAACCAGTGTCGTGGACAGGCGATGCTCAGTGGCGTCCCACACTCGCACCGTTCGGTCTCCACAGGCTCCGGCCAGGTACCTGCCGTCGGGAGACCACACCAGGTTGTTGATGTTTCCACTGTGACCGTACAGCATGGCCACGGTGCAGCGAGCTGCAATGTCAAACAGCTCGACCTCATCGCGCTCATACCCGAACGCCACGATTGGCATATGGCCATGCCATGCTACTGCGTTCACCGGGCCGCGACCCTCAAGGACGATCTCACCATCATGCAGCGGCGGTCGCCAGAGCCGGATAGTTCCATCCCAAGAGCCCGACACGAGGGATCGCCCATCTGGAGACCATGCCGCCGCGTAGGCTGACTCAGTGTGTCCCGCCAGACGTGCGAGCATCTGACGTGCATTTGCGTCCCAGACCGCGATCGTCCCATCGTGGCACGGAGCGGAGATGCGTCGCCCGTCCGGTGACCACGCGATCCGGGAGATGGTGCTCTGGCCTCCTGAGAGGCGACCCATCAGCTTGAACCCGGGTGGTTCGTCCTCTGGCATAAGCTGGCGTGACCCGCCTGGTGTCGGCGTGGCAAACGGCCTCCCGAAGCTGGGGTGCGACGATGCAGGTCCCTGGCTCGGGCCGCTCTGATGCTGGATCTCGTCTCCGCTCGGTATTGCCACGTGCGGTCGGCAGACCGAGACGAGATCTGAGAGCGATGGCTCTGCCTCATCGCGCCAATCCAGGTACTTGAAGCGCCTAAGCGTGTCGGGCGGGTCGCAGTCCTCAAGCAGGAGCGGAATGAATCGGCGCCCAGCATTCCTCGGGTCTCGGAACAGGACGGTGCTGCGCTCCAAGTCCACCCAGTCAGACGCGAGCGCTGCCTGAGAGAGGCATAGGACCTGCACGCGCGTGGCTTGCAGCCCGTGCTCGATAGCGAGATAGATGTCGTCGCCGGGCTGGATGACCCACTCGTCAAACCAGACACGCAGCCCAGCGTCACGCAGCCGCTCGGCAAGTCGGCGGACGCGCGGCTTGTCCTTGGAGTTGTGGCTGAGGAAGGCGTCATATTGGAAGGTGTCCGGCATGGGTCACTCCCAAGGGTGCTTGGTCCTGCGCACCGTGGCGATCGTGGTACCCATTTCGTGTTCTGCGCGCCATATCCTGCCTCTTCGCTGCTGCAGGAATGCCTTGCGCGCAGACCGAACAGGCAGGCGTCGGTCTCCTACCAGTATGTGAGGTGAAGCGATGAGGATCGTGGCGATGGCGTTGCTGATGGCGGTGGCGGCGTGCGGCGCGCAGGGGCAGTGGAGCAATGCGCTGCAGCCGAAGGGGACGGCGGCGCCGGCGGTTACGCTGGCGGCGGGCGGGAAGGCGGCGTACCGCATCCTGCTGGCGGCCGAGCCGACGACGCAGGACCGGAGAGCGGCCGCGGATCTGCAGCAGTGGCTGGCGGAGATGTGCGGCGCGAAGCTCCCCATCGTCACCGAGGCGGAGCGGATGCGCGGCAAGGTGATCAGCGTGGGGCGGACCGCCCTGCTTGCCGGGCAGGTGGCGCCGACGGCCGACCTGGGCGACGAGGGCTACGGGGTGGCGGAGCGGCGAGGCAACCTGTTCCTCTGGGGCGGGCGCACGCGCGGAGTCATCAACGCGGTCTACGCGCTGCTCGAGGAGGACCTGGGCTGCCGCTGGTACACGAAGGACAGCTTCCGCCTGCCGAAGATGCTAGTTCTGCGCTTCGCCCCCGTGCCCCGAACGTACGTGCCCCAGTTGCGGCTTCGCGACCCGTTCTACTTCGTCTCCTTCGACGCCACGTGGTCGCTGCGCAACCGCACCAACGCCCCCAGCGCTCCCGTGCCGGAGGAGTGGGGAGGCCGCATCGATTACGGCACGCTGTTCGTCCACACCTTCCACCAGCTCGTGCCGCCGGACCGCTACTTCAAGGACCACCCCGAGTACTACGCCCTCGACGCCGGCGGCAAGCGCAACTCGTACCAGCTCTGCACCACCAACCCGGACACGATCAAGGTCGTCACCGAGGCGGTCCTCCGCATGTTCCGCGAGAACCCGCACGCGGAGCTGGCGAGCGTCTTCAAGATGGACGGCGGCGGCATGTGCTACTGCCCGCGCTGCAAGGAACTGCGCGAGGCCGAGGGCGCCGACATGGCGTGCCAGCTCTTCATGGTGAACCAGGTGGCCGAGGCGGTGGAGAAGGAGTTCCCGCGCGCGACGGTCGACACGCTGGCCTACCTCGACACCATCGGCGTGCCGAAGACCGTGCGCCCCCGCAAGAACGTCGCGATACGGCTCTGCAACGACACGGTGGGCTCCTGGGCGCACCCGTTCACCCCGGCCGAGAAGTGCGACGTCGCCAAGCTCGTGCAGGCGTGGTCGGCGGTGTGCAATCGCATCTATGTGTGGGACTACAACATAAACTTCAGCCACTACCTGGCGCCGATGCCGAACATGGAGGTCATCGCCTCGAACATCCGGTTCTGGGTGAAGAACCACGCCGAGGGCATCATGACGCAGGCCAACTACCAGTCGCCGGGGTCGGAGCGCGACGAGATGCGGTCGTGGGTCATCGCCAAGCTGATGTGGGATCCGACGCTCGACCTGGCCGCCCTGATGCGCGACTTCACGTACGGCCACTACGGCAAGGCGGCGCCCGCAATCGCCGAGTACGACGAGCTGCTGCGCCAGGCCGGAGTGGAGCACGCGAAGGACCTGGAGAGCCCGCCGGGCGGCATCCGCTACCAGATGGACAACCCGTTCCTGTCGCGCGAGTTCCTCGACCGCGCCACGGCGCTCTTCGCCAAGGCCGAGAAGCTGGCGGACGACGAGACGATCCTGCGCCGCGTGGAGCGCGCCGGGCTGCCAATCGTCTACGTGAAGCTGGCGCGCGGGCCGGCGTTCTGCGGGGACGCCTACCCGGCGCTTCTCGACCGGTTCGAGCGGATCGCGCGGCAGGTGGGCATCACGCATACGTGGGAAACCGCGCCCAACCTGGACAGCCAGCTCGCCGAGTGGCGGAAGGCCGCGAAGTGATGGACTTGGGACTTGGGGATTGGGGCTGGGTGTCGGGTACCGGGTGCCGGGTGACGGGTGACGGGTGACGGGGACTTGGGACTTGGGGACTGGGGCCTCGGTGTGGCGGCGCGCGGCGGCGGCGAGGGGTGTGTGCTGCCGACCGGACGGTCAAAAGCGGATCCCTGACGGGATGACGTCAACGGCTAGGTCAAGGGCAGACGGCAACGACTACGGCAGCGGCACCGGCTGATGCGCCCGCGGGCTGTACTGGAGGGGCCGGGACGCCCATCCCACCACGGCGCTTGTGCATCGCCGGGCAACGGCAGGCTAGGCGCGGCATTCGGCTGCGCCGGGTCAGCCCGACAGCGAGGGGCGACAACATGGCAGGCATGGTTGCACGGGTGCTCGCGTCGGCTTGTTGCGCGCTGGCCATAGCCTCGCCGGCCCGCGCCATCCCCACCGTGCCGAACGCCGGGCTGGAGGAGGGGGCGAGCGCGCCGGTTGGGTGGGCGTGGTCGCCGGGCGAGGGCGGACGGGGCACGTGCGAGTGGGAGGCGGCTTATGCGCACTCCGGCCAGCGTGGGCTGCGGGTGGTGCATCAGAACGGGACTGGGTACACGCTCGTCGCAAGCGGCCAGATCGCGGTTGAGCCGGGCAAGACGTACCTCGTGTCCGCCTGGGTCCGGCCGAGCCGGAACATCCGCCGGGGCGTGTACTTCATGGTGAGCCAGTACCGCCAGGGCGGCGCGGAGCTGGACTTGCCGAACACGTTCAGCAGCACGAACGGCGCGCTGGTGGGCGGCACGTGGCAGCTCCTCACCGTGCATGTCGACGTGCGCAAGGGCTGCGACCGGCTGTGCGTCCAGTGCGTTCAGGCGCAGGAACCTACCGACGTGCAGTGGGACGACTTCGCGGTAACGGAGGCCGCCCAGGCGCCTGCGCCGCGCTACGAGCCGCCCGCGAAGGAGGCCCTGCCCGACCTCGCGCCGGCGAAGGCCATCCTGGAGAAGCGCCCGCGCGCCGTGGTCCGCGTCGCGCAGGCTGGCGGGCGGCCCAGGCTGGTCGTCGACGGCAAGCGCGTGCCCTGGGCGTTCACCGTCGGGCCGCCTGGCAGCCCGGATGGGGCGCACATCGCCGACTTCCGCGACGCGGGCGTGCACGTGTACTGCGTGCCGCTCATCCTCGGCCGGGGCATCATGGGGGCGGGCGGCGTGTGGCGCGGGCGCGGGCAGTACGACTTCCACGAGGTGGACGAGCTGCTTTGGCGGGTGCTGCGCGTGGATCCGCACGGGTACATCGTGTTCTACATGGGCTGCGACCCGTACAGTGAGTGGGGCGCGGAGAACCCGAACGACGTGACGTGGGATCAGGACGGGCGCAAGGCCATCGTGGACATGCACCCGATCCGCTGGGGCGACGATCCGAAGCCGGGCGAGCGGTTCGGGCCGTCTCTGGTCTCCCAGAGGCTGTGCGACGACACAGCCGAGACGCTGCGGCGGCTGGTGCGCCACGTGGAGAGCAGCCTGCCGGGCAAGGCGGTGATCGGCTACCACGTGGCCGGCTCGAATGACGGGCAGTGGTTCCACTGGAACCGCCTCGACGAGAAGGACCTGCACCTCGCGGACTACAGCCCTGCCGCGACGGCCTCGTACCGCGCATGGCTGCGGCGGCGGTACTCCGGCAGCGTCGCCGCCCTGCGCAAGGCGTGGCGCCAGGCCGGCGCGACCTTCGACAACGCGACCGTGCCGCCTGCTTCGCGCGAGTGGGCGGACGGCGACATCCTCGACCCGAACACGCAGCAGGACATCGCCGACTACACGCGGTTCTACAGCGAGGGCGTCACCGAGACGGTCCTGCACCTGGCCGCGACGATCAAGAAGGCCACGCCGCGCCGCGTCATCTGCGGGACGTACCACGAGGACATCACCTGCAACTCGATGAACCACATCGCGCTCGGCCGGTACCTCGCGTCGAGCGCCATCGACTACTTCTCCGGCCCGGCGGCGTACGGCATCCGGCAGCCAGGCTACACCGGTGCGGTGCGCTCCGTGTTCGGCTCGACGCTGCTGCACGGCAAGGTCTACCTCACCGAGCAGGACTGGCGGTCGTGGCACTCGGAGCCCAACAGCCCGGCCGAGAACTTCGAGTGGGGGCGCGCGGAGACCGCCGAGGCGCACAACGCGATGGTGCGCCGCGAGAGCGGCATGATGCTCGCGTTCGGGCTGGGCACGTGGTGGTACGACATGTGCGGCGGCTGGTTCCACGATCCCGCGATCATGTCGGGCATCGCGGAGGCCATGCGGGCCTTCCAACGTGACCTGCAGGTGGACGAGATGCCCGCCGCCGACCTCGCGGTGATCGTCAGCGAGGAGAGCAACGACACCATCGCGCCGAAGGCCGGCGGCACCTACCGGTACATCGGGATCCTATCGCAGATCGAGGAGCTGAACGCGGCCGGCGTGCCCTACCGCCTCTACCTCCAGTCGGACCTCGGCCGGGCAAAGCTGCCGCCCCACAAGGCCTACCTCTTCCTGAACGCGTACCGGCTGACCGACGTGCAGCGCCGCGCCATCGACGAGCTGAAGCGCGACGGCCGGCTGCTGGTGTTCGTCCATGCTCCGGGAGTGGTGGGTGCGGCTGATCCGGCGCGAGCAATCCGCGCAGTGACGGGGTTCGGGTGCGCGCGCATACCGGGGTCGACGCGGCTGCTGTCGGAGCCAGTGCCGCACGGCGAGGGACCGCCGGACCTGAAGGGCGCGTCGGTGAACCTGTCGTCGCCGTTGGCAGGCACAGCCTTCGAGGTCGACGACATCGATGCCGTGCCCCTTGCCTGGTATGCCGGGACGATGCGAGTCTGCACGGCGACCCGCGACTTCGGCAAGTGGAAGTCGGCGTTCGTTGGGTGCCCGGCGTTTACGGCGGAGTTCGTCGCGCGGCTGGCGGACTGGGCGGGCTGTTGGCGCGCGGCCGAGCCCGGGGATGCGGTCTACGCCAGCGATCGGTTCCTCACCATCCACGCCGTCTTCCCCGGCCACAAGGTGCTGCGGCTGCACCGGGCCTCGCGTATCGTCGACCTGACAAGCGGCAAGGTCGTGAGCGAGCGCGCGGCACAGATGGAACTCGACGTGCAGCGCGGCGAGACCCGTTGGTTCGCACTGACGCCGGTGCGGTAGGCGCGGCGACCGCAAATGCACGGGTCTTGGGCCGGTCACGGAGGAGTGCGCACGTGCGCGGGTGTATAGGGGATGCGTCTGCCGTCGCTGAGTTCGGGAAGCGGCCGGCACCGTTGCCCGCTCTTGCCGTCTAGAATGGTATCCCTGAGACCCGTTCCCGATTGGTTCCGCTGCGCGTCGAGGTGCAGCCCGCCATGAAGAAGCGCTTCGTCTGGCTCGCTCCGTTGCTGATGGCCGGCCCGACGGTTGGGCTGGGTCTGGTCGCGGGGCTGCCCACGCCGTCGCCGGCGGCCCAGGGCGGCGCCAAACCCGTCGCGCCGAAGACCCGCGCGAAGGCGCAGCCGACCACCGCGACCAAGGTTCCGCCGGAGACGCAGGTTCCCCCCGCGCCCGCTGCGCCCAAGTCCCCCGCGCTCGTCGCGCTCCCCGAGACCAAGACCACGCTGCGCACCGTCAGCCCGGCCGCGCTCGACTACGCCAACGACGTCGCGCCGATCGTTGCGCGGCTCGGGTGTGCCGGAGCGGACTGCCACGGCGCGGCCAATGGCAAGGGTGGGCTGCGGCTGTCGCTCTTCGGCGGGGAGCCGCGCCTCGACTACGAGGCGCTGACGCGCGCGGCCAATGGGCGCCGCATCGACTTGGTCGAACCGGCGAAGAGCCTGGTGCTGCGCAAGATCTCGGGCGCTGTGCCGCACGGCGGCAAGAAGCTCGCCGGGCCGGAGACGCCTGCGTATACCAAGATCGCGGCGTGGATCAAGCAGGGCGCCGTTTGGTCCTCGCCCGGCAGGCCGCGTCTCGTCTCCATCAAGCTGACCCCTGCCGATGCCACGCTCGCGGTTGGGGGCAGCGCCAGGCTCACGGTCGTGGCGGCCTACTCCGACGGGCAGGCGCGGGACGTGACGCGTGACGCGCTCCTCAGGGCGAACACGCGGGACGTCGTGCAGATCGCGCGGGACGGCAAGCTGACGGCGAAGGCGATCGGCGAGACCGCCGTGGTCGCGAGCTACCTGCGCCAGTTCGCGATGGGACGCGTCGTTGTCCCGCAGAAGCTGCCGGCCGCCTTCCCCACGGTCCCCGCCGCGAACCCGATCGACACGCTCAACTGGGCGCACCTGAAGCATCTCGGCATTCCTCCTTCCGACCTCTGCAGCGACCAGGTGTTCGTCCGGCGCGTCTACCTGGACACGATCGGCCTGCTGCCGACCATCGCCGAGGCGCGCAGCTTCCTGGAGGACACCAAGCCGGACAAGCGCGCCCGCCTGATCGACGCGCTCCTCGTGCGGCCGGAGTTCGCGGACCGCTGGACGCACAAGTGGTGCGACCTGCTGCGCGTCAAGAGCGAGTATCCGGTGCGCCTGTGGCCCAAGGCGGTCCAGGCATACCACCGCTGGGTCCGGGAGAGCATCGCTCAGAATAAGCCGTACGACCGGTTCGTCACGGAGTTGCTCACCGCGACCGGGACCAACTTCCGCGATGGTGCGGCGAACTACTACCGCGCGGTGCCCAGCCGTGACCCGCAGACGTTCGGCGAGACGAGCGCGCTGCTGTTCATGGGGGCGCGGATCGGCTGCGCGCGCTGCCACGTCGATCCGAACACGGCCTGGACGCCCGACGACAACGCCGGGATCGGCGCTGCCTTCGCGCGAGTGGCCTACAAGCCGACCCAGGAGTGGAAGGAAGAGGTCGTCTACTGCAACCCGGACGCGACCTTCCGCAGCCCGCGAACGAGCCAGGTGGTCACGGCGCGCTTCCCTGACGGCACCACGCTCAAGGCGGACGATCCGGCGGACCCACGCGCGGCCTTCGCGAAGTGGCTGACGACGCCGGGCAATCCCTGGTTCGCACGGAGCATCGCGAACCGGGTGTGGTACTGGCTGTTCGACCGCGGCATCGTCGAGGAGCCGGACGACCTGCGGCCGACCAACCCTCCGAGCAACCCGGAGCTGCTGACCTACCTGGCGACGGAGCTGGAGAAGCAGCACTACGACCTGCGCTGGCTGTACCGGCAGATCCTGAACTCCCGCACGTACCAGCTCTCCAGCACGACGACCAGGTGGAACGTGTGCGATAACTCCGGCCACTCGCATCACATCCTGCGTCGGCTGGAGGCGGAGCAGACGCTAGACGCGATCGGGCAGGTGACGGGCGCATACGAGGGCTACTACACCTGGATCCCCGAGCCCTACATGCACCTGCCCCCCGATACGCGCGCCCAGGAAGTGGCCGACGGCAGCATCGAGACGCCGTTCCTCGACCTGTTCGGGCGCTCGCCGCGAGACGCCCCGTTCGAGTCTGGGCGATGTGCGCGGCCGTCGATGGGGCAGGCGATGACGCTGGCGAACTCGTGGAGCGTCGACAACAAGGTGATCAACGGGACGCGGATGCGCCGGCTGCTCGCGCCGGAGCGCTCCGATGCGCAGGTTGTGGAGGAGCTGTACCTGTCGGCCCTGTCGCGCTACCCGACGCCCCAGGAGAAGGAGACGGTGCTGGCCTACCTGGCCAAGGACCCGAAGGCGCGCCCCAAGGCGATCCAGGACACGATGTGGGCGCTGCTCAACAGCAAGGAGTTCCTGTACAGCCGGTGATAGCGAGGCACCTTGCTCAACATCGATGAACAGGATGTACAGGATGGTTAGGATGGTGGCGCGGCGGTTTGCGGGCCGGCGGTTGGAAACGCGCCTGAGAGAGGCACGCAGTCCGCCTGCGCGCAATACTGTTCATTTAGGGTAGTCTCAGGCTGTTGATACTTCAGCGATGTGCACCTTGACAACGATCGTGCTGTGACCGGCCCGGCCGCGCGACGGAAACGACGCCTTTGCCTGGCGTACACCCCGTATGGCGCGGCGGCCTCGGCTGGACACTCGTCGCTCATCCAGGATCTCTTGGATCGCCAACATCCTCCAGGCTTCCCGCTGCTGAGGGGGGGGAAGCCACCATCTGCGGAAGCCGACGGCGCAGGACACGTACAGCATGCACAAAGGAGAGTTCATCGGCATCCAGGTCCTGCCCGAGCGCCGCTTCGTGCATCAGATTGCGCACGGCATAGTGTGCCAGCAGCAGGCCGTAGAACTCCTGGCGAACCAGCTCTGGGGTCTTGCTGCGCAGCACGATGCGCGCGCCGCGCAGGTGCGTCTTGAGTTCGTCGAGCGCCGTCTCGATCTCCCACCGCTCGTGGTAGAGTGCCGCAAGCTCCGGCGCGGGCGCCAGGACGGGATCGAGGATGCTGCAGATCACCCGATACACCAGTTCGGCGTCTTCCACGCCCGACAGGCGGTACTCGATCACGCGAACCGGTACACGGGGGGCGTTCCTGCCGTTGCTTCCCGGAGCCCGCACATACGACAGGTATGAACCATCCGCCAAGCGCTTCTGGCACGGCAGGTTGGCGTTCACCCGCACCCGCCAGAGTATGTGAGCGCCCGTGTCCAGCGCGCGTTTGAGCAGTCGGTAGCCGGCGAAGTAGCGATCGGCCAGGCAGAGCATCCCAGGCTGCAGGTTGGGCAGCACCTCGTGCGCCAGCGTTACTTCGCTGACGGTGCACGGGCCCTGGCGCGCACCAAAGAGCACGTGCGTCCCGTTCTCCACTAGCGCCACGAAGCGCAGCAAGGGCAGGGCGGACGGACCATAGTTGGACCGCGTATGGCCGAACGTCGCGGAGTTCTCGTCCGTATCCGGAACGGCCAGGGTGCTCCCGTCCAGGCTCACGAGCCGCCAGTCGCGATACCAGGCGCCACGCGTGCGCGGTAATGCAACCGACCCGACGGTCTGCTCGTAGAGCAGCCTCATCGGCTCGCTGCCCAGCCGAGCGCGCGCTTGCGAGATGCCCGACTTGCCCGTGATCCGAAGCGAAACTGAAGGTCCCAACAACCACTGGACGCCCTCGAGCAGGCAGCGCAGGACCTCGCGGTACGAGACCTGCATGTACAGAGCCAGCGCGATCACGTAGTAGACCACCAACGAGCCAGGCAGATCGCGTTGTCGCTGGCCCGCGCGACCAGTCTGCCGCAAGATGGCATCGACCCGACTGACCGGAAAGGACTTGGCGATGACGCCGACAGACACGCAGTCGCTCAACCGTACGCCGGGATCCAGCCCGGCAGTCGCTCTGGGCATGAGGTGCCTCCTCTCCTCTCATGCCCAGATTGTACCACAACAAATACTCTAAGTGAACAGTATTGCGCATTCGCGGACTGGAAGTGTGGCCGTGGGCTGTGAGGTACGGCCTGGGCGGAAAGCGACGGAGACGATGGACGAGAGCACTCGGCGTGAGGTCCTGCGCGGGATGACCCGGCGTGACGTGATGCGCCTGGGGGCGGCCGGTGCGGCGGCTGTGGCGATGGGCGGGTTGGACGAGCGGGCGGCGGCGGCGCAGGAGAAGCCGGGCAAGGCGAAGTGCGTTATCCAACTCTGGATGAACGGGGGCGCGCCGCACCTGGACACGTTCGACCCGAAGCCTGAGGCCGGCGGCGGGTACTGCGGACCGTACACGAGCCCGATCAACACGAAGGCGCCCGGCATGCGCATCTGCCAGATGCTGCCGCTGCTGGCCCAGCAGGCCGACAAGTTCTCGATCCTGCGCAGCGTCACCACCGGCTCCGATGCGCACGAGATCGGCACCTACCTGATGCAGACGGGCACGCCGCCGGCCAACGACCTCGTCTACCCGTCGATGGGCTCGGTGGTCGCGCTGAAGAAGGGCTACGGTGCGGGGTACAAGGGCCTGCTGCCGCCCAACATCACGCTCACCTCGCCGATGGGGCGCTTCTCGGGAGCGGGCTTCTTGGGGCCGGACTACCGCGCCTTCGAGACGGGCGGCGATCCGAACGGCGGCGAGTTCCGCGTCGACGGCATCGTGCCGGGCGGCGAGATGACGCCGCAGCGCATCGAGGGGCGCGACCAGTTGCTCAAGGCGATCGATGCGCTGGGCACCGGCGTGGACCCGCGCTCGCCCACGCGCGACATGGACGAGTTCCAGCGCAAGGCGCACGACATCATGGCCGGCGACGCCCGCAAGGTGTTCGATCTGAAGCAGGAGAAGGACGAGGTCCGCAACCGGTACGGGCGCAACTGGTTCGGCCAGTGCTGCCTCTGCGCGCGCCGTCTGGTGGAGTACGGCGTGCCCTACGTGACCGTGAACTGGGGCGGCTGGGACCTGCACACGGACATCTTCGGCGCGCTCAAGAACATGCTGCCGCAGCTCGACGCCGGCTTCTCGACGCTGCTCGGCGAGCTGGCCCAGCGCGGGCTGCTGGAGAGCACCGTCGTGGTGTGGGCCACCGAGTTCGGGCGCACGCCGCGCATCTCGTGGGAGGCGCCCTGGAACGGCGGGCGGCACCACTACGGTTCGGTGTTCTCGGCCGTGGTGGCTGGCGGCGGCTTCCGCGGCGGCGCGGTGGTGGGCGCGACGGATGAGCGCGGCGAGAAGGTGAAGGAGCGCCCGATCTACCCGTGGGATATCTGCGGCAGCATCTACCGGCTGCTCGGGATCGACCCGATGGGCCGCCTGCCGCACCCGCAGGGCTGTGTGGCGCACGTGACCCCGCTGGCGACGGGCGGCGTGCCCACGGGCGGGCTGCTGAAGGAGATCATGTGAGGCTGGAGGGGGCGGTTGGCGGGCCGGCGGCCCGCGGGATGAATCCCCCGTCTGGCGGGCCTTCGGCCGAGCGTCCTGCGGACGCCGGGGCGTGCGTGGCCGGCCGGTTGCTCGTTCCGCCCGGAGGGCGGTTGGCGGCACGTGAGTTCGGGGGATGAATCCCCCGCCTGGCGGGCCTTCGGCCAAGCGTCCTGCGGACGCGACGGCGAGCGCGTCCGGCCGGTGGTGGGTCCGCCCGGAGGGCGGTTGGCCGAAGGCCCCCGAGGCGGGTTCTTCAGAGCCCGCCGCCGCCGCGGGCCGCGTTGGGTCATTGGGGAGATCGTGATGTCCGTGATGCGGTCGATGGCTGTCCTGGTGGCTGTGGGCTGGGCGACACACGCGATGGGGCAGGCCACACCTGCCGCGAAGCCAGCCAAGGCGCCCGGCGTCAAGCCCACCGCCAAGGCGGCTGCACCCGCCGCCCAGTACCTGGCCATCGCGGCGCAGGTTCCGGGCGCGAAGGGCGGGGCGGCGCACACGCTGCTCTGTGCCGCCCCGGTTGCCGCGCGCGTGCCGGTGGGGGCGGTTGCGTTCAGCCCGGACGGCAAGCTGCTGGCGGCGGGCGGGCGCAAGGAGGTGCTGCTCTGGGATCTGGCGACCGGCGCGCTTTCGGCACGCATCGGAGCGGACTCGATCACGGGGACGGTGCAGGCGCTGGCATTCGTGGAGCAGGGCAAGACGCTCGCGGTGGGAGAGGGCGCTGCCGGTGAGCGCGGCGCGGTGCGGCTGATGGACCTGACCGGGAAGCTGGCGGCCAGCCTGGACCAGCCCGCCGACCAGGTGACCTCGCTGGCGGTGTCGCCGGACGGCAAGCGGCTCGCGGCAGGCAGTGCCGATAGCGCGGCGTATGTCTGGACGCTCGACGACCGGAAGCTGGTCGGCACGCTCAAGGGGCACAGCGGGCCAGTGCGGTGCGTGGCGTTCAGCAGGGATGGCAAGCAGCTCGCGACCGGCAGCGACGACCGGACCGCGCGCGTCTGGCAAACTGCAGACTGGGCGCTGCTCTCGACGCTGGAGCAGTCCGAGGCGGTGCTCGGGGTCGCGTTCAATGCGGACAACCAGTACCTTCTGATGGCGGTGAGCGGCGACAACCAGCGCGCGACGGTGTTCCGGCACTGGCAGAACATGTGGCAGGCGTTCGCGGTCGATGTGGGCGCCGGCCGGCCGCAAGCCCTCTGGTGGGACATCCCGAGCAACCGTGCGTACCTGCCGTGCAGCGACGGCTCCGTGCAGGTGGTCGCGTCGGATCGGTGGCCGTACGCGGTCGTGCGGACGCTGGAGGGGCACGGCGATTGGGCGGTCTCCGTCGCCCTGAGCGCCGACGGCAAGCGGCTGGCATCCGGAGGTGCAGATGGGACCGTCAAGCTGTGGAACGTGGCGGACGGTGCGCCGATCGCAACGATGGCCCAGCTCGCACCGGGCGCGGACCGTTGGCTGACGGTCACCGGTCAGGGATGCGCGGCCTCGTCGGCGCCTGACGCGCTGCGGTGGTCCGCGCGGAACCTGCTCACCCCGTCGGCGAAGCTGAAGGGCCTGCTGCTCCAGCCCGACGCTGTGGCGAAGGCGCTCGCCGGCCAGCCCGGGCCGCCTCCGGCGCTGGAGTGGAACGAGGCGGTGGCGAAGTGAGGGCGCCCATGGCCTACCAGATGCGAATGGCGAGCGGACGGTGGCTGCTCTCGGCAATGCTGATCGGCTCGCTCGCCCGGCCTGCCTCTGCCGCGCCGAGCATCACGTTCGTCTTCCCGGCCGGCGCCCAGCGAGGCGCGACCGTCGAAGCCACCGTCACCGGAACGGAGCTGCAGGACGCCAACGGCGTAGGGTTCGCTCCGGCGGACATCAGCGGGCGCATCGTGAAGGTGGCCAACGCCACGACGGTGACGCTCTCGGTGCAAGTGCCGGCCAGTGCCGCTCTTGGCGAGCACGAGATTCGCATCCTGACCGCGCATGGCGCCTCGAACCGCTATCGCTTCATCGTGGGCCAACTGCCGGAGGTGAACGAGAAGCAGGCCGGCGCGGACCGTACCCAGGCGCAGCGGCTCGACGCGCTCCCCGTCACGGTGAACGGGCAGATCCTGGAGAGCAACCGCGACTACTTCCGCTTCACCGTCGCGGCGGGCGACACGCTGGTCTGTCGCGTCGAATCGCGCTCCATCCTCCCCTACATCCCCGACGCGGTGCCCGGCTGGCTGGACGCGTGCCTGACGCTCTACGACCCGGACGGCGCGCAGGTCGCGACGGTGGACGACTACCGGCTCGACCCGGACCCGGTGCTGATCTACAAGGCGCCGGCGGCCGGGCAGTACCTGCTCGAGCTGAAGGACATCCTCGACCGGGGCCGCGGCTACTTCGTCTACCGGCTGAGCATCGGCAAGCTGCCGCACGTCGCCCGCATCGAGCCAATGGGAGGCAAGCGGGGCGCTGCGACGCGGGTGGCGCTGAAGGGCGCCAACCTGCCGGGCGACACGCTGGACGTGGCCTCTCCGGCCGACTCTCCCGCAACCCGGCGCGTGGACGTGCAGGCGGGCGGGCTCGTGTCGAACTCCGTCCCGTTCGCGGTGGGCGATATGCCGGAGACCGACGAGAAGGAGCCGAACGACACGCAGGCCACCGCGCAGCACATCACGCAGCCGGTGACGGTGAACGCGCGCGTCATGAAACCCGGCGACGTGGACTGGTACGCGGTCACCGCGCGGGCGGGCGAGACGCTGGCCATCGAAATCCAGGCGCGGCGCCTCGGCTCGCCGATGGACCCGATCGTCGCGGTGTTCAACGCGCAGGGCCAGAAGGTGGCGGAGAACGACGACTGGCAGGACCCCGAGCTGCCCCTGCTGACGCGCCACTCCGACTCGCGCCTGGTCTACTCGTTCCCCGCGGCCGGGGAGTATGCCATCCGCGTGCGCGACGTGCAGGACAAGGGCGGCGAGGAGGTCACCTACCGCCTGCTGATCGGGCCGCCGCGCCCCGGGTTCCTGCTCCGCTCCTCGCCGGACAACCCGTTCGTGGCGCGCGGCGACTCGGCGCTCATCACGGTGACGGCCACGCGGCTGGATGGCTACAACGGCCCCATCGACCTCTCGGTGCAGAACGTGGCGCCCGGGTTCGCGGTGTCGGACGGCGTCATCCTGCCGGGCCAGACGACGGCCATGCTGACCGCGACCGTCCTGCGCGACGGACCCGGCGGCATCTGCACGCCGGCGATCACGGGGGCCGCGACCATCGACGGCAAGGTGCAGAGCCGTGCCGTGACGCCGAGCGAGACGGTGATGCAGGCGTTCAGCTACACGATGTACCCCACCGCGCGCGAGACGGTCGTGATGGCGGGCGACGCGGCGGGCTTCTCGCTGGCGCCCGCTCAGATGGCCGTCGAGGTGCCGCAGGGCGGCGAGGTGCGCGTGCCACTGAAGGTCTACCGCGCGGCCGGCGCGTCGGGCGAGGTGACGCTGTGGATGGCGGCGGGCGTGCAGGACCTGAACGTGCCCCTCGGCCCCATCCCCGCCGACAAGGACGAGTTCGTGCTGGTCATCACCGCCAGCAAGACCGCCGCGGTTGGCCTCCGCCAGAACGTGATCGTCGGGGGCACGATGAAGAGCGGCGCGTCGCAGTGGTGGCGCAATGCGCAGGCGCTCTCGGTGAAGGTGGTCGCGGCGGCGAAGTAGGGAGCCCGTCGCGTCGAGGGCCAGGAGTGAGGGGGGCGCGCGCCATGATGCGTTGGGTGTGTCTGCTGCTGCCTGCAGTCGCCGTGCTGGCCACGCTCGGATGGTTGGCGCACAGGCACCTGACCATCGTCGAGAGCGTTCGGGCCGAGATCCTGACCAGGGCGCCGGTCGGGTCCAGCCGCGACCAAGTGGACCAGGCTGTCGCGCCGCTCCGGGTCGACTGGGCTCAATTCGACTACCCATCCGGCGACCCTCGGCAGGGCACCCTCAGTACCGGCGTGATGCGTCCGGCGCTGGCGTTCCGCCAGGTGCACCTTGTGCTGCACTACGATCGGGCGCGTCCGGGCGGCAAGCTGACCGCCCTCGAGGTGTCCGAAGCGCCGATCGACGTACCGTCGCCGTAGCCCACGGCAAACAGCACCCCCAACGATGCGGAGGCCCCCATGAACCGCTCGGTCGTCGCCCTCGCGCTCTGCCTGCAGGCGATCCCCATCGCTGTCCTCGCCCGCGCCCAGGACCCGTCTGTCGCCTCGCTGCCCGCGGGCGTGCGCGCGGTGTGGGACGCGGGGAAGGCCTACCGGGAGGCGACGCCGACGCGGGAGCGGATGTCCATCAACGGGCTGTGGCGCTGGCAGCCTGCGGGCGGCGTCGACACCGTGCCGGAACGCGACTGGGGCTGGTTCAAGGTGCCTGGATGCTGGCCGGGGCTGTCCGATTGGCTGCAGAAGGACAGCCAGACCGTGTACGCGCACCCGGCGTGGAAGGGCACACGGCTGGGCGAGGTGACCGCGGCGTGGTACCAGCGCGAGGTGACCCTTCCGGCGGGCTGGGCGGGGCGGCGGATTGCCCTCGCGGCGGACTACGTGAACTCGTTCGCCACCGTGTTCGTGGATGGGAGGAAGGCCGGCGAGATCCGCTTCCCTGGCGGTGAGGCCGACCTGACCGGCGCGCTCAAGCCCGGCGCGAAGCACGTGCTGAGCCTGGCCGTCATCGCGATGCCGATGAAGGGAGTGCGCCTCTCGTTCAGCGACACGAACTCCGCCAAACAGGTGCGCGGCTCCGTCGAGCGCCGCGGGCTCTGCGGCGACCTGTGGCTGGTCAGCACGCCTGCCGGGCCGCGCCTCGGCGACGTGCGCGTGGACACCTCGACGCGGAAGTGGGAGGCGACGTTCCAGGCTGAGCTGACCGGGCTGCCGGCGGGGCGCACCTACTCGCTGCGGGCGCGCATCTCGGACCACGGCAAACCGGTCGCGGCGTTCGAGAGCGGGCCGTTCGGCGCGTCGGACCTGAAGGACGGGCGGTTCGCGTTCACGGCGAAGTGGCATCCGGCGAAGCTCTGGGACATCCACACGCCGGGCAACCAGTTCGATGTCGCACTATCCCTCGTGAGTTCGGCGGGCAAGGTGCTGGACGCGGGGCTGCCCGTGCGCTTCGGGTTCCGCGAGTTCTGGATCGCCGGGCGCGACTTCCAGCTCAACGGCACGCGCATCTGGCTCTCCGCTCTCCCGCTGGACAACGCGCAGGTCGGCGCGGCTTCCTCAACGTATGAAGCGGCCAAAGAGAGCTTCCTCCGCCTGAAGTCGTTTGGCATCAACTTCGTCTACGGGCACAACTACGGCTGCGAGCCGGGCACCCACCTCAGCTTCGAGGATATCCTGCGCGCTGCCGACGACGTGGGCATGCTGGTGGCGCTCTCGCAGCCGCACTTCTCCTCCTATGACTGGCAGGCGCCGGACGCCGACCGCGCCAACGGCTATGCCCGCGACGCCGCGTTCTACGTGCGCGTCGCCGGCAGCCACCCGTCCGTCGTGTTCTACTCGATGAGCCACAACGCGTGCGGCTACAGCGACGACATGAACCCGGACATGATCGACGGGGTGCACGACAACCGGTCGCAGTGGGCTGTGAACAACGTGAAGTGCGCGCTCCGGGCGGAGGCCATCGTCAAGGCCCTCGACCCGGCGCGCATCGTGTACCACCACTCGTCGGGCAACCTCGGCTCGATGCACTCGAGCAACTTCTACACGAACTTCGCGCCCATCCAGGAGCTGGACGACTGGCTGGAGCACTGGGCGACGGAGGGGAAGAAGCCCTTCTTCACGTGCGAGTACATGGTGCCGTGCACCTGGGACTGGACGATGTATCGCGGGTGGTACAAGGGCGGGCGCGAGTTCGGCAGCGCGGCGGTCCCGTGGGACTTCTCGCTGGCGGAGTGGAGCGCGCAGTTCCTCGGCGATGCCGCGTACAGCATCAGTCAGGCCGAAGCAGAGAACATCCGCTGGGAGGCGCGGCAGGTCAAGGAGGGCAACCTCTGGCACCGGTGGGACTACCCGCACCAGGTCGGCGACCGCGTGTTCGACGAGCAGCACCGGATCATCGGCCAGTACCTGACCTCCAACTGGCGCGCGTTCCGCACGTGGGGGCTGTCGGCCAACTCGCCGTGGGAGGCCAACTTCTACTGGCGGCTGCGGCCTGGTGTGCAGCGCAAGCGCGTCGACCTGACGGTGGACTGGGACGCGCTGCAGCGGCCCGGGTACAGCCCGGACTACGTCGACGAACGCTACGAACGAATGGACCTGGCGTACGAGCGCACGGACTGGGAGGCGACCGAGGACGGCAAGGCGATCCTGCGGAACAACATGCCGCTGCTGGCGTACATCGCGGGCAAGCCCTCGGCCTTCACGAGCAAGGACCACCTCTTCGCGCCGGGCGAGACCATCCAGAAGCAGATTGTCGTCATCAACAACTCGCGCGAGACGGTGACGGCCGAGTGCTCCTGGTCGCTCGCGCTGCCGACGCCGATCTCGGGCAGCAAGGCGGTCACGGTGCCGACGGGGGACCAGGCTCGCGTGCCGCTGCGCTTCGACTTACCCACCAGCCTGGCGCCCGGGCGCTACCGGATCGCCGCTACTGTGCGGTTCAGCACGGATGAGACGCAGACCGACGAGTTCCAGATCGACGTGCTGCCCAAGCCGGCTGCGCCGAAGGTCTCCGTGAAGGTGGCGCTTTTCGATCCCAAGGGCGAGACGACGAAGCTGCTCGCTGGCATGGGTGTCCAGTTCCAGACCGTGGATGCGAACGCTGATCTGGCCGGGCTCGATGTGCTGATCGTGGGCAAGGGCGCGCTCACCCCGGACGGTCTCGCGCCGAGCATCGCCCGCGTGCGCGACGGCCTGACGGTGGTCGTCTTCGAACAGAGCGCCGAGGTGCTGGAGAAGCGCTTCGGGTTCCGGGTCCAGGAGTACGGGCTGCGCCAGGTCTTCCCGCGCGTGCCAGACCATCCGCTCCTGCAGGACCTCAGCGCGGAGAGCCTTCGCGACTGGCGCGGGGAGGCGACGCTGACGCCGGCACGCCTCAAGTACGAACTGAGCCCCGCGCTGGCCTACACGCCCGCGATCAGGTGGTGTGGGCTGGAGGTCTCGCACGTATGGCGGTGCGGCAATCGGGGCAACGTGGCGTCCGTGCTCATCGAGAAGCCCGCGCGCGGCGACTTCCTGCCGATCGTCGACGGCGGCTACAGCCTGCAGTACAGCCCGTTGATGGAGTACCGCGACGGCGCCGGGATGGTGCTCTTCTGCCAGATGGACGTGACGGGGCGCACGGAGGCCGACCCGGCTGCGCCGGTCCTTGTGAGCAACATCCTGCGCTACCTCTCGACGTGGACGCCAGGCGCGGTGCGGAAGGCGCTCTACGCGGGCGATGCGGATGGCTTCCGGCACCTGCAGGCGGCGGGCGTCGCGCCGGAGCGTTACGAGGGTGGCGTGCTGCCGGCGGACTCCGTGCTCGTGCTCGGCTCGGGCGCCGGGCAGGCGCTGGCGGGCAACGGCGGCGCGGTCGCGGAATTCGTGAGGGGAGGCGGCCGCCTGCTGTCGCTCGGGCTGGATGCGGCCGAGTTGAACCTGTTCCTGGCCGAGCCCATCGAGACGCGGCCTGGCGAGCACCTCGCGGCGCGCTTCGGCCCACCGGCTAACGGGTCGCCGCTTGCGGGCGTCTCATCCGCGGACGTGCACAATCGCGACCCGCGTGTGCTGCCGCTCGTGACGGGTGGCGCGAAGGCGGCTGGTGACGGGGTGCTCGCGGCCGGCTCGGGCGGCAACACCGTCTTCTGCCAGATGGTGCCGTGGGAGGTGAGCAGAGCGCAGGGCAGGCTGCCGTCGTTCGCGGTGGCCGCGGGCGAGGCTGCCGAGGGCAAGCAGTGCGCGCATCTGACGATGGGCTCGCCGAACGGGGCCGGAGTGCAGTTCGGGCAGAAGGTCGCGGGCGGCGAGGCGGGCAAGACCTACACGTTCGTGGTCTTCGCGAAGGCGCTGGACGGGCCCGTCGCGGCGCACCTGGAGATCGAGCGGCCGGCCAGGCCCTGGGACCGCGCGCTCAAGGCGCCGAACGTGACGATCCCCGAGGGGCAGTGGACGGAGGTGCACGCCACGTTCCGCGTCGAGAAGTCCTTCGGCGAGGGGTGGTTCGCGTACGTGGCCTGCGCTCAGGAGGGCGCGCGCCTCAAGCTGGACAGTTGGCGGCTCTACGAGGGCGAGTACGTGGCGGGTGGCATGCCGGCAGGCGCCACCAACCTGTTCGCGAACGCGGGCTTTGAGGCGGGCACGGAGCTGTGGCGCTTCTCGTTCCACGAGGCGTACAACGTGCGGAAGACCTACCGGCGCAGCAGCTTCCTGCTCACCCGCCTCCTGGCGAACCTCGGTGTGCAGGGGCAGACGCCGCTGCTGGAGCGCTTCGCGAAGCCGGCCGCCGCCGCGGAGAAGCGCTGGCTCGACGGCTTCTACCTGGACGAGCCCGAGGAGTGGGACGACCCCTACCGGTTCTTCAGGTGGTAAGGGAGCCCCGCACGCCTACCGCGCGCCGATCACCACGACGCACGGGCTCCACTCCCGCTCCTTCGATCTGGCCAGGTCGACGGCGCGCTTGCCCTCGAGCCAGAGCAGGTCGCCGTCGGCGCTCAGCCTCGCCGCCGACACGTCGTAGTCGCCGGCGGACTCGCCGTCGAGGCACTGACCCGTGAAGACGACGATCACGCCTCCGCTGCCGTCCGCCACCGCGATGGGCTCGGTCTCGAGCCAGTTCGACGAGGCGACGGTCTTCGACGAGTTCCCCTCATTCCAGAGCATCTTTCCGTTCGCGTCAATCCGCTGAGCGAGCAGGTCGATGTCCCCTTTGCGCTCGCCCTCGACGATCTCCGACTCGCACACGACGATGGCGCCGCCTGCACCATCCTGGGCGATCGCCGGGGCGCGCTCGAGCCGCTTGGATGTGCATACCGGCACCGACCGTTTGCCCTCGTTCCACGCCATCTTCCCCTGCGCGTCGAGCCGCTGAGCGTAGATATCGGTGTCGCCCTTGTGCTCGCCCGATACCGGTTCGTAGCGATAGGCGACGATGATGCCGCCAGCGCCGTCAGGCACCGCGACCGGGTTGGTCTCCTTGCCCGGGGCACTCGCAACGGTGGCGGGCTTGCCGTCGGTGCTCCACAAGAGGTGTCCATCGGCGGAGAGATGCTGGGCGGTGATATCGCGGTCGCCCTGGTTGTCGCCGGACCGCGGCTCGCTCTCGAACACCACGAACGCGCCGCCCGCGCCGTCGGCCACTGCGCGCGGATGGCGCTCGATCGGATCCGAGGCGGCGACATCGAGCGCCTTGTTGCCCTTGTCCCAGGGGAGGCCGCCATCGGCGGTGACGTGGCTCGCCATGATGTCCACGTCGCCGTCTGCGCCTTCCCACTCGCAGAACACGATTGCCCCGCCCCGACCGTCCGACACAGCGCAGGCGTTCCGCTCGGCGTGATCGGATGCGAGGAGGACCGCCGGCTTGGCGCCTCCGTTCCAGAGACATGTGCCGTCGGGGCCGATGCGCTGGGCCAGGATGTCGGTGTCGCCCTTGGAGTGGAACCACTCGTAGACCACGATGGCGCCGCCCGCTCCGTCGCTGATGGCGATCGGGTGGCGCTCCGTGCCCTTCGACGACGCCACCGGCTTCGGTGCCGCCCACAGGACCTTGCCCTCTCGGCTGATCCGCTGAACCACGATGTCGGCGTCGCCGGCGTGCTCGCCGGTCTTGGCCACGTACTCGTACGCGACGATCATGCCGCCCTCGCCGTCGTCACAGGCGGACGGCTCGGCCTCGATGGCGTCGGAGGAGGCGACGTCGGTGCCCTTCTCGGCGGTGCCCCACACGAGGCGTCCGTCGATGCCGATCCGCTGCGCTCCGATGTTCGTGCTGATCAAGTCGGACATGCAGATCTCGTAGCACACTGCCACATCGCCCGGGTGCTGGTAGAGTGCCGGCGTGCCATGGGAACCAACGATGAGAGTGCAGAGAGTGAGAAGCATCCGCTTCCTCCTGGGCGGCGGGCCCCTGTGGGCAGGCAGATGGGCGCGCGCGTCCGCCAATGCGAGTGTCGGCAGGATCGGGCTGGGTTTGGAGGCTGGCGGCGGTGCAGGGGAGGCGCTAGGGCTCGGGGAGCACAGAGAGACGGCCGCTCCGGATCGCGGCCTCGATGGCTCGTTCCATGGACCACGATCGGCCCTCCGCCCACTCGGCATCGAAGCCAATGCCCAGCGCGTCACGCAGGATGCCGACGTAACCCTCGTGTTCCGGCCGATGCGAGAAGTGCACCGGGGTTCGGATGGTCTCCCGCAGGACGTCGGCGGCGGCGAACAAGCGCGCGCCAAGGGCCGCCCACTCGCGGCCGGCCTGATCGCCGGTGCGGGAAGCGAGCGCGGCGCGCGAGGCGATGGCATCGAGGCTGTCCACGATGCCGCGCAGGTCGCGCAGGTGCAGGCGCAGGTCGAGCGATGCGAGGTATAGCTCCACGCTCGCGTCGAGGCGGCCCTGGTCGCGTGCCACGTTGCCCAGGTTGCAGAGCGACCAGGCTTCGCCGCGATCGTCGGCTTGCGCCCGGTACTCGGCGAGCCCCTCGCCGTAGAGGTGGTGTGCCTTGGCGAGATCGCCCACCGAGCGCGCGACGTCACCCATGATGTTCAGCCAGGTGCCGGCCCGGGCGGGAGCGCCGGCCTCCCGGAACATCGCGATGCCGCGGCTGCACAGCGCCCAGCCGGCCTCGTCGCTTCCCTGGGCGATCTTGGCGCGCCCCACGTTCAGGAGCGCGGTCGCCTCGGCCTGGCGGTCGCCCAGGGCGGCGTAGATGCGCGCGGCGTCCTCGTGAAGCCTGCAGCACTCCGCGTAGTCGCCCCCGTAGTAGGCCAGACTGCCGAGGTGGTTGTACACCATCGCTTCCCCGGCACGATCGGCGAGTCGTTTGAACACCTCCAGCGCCCGCTCCGCGTGCGTGCGGGCCAGGCCATGCTCTCCCTGGCTCTCCGCGATGCGCGCGATGAACATCCGGACCTCTGCAGAGCGCTGCCCGTCGCCCCGCCGTTCGCACAGACCAAGGCATTCCTCGAAGGCGATCCTCGCTCGCGCGTCGCCCTGCGCGGCCGCCAGGTGTCCCAGCCCGAGCAGCGCGTCCGCCATCGAGTCCGCGTCCTCTCGGTCCCTGGCCATCGCGAGCGCGCCTTCGTAGAACCGCCTGCCCTCGTCGACATGCCCGCGGATGGACCAGAACGGGCGGACCATCTCGGCCAGACCGAGCGCGCCGCGCACATCGCCCTCAGCCGTTAGGCACCACGCCAGCGCCGCGCGCACGTTGTCCAGATCCGTCTCGATTCGCGCGAGCCACTCCCGTTGGCCCGGGGCGCGCCAGTGCTCGGACGCCTGCGCCATCAGCGAGCGGCACCAGGCCAGGTGGCGCACGCGGGCCTCGCGCTCGTCCGGCGACGACGCCAACCGGTCCTCTGCGTACTGCGCGATCGTGCGGAGGCACCGGAATCTCGGCTCATGCGCACCGGCGTCGAACAGCAGGAGCGAGCGATCGACCAGAGCCATCAGCAGGGGGCGAGCATCACGCGATCGCAGGTCGCCCCAGCAGCACACCTGCGTCGCGGCCTCGACCGTGCACCCGCCCGCGAACACGGCGAGCCGGCGGAAGAACGCCTGCTCGGCGCCGCGCAGCAGGTCGTGACTCCAGCCGATGCATGCTCCCACGGTGCGGTGCCGCTCCGGCAGTCCCGCGTAGCCCTCCGGTTCGGCGAGTCGCCCCTCCAGCGCATCGGCGATCTGGGCGACGCTCTGCGCCCGGACCTGGGCGGCCGCCAGCTCGATGGCGAGTGGCAAGCCGTCCACCAGCCGGCACACGCGCGCGACATCACGTGCCCCGTCCTCCGTCACGCGGAACTGGGGCTGGGCGGCCTCGGCCCGCTCGACGAACAGGCGGAACGCGGGGCCGCCTCGATCGCCTGTGTCATCGGTTGTGCTCGCCTCGTCGCATGGCGGGAGCGGCAGCGGCGGCACTCGCCACACGACTTCGCCGGGGATGCCCAGAGGCTGCCGGCTCGTTGCCAGCACGCGGAGCCTGCCGCAATGAGAGAGGAGATGGCCGACGAGACGCGTGCACTCCGCGAGGACGTGCTCGCAGTTGTCGAGGACGAGCAGCACGTGGCGAGCCCGAAGGCGCGCGGTGAGTGCCGGCAGCGTGTCTGTCTGTTCGGCGGCGTGCGGGTTGGCCACGGCCGCCAACGTCCGGGCTACGAGCGCCGGGTCCGAGAGGGCGTCCAGCTCCACCATCGCGGCGCCGTCGACGAAGTCGGACGCCATCATCCGGGCGACGGCCACCGCCAGGCGCGTCTTGCCCACGCCGCCAGGGCCGGTCAGCGTGACGAGGCGCTTCCGTCGGAGGTGCTCGGCGATGCCCTCGATGTCGCCGTCGCGCCCGATCAGCTCTGTGAGCGGGATCGGCAGCGACTCGGCCGGGTCCGATGTGGGGGCGCGCCCTGCGCCAAGGAGAGCGCTGGGCGGGCGCATACGGTCCGCCTCCCGCAGCCCGTTGTAGAGCGCCACGGTGGCGTCGGAAATGGGCAGGTTCTGGTCGAGGAGCGACCGGCGCAGGTCTCGGTAGGCCTGGCAGGCCGACGAGATGTCGCCGGTGGCTGCGAGCGCGCGCATGAGGGTCGAGGCTGCCGACTCGCTTAGGGGATCGATGGCGACCGCGAGGCGAAGGAGTCGGACCGCTTCTCGCGGCGCGTTATCGCACATCCGGTACGTCGCCAGACGCTCGAGCGCCGACGAGTAGGCCTGCTCACGCGCCACGCGCTCCGGGTGTACCCACTCCTCGGCGCAGTCGGCCAGCAGCGGCCCCGCGTAGCACCGCACCGCCGCTTCGAGCGCCGACGGCGAACCGTCGCGCAGCCCTCGGTCGAACGCCACCAGGTCGACGTCCGCGCCACTCAGATCGAGCCGCAGATGTGTGGCGCCGATGCGTTCGAGCCGGCTCGCCTCGGGGCCAAGCATACGGTGGACGCGGGAGAGGGCTTGGGTGAGCCAGGTGAGGGAGCGGTCCGAGGCCGGCCAGAGCTGCGACGCGAGCCACCCGCGGTCCACCGATCGGCCGGACGCAAGGGCAAGGAGCGCCAGGAGCCAGGCGTCCTTGCGCGACCTGAACGGCGCGATCGAACGGCCATCTACCCTCGCATCGAAGTGCCCGAACAGGCGCAGCTCCAGCGACGGGCCGGCGTGGGGCTCGGGTGAAGCCAAGGCAGCGTCCTCCCGTTCGTGGCAGCGCGGGATCGACCATCCTAGATTTGTCGCCTGTCAACACGGATTCCTGCAGCCCGTCAATGGTTGCGTCAACATGGGGTTGATAGGATGGACTGGGTGTGCCCGCATGCCGCCTGCGCTTGCGCGGCGGCCCCCCCGGGCGGCCGGTCCCGATCCGGGGGGCGGCCCGGGAATGCACCGGCCCACACCCACAGCCAGGCTCGCCTCGCGGCGGCAAGCAGGGGTCGACGCCCGACCGTGGCCCCCTGCGTCGGCCCCTCCGTAAGCCCGTGCCCTCGGAGCGCGAGAGCGGTCGGCTGCTTGCCCGCGAGGCGGCGGCTGTCGCGTCGCCTTCAATGTTGAAGGAGGGTCTCGATGCGCCATTCTGGGTCATCCTCAGCGTTTCCCCGCGGTATGCCTCTGATTCTGGGCCTGCTCGCTGCAGCCCTGGCGGCCCCCCCGGCCTCCTGTCAGTCGCGCGCATGGACCAGCGTCTACAACAGCGGCCAGGTCGACTACGGCAAGATCGTCGCGGTGGACACGGCGCGCGACACCTTGTTCGTCGCGGGCCAGACCAATGGCCCGCCCTACGGCACCGGGCTCGACTGGCTGACCATCGCCTACCGGGCCAGCACCGGCGCTCAGCTCTGGACGGCGCGGTGCATCGGGGCCGGGACGGCGACGGACGTCCCGCTCGGCATCGCCGTGTGCCCCGATGGCGATGTCGTCGTCGTCGGCTACACGATCTCCCCGACCAACAAGCGGTTGGCGACCGCCGTGAAGTACGGCGGGACGGACGGCCACCTCGTCTGGGACAAGCGCTATACCCGCGAGGGCCTGCAGGACGAGTACCGCGGGGTCAAGATCGACGGCCAGGGCTACATCTACGTGGCCGGAGTGTCGAGGACGGTGAAGACGTACCAAGACATCATGACGGCCAAGCTGAACCCGGATGGCACCGACGCCTGGCGCTCGATCTACCACGACCTGCTCGTGGGCAAGTACGAGAACAACGCCGAGGGTAACGCGATCGCCATTGACGTCGACGGGAACGCCTTCGTCACGGGATACAGCACCGCGAGCGGCGACAGCATCGCCACCCACAAGAACCTGGTGGTGCTCAAGTACACGGCCGGCGGGGCGGAGGCGTGGGCGTGGATTGAGTACGACTACTACGGCAGCATCGGGTTGGCGATCGCGGTTGACCACGACGGCAACCCGTGCGCCGCCGGGTGGTCCATGCTGGCCATCGAGCCCGCCGACTACTACACCGTGAAGCTCAGCAGCGGCGGAGGGCGACTCTGGCGAGCGATCTATGACGGGCCCGTTTCCGAGGCCGACCAGGCCCTGGCGGTTTGCGTCGACCCCGCGAACAACGTCATCGTGACCGGCAAGTCCACCAGCGGCGCCGTCGCGGACGGGGGTACGGCCGACGACATCGCCACGGTCAAGTACAGCCCGGCCGGCGCCCTACTCTGGGTGAACCGGTACAACGCGCCCGGCAACATCGGCGAGGTCGGCAGCGCGGTCGTCTCCGACTCAGCCGGCAACACCTACGTGGTGGGCACCTCGCGCGGCGTGGGCACCCAGGGCGACCTGGTGACCCTGTGCTACGCGCCCGACGGCTCCACGGTGTGGCAGGACATCTACAGCACGCTGAATGACGATGATGGCTACGGGGTAGCCGTCGGAACGGACGGCGCCGTGTACGCGGTGGGCACCATCGGCAGCGGCCATGGCGACGCCTGCACCATCAAGTACGCGCCGACGACGCATGTGCCGGTGGGCGTGCCGGATGGCTACACGACGGACGAGGACACGGCCCTGAACGTGGCGGCGCCTGGGGTGCTGGGCAACGACACCGACCCGGTACCCGGCACGCTGACGGCCTCCCTCGCGTCGCCGCCCACCCACGGCGCCCTCACTCTCAGCGCCGATGGCTCCTTCACCTACACGCCGACCGGGAACTACAACGGCCCGGACGCGTTCACCTACACGGTCTCCGATGGCACTTCGTCGAGCCCGCCCACTACGGTCACCATTACCGTGACCGCCGTCAACGATGCGCCGGTTGCTGCCGACGACGCCTACTCCGTCGACGCCGGCCAGCAGTTGGTTGTTGCGGCGCCCGGCGTGGTTGGCAACGACACGGATGTCGACGGCGACGCTCTGTCTGCCGTGCTCGTGACGGGGCCATCGCACGGCAGCCTGGCGCTCGGCGCGGACGGGTCGCTGACCTACACGCCGGACGCGGGCTACTCGGGGCCGGACCAGTTCACCTACTCGGCGTTCGACGGCCTCGCCAGCAGTGTGCCCGCCACGATCTCCATCACCGTCAGGGCGGTGAACCACCCGCCGGTCGCCGTCGACGATGCCTACTCGGTGAACGAGGACGGCCAGTTGGTCGTGCCCGACGCGAAGGGGGCGCTGCAGAACGACAGCGACCCGGACGCCGACCGGCTGTCGGCCGTGCTGGACTCCAAGCCCGCTCACGGCACGGTTGTGCTGCAGCCGGGCGGCGGCTTCACCTACACGCCGGATCCGGACTTCTCGGGTGAGGACACGTTCCAGTACCGCGCGTCCGACGGGTCGGCCAGCAGCGCGCCGGCGACGGTGCGGATCCAGGTGAACGCGGTCGTCGAGAACGTGACGGCGCAGGTGTCCGTGCTGAGGGGTGGGTTCGTGCGCAAGCCCGGCACGACCTCGTTCCTCCAGAAGGTAACGATCAAGAACACGGGCGGGGTGGCAGTCGGTGGACCGCTGTACCTGGTGTTCGACAGCCTGTCGGCCGGCGTGACGGTGAGTGGCGCGGCCGGCGTTACTTCGGCGACCACGCCTGCGGGAAGCCCGTACGTCCTGGTGCAGCCAGGCGCGCTCGCAGCCGGCGCTTCCGTGGCGGTCCAGGTGGTGTTCGTCAACCCATCCCTTGCACCGATCACCTACGTCCCGCGCGTGCTGGCGGGGGCGGGGCTTCGCTGAGACGATGAGAGGAGGTCGCATGTCACGCACGAGGAACTTCACGGCGGTACTGGCCTGCCTGGCCGCGCTGACGGTGGGCGCGGCTGGCCCGGCCCGCACCGACCCGTTCCACTTCACCGTGAGCCTCGACACGACCGGCCTGCCGGCGCTGTCGGGCGACTACGCGGTGTACCTTGCCCTGACCGATGGCGGGGGCATTGCCGCCAATCAGATCGACTTCACATCCTTCGGGTTCGGCGGCGGCTCGCCGACCGGCTCGCCCGTCAACACCGGCGGCAGCGTCGGCGATCTGTGGGGCACGGTCACACTGAACGACAGCTCGTTCCTGAACGAGTTCAGCCAGACGTTCTCGCTGGGCAGTGAGGTGGTGTTCGACGTCGACCTGGCCGACGTGAGCGTCGACAGCCCGTCGCCGGACACGCTGCTGTTCTGCCTGCTCGACGACGCGGGCATGCCGATCGCGACGACCGACCCGAACGGCTTCGCCCTGTTCGTGCTGGAACTCAGTTCGAGCAGCCTGCACGTCGGTGACGTCCAGGCATTCGGCTACGAGGCAGGCGGGCATCTCTACAACGTGCGCATCACCCAGGAACAGGCAGGAGTGCCGGAGCCCGGCCCTGCTGCGGTGCTGTTGTCGCTGGGAAGCGTGGCGGCCATCCTGACGGCAAGGAGGCGTGCGCGGTAGGACCTGCGGTCAGGACAACCGAAGCCCGGCAGCGCGGTGGGTCTGCCCACCTGCCCGCGCTGTCGGGCTTCGCTGTCGACGGCTATCGGCGGAGGCAGCGCGAGGATGGCCGGCCGACAACGTATCGGGGTGTGGCCCGCACGGGGCGCTGCTGGGTAGAATGTTAGGAAACCGTTGTCCGCGTGCCCGAAGGGGGTGAGGCACAGACGCACACACAGGCTTAACGCACCCATGATGGCTCCTTCACGGAACGCAACCACAATGCGTTCGGATCGGCATCCGGCGATCGGATGTCGTGCCGAACACGAGCAAGCGCCGTCAGCACGGAACTGCGCCGGCGCGCCAAGGAGACAGGCATGGCCACACCGTGGCGCCGTATGGGCTTCACGCTGATCGAACTGCTTGTAGTTATCGCTATCATCGCCATTCTCGCAGCTATCCTCTTCCCCGTATTCGCGCAGGCCCGCGAGAAGGCTCGCCAGACAATGTGTACGTCCAATCTCAAGCAGATGGGCACCGCGTTCGCGCTGTACGCCACCGACTACGACGGGATGTTCCCCAACCCCGGCGGTACGATCTTCAGCAAGACCATCGGCTCCTCGTGGCTGTACAGCTCCGGCACCGGCCTCGGCAAGGACATCGGCGGCATCTACCCGTACATCAAGCAGCGCGGCAACGGCGGGATGTCGAACGTATGGTCCTGCGCCAACTCGTTGCCGGGCCCCAACAACGCCTACTCCCCCGGCCAAAACTACGTGATGAACGACTACCTGCGCGGGTGCCATCCCGGCGAGGCTGCCTACGGCAACCGCAACACGGTGTGCGGCATGTCCTTCGCGGACGGCATCCTGCCGGACACGATCGGCTGGCAGCCGGCCCAGACGATCCTGCTGTACGAATCCGCGCAGCACGCCACGTACCACAACACGAACCGCAACGGCTCACCGTTCTTCAGCACGGGCGCCAGCGCCACGCCGCCGCTCTGCATGGGCATGCCGCAGAACTACCACGCGAAGAAGTCGAACTTCCTGTTCTGCGATAGCCACGTGAAGCCGATGACCCCTGGCGCGACGTGGACGGCCGCCGAGCAGCCGGCGTTCCTGCAGCTCAATGCCAGTTGCACGACGCTGTCGGCCGTCATCGCGACAGGGGACTACACCGGAGGCGGCCAGGTCGACCTGTGGAATCCGCAAGTCGGCAGCGTGGTCTGCCCCTAGCCTGGATCATGCACGAGTGCAGTGGTGGGATGGGCCTCCGTGCCCGTCCGGTGCGACTCATGAATAGGTCAGGCTAGCCTCGGAGTGTCCGTTTGGGCAGACATCGGCGCCCGGCCCTTGCGAGAGAGCCGGGCGCCGACGCTGAAGAGGGCTGGTGCGTCGCGCGGTCCGGGGGATGAATCCCCCGTCTGGCGGGCCTGCGGCCAAGCGTCCTGCGGACGCGACGGCAAGGCGCAGCCGGTGTCACCTCCGCTGCCCGACGTGGCCTACTCCACGAACCGGAACGCGCGCGTCACCTCGACCGCCCTGCCGCCCTTCGTGGCGCGGATCACGACCATGGGCTTCTCGGGGAAGCAGTGGGCGGTGAAGGCGCCGCTGGGCGACACGTTCACGCACTTCTCCCCGTTGATGGTGACCTCCGCGCCTGGCTCGGCGATGCCATGGACAATGACCATGCGCGGGCCGGCCGGCACCTCGGTCCCCTCGGAGGGTTCCGTCTGCACGTAGAGGCCCTTTCCGCTCGCCAGCGCCTCGATCTCCCGGCCGACGGTCTCGCGAGTGGCCAGCAGCGAATCGGCGTCGCCGGACGGGTTGTAGAACGACTGCACCACGCGGCGGCACAGCTCCAGCGGCCTCTGGCGCGGGTCGAGCCAGTCGGCCTCAGCCTGTACCCTCGCGCCGAGCTTCCGCACCGTGTCTTCGAGCGTCCAGAGGTACTCGAAGTCCTGCAGCCCGTCGCGCATGGCCGAGAACCGCAGCGAGCCGACGGGGCCGTTCTTGCCGGGGTACATCACCGCGCGGTCGCCCAGCGGCAGGTCCTTCGAGATGCCCTCCTCGCTGTAGGGATCGACCCCTTCGGCGAAGTAGCACAGGCCCCAGTGCAGGTAGCCGTCGAGCCCGTACAGGTAGCCGATCCAGTGCAGCATGCGCGCCAGCACGAGCGGCTGATCGAGGAACCGGTTCGGGTAGCGCCCCATCGGGTGGCAGCACGTGTAGAACCACAGCTCGCGACCGCCGGTGTGCGCCTTCTGGAAGTAGGGGTGCCAGAGGTTCAGGTGGCTCAGTTTGGGCACCATCACGTCGATGGCGTCGCCGAAGCCGGTGGACTCCATCGCTTCGATCACCTTCACCGACGGCGCAGCCTCGTGGACGATCTTCGCGACGGCGCGGTAGGTGGGCACGCAGCCGGGGAACGGCTCGTCCATGATGTGCAGCATCACCTTGCCGGCCCAGCCCCGCTCCTTGATGTGCTTCTCCAACTCGCCCAGCACGCCGCGCAGCTTGTCCTCCGGCGTCAGCTCCGCGGCGGGGCCGCGCACCGTCACCGGTAGATCCACGGGCGAGATGCGGGCCGTTGGCTCCACGACGGACGCCGAGATGGTGCCCGCCTGGAACAGCTCGATGCGCTCCATGCCCGCGCCGAAGAAGGTGTCGGCCCACTTGTCCAGGTAGGTGAAGTCGCACTGGTAGTTGCGGCTCGCCGCGTCGTAGGTCGTCGTGATGGACGAGAGGTCCGCGCGGAAGCACGTCTGCCGGTGCGCCACCATGAAGCGGGCGAACTTGCTGGCCAGCTCCCAGTACTCCGGGCTCCCCTGGGCGACCTTGTAGCCCTCGCCGGGGAAGGGGAACCAGTTCGTCACCTGCTGGTGACGCTTGGCGGGCATGGCGAACCCGAACACCGTGAGCCGCACGGGCAGCGTCGCCGATCCGCCGGTCCAGGAGCAGGTGAGCGTGCCGGAGTAGTCGCCGGGCTTCGCGTCGCTGGGCACGGCGATCTCGATCCAGAGGGGCTGCGTCTGGTTTGCGGCGAGGTCGAGCGTGGGCGCCTCCCAGAACGGGTCCGGGATGGAGCAGGGCGCCTTCGCGACAAGCACGTCGTCTGGGAGCCCCTGGGAATTGCGCTTCACGTCGATGTAGCGGACCCACTGGAGTGTGACGGCGCTCGCGGGGATCGTGCCCGCCGGGCCGGCCAGGTCGGTGATCGATGCGCGCGCACCAGCGAGCGCCGCATCGGAGCGGATCGCGGCTTGGGCGCTGACGACCTCGCCCGCCGCTCCGGCGAACCGCAGCGGGTCGGCGGGGCCGGGCTTGGCGTCGCGCAGCAGCTTGACGGCGCTGTTCGAGGGCCAGAAGCTGACCCCCTCGGCAGCGGCTGACGAACAAGCGGCGGCGAGCGCGGCTACGGTCAGGATGAGCACGACTGCGTGGGCTCCCATGTCGGACCTCCCGGGGCGCTGGATGCACCCGCGGACGTATTCGGGGAACGCGCGGGAGGGTCCTGCACGGGCGGCCCGCAAGCGGCCCGAGATGCCTGGCCGCGGGCTTAACGCAAGCTTGCGGGCCGCATAACGCGAGCCTAACCCACGGCGGTCACCCTATGGAGCGGTATCGAGCGCGGGCCGAGCGGACGGGGCGCCGCGTACGTTGCGCTTGACAGGAGGATGCAGGACCAATGAAGGTGGATTTGGTGGTCTTCGACATGGCTGGCACCACCGTGGTTGATGGCGACGCGGTGCACCGGTGCCTGATGGGCGCGCTGGAGGCCAACGGAACGACGGTGACGCGCGCTGAGGTGAACGAGGTGATGGGTCTCTCCAAGCATCTGGCGCTTCGCTTACTCCTGGAACGCCATACGCCGGACGATGAGGCTGTCTCCGACGACCGGGTGTGCCAGATCTATGGCGACTTCGCCAACCGCATCCTGCAGCACTATGCGTCCGGACCTGGTGTGCGCGAGGTGGAAGGGGTCAGCGATCTCTTCGCCCGGCTGCGGAAGGCCGGTGTGCGTGTCGCGCTGGATACCGGGTTCGATCGCGAGGTCGCGGATGTCATCATCGGCCGCCTGGGGTGGCAGTCCAGGGGGCTCCTGGACGCCACCGTCACGAGCGACGAGGTCGACTTCGGCCGTCCTCAACCGGACATGATCTACCGCGCCATGAGGCTCACGGGCGTCCGAGATCCCCAGAAGGTGGCGAAGGTGGGCGACACACCGGCCGACCTGCGCGAAGGCGCGGCTGCCGGATGCGGTCTGGTGGTCGGCGTGCTCAATGGCTCGCATACACGAGACGAGCTGATCGAGCATCCGCACACGCACCTGGTTCCCACGGTGGTCGACATTCCGCGGCTGGTGCTTGACAAGACGCTGTTCACCCCGGGTCCGCTGACAACCAGCCGCACAGTGAAGGAGGCAATGCTGCGCGATCTCGGCACCCGCGACTACGAGTTCGTCGGTTTGGTGCGGCGGGTGCGGCTGCGCCTGCTGTCCCTGGCCGGCCTCTTCCAAGAGGACGGCTTCGAGGCGGTTCCCATACAGGGCCCTGGCACGTACGCCGTCGAGTCCGTCATATCGAGCGTCGTTCCGCCCGAGTCGGCCCTCCTGGTCTGCGTGAACGGGGCGTACGGCGAGCGGATGGTCCGGGTCGCGGAGATGCTCCGGATACCCGTCATTGCGCTGCGTTACCCGGAGCACACCGTGCCGAACGCGGAGGACGTCCGCAGCATCTTGGCCAACAAGCCCGGCGTCTCGCACGTGGCGATGGTTCACTGCGAGACGACGTCCGGCATCCTCAATCCGATCGAGGAGATCGGCCAGGTCGTGCGCGAGGCTGAGCGTGCGTTCATCGTCGACGCGATGTCCAGCTTCGGCGCCTACCCGATCGACTTCGAGGCTGCCGGCATCGACTACCTGATCTCGTCGGCAAACAAGTGCCTCGAGGGCGTACCAGGCATCGGTTTCGTCATTGCCCGCCGGTCGGCCATCGTCTCGTCCGCGGGCTGCGCGCGGAGCCACTCGTTCGACCTGCTCGATCAGTGGCGCGCCCTGGAACAGGAGGGGCAATTCCGCTTCACACCGCCCACTCACGCCATCATCGCGCTCGATCGGGCGCTCCGCGAACTCGATGAGGAAGGCGGCGTGCGGGCCCGCGCTGCTCGCTACGGCGCCAGCCATCGTGCGCTCGTCTCGGGCATGCTGGAGATGGGCTTCCGGCCGTACGTGGCGCCAGAGCATCAGAGCTACATCATCACGGCATTCCACAACCCGACGCACCCGCGATTCGTCTTCGAGGAGTTCTATCGGCTGCTGAGTAGCCGCGGTTTCGTGGTGTACGCAGGCAAAGTCAGCAACGAGGATACGTTTCGCATCGGCAACATCGGCCATATCGGGCCGGAGGACATCCACGAGCTGCTCCGTGCGATCCGCGGGGCGCTGGACTATCTGGGCATCGACACCGTGGACGCGCCTTCGCCCGTCCTCTTCGAGTCCCTTGCGTAGCGTCCGGGCTCCCCATCGCCTGGGCCGCCTTGCTCTGGCGCGGTCGATGTGCTGGCAGCCTCTGGCCAGCGCGCGTGGTACAATGGCCGACGCGTAGCCAGCGCTACGGTCACATGCTGGGTGGTTCGGGGAGGGATTGCCATGCGGATATGCGCTCTGAACGGGAGCCTCAGAGGCGCGTCTGGGGTCACCAACCGGCTGTTGGAAGCAGTTGGCGAAGGCGCCGCTTCGGCGGGAGGAACCTGGGATCAGGTCGATCTGGCCAGGATGCGGATCGAGCGCTGTCGCGCCTGCAACTACTGCCAGCGGGAGCGAACACACCGATGCGTCTACTCGGATCGCGACGACGTCGAGCGGGTGTTCGCGCGGATGGCGGCGGCCGAATTGCTGGTCTATGCGACGCCAGTGTACGTCTTCGGGATGTCGAGCCTGCTCAAGTCCTTGCTGGAGCGCCTCTACTCGCGGGCGCCCGTCGCCGGCGCGCTGCTGACGGAGTCCGGGCTGTTCTTCCACGCGACCGACCGCTCGCTGACGGCCAAGCCCTATGCAACCCTCGTGGTCGCGGACAACATGGAGAACGCTACGGTACGTAACACCCGGGACTACTTCCGCACCTTTGGGCAGTTCCTGGATGCCAGGCACATCGGCCACCTCGAGCGACGCAGCGCAGCGGCCTGGACTGCCGCGCTTCAAGGGCAGGACGCGACAGCCAGGCGCCGCGCGGAGGAGGTGCTCGAGGCGTGCCGGCGTGCCGGTGTCGAGCTGGTGTCCGCAGGCGTGGTCTCCCGCGGCACCGCTCGCCGGGCCGCCGTGCCGTTCGTCACGATACCGCGCTTGGTGCGGATTGCCCGCTGCATCCCCCCTCTCCGCCCGAAGCTGGCAGCCCAGGTGCAGCGCCGAGCCGGCGTGATGATCGATCCGCGGTAACTCGCTCTGCCTCTTGCTTCGGCCTATGCCCTTGCTGCACGGCCGGCGTGCGGCGAAGGGGCGGTCCTCGCGCCCAGCGCCGGCCACACAGTGCGGCCCTTACCTGTCGCCTCTCCTTGCCGCGGCGCCCCTCGCACCCGGTGCGCAGGAGACCGCTCCCCATCCGCGGAACATGGGTGACGCCGGGGGACGGCGGAAGCGGCCCTCGACCTGTCCCAGCATCCCCGAGAGGAGAACCGATATGTCACGTCTCACGAACGGCGCCGTCGCCGCAGCCCTGGCCCTCGCCGTCTGTGGCTCCATCGCGATCGCTGCGCCACGCGCTGCCAAGTCGCCGGCCAAGACCCAGACGCAGAAGGCGCAGGACGCCAGGCGCCTGCACGGCCCCGGTCTGCACCACATCGCGATCAAGGTGGCCGACTTCGACCGCTCGCTGCGCTTCTACACGCAGACGCTCGGCATGAAGCGGGTGTTCGGCTGGGGCGAGGGCGATAGCCGCGGCGCCATGCTGGACATGGGAGACCACAGCTACATCGAGATGTTCGCGGGCGGCAAGCCGCGCAAGGACCCCGCGCCGGACGCTCCGGTGATGCACATCGCGCTGCGCTCCGGCGACCCGGACGGCATGTACAAGAAGGCCATCGAAGCGGGCGCCAAGTCGCAGCGGGAGCCGGGCGACGTGACGATCAACGGCGACCATGCGCTGAAGATCCGCATCGCGTTCGTGGTCGGCTTCGACGGCGAGGTGATCGAGTTCTTCAAGAACGACGAGTTCTGACGAGACGGGCGCGGCCGGAGGTGGCGCGATGAACCTCGCACTGGCGGTGGGGGTGGCCGTATGCTGGGCGGCATGCTGCGTGCGTGCGGGCCTTGGCGGCGAGCAGGCGCCCGACGAGCCCCAGCTCACGTCTCGGGGCCTCGCCGGCTACGTCAGCATGAGCGTGCCGGCCCCGCCCGACGAGTATCGCTATGGGGTCAGCCTGTACGCCACCGCCTGGCCGCTGGTGGAGCGCCCCCTGCGCGACTTTCAGATCGGCCTGGCGTCCATCTGGATCGTGCCGGACAACCGCGAGATCAACGAGCCCCTGCTGCCGCACGGCACGGTTGCGCGCGACAACTGGCCGGAGCGGGGGCCGAGCTACCGCGACGTGTTCCAGACGATCGAGGGCGGCCTGGGCTTCTGGGCGAGCACGCGGTTCGGCTCGTCGACCGCGAAGTTCCGCATGAATGGAACGCCCAACGGCTACAACCACGAGATCTCGTCCCCTGGCTGGCCCTTCGGCGGGACGAAGGCGCTCGAACCGGACCAAATGGGCATCGCGCAGCTCAGCCCGCGCCTTCTGGTGCCCCCGGACGGTCTGACGTTTCGTGCGGGCACGTGCGGCGAGCTGTTCGGCTATGCGTGGATGGCGCTGCCGCTGACCGAGGTGAAGCCGGCATCGGCCGACATGCCGGCGCCGACGGGGAACCAGTGCTGGACGCTGTTCCTCAACGCGCGCAACTTCCGGGGCCCGGTGGCGTTCTACACGCCCGTCACATGGAGCCGGATATCGCGCAGGCATCCTCCGGCAGTGGGCCGCGGCCTGGACGCTCGCCCGGGCCTCGTGACCGGTGGCGCCATCGAGATCAACACGGTGCCCATGCTCACGAGCCGTGACGCCGCCGGCGCCCTCTACACCCGCATCCCGCGCCTCCAGTTCCCGGCGGATGCGCACGGCCAGACCGTGCTGATCCACGACCTGACGCACTACTCGAAGACGGCGCTGTACCGCCAGGTCGAGGCGTGGCTGGCGGGCGGCGCGGCGGCGTCCGGCAAGTTCGACGCGAAGGGCGCGGTCGTGCCTGCCTGCACCGCCAACCCGCTTTCGGTGCAGCAAGGGGGCGACGGCTACTCGATTCGTGGCTGCGAGGACTGGGTCGCGACCTGCGTCGTGGACCGATCCACGTTCGGCCTGCAGTGGCGGCCCGGCGCGCTGGAGTCGTGGGGCAATGGGATGCGGCGAGGGGCGTTCCCTGAGTACTGCCGCCAGCAGGGCAAGGAGCTTGTCGCGCTTGCGCCGGGCGACGTCCCTGACAAAACGGGCCTGAAGAGCGCTGCGTTCCCGCCCGCCGTGAGCGAGGAGGCGTACACCTCGCCCGACGCCGCGGACAGCGTTTGGCGGAAGCCCGGGGCGAAGGCCGGCCCGTTCCAGGCGCGTCTGAGTGACGGGAGCGTCGTGACGTACTGGTGGTACCGCTTCATCGACCAGCCGGCGCTGCAGGACGCCGATCTCAGCCCCGCCGAGAAGGCGCGGCTGCAGGCCGTCGTGGAGAAGATCCACCGCCAGTGGACGGCCGACAAGCAGTACATGGCGCCGCCGCGTATCGGCACGCTCGCCACCCTCGATCCGGCGCTCCTGGTGAAGCCGCCGAAGGGGCTCGAGGTCGGCTACGTGCCCATCGTGGCCAGGCAGGCGCCACGGTAGCGGGCCGGCTGTGAGGGGGTGCAGCCCACGAGGGCTGTGCGGAGGTGCAAGGTGAGCGGTGTGACGGGGCGCTTCCTCGGCGCGTTGGCGTTGCTTGCCGCCGCGGGCGCGCTGGTCGTGCCGGCCAGAGCGGATCGCGACATCGTGTTCGCGGCGGAGTTCCACAGGGACTCCACTCCGGCTCTCCGCGGCTCGGTTGGTGGCGCACCCGAGAAAACACTCGAGTCGCTGGGCGCATCCCATGTCTACCGCATCAACCCGGATGGCTCGGGCCGGATGCAGGTGACAACTGGCGACGACGACGACAGCGAGCCGCGCTGGTCGCCGGACGGCAAGCGCATCGCGTTCCTGCGTCAGCGCGAGCGGTCCACAGCGATCTGCCTGGTCGGCGCGGACGGCGGAGCGGTTACGGTGCTCGCCAAGCCGCCCGACGGGTGCGAGGTATTCCGGCTGCGCTGGTCGCCGGATGGTCGGATGCTGGCCGTCGAGTTGAGCGCCTACTACTCCGCCAAGCCCGCCAAGGAGCGGGGCGCGGCTGAGTGGCTGTACCTGATCGACGTGGCGACAAGACGCTTGCGGCGGGTGCGTGGCGCGGCGGACTTCGCCTGGTCGCCCGACGGCAGGCGCCTGCTCGTGCGGTACATGGCGGGCTACCGAATGCTCGATGCCAGGACTGGCGCGCTCAGGGCGCTGCGCGGCGGAGTGTCGAGCCCCACGTGGTTCGCGGCGCAGGAGATAAGGGGCGACGCCGGCGCCTCCCACGATCGTCTCGCCACCATCGGCCCAGACGGCCGCACCAAGGGCTCGCTCCGTCTGCGGTTCCGCGGCGGCGGGGATCGGGACCAGTGGATGCAGTGGGATCCGTTCTCCGCTCGCTCCAGGGAGTGGGTGCCGCTCGGAGATGGCAAGCGCCGGTGGCTGGTGCAAGTGTCCTTCGCTTCGAACGCCGGCCGCGACTACTGGTGTTCCACGGTCGACATGGGAAGCGGAGCGTGGAGGCCGCTGCGGAGGGGCATGCTCATTGGCGCGGCGCGAGACGGCAGCCGTGCGGCGTTGACGAACCAGGATTGGTACGGCGACAGACGGCATGGCGCTGAGCGCGTCGGTCCGCTGGAGATCGTCGATCTCAAGACCGGGCGCGCCAAGGCCATCACCGGCAAGTTCGTGTCCATCAACGGCGGCGACTGGCGCTAGTAGGAGGAAGGTTGGCATGGGGTGGACCAGAGCGGCGGGCTTCTGGGTGGTCGTCGTCGCAGTGGCGCTCTGCGTGGCGCAGCCGGCGTCGGCGTCGGGGTTCAAGCGGCTCTTCGACGGCAAGACGCTGCGGGGGTGGGAGACGCCGGACCTGACCTACTGGTCCATCGAGGACGGCGCGATCACGGGGAAGATCACCGCGGAGCACCCGCTGACCGCGAACCAGTACCTGGTGTGGCGCGAGGCGATGGGCGACTTCGAGCTGAAGCTGAAGTTCCGCATGACCGGCACGCCCGGCATCAACGGGGGCTTCCAGTTCCGCAGCCGCCTGCTGCCGGGGCACGACATGGCCGGCTACCAGATGGACAACAACCTCGACACGCCCTGGCTCTGCCGCCTCTACGAGGAGCATGGTCGCGATACGCTGGCGTTCCGCGGGAAGAAGGCGACGATCGCGGCGGACGGGGCGAACGTGCAGAGCGACATCCCGGATGCGGGCGGCGCGCCGTGGTTCAGCCTGGGCCAGTGGCACGAGTACCACCTGATCTGCCAGGGCACGCACCTGACGCTCTACGTGAACGGCCGGCACGCCGCGGAGGTGCTGGACGGCGACGAGCAGCGCCACACGCTCACGGGCCTGCTGGGCCTCCAACTGCACAGCGGCCCGCCGACCACCGTGCAGTTCAAGGACATCCTGCTCCGCAAGCTCGGTTCGCGCGACAAGCCCTCCGCTCCTCGCGCTCCGAAGCTGTAGCCGCGACCAAGCCGCCTCTGGCGCAGGGAACCTACCGCTCCACGCGCCAGAGGCGCACCGTGGAGCGCTGCTCGGTCTCATCGTCACTCACGATCGTGGCGATGAGGCTGCCGTCCGGCGACCAGCCCAGCGCCTGCACGAACGATTCTCGCGCGTCGATGCGGGCCACCTCGCGCCCCGTCCGTCGGTCTGCCACGAGCACCTCGCCCCGGTCGTTGCCGTACAGCAGGAGCCGGCCGTCGGGGGAGATCGCCATCTCGTGTCGCCAGCCCCCCGCAATCTGCAGGCTCGGCAGACGCTGGCCCTTGAGCGCATCCACGACGGACGTGCAGTGATGCCACCACTCGAACACGGCTGCGATGCCCGCTCTCTCGGCCACGGAGAAGTACTGCATGCGACCGTTGTGTATTGCGCTGCGGATCGTCTTGGTCTTGCCCGTGTTCGTGTCGACGACCACAATGTGCCAGTCGGCATTCTCCCGGCTGTAGCTCTTGCCGCCGCGCAGCGCCACGACATGCTTGCGGTCCGCCAGGAAGGCGCCCATCAGCAGGCGCTTGCCCTGCGTGCGCTTGACGGTGGTGCGGCGGCCATCCCAGTCGGCCAGCGTGCCATCAACGCGCAGCAATACGATGCGTGGGCCGGCCCCGACGAACGCCGCCGCGGAGCAAATCCCCGACACCCGCGTCACGAGGCGGCCGCCCTTCACCGACCACACGTACGTGCCCTTGGCCGATCCCAGCGCCACGTGCGACCCATCCGACGACAGAACGAGCACCTCGGGGTATTCGCCGGGGTCCTCCGCGGTGAGGAGGGCGACGCGCTTCCCGGAGCGCGCGTCCCACACGGCCAGGCGCTGATCTTCGTAGTCCCCCTTGCTGCTGGCGACCTCACCGGAGACCGCAACGAAGCGCCCGTCCGCGGAGAACGCGACATGCCTGGGATTGGGGCCGCTGTAGGTGCCGGCGCTAGGCCCCAGCGGATCGGTCATCGTCGCGAGAGGAACGATGCGCAGTTTCTGCGCCGGGTGCTGCGCCCACGATGGAGGCGGCAGCAGGCCGAGCGCGAGGGCAGCGAGCAGGCAGGCTGCAGCGGATGGTCTCATCGGGGCTCCCTCCTCAGGAAGGGCATGTACGGCTCACTCGGCCTCGGGCCGGCGCGCTGCATCTTCGACGAGAGAGATGACCGGGTACAGCTCGTTGTAGTGCTTCTGGATGAACATGGCGCTGCGCTTGCGGTAGAGGCGCTCGGCCAGGCCGTCGGCGATGGGCATGATGAGGCGCTCGTGGGCGCACTGGAGCGGCGAGACGCGGTTCACGTGGCCGGTCGCCTGCTTGTTGAGGCATCCGCAGTAGTGGTTGCAGCGCTCGCGGATGGCGCAGCGGGCGCACGCTGCCTTCTCGCGCGCGTTGATGCGATAGAGGCGCTCGCGGGCGCTCGGGTCGATGCCCGTGTCCACGTGGCCGATGGAGTACGTGGTGTCCGTGCCGTCGCCGACGAACTGGACGCAGGGGTAGAGCCGCCCGTTCGGCGCGACGGATATCTGCGTCTTGCCCAGCTCGCAGCGGTCGGCTTTGCAGCTTCCGGGGTACACGTGCGAGGCGATCTTCACCTCGAAGGGGCTGAAGTAGAACTTGTCCTCGGCGAGGGTGCGGTCGTAGTACCAGCCGGCGATGCGGTGGTACTGGCGCTCCAGCTCGGCGAGGTCGGCCTCGGTCCACTCGGCGCCGTAGTTCAGCGAGCAGATGAGGTAGTGGAAGCCCCGGTCGAAGAGGTACGCCACGGAGTCGGCGTAGTGCGCCACGGTGTTGGGGCCGACCACCAGCATAGCCGGCGCGTAGGGGCGGTGCTGCAGCAGCAGGCCCGCGGCGCGGTCGACCCGCTCGAAGGAGCCCGCGCCGGCGGCATCGACGCGGTTCGTGTCGTGGGCGGCGGCCACCCCGTCGTGGCTGAGCGCGACGAACACCTCGCACGTGTCCGGCTCCGTCAGGAACGCCTCGTCGAGCAGCGTCCCGTTCGTGGTGATCTTGTAGTAGAACGAGCGCCCGTCGCGCTGCTCCAGCTCCTGGCAGTGGCGGATCACCTGGCGGATCAGGTCGCGGCGCAGGAGGGGCTCGCCGCCGAAGAACACGACGCCCAGCGCCTTCTTGCGGCTGCGGTGGGCCGGGTCGGCCAGGGCCACGTCGATGGCGGCGCGCGCGGTCTCGAAGGTCATATCGCCGCCTTCGTGCGGGTCGGCGTAGCAGTAGCGGCAGCGCAGGTTGCAGCGGGCCGTGAGGTGGAGCGTCAGGTGCATGTCAGATGACTCCCTGCGCCTTGAGCCACTTCACGAAGTCCCGGACCTGGGCCTTGAGGAGGGCGCGCTCTTCAGCTCGGATCGTGCGTTCTGCCTTCTTGAAGTCCATCGAACGCCATTCCTCCGAGTCGCACTTCGGCTGGTAGAAGACCGCGTAGGCGCCGGGCGCTTGCCGCGTCGCCAGCCCCTGGCGGACCTTCTCGGCTCCCTTCACGGTGTCCACGCTCCACGCTGTCGAGACCACGCCTCTGCCCTGATCGTCGATCTCCTCGGCGCGGTCCATCGAGACGAACTCGTAGTGCACGTTCCGCGCCTTGTCCACGCCGGCCGTGCGGGCTGCGCGCGATCCGCCGCTCGTGTCCTTGACGAAGCGGAGGCCTGCAGCCCTGGCTTCCTGGGCGATGGCGGCGCGCGCTTCGTCCTCGGTCATGAACGTCGGCGGACTGATCGAGACACAGCCGAAGCTTGCCTGCCCGCTGCCGTGGCGGAAGACGGGGGCGACGAGGGACGCGGGCGGCTTGCGGGTCGCGGTCTGGGCGGCGGGCCTGCTGCGGGCACATCCGTCGAGCAGCACGCAGGTGGCTCCGAGCGCGGCCAGCACGGCGGGGCTCCCGCGCCAGCGCCGCGGCACGAGCCGCAGCAGCTCGGGGTGCGCCTCCACGCGCAGATGGGTGGGGTAGCGCGGCGGGCGGTAGTGGGGCAGCGGCTCGATCCTCACGCTTGGCATCTCCTTTCCGCTAGATGACTCCCTGCGCCTTGAGCCACTTCACGAAGTCGCGGACCTGGGCCTTCAGGTCGGCGCGCTCCTGGGCCTTGATGGCGGCAGCCTGGGTGCGCGGGTTCCGCGACGGTTTGGCCTGCGGCTCGGGCTCGTAGAACACCGCGTACGTGCCCGAGGCGGCGGACGAGCGGATGGCGGTGCGCTCGCGTTCGGCGGCGGCCGCGGTGCTGACATCGCGCGCGCCCTTGCCCAGGACATGCTCCGCCCGCTTCAGGGAGACAAACTCCACCGTCACCCGGTGCGCGCTGTCGACGCTCCGGATGCGCGTGGGGTCTGCCGAATCGCCCTTCTCCTGCACGAGCTTCAGGCCGGCGGCGCTGCCCTCCTCGGCGATCGCCGCCAGCGCCTCGGCGTCCGTGAGGTGGGCGGACGGGTCGGCGCTGCGGTCGGCAACGGTGCGGCCTGCGCCATGGTGGAAGACCGGGGCAATGCGCGTCATCGGCGCACTGATGGCCACATCGCCAGCCAGGCGCGACTGGCATCCCTCTGCGGCCAGGCACATGGTGCCGAAGGCGGCCAGCGCGCCAGCGGTCCCCAGGCGGCGGGGCGGGGCAGCGCGCAGTAGGTCCGGGCTAGCGTCCGCCATGGCGCGCGTCGGGTAGCGCGGTGGGCGGTAGTGGGGCAGCGGCTCTATCCTCATGGCGCGACTCCCAATGGGCATACACTCCATCACTTGGTTCCGCTCGGGAGCCAAGCGGTTCACTCCTCCAGTACGGTACTGATTCGCCGAATCCTCTCTCGCGATGCGGTCGGCGGAAGCCATGGAGCACCCGTGGTCTCAAGTCAGATCGCTCGCTCAAGTTCCGACCTCCACCACCGTCAGCGAGTGCGGCGGCAGCTCGGCATGGCCGTCCTCGAAGCGGACCTGGGTGCGGCGCGGAACGACGCGATCGGGGTGCGCCACGTCGTTGTACGCGTCCGCGGAATCGCCGGATAGCACCGTCGCGCCGTACGTGCCGGACAGCGGTCTGACTCCCAGGCTGACGGTGCAGGTCGCAGCCTCGGACGGGTGGCGGTTGATGAGCGCGATCCGCCACTTCTTCCGTGACCGGTCGCACGTCGCGAGGGCGTCGACCACCGCTACCGAGCGCGTCTCGTGCAGGAGCGGATCGGCGATGACCTCGCACGGGGCGACCCGATCGCCCAGCAGGTTGGCGTACATCGCCAGCACGTGGAAGGTGGTGCGCCGCACGATGCCGCCCGGGTGCACGTACAGCGGCCCGCGCGTGTTGACGATCGGCGCGATGTTCGCCATGCCCACGTCGTCGGCATGCCGAAGGCAGGCGTTGAGGAACGAGGCCGAGAAGAGCGCGTCGGCCATGGTGTACTGCGAGGCTATGGCGTTCTTCTCGCGCGCCTTGACGAGTGCGGCGGCCTCGGCGTCGTCTGGCGAGACCGGCGCCTTGCGCGGGAAGCCGGGGTGGTGCCAGCCGCGCAGGTTCCACTCGTCGAACGCCACCTTGACGCGACCGCGGCATCCCGCATCGTCGAGCAGGTTGGCCACGCGGTTCAGCGTAAACTCCGGCCCCTCCGAGTTAGCGATGCACGCGAGGTAGCCGGGCATCTGGTTGTCGCCCCAGAGCGGCAGCCAGTACTCGTGGATCGCCACGTACTGCAGTTGCCTGCCTGCTTCGGCGAGCAGCGGGAGCGTCCACGAGCCTTCGACGGTGGCTGCGGCCAGGAGCTTCAGGCTCGGGTCGGCGTCCAGCGTCTCGTCGGCGCACTCGTGGACCAGCGGCGCCCACTCTTGCGGTGTCCGCGCGCCGATCTCGTGAGCGCCCCAGTTCTCGTTGCCGATGGACCAGTACCTGACGCGCTGCTTCGCGCCCCGCGGCCCGTTGCAGTACTCGACCCAGGCGCGCATCTCCTCGGCGGTGCCGTTGCCGGCGTTCGTGCAGATGTAGGGCTCGCAGCCGACGCGGCGGCACCACTCGATGAACTCGTCGGTACCGAACGTGTTGGGGTCCGTCACGCCCCAGACCGGGTCGGGCGTGGGCTTGCGGTCCGTGCCGACGCCGTCCCTCCAGTGGTAGCCACTGGCGAAGCAGCCGCCTGGCCACCGCACGATGGAGAGGCGCAGCTCCTTCATGGCGGCGATGACGTCCTTGCGGAAGCCCTTCTCGTCTGCCAGCGGCGAGCCCGGGTCGAAGACGCCGCCGTACACCTGCCCGTCGAAGTGCTCCAGGAAGCCGCCGAAGACGAACCGGCTGTACGGCTTGGCCGCCTTCGTCGCGTCGATCGTCACCGTCGCGCGCGGCTGGTCAGTCATGTCGGGTACCCGCTCCAGTCTGATGTCGTCGTACCACGCCTGCCCGGTCGAGCAGCCCCATCCGCCGAAGAGGCAGTTGATCTGCAGCTCGGTCTCGCGCCCGCTGCCGAAGACGGTCTGCACGTGCGTCCAGCCCGAGGTGCCGTGCACCCAGCTCGTCTTCACCTGCTGCAGGTTCTGGATGTTCAGCAGCGCCCCGAACGCGCCGCGCACCTGGCGGGTCCTGATCCAGCCGGACAGGCAGTATCGCGCGCCCGGCTCGACGGGCACCGTGGCGGTCCACGCGGCGTCGGAGCCCTTCTCCGAGCGGATGCGGAAGCAGGCCTGCCCGTGCCGCCCGGCCTTGTCGACGGTCCATTTGGCCGCCTCGTCGCCGGCCCACGCGCGCGGCTTCCAGGCGGGCGTGCCGAGCGGAGGGAGCAGGTTGGTGGGGGCCGGCGTCTGGCCGAGGGCGAGGAGCGCGGCTGCGGCAAGGAGTGTGTTCATGCGGTAGGAGTTCGACGCGGGGCGGGCGGGTGTCCTGCCGGGCGGCCACACAGAGCGTGCTGGCGCGCCAGACGCCTCGGCGCGCCAGCGCCATTGGCCAAGGCGCGCCGAGGTTTGCCGCCGACGGGCTCGGGCGCACGGCGCCGGGCCACCGACGGGCCGAGTTACTGGCTCACCCGGATCTCCCCCGTCCTGTAGTCGGGTTCGACATAGTCCATGCCTTTGGTCGTGGCGGCCAACTTGCCCTTCCAGTAGGCATCGATGAAGAAGGGCTTGCTGATTGAGTTGTTGCGGACCACCATGAGGAACTTCGGCTTCCCGCCGGCACTGGGCGGCGTGGCGATCAGGCCCCATATGGGGTCATGGAGCACGGACGACAGGTCCGTGCCTTTCATCCTGACCTCAATGCGGCCCGTGGACTTATTGAGGGTGACGTCGTCTGACGTGGGCATCGCCTCGGCAGTTCGCGGGATACTGACGGCGTAGACCGGGCCAACGCAGGCAAACGTCATGATCTTCTTGCCCATGTGCACCTTGACGGTGTCCGCCTGTTTCGCGAGACAGGTTGCCGAGGCGCCGAACTTCTGCTTGAAGCGGGTTACCTGTGACGGGTCATCGACGACGAAGTCGACCAGCGGCGGGGTCTTGGCCTGTGCGTTGGCGCTTTCCTTCTGGCCGCTTGCCTGGGCCTGAGCACGGGGTGCTCCCGAGCCGCCTTGGGCCAGCATCAGGCCGACGAGTACGACGATGGCGCACAGCTCACGCACGGGCCTCGCCCGCCCGATCACCTTCTGGCTGGACCGAGCAGGCATGCCGCCGATGTTCTGTTGCATGGCTTGTTCCTTTGGTGCCGGATGTCGCTGCTCACTATCCCCGTGGATTCGAGCGTTCCCGAGCAGCGTCGATCGAGCGATCGTGGGCCAGAGCGCCCTACATCGTGCTATCGTCGCTTCGGGATGTCCCTGCTGGTTGAGTAGTCCGCTGGCGGGCCGTCATCAGCTCAAGGCCCTCCAGGGTCTCGTCCATCCACTCGCCGAGGGGCTCCCAACCCCCCGACGGGTGGACGAACCACTCGTAACGACCGTGGAAGAACCCGGCGTTGAAGTGAAGCTCGTATGTCACGCCGTCGAGGCCTATAGTGTCGTGCAGAGGCATGGCGGCGATGCTGAGTGCCCGCAGCGTCTCGATGCGCGACTGGAGCCAGTCCCCGTCGATGGTGATGCGGGTCACCTCGATCGTGGGCCGCATCGGGCGGGGATAGCGCAAGCGCTCCACGGGTGACCTGAACTTCGGCCCGTCGATGTCGACCCGCCACGTGGTTAGGACGGCCGTGCCCGTAGGCCCGTCCCGGTTGTTGCGCCAGACTTCCCATCCGAGCCGGTTCCAGAAGGCCGGCCACACGAAGAGACGGAACCGGGGCGACTCCGCGCCGCTTCCCTTGCGGATGATCGCCTTTGCCTCGTCGCTAAGACGGCACCACTCCTCCGCGAGTTCGTTCACCATGGGTCGGCTCCGTTACCCCGCCGACTACGGCAGCTTGTTGACGTACACGTAGCGCGTGTCGTACTTGGTGGGCGTGCTCTCGCCTATCGTGAAGATGCGGGAGCCGCGGATGCGGTTCTTCTCGGTCTCGTTGTCGCTCTTGATGCCGTAGGTCGCCCAGCCGATGCTGCCGCCGTAGCCGAGGCGGATGCCGTAGAGCGTGCCTTCGTACGTGTTCGTATGGTCGTGGCCGACGTAGACGCCCAGAACGTCTCGTCGCTCGACGAGGGCGGCGAACATCCCGCCATTCACGCTGGACGGGCACTCGTCTTCGTTGCGCTCACCGGTGTACTTCTTCGACGCCACGATCTGGGCGTACTCGGGCAGGCAGATGTGGAAGTACATGAGCCCGGGCAGCTTCTTCCCCAGTTCCGCCTCGACCTTCTTCGAGGTTTGGACGTACCATGCCACCTGGTCGGCGTGGATCCAGTCGTACGTGTCCAGCTCCTGGTCGCCGAACTTGCCCTTGGCGTAGGCGTTCGAGTCGATGAGCCAGACGCCGAACACGGGCTTGCTGTCCCTCGATCCGGCAACCTGCAGCAGCGCGTTGCCCACGCCATACGTGTTCGGCGCGGTCTGTGGGTTCACGTTGTGCGGGTAGGCGCGATACATCTCGTACATCTGCGCCTTGCTGACGCCGATCTTGGAGAGCCCGTCCGTGTCGTGGTTGCCGAAGACGACGGCCCACGGGATCTTGCGGGTCTCCATCGGGACGCTGAGCAGGCGGATGCCCTCGCGCAGCTCGGCCTCGCTGGCGCAGCCTCCCGTGGCCACGTTGTCGCCGGTGAGGATGACGAGATCGGGCTTCTCGGCGTCCAGCACCTTGCCCATCGCGGCGGCCGTGCGCCTGTCCATCGTGCCGCTGTTGTGGATGTCGGTGAACTGAGCGATCTTGAACTGGCCGTTCGACGCGAAGCGCAGCGCGGGCTTGGCCGCGGTTTGCGCCTTGGCGCACGGGGCGAGGCCCGAGTAGGCGAGCAGGCACAGGGCCATGGGCAGGATTCGGATCAACACGTTCCCCTCCGGAGGATGCGGCCATCGCTGGCCGACAGTGGTGTGCAGTCTCTGCGGCGCGCGGCCGCGCAGCCAGCATGGTGACACAATGCGCGGCTGGCGTCAAGCCGGGCCGATCCCGGAGGGCGTGTGGAGCGGCAGTGGACGCTGTCGCCCGGCTCCGCTGCGTAACAAGAGGGAGTGAGGGCAGACGCGAGCCCTGATCTGAAGCTCGTGGGAGGCACCCTATGGACTGGACCTGGCGACGGCCCGCTGTGGCCGCGATGGCATCGGCTGTGCTGGTCTTGGGGGCACGCATGGCTTCGGCGGCGCCCGACGCGGTGTTCACTGCGGCGATGCCGAAGACCCGCGTGCCTGCGCTGATGGCCGCGACGGAGTGCGTGCGCGCGTTGCCGGAGGACAAGCTGTTGGCGCTCGTGCCGACGCAGTCCGGTCTGCACTTCGTGGGCTGCGCGAACTGCAAGTCCGGGACGCAGCAGAACCAGCTCGCCTGGAACCCCGAGCGCCCGGACGAGGTCTACTGCCGCTTCTGCGGGCAGCGGTACCCGAGCGACAAGTATCCGATGGACGCCGCCGCTACCGTCACCAACCCGCTCGGCCAGGAGCAGCGCTATCCCTACTGGGCGGACGCGAAGGGCAACCGCTGCTACTTCGCGGCCCGGCGCGACGACCTCGTCACCCAGTATCTGGCCGACCGCGCGCGGGACCTGGCGCAGCTCTACTCGGCGACCGGCGACCGCACGTATGCTCGCAGGGCGGGCCTGCTGCTCGTGCGCTTTGCCGAGGTGTTCCCCGGTTGGGGCTATCACCACGACTACCCCAACCGACCGCAAGAGCTGTATAGCGGCGACGTTCCGGCAGCGAAGCGCGGCACGAACTACCGCACGGCCCGCTGGACGTGGTGGGCGTACATGGACATCCCCATCGAACTCGTCGAGGCGTACGATCGGGTGCGCGGCAGCGGCGTCTTGGCGGACATCGGACGCGAGCGCGGGTATGACGCATCCGAGCGCATCGAGCGCGACCTGCTGCGGAACGCTGCGGAAGAGGTCCTGGCTGACGAGGACGACTACACGAACATGAGCCCGAGCTGCTGGCGAACGCTGGTGCTCGCCGGGCGCGTGCTCGGGGAGCCTCGGTACATCCACGAGGTGGCGCGCCGCCTCCTCCGCTTCGTCGACGCGCGGTTCTTCTATGACGGCACCTGGCCGGAGGCGTCCCCCGACTACGCCGCGCAGACGGTCGGCGGGCTCGAGCGGGTCGTCGACGCGATGCGCGGCTTCAAGGACCCGGCGGGCTACCACGACGCGCAGGACCCGCCCGATGCGCCGCCGTTCTCGGGCGACATCACGCTGCCGGAGTTGGCGAAGTCGCGGGCGATTCTGGACCTGATGCGGCTGCCGGACGGTCGGTCGCTGCCGATCAACGACACGTGGCCGACCAGCAAGCACGAGCCCACGAAGGAGACGAAGCCCTACCTGCTCCCGGCCCTGGGGCATGCCTGCCTGGGAGGCGGAGCCGGCGCGGCGCAGACCCAGTTCCACCTGCGCTGGGCTGGCGGCTATGGCCACGACCACGAGGACCTGCTGGGCATCATCGTGTATGCGAACGGGCGCGAGCAGCTCTCGGACCTCGGCTACACGCACACCAGGTACCGTTCGTGGACGGAGGCAACTGCCTCGCACAACACCGTCGTTATCGACCAGAAGGGCCAGCGGCTCGCCAAGCGCGATGCGCCGACCGACGGGCGTCTGCTGTTCTACGACACGGCGGACCCGCGGGTGCAGGTGGTGAGCGCCGATGGTACTCGGGCATACTCGGGCGTGGCCGACACCTACCGGCGCACGCTCGTGGCGATCGATGCCGGCGACGGGAGCCGGTACGCGGTCGATGCCTTCGAGGTCGGTGGCGGGAGCACGCATGACTACTTCCTGCATGGCGACGCGTCCGAACCGGCGTCGGTCATCGTCGCATCGGACCTGCAGCCGCTCTCCTCGCTCATGCCGCCGAGTCTCTCCTGGCGTTCGCCGGCTAACGAGAGCGACAACGCGGCGCTGGTGCAGCCGGGCTATGCGTACGGCTTCCTGCGGAACCTGCGTGCGGCGGACGTGCCGGCCGGGGCGCCGCTCGCGGTGAGGTTCGCAAGTCCGGACGGCGCCGGCCCGGCGCTTCGCGTGACCCTCCTCCCGGAGGCCGGCAGCCAGACCATCGTGGGTGAGGACCCGTCCATCCGGCAGGCCAAGGAGGACGACGCCAAGCTGGACCAGTTCACGCGGCCCTTCGTGGCGCTGAGACATCAGGCGGCCGGCGGCAAGAGCGTGTTCGGGGCGGTCCTGGAGCCATATGCGAACGCTCCGTTCCTTACGTCGGTGCAGCGCCTCGCCGTGCCTGGCGCCACGCTCGCCCTCAGGATACGGCGCGGTGCGCGGACGGACCTCGTGGTAGTTGGCGCGGCCCAGCCGGTCGCGCTCCCGATGGACAAGGGCCGGGCCACGTTCTCGGGCGCGGTAGGCGTTCTCACGCTGGCCGGAGACCAGGTCGAGCATGCCTACGCGCTGGGCGGCGCGTGGACCTGTGGCGATCTCAGGCTGGAGGCGCCCGCGCCGCAGAAGCGGGACCTGGTGGGCGTGGCAGATGGCGCACTGGTCGTCAGCGGACCGGCAGATGGCGCGCCCGCGCCAGGATCGGTGGTCCGCGTCGTGACTGCGGATGGCTGGGTCTATCCGTTCACGGTGGCCTCGACCGAGCCGCGCGGCGACGCCCTGGCCATACGCGTGATCGAGGGGCCCGGCCTGGCGTCCGATGGCAAGGCGCTCCGGCTGACCGCGTTTCCGCAGCGGGAGCACACAGGCGCAGTCACCGTTCAGTGGATGGTGTCCGCCAGCAAGTGAGCGGCCTGCAGCGGGCCGCGCGCCTCAGCCCGTGCTCCTGACAATCGGGATGCCCTGCGCGAGTGGATCCTCTGCCAGAGCTTCGGCCCCTTCGGCGTCCGTCACGATCAGGTCGGGGCGCTCCTCGGCGATGAGCCAGAACGCCTCCTGGGCTGTCCACGCCAGGCGGACGCGATATCCTTGGCGCGCCAGGTTCACCTCGACCAAGCGGCGGATCGCACGATCGGGCTCCAGGACGAGTACCGACTTGGCCATCGCGGTGTCTTCTCCCGGCTCGCCGTTCGATGCATCCGCCGCGAATCCTGCTACGATGGAGCGAATGCACCGGCACGCGCGGAGAGGACGATGGTAGTCAGGCTCGACGTCGGGCCGCCGACCGATCCAAACGAGTACCAGGGCGTACCCATCGCGTTCGAGGTGCGCTCGCGGCTTCGCATCGAGGCCGACGCCGGCGGGCCGCTCCTCGTCGAGGAGGCTGTCTCGCCGGCGTTCATCAAGGACTACGACGCGATCCCCGGTGGCTCGCCTATCGACTGGCCGAGCAAGTGGGGCATTGGCGGTTGGGGCATGGCGCGGGCTCGCGGCGAGGACGGCCGGCTCGTGGGCGGTGCGGCCGTCGTGGTGGACACTCCCGAGCTCGGCGCCACAGCGGGGCGCGCGGTGCTATGGGACCTGCGCGTAGCGCCCGACGTGCGTGGGCAGGGCGTCGGGCGGGCGCTGTTCGAGGCGGCGGCCGGCTGGGCGCGGGAGCGGGGCTGCCGCGAGATGCTCATCGAGACGCAGGACATCAACGTGCCGGCGTGCCGCTTCTACGCCGCGATGGGCTGCACGCTCATTGGCGCGCGGCCGGACGCGTACCCGGAGTGCCCCGGCGAGGCGGAGCTTATCTGGCGCCTGGCGTTGGGGTAGGATGGGAGCGGGGGGCGGGTACAGCGTGCCGGGTGCCGGGTGACGGGGTATCGGGTGCCGGGTGCCAGGTTCATCGGGGCCGGCGGTTGAAACCGCGCCTCGCGAACGGCACGAAGCCCGCCTGCGCGGGCTGATGGGGTCCGGGCTCGCCGTCGTCGTTGCGCGAAGAGGGAGCAGGTGTGCGGCACACATTGATGGGGACGTTGGTCAACCTGCGGGGGAACGCGCGTGGGGCGGTGTACCTGGAGCCGCTCTGGGGCATCCCGTTTAACCTGTACGCGCCCTTCGTCTCCATCTACATGGTCGCGCTCGGTCTGTCGGACTGGCAGGTCGGGTTCGTCGCCAGCGTGGGCCTGGCCGGGCAGGTCGCGATGGCCGTCATCGCCGGGGTCATCACCGACAAGCTCGGGCGCAAGCGGGCCACTCTCGTCTTCGATATCCTCGCCTGGTCGATCCCCTGCCTCATCTGGGCGGCCGCGCAGAGCATCTGGTGGTTCATCGCGGCCGCGCTCGTCAACAGCCTCCGCCGCGTGCCCGACATTTCGTGGAACTGCCTGCTCGTGGAGGACACCGACCCGGAGGACCTGGTCCACATCTACGCATGGGTCTACATCGCCGGGCAGCTCGCGGCGTTCTTCGCGCCTCTGGCCGGCCTCCTGGTGGCGCACTACACTCTGGTGCCGACCGTGCGCGGGCTCTACCTGCTCGCCTGCGTCATGATGACCACGAAGTTCGTCGCCCTGAACGCGATGGTGACGGAGACGCGGCAGGGGCGGGTGCGGATGGAGGAGACGCGGGGCCGTACGATCCGCGAGTTGGTCGGCGAGTTCCGCGGAGTCATCCGGCACATCCTGGACACGCCGCACACCCTCTATACGATCGGGCTGATGGCCATCGTGGGCACCGCGACGATGATTCAGGGCACATTCTGGGCGATCATCGTGACGGAGCGCATCCGCATCCCGAAGGCCGACATCGCCTACTACCCCTGCGCCCGCTCGGCGATCATGCTGGTGTGCCTACTCTTCGTGGTTCCGCGCCTGCGCGGCGTCCGGTTCGGCCGGCCGATGCTTGTGGCGCTGGCCGGCTACCTCGCGAGCCAGGTGCTGCTCATCTGCACGCCGGCGCACGGCTACGGCCTGGTCCTCCTGAGCACGCTCCTGGAGAGCTGCGCGTACGCCGTGCTCGCGACGCAGACCGAGCGCCTGGCCGTGATCAACGTGGATGCGGCAGAGCGCGCGCGCATCGTGTCGATGGCCCACGTGGCTGTGCTTGCTTGCACCACCCCCTTCGGCTGGATCGGGGGCGTGCTCTCCGGGATGAACAAGACCTACCCATTCGCGCTGAACACCGTGCTGCTGGTGATCGGCGCGTGGGTGGTGGTGCGGCTCATGGCGACGGGGGCGGACAGCGCGGCGGACGCGACGGCGGCGTAGCCTCGCGAGGGCTTCCCGGCGCGACGCGGAGGTCGCGCCCCACGGGGTGGCGCCGGGTGTCGACGGGAGTGTGGGTGGGGCCTCCGCGCCCCGCCGGGCCGTTGGCGTTACGCCCCGGCGTCCTGCCTGTTCCAACGTTCCCGGCGCGACGCGGAGGTCGCGCCCCACGGGGTGGCGCCGGGTGTCGACGGG
>CAZFLM010000001.1:4293-34386 GCA_964519955.1 uncultured Chthonomonadaceae bacterium | reverse complement strand
GGCGTCCTGCCTGTTCCAACGTTCCCGGCGCGACGCGGAGGTCGCGCCCCACGGGTTGGTGCCGGGCGGCGGCGCGACTGCGGGGCGTGGTCTTCGCACCCCGCCGGGCCGTTGGCCTCGTCCTGTCGCCGCTACGCCCCGACGACGACCGGCTTGTTCGTCTTCCACGCGCCGCGGGTGAAGTCGGGGAAGGGGACCAGCGCGCCGTTCTTGGCGACCGACTCCATGGTCAGCGGGACGATGGCGCTCCACGTCACCGCGTCGAACACGTCCTGCGGCAGCGGCGCCCTCTGCCTCACCGCCCGCACGAACTCGTGCATCACGATGTAGTCGCAGCCGCCGTGGCCCCCGTTCTTCTTCGCCTGCTCCTCGAGGCTCTTCCACAGCGGGTGCGCGTACTTCGCCTGGTACGGGGCGAACGGCTCCGGCGTGTCCGCGACGGGCGAGACCCCCTCGATGTAGGTCCGGTCGTAGCCGCCCTCGTAGATGCCCTTGCTGCCCTGCAGGCGGAAGATCAGGTCGTAGGCGCGCGGCGTGGTGATGGTGTAGTACAGGGTGACCGTGCGGCCCTTCTCGGTGTGGAGCAGCGTCGTGTTCACGTCGCCGGTGGCGTAGCGGCGCTTTGCCAGGGGGTGATCGGGGCCGAACCTGCGTGCCGCGTACTCGCGGAGGCACTGCGACGACGTGCTCATGCTCGTCAGGTGGGTGAAGCGGTCCCCGCGGTTGATGCCCATCCACCAGGCGATGGGGCCGATTGGGTGCGTCGGGTAGAGGTTGCCGTTGTGCGCCGCGCAGTGCTCCCCGCGCCAGGTGAGCTTGCCGTCTTCGGTGAACGCGAGGAAGCGGCAATCGTGCTGGTAGCCCGCCTCGGCGTGCAGCAGGTCCCCATAGACGCCCTCCCGGACCATGCGCAGGACGGCCAGCACGTTCTCGAAGTAGTTCACGTTCTCCAGCATCATGCAGGGAACGCCGGTCTCCTGCGAGGTCTTCACCATCTCCCAGGCCTCGGCGATGGTCTGGCACGCGGGCACCTCGGTGCCGATGACCTTGCCCGCCTTCATCGAGGCGATGGCGATGGGCGCGTGCCACTGCCACGGCGTCGCGGAGACCACCGCGTCCAGATCGGACCGCGCACAGAGCCGCTCGTAGTCGTGGTCGCCCCGCGTGTAGGCCTCTGGGCGGGCGCCGCCGGCCTGCTCGACGACCGCCTGAGCCTGCTTGGCGCGGTCCTCCACGATGTCGCACACGGCCGGGATGCGCACGCCGGGGATCTGGAGCAGCGTCTGCAGGAGCCCCGTGCCGCGCCCGCCGACGCCGACCATCCCGATACGCACCGTGCCCTCGTCCATGGCATTCCCCCTCGGCGCGGCCAACGCCACGCCTGCGCTCGCCTGCAGCAGTTGCCGTCGCGTCATCGACGTATGCATGTCGCCTACTCCAGGGTGCAGAGACCCGGCGCGCCGCGGAGGACGCGCCCCACGGGGTGGTCCCAGTCTGTCGATCGGTGCGTAGGGTGGGGCCTCCGCGCCCCGCCGGGCCCTTGACGTTGCCGAGGCTGCCGGGCCGTGCTACTCCGCCGCCGGGGCATTCAGCGCGCGCAGCGCCTCTTCCACTTCCTTCTCCGCGCTCTGGAGCTTGCCCTTGCAGAGCGCGATGAGCGCCGCGGCGCGGTGGACCTTCTCCGCGAGCTTGTCGACATCGGTCTCGCCGCTCTCCAACGCGCCGATGATCTGCTCGAGTTCCTCGATCGCGGCTTCGTATCCGATCTGCTCATTCGACATCTGGGGCCTCTATCTCTTCCACGCGGCTCAGCGCCGTTCCGTGGTGCAGGGTGGTGTGTAGGACGGTGCCGGGGCTCAGCATGCATGCGTCGCGAACGGCGCGGCCCTCGACGCGGGTAATGCTGAAGCCGCGGGCCAGGACTTGCGCCGGATCGAGCAGCCGGACCGCGTGCTCATGCTCCGCCAGCACCTCGCGGTGGCGCTCGAATGCGCGGCGGGTCTGCACGGGCAGCAGCGCCCCGAGGCCCGCAAGCTGCGCGTGCCGCTGCTGGAGCGCGGTGAGCGTGCCGTGGCGGAAGCGGTCGCCCAGGCGTTCCAGGCGGTTCTGCGCCTGCGTCGTGGCGGCCGACGTGGCCAGCGACACCAGCCGCGCGGCGCGGTCGAGGCGTTCGGCGGCTGCGTCGAGGACCCGCTCGGCCTGCTCGCGCAGCACGTCCTCGGCCTCGGCGAGCCGGGCGACGAAATCGGCGGCGCGGTCGATCAGGAACTGCGCGGCGGCGGTGGGGGTCTTCATGCGCGTATGCGCGACCACGTCCGCCAGGCTCTCGTCGCGCTCGTGGCCGATGCCCGTGACGACGGGGAGTGGTGCCTGGGCGATGGCTGCCGCCACCTCGTAGGCGTCGAAGCAGCGGAGGTCGGTCTGGCTGCCGCCGCCGCGCATCACCACGATCACGTCGAACTCGTCCGCCCGCCGCGCGATGGCCTGGAGCGCCGCCGGGATCTCGACCTCGGCCTGCTGCCCCTGGACCGACGCGGCGAAGAGCATGTGCTGGAACCGGCAGCCGACGTCGGCATCGTCGAGTTGGCGGACGAAGTCCTGGTAGCCCGCCGCTTCCGCGGAGGAGACGACCGCGATGCGCTGCGGCACAAGGGGGAGCGGGAACTGCGCGTTCAGACCCACGAGACCCTCTGACTCCAGGCGGTTCAGGGTTTCCTGCTTGGCCCGCGCGAACGCGCCGAGCGTGTAGGTCGGGTCGATCTCCAGGATGTCGAGGCTGAGGCCGTAGACCGCGTGGAACTGGGGCGACACGAGCAGCAGCACCTGCAGCCCCTTCTCCAGCGGCTGCCCGGTGGCCCCCTCGAACCCGTAGAGCATCGTCACGCGGCTCGCCCAGATGGTGGCGCGGATGCTGGCCGTCACCTTGCCGCCGCTCTGCTCGACGAGGTCGAGGTACACGTGGCGCGCGGGCGTGCGGCGGATGGAGCCGACTTCCGCCACCACCCACGAGGGGGCATTCACCCCGTCGGCGATGGCTTCCCCGATGAGCTGGCAGAACTGCGACAGGCTGTAGACGTCGTCGATCACGGCAAGGTCCTCGGCGCGGCTCGTGCAGCGTGGGGCCGCACCGGACCATACGACGCGGCGGCAGGCGAATCCTCCAAGAGGGCGCACAAATGTCTGGGCGATGCGATGCGTAGGGCGTCCAAAGTCGAAGGTCGAACGTCGAACGGCCGCTCACGTGCCGCCAGCGTTCCGGTTCGCGCCCAGGCACAGCACCTGGCCCCGACACCCTAACCGTTCGACCTTCGACTTTCGACGTTCGACGCACTACGCCTTACAGTGCCACCGCCTCCTGGAGCCGCTCCATGTAGTAGAGGTAGTTGTCGTAGGGCGTGTCGGGCGGGAAGCTGTGGTCCGGGGCGGGGACGTAGCCGCCCTCCTCGATGAGCGGGCGCACGCGGGCGAGTTCGGCGTCGATGGCCTCGCGGCCCCAGGCGACGGCGCGCTTGTCGATGCCGCCCCACAGGCGCAGGTCGCGGCCGTACTCGCGGCGCACCTTCAGCACGTCCATGCCGCACTGCACCTCGAACGGGTAGACCACGTTGATTCCGGCGTCCACCCAGATCGGCAGGAGGTGGGTCACGTCGCCATCGCTGTCGAGCGAGACGTACGGCACCCCGCGCGAACGCAGGAAGTCGACGACGCGCTTGTATCGGGGCAGCGCGCACTTGCGGAAGACACGCGGGCCGCACAGGGGGCCGGTCTTGAACGCCATGTCCTCCCAGAAGCCGAACACGTCGACGTCGGTGTGATCGAGGAAACGGTCCATCATCGCGATGAGGAAGTCGGCGACGCCGTCCATCATCTCCTCGACGAACGCGGGATCGTCGTAGAACAGCGTGCAGAGGCGCTCGACGCCGACCATGGCGCGCAGGCCGCCGAACATGCCGCCCCACCGGTCCGCGATGACGATGAGCGGGTAGTCGCGGTCCCTGTAGGCAGCCAGACGCTGAGCGTAGTCGGCGCCGATGCGGCCTGCCAGATCGGGCTGCATGCGCTCCCGCATCAGGCGGCGGAAGTCGTCGCGCGTCTCGACCGGGAAGCGCACGAACTGCGGCATCGAGGAGAAGGGCTGGTCCTTGCGCTCCCGCATCAGGATGCCCTCGTGGTTGATGTAGAGCACCGTGCGCTCGTCCTCTTCCACCACCTCGCGCTCGAAGGGCGGGTTCGGGTGGAACCAGCCGCCCTGCCAGTCCCAGCGGTCACCCGTGAAGCGCGGGGGCTGCGCCGGGTCCCAGCCCTCCGTCCGCCAGCGCTCGTAGGTCTCGGGCCACCCGCCGGTCATCACGCCGTACACGCACCGGTCGGGCTTCCGGTAATCCATCACCGCCAGGAACCGCTCTCGATCGTTCATAGCTCGCATCGTCCTCCGGCGGGTCAGTTAGCCCTCGCGGGGCGTGGTACCTGCAGGCGGGTCCGATGGGAGCGCAGATGGACGCGGACAACGTCAACGGCTGGTCCACCACAGAGACGCAGAGGGCGCAGAGGGGGCACAGAGGAAGGTCAAGGGCGGGGGAGTCCACCGATGAACGGGGATGCACGGGGATGTGGGCTGGCATGACCGTTGCGATGGCGTGAGCGTTCATCGAAGGCGCCAGCGCCGCCACACGGTCATCCTGAGGCGCCTGCGCGAGGGATCCCGCGGGAGTGCCAGTCTGCAGGTATCGCCGCCGTCTGCGAGGAACTGCAGCCGCGTGCCGGGTGTGCCGGCGCATACCCACCGCAACGAGAGGCGCCATGACCAGACGTTCGCTTGCCCGCCGGGCCGTTCCGGCGCTGTCCATCTGTCTCGCCGGCCTCGCGCTGGCCCACTGCTCCGCCCGTCCGCAAGGAGGCGCTCCCGTGAACGATCCGAAGCAGAAGCTGGAGCGCACCAGCTTCCAGACCGGTGGGCCCTACGACCCGCGGGTCGACATCAAGGCCGATGTGGCGATGTGCTACGGCATCAACGGCAACGTGGCGGAGCGCATCAAGGGTTGGCGCGAGAAGGGCTACATCATCCACCTCATGACCGGGGTAGCTTGGGGCGAGTACCAGGACTACTTCTCGGGCAAGTGGGACGGGGTGAGCCACGAGGACGAGGCGCAGACCGACCGCAACGGCAAGCCGGTGCTCCACGGCCCGACCGTGCCCTACGTGGCGCCCTCCGAGACGTATGGCAAGTACCTCTGCGTCGGGGTGCAGCGGGCCATCGACGCGGGCGCCGAGGCGATCCATCTGGAGGAGCCGGAGTTCTGGGTCCACTCGGGCTACAGCGGCAGCTTCAAGCGCGAGTGGCAGAGCACCTACCACGAGCTCTGGATCGCGCCGCACACCTCGCCCGACGCGCAGTACCGCGCCTCGAAGCTCAAGTACTTCCTCTACCGCCGCGCGCTGCAGCAGGTGTTCTCATACGTCGCCGACACCAACAAGCGGACCGGGAAGCACGTCCGCTGCTACGTTCCGACGCACAGCATGATCAACTACGCCCACTGGCGCATCGTGAGCCCGGAGCAGAGCCTGGTGCAGCTCAACGGGTGCGACGGGTACATCGGCCAGGTGTGGACCGGCACCGCGCGCACTGGGAACGTGTTCCAGGGCAAGCTGAAGGAGCGCACGTTCGAGACCGCGTTCTTCGAGTACGGCGTGCTGCACAACCTGGTGCGCTCGACCGGCCGGCGGATGTACTACCTGAACGACCCCGTGGAGGACGATCCGAACCACTCCTGGGATGACTATCGCAGGAACTGGGAATGCACGCTGGTCGCCTCGCTGCTCTGGCCGGACGTCTGGTACTACGAGGTCGCCCCCTGGCCCGAGCGCCCGTTCATGTTCCAGTACCCTGCCTCCGACCAGGAGCGCAGCAAGCGCGTGGGCATCTCGCCGGAGTACGCCACCGAGCTGATGACCGTGTTCGGCGCGCTGGGCGACATGGAGCAGCCGAAGGTGGCGTGGGAGTGCGGCACGCAGGGTCTCGGCCTGGTCGTCTCCGACACGATGATGTTCCAGCGCGGCGAGCCGAACCCCAGCGACCCGCACCTCAGCTCGTTCTACGGCCTGTCGATGCCTCTGCTGAAGTCCGGCGTCCCGGTCCATCCCGTGCAGATGGAGAACATGGGCATTGCGGGCTACCTCAAGCCCTACAAGGTGCTCCTCCTCACGTACGAGGGCATGAAGCCGCCGTCGGCTGAGCTGCACAAGCACCTCGCCGAGTGGGTCAGGGCGGGCGGCGTCCTCGTGTTCGTGGACGATGGCGCCGACCCGTACAACTCGGTCAAGGAGTGGTGGAACTCGGACGGGTTGAGCTACGCGGCACCCTCCGTGCACCTGCTCGAGCAGCTCGGCGTCGAGGACCGGGAGGGGCTGCAGCGCGTAGGGAAGGGCGCGGTCATTGTTCGCCACGCGAGCCCGAACGCGCTGGCTCGGGCGCGCGACGGGGCGGCTACGGTGGTCGGGCTGGCGAAGGACGCCTGCACCGCCGCATCGCTGAAGTGGGCCACGAGCACCGGTCTCGTCCTACGGCGCGGGCCGTACGTCGTAGCGGCCGGCCTCGACGAGACGCCTACCGTCGAGGTGAAGACGCTGCGCGGCCGGTTCGTGAACCTGTTCGACGCGAAGCTGCCGGTCTTGCGCGAGGTGACGCTGGCGCCGAACACGCGCTACCTGCTGAAGGACCTCGCCAAGCTGGGCGGCTCCGGTGCACGCGTCGTGGCCTCGGCGTCGAAGGTGCTGGATGTCCGCGCCGACGCGAGCAGCCTGCGGTTCCACTCGTCCGGCCCGCAGGGTGTGACGGCCGCCACGCGCGTGTGGCTGCCTCGCGAGCCGAAGTCCGTGACGGTGGGCGGCGCGGCGGTGACGGCGGCATGGGATGCGGACAGCTCGACCGCGCTCATCGAGTTCCCGAACGTACCCGAGGGTGTGGAGGTGGAGGTGCAGTTCTAGCGCCAGGGCAACGGCGAGCCGAATCCACCGATGGACGGTGATGGCGACGGGATGCTGATACGCTCGGAGGGGTTGACGCCGCGCCCCTGGAGATAGGCTTGCCGGTCCCGAAGACCTATCCGGACAGGAGAGCGTCGATGCAGTCGAGCGAGGTTACCTACCGCGACGGCGAAGCGCCGGAGCCCTCCGCACTCCACGCCATGTTCCGGCAGGAGCAGTGGAACGACTTCTACAACCTCGACGAGGTCGCCCATCACATCCGCACGGCCGTGCACATCGTTACGGCGTGGGACCGCGGCGATCTCGTGGGCTACGGCCGCCTGGACGGCGACGGCCGGCTGTGGGCCGTGATCAGCGACGTCCTGGTTCGGCAGAGCCATCAGGGGCGCGGCATCGGTACCGAGTTGGTGCGCCGCCTGGTCGAACCCATCGGCGACCGGGAGGTCCATCTCTACAGCAAGTTCGGCTTCGCGCCCAAGGAGGGCTGCATCTGGATGGAGCTGCACAGCGAGAAGCTGGCGCGGAGGGTAGCCGAGGTCCGTGGCAAGCGCGCGTGACCCGTACGATGGTGGCGCGGCGCCGAGATGCAGAGTTCGAGGTCCGGTTGCAGATGAGGGAGGCGGGACTTGGGGCTGCAGCGGCCCCAAGTCCCAAACCGACTGCTAGGCGCGCCGGCGCCGCAGCAGGACGCCGCCGCCCAGAAGCCCACCGGCCAGGAGGGCCAGCGTGCCCGGCTCCGGGACGTCCTGCCGGTCCACCCGCCAGACGTAGTTCTTGCCGTAGCCCATGACATGGTTGTAGCCGTAGTCCCAGTCATGGTCGCGCACGTAGGCGGAGAACGCCGTGCTGGTGCCGCTCGGATCGTTGTAGCCGGTGCCGGTCTGGAGCTTGTAGTCCTCGGAGACCGGGATCCCGCCGCCGTAGTTCAGGTGCGACGGATCGTCCCATCCATCGACCCACGCCAGGTGGTTGATCGTGCTCGAATCGGTCGAGATGGCGTAGTCGGTCGGTGAGCCGCCGAACAGCAGTGCCGCCGCCTCGCGCGCGGTGTAGCACACCGGGTTGTTCTGCCAGTAGACGCCGTCGCCGACATTGAAGAAGCCCAGATAGACGTCGGCGCGCGCCTGGCCCACGCCCAGCGCCAGCAGCAGGGCCAAAGCGATGATTGCTTTTCGCATAGCACTCTCCTGATGAGGTGACGAAGCGCATCGGGCTCCGCGCTCCCACATGGTCGGGTGCACGAACCGTGCCGCCGTGCATGTGATGGCCAGAACCTGGCAATCGTGCGGGGAGCGGAGCGACGGGCGTGGGGCTCGCCGAGTTGCGTGGCTCTCTACCCCTCCGTCACGTTCGTCGCCGTGGCCGTCCAGCCGGTCGCGCCGGCCGCCAGCCGCCACGTAGCGATGCGGTTCGCGGGAACCGGGTCGAGTGCGAGCGCCTCGCCCATCCAGGCGAACTCAGGCGTCGTGTCGCGGCCGGCAGTCTCCTGGACTCGCAGGATCCAGCCATTGCCGTCCTCGGCGGGCTTCAGCGCGAGGACGCGCAGGCTGTCAGGCGCGAGGGCAGCAAGGGACCCGCACCGTGGCCAGTCGCCGGTGCGGGCAGGGACCAGCAGCGTGATCGGCGGCTCCTCCAGCTCGCGGGCCAGCACGGGCAGGCGCTCGCCGCCGGGCGCCAGGAGGAAGCGGAAGCGCAGCTCGCCCGTGTCGACCGCCGGACGCCAGGTCTCGTCGTTCGGCCCCAGCTTCACATCGGTCGCGTAGCCGCCTGCGCGAGCGACGGTGGCCCGCAGCGCGCCGTCCTTGCAGTCATACCCATACAGCGCGTCGCTGGCAAATCCCACGGTCTGTCCTGCGCCGTGGATGCGCACCCACCGCCCGCCCGGCACCTCGCCCAGCGGCCCGCGCGTGACCGACCCACCGGGCACTTCGAACTCGGCCTGGTCGCCGGCCGGCAGCACCAACTTCAGCCGGGCGGCGCGCTCGTTCCAGAAGAGCCGCGCGGCCACGTCGACGCGGTCCTCGCCGCGGTAGAGCGAGAACGTCAGGTCGAGGCGCGAGGAGCCGCCCTCCATCCGCACCCACATCTGCGCCAGCTCCGGACCTGCGTCCAGCACCCGCACGTCGGTAACCTTCCACCTGTCACGCACCGTCGAGAGGTCCAGCGACTGGGGCTCCTCAGCCATGCCGCCCCACGAACCCCACGGGTCCTCCACGGTGATCGCGCCAAGCCCGGCGTCGCCGAACAGCGGCTGGCCATCGTGCTCGATCCGGATGCCTGCCGAACCCGCCTCTGCCCGCACCGCGTAGTGCGCGTTGGCGATCGAGCCGGGCATCGGCGCGGGCAGCGGATCGGCGACTGGCGCGGCGAGTACGGGATTCTCCTTGTACGCCATCGTGAACACGTTCCAGCCCAGCGCGGGCAGCTCCACCGGCACCACCACGCGCTTGCGCCACGCGAACTGCGGCATCGCGTTGTGCTCGGTCGCGATGACCTGGAATGGTACAGGCGTGCCCTCCCGCCCGCGCACCTCGACCGGCAGCTCGGCGGCGCGATCCGTATACGCCCAGATCGGGCGGTAGTCGAGCGCCGCCTCGAACGCGACGTGGCCGCGGTAAGCGTGCGGGTGCGAGTTCCATACGAGGATGGCCACGCCCGACGGGTTGTCGCCCTCAGCCGGCGCGACGGACGTATCGACCCGGGCGGCCAGCGCGTTCATCGCGTGCAGTTCCGCCGCCTGGCCGGCATGGATGGCGCCACCCAGCCAGGCGATCTGGTCGTCGTAGGCGCGCTCGATGCTGGAGCCGGGCAGGATGTCGTGGAAGGAGTTGAACAGGACGCTGTCCCACGCCGCGCCCAGATCGGCGGGGGTGCGGCCCAGGCGCGCGGCGATGGCGGCGTCCGTGCGCTCGGCGCGGGCGAGGGCTGCCTCGGAGCGGCGGTAGGCATACTTGAACTTGGCGAGCGACGCGTAGCAGCCGCGCAGGCAAAAGCTCAGCTCGCCGGCGTGCGTCGGCAGGAAGTCGTCACCGTGCTCCGCCACCTCGGCTCGAAGCGCGTCGAACAGCCCGTGCAGCCCGGAGTGGAGCACGCGGACCTGCGGGTGCGTCGCCACCCACTCGCGGATCTCGTTGAGCTGCCGCCGCGTCGGGCCGCCGCCGTGGTTGCCCAGGCCGTAGAAGCAGCCCACGTTGCGCAGCTTGCCGCTCTCCAGCAGCGCAAGTGACCCGTCGAGCTTCGGCACCATCTCGACCCGCTCGGCGCCGTACCACCCAATCGGCACGCGGTAGCCCATCACGCGCGAGCCGCCCGGCCCCTCCCACCAGAACGCCGGCTGCTCGATCTTCACCTGTTCCGAGCCGGGGCGCGAGAAGGCGTAACCCTCGATGCCTGCCGCGGCCAGGATCTCCGGCAGCCCCGCGCTGTGTCCGAACGAGTCCGCCGCCCAGGCCGCGCGCACCGGCTTGCCGAACCGCGACCGGAAGTAGCTCTGACCGCGGGCGAAGTGGCGCGCGAAGGTCTCCGTCGCCGGCAGGTTTGTGTCCATCTGCACGTAGGTGCCACCCACCACATCCCAGCGCCCAGCCTCGATGTGGCGCAGGATGCGCTCGAACATCGCCGGGTCGGTGCGCTCGATGTGCTCGTAGATGGCCGCCTCGCCGCGCGTGAAGGTCATCTCCGGGTACTCGTCCATCAGGTCGAGGATTGTGCCGACCGTAACGAGCCCCTCGTTCAGCCCCTCGCGCCAGTCCCAGAGCCAGACGGGGTCGATGTGTGCGTTGCCAATCAGATGGATGGTGGGCAGGGACATGGGTTGGGTTCCTTGGCGGGTGGGTTGGCGGCACGTGCTTGTGTCCGATTCGCCGCGGGCGATGCTAAACCATGCCGGCCCACCGCGAAAGGAAGAAACCGCGCGGCCCGAGGCGAACCTTACCAGCACACGCACCAAGCGCGCCCACCGTCACGGAGCCCTGCCCATGCCATCGCCGACCGTCCGCCGTTCGCTGTTCGCCACCGCCTTCGGGCTTCTGCCCCTGGCCGCGCTCGTCCTGGCTTGCGCCGACCCGCGGCCGCAGACACCGGAGGACGTCGCCGCCACGCTCGGCGCGCCGCTCGTCACGGCCAACGAGACCGCCCAGGCGAAGCCCAACCCCGCCTACAGCCGCACGCCGCTTACCTTCGAGGGCTGGGTGAAGCTGACGAACAAGGCCGGCTTCAACATCATTATCGCGAACGAGGACAAACCCTCCGCCACGCACTGGGAGGTGTTCACCTGGCCCGAGACCGGCTTCCTCACCGCGTACATCCCCGGCCGCCAGCCCGACCACGTGCGCAGCTCGACGCCCGTGGTAGACGGCAAGTGGCACTACGTGGCGTTCGTGCTGGAGGAGCGCCGCGCGCGGTTGTACGTGGATGGCGCGGTGGCGGCCGACACGCCGGTGGTTCCGCCGTCGCGGCCGGGCACGCCGGGCGGGCTCGCATTCGGCACGCTGGTCACCGGCGACATCGCCTGCGCGGGCTCCATCGCCAACGTGCGGCTCTCCAACGTGGCGCGCGACATCCAGGGGCTGCCGGCCGGCCCGCTCGCCGTCGATGCGAGCACGATCGGGCTCTGGGACTTCAGCCGCAAGGAGGGCGGGCGCTTCCTCGACCTGTCGCCCCTCAAGAACGACGCGGTGGTCCGCACGGCCGTGGACAGGGGCATCTGGCCAAACGTGATCCTGGGCCGCATGTCCGCCGACTTCCAGCCGATGCCGCCGGCGCCGGACGCAGCGCCGAGCCGCGCGCTGCTCGAGAAGGCCGTCGCCGATCTCGGCCTGCGCTCCGTGCGCGCCGCCGATGTGCGCGACGGAGTCATCCGCGACTGGGACACGCAATACCGCTTCCACGGCAAGCGCGAGTACCCGCAGACGACCTGGGCGCGCCAGCAGGACATCGAGGCGCAGGTCTATGACCGCAACGCGCTCATCTGGCCGAGCGACGGCGGGCCGCTGGGCACCGCGCTGCGCCGAACCGAGGCGCTCGCCAAGCACCTCGCCGCCACCTCCGCCGCGCAGCGCATCGCCACGATGGTCCGCGACCTGGCGGCAGTGAGGGCGGCGGCCGAGCGAGAGAAGCCCGCGACCGACACGGAGCGCTACCGCTCGCTCTACCTGGCGGCCTGCCTGGTGCGGCGGGGCATCGCGTTCAGCAACCCGCTGCTCGACTTCGACAAGGTGCTCTGCGTGGCGCGCGGCTCGTTCGAGGGCTCGGTTCGCACGAACCCGAACACCGGGGACGACCAGGGCGGCCACTTCGCCACGCAGTTCTTCGGCTTCAACACGATCCCCGGCGGCGGGCTGTATGTGGTGCGGGCTGCCCCCCAGCCCCCGACTCTGAGGGAGTCACCCCGCGCCACGCACAACGCTCCCCCAGCATTGGGGGTTGGGGGGCTTGCCTTCGCCTGGGGCACGCCGCGCATCGTGAACGTGGTCGCCAACTCGGTGGTGGCGAATGGCCGCCTGAAGGGGCAGAAGCTGGACCACGGCGCGTTCATCACGCCGGACCTCTCGTTCGACGGCAAGCGCATCGCGTTCGCGTGGACGGCCAACACGGAGCACAAGTGGGTGTTCTCGCGCAACACGTGCTGGCACATCTTCACGGTGAACGCCGATGGCTCCAACCTGACGCAGCTCACTGACGGCGCGGTGGACGACTTCGACCCGTGCTGGCTGCCGAACGGGCGCCTCGCGTTCGTCTCCGAGCGGCGCGGCGGCTACATCCGCTGCTTCGGCAACGTGCCGGTGCGCAACTACACCCTCTTCTCGATGAAGGATGACGGCACCGACATCCGCCCGCTGAGCTATTACGAGACGAGCGAGTGGAACCCGAGCGTGGCGAACGACGGCCGCCTGCTCTACACGCGATGGGACTACACGGACCGCGAGAACTGCCTCGGCACGCGCATCTGGACGAGCGGCCCGGACGGCACGGACCCGCGCGCACCGCACGGCAACTACCCGCAGCCCTTCACGACCCTCGACGGCAACAAGCCGTGGAAGGTGGTCGACGGCAACCCGATCCGCGACAGCCGAACCGGCACGCCCTATGTCGAGATGGGCATCCGCGCAATCCCGAACTCGCCCAAGTTCGTCTTCACCGCATCGCCGCACCACGGCCAGGTGTTCGGCTCCCTCTGCATCCTGGACCTGAGCGTGCCGGACGACGGCCATATGTCGCAGGTCCGCCGCATCACGCCGGACGAGGTCTTCCCCGAGTCGGAGTCGCCTGCCCGCCAGCACTACAAGTACGGCCAGCCCTGGCCGCTGAGCGGGGACTTCTACCTCTGCAACACGTGGGAGAACCTCTACCTGCTCGACCGCTACGGCAATCGCGAGCTGGTCTGCGAGCTGGACCTGCTCCCCTGCAAGCAGGACGAGCGCCTGCGCATGATGAGCCCGGTTCCGCTGCGGGCGCGGGCGGTTCCGCCGGTCCTTACGGACCGGGTCGAAGGTCGAAGGTCGAACGTCGAACGTGGCAAGGCAGCGACCGTGGCGGTGTTCAATGTGTACGACTCGGACCTGCCGATGCCGGAGGGGGTGAAGATCAGGTGGCTGCGGGTGACGCAGGACATCCTCAAGGAGAACCACTGGATGGGGCTGCCGATGATCGGGTACGAGCGCGAGAACACGCCGCGCATCCCCCTCGGCATCGTCCCCGTGGAGGAGGATGGCAGCGTCTACTTCGAGGCGCCGATCGCCAAGGAGCTGATCTTCCAGGCGCTCGACGAGAACTACATGGCGGTCCAGTCGATGCGCTCGACGGCGTTCGTGCACCCCGGCGAGCAGCTTCGGTGCCAGGGCTGCCACGAGAACAACCGCGCCACGCCAAAGTACCCGCGCATGCCCGCCGCCCTACGACGCACCGCGTCGAAGCTGCAGCCGGAGCTGGGCACGATCCAGCCGATCAGCTACTACCGGCAGATCAAACCGATCGTCGAGGCGCGTTGCGTGCCCTGCCACGTACAGCAGAAGCGCGGCCCCACGGACATGAGCTACGACGCTCTGCGCGACCAGACGTTCTGGTTCTCCGGCGCGATGTCCGGCGACATGAACGGGCCCTACAGCGGCATCCACGGCGGCTCCCGCACCATCCCGGGCCGCTTTGGGGCGCGCGCCTGCAAGCTGGGCAAGGCGCTCCTCGACGACACCCACCGCAGCGCGGTCACCGCCGAGGACCGGCACACGATCGCCCTCTGGATCGACTCGAACTCCCCGCGTCTGACCGCCTATCAGAACGAGGAGGCGCAGCTCCGGGGCGAGCTGGTCTGGCCGGTGCTCGACGTGGATCCACGCAACCCGCTCGGCACGGAGGGCACGCAGCCGGCGCTGGCGCGGGGCTTCTGGCACGAGAACCAGCAGGGGCCGTACCCGTGCCTCATCTCGGAGCACGAGCACGACCGGGTGGCGATCCTCGACGCGGCCGGCAAGATCGTGTGGGAGTACGGCGTGCCGCACCCGCAGGACGTCTGGATGCTGCCCAACGGGAACATCCTGACCTCCTACTACCAGGGCGTGCGCGAGGTGACCCGCGACAAGAAGGTGGTGTGGGAGTACACGACGCAGAAGCCGAACGAGATCCCGAACTGCCAGCCGCTGCCCGATGGCAACGTGCTGATCGGCATCGTGGGCGAGTGCCGGCTCATTGAGGTGAACCGCCAGGGGCAGATCGTGCACGAGGTGAAGCTCACCACGCCGGTCAAGGAGCCGCACGCCCAGTTCCGCATGTGCCGCAAGACGCCGGAGGGTACGTACCTGGTGCCCTTCACTGCGGAGGGCGCCATCCGCGAGTACGGCCGCGACGGGAAGGTGATCCGCGAGTTCCCGAACCAACCGAGCCCCGTCTGCGCGTTGCGCCTCTCCAACGGCCGCACGCTCATCTCCGGCGGCTCGACCATCACCGAGTACGACCGCGAGGGTGGCGTGGTCTGGCAGGCTAACCCAGACTGGCTGCCGGACGTAAACGTAGCGACGCTCGCAGGCGTGCAGCGGCTGCCGAACGGCAACACGATCGTCTGCAACTGGAACACGAAGGACGGTGGCGGCAAGGACGGCGCGCACATCATGGAGATCACCCCGGACAAGCGCATCGTCTGGCAGGTGACGGGCAGCCACATCGGTCAGGTCGCCCAGTGCCAGCTCCTCACGCCCGACTACCGCCCCGTCCCCGACGCGATCGTGCGGTAGCCTGGCTCACGGCTACGGCCCACGGCGGAACCACAGATGAACACGGATAAGCACGGATAACGGCGGGATGGAACCGCGGATGAACGCAGATAACGGCGTTCCTGTCCACCCATGAACGGCGATGCACGGGGATGTGGGTGTGGCAGGTGCTGGATCGGTGGTCGGCCCTACGCAACGGTCATCCCGAGCCGGGGTTGCGAGGGGTCCGGCAGGCACGGTGATCGGCAGGCACGCAGAGGGAGGCGGCGATGGCGACGTGTCCGGAGTGTGGCGGGGCCGTGACCGAGGGGCTGCAGGCGTTTGCGACCGCGGCGCAGTGCGCTGGGTGTGGGTGGACCGAGGTCGGGCGGCTGGTTGTGAGCCCGAAGGCGGAAGGCGATGCGCCGAAGTCCGCCGCGGCTCTCCCGCTTCCCGAGTGTGATCGCAACACGTGCGCGCTCTGCGGGTGTGTTCGCTCTCCCTCGAAGAAGCTGATCGTCGGGATCCAGGGCGCCGTATGCACGGACTGCATCGCGCTGTGTTCGGAGATCATCGCTGAAGAGGCGCGGAAGAAGGCGGAGAAGGGCGAGGACTGAGCCTACTCCTCGAATGGGGGAGCCATGCACGAGCTAACGAGGCGCGAGATGATCGCCGCGACCGGCGTGGCGCTCGCTGCGCTGGCGAGCGACGAGGCGTTCGCCCTGGACGACCGCGTGGGCGAATTGGTGCTGATCCCTGCCGGCCCGTTCCTGATGGGTACGAAGTCCGAGGACGCGGCGAAGCTGGCGCGCACGCACGGCTATCACGCGTCCTGGTTCAGCGGGGAGGTGCCGCAGCGCGAGATGGCGCTGCCCGCCTACCTGATCCAGAAGTACCCGGTAACCAACCGGCAGTACGCTGCGTTCTGCAAGGCCACCGGCTACGCGCCCAGGCCGAACTGGGTGGGCCTCGAGCCGCCTGCCGCGATCCTGGAGCATCCGGTCACGTTCGTGAACCTGATGGATGCCGACGCGTTCGCGCGATGGGCCGGGATGCGGCTGCCGATGGAGGCGGAGTGGGAGAAGGCGGCGCGCGGGGTGGACGGCCGCATATACCCGTGGGGCAACCGGTTCGTGCGCGACGCGTGCTGCTGGAATGTGCCGATGGGCGGCGGGGCGCCACCCGGTCCGCACGTCGCTGCGGCCCGCGCCAGGCCGTCTGCCGAGGGGCAAGGTCCAGGCACGAGCCCGGTAGCCGCTCACCCGAAGGGAGCGAGCCCATACGGCGTGATGGACATGGCCGGCAACGTGGCGGAGTGGTGCTCGGACAGCCCCGGGCCCGGCTCGGCCTACATCAAGGGTGGGTGCTGGCTCACGACGGAGGTCGTCGACTTGCGGCCCGCCGCGCGCGGCATGAGCGGCTTCGCCAACAACGCGCTGCCCTTCTACGGCTTCCGGTGTGTGAAGGAGGTGCGCGGATGAGCCGCATCAGCCTGCAGGGCATACCGGGCAACATGGCGTGCGTGGTGTCGAACGTGCCGGCGTTCCCTGGCGACAGCTTCAGCTTCGGCATCCCGGAGGCCATCGGCGACACGGCGCAGACGTACTGGTTCGGCTCCATCAAGCCGGACTGGGTGCGGCTCGGTGACGGCGCGTGGCGGTCGGTTGGGAAGCACTTCAACGAGCTGTCCTACACGATGGACGTGATCCCGGGCGAGGACACGATCGACATCCGCATCGAGCTGCGCAACGACAGCCCGCGCCACTGGCGGCAGAGCCACGCATTCAACTGCATCAACTGCGGCGGCTCGCCCGCCCTGGCCGACCACGACTGCCGCCGGCACTGGGTGGGCATGGGCGGCAGACTGAAGCGCCTGATCGAGGTGCCGCGCGTGTTCGGCCCGCGCCCCACCGTGCAGCTCTACAGCGTCGAGGGCGCGCCCAAAGGCGGTGATATCCCGTTCGTCGCGAGCTTCCGCTCCACACCCGAGGATGTCAGGCTGGAAGGTTGGATGGCGATCGTGTCGCGCGGCGGGAAGCGCCTCATCGCGACGGTCTCGCAGCCCGCGCTCTACCTGTTCCAGAACCGCGAGTACTCCTGCATCCACTCCGGCCAGAGCCTCGGCGCGCTCGCCCCGGGCGAGACCGGCCGCGCCCTGACGCGGGTCTACTTCGTCGAGGGCACGCTGCGGGAGTGGCACGCGCGGATGAGGGGCGAACTGCAACCACGGCTGAACACCGACGAACACAGATAGCGGCAGGATGGAGCCGCAGATGAACGCTGATAGACGCAGATAACGGCGCTTGTGTCCACCGATGAACGGGGATGGACACCGATGAGGGCGCAGCTACCAGGTGATCGCTCGGCCCCCCCGCCAGCCCACCGCCGCGATGGGTCCCGCGAGGGCTGTAGTCGGCGTGAATCTAGGAGGAGGCAGCGATGGAAGGTGAGCCGCGTGGTTGCGAGCACTGCTGGCCGGAGGATGCCGCCAAGGCCGGCGCCGCTCTCATGTCGCTGACGGTCGTGGCCGAACTGATCGACCAGTCGCACTTCCACGTGATGGTCCGCGCGTGCCCGCACTGCTCGCAGCCGTACCTGACGGTCTTCGCCGAACGGGTGGACTGGGCCAACTCGGACGACTCGCAGTACTGGTCCAGGATGCCGCTCACGGCAGAGGAGGCAGCGAGCCTGACAAGCGGGCGGGAGAGAGCGACCGAAGCCGGCATCCGGGCCATCTCCCCCGACCGGCGCGCGCTGCAGCACGACTACCCGAGCGGGGAGCCGGCCCGGGTCTACTGGACCACCGGCATGGCCATCGGCCCGCACGACTAACGGCGAACGGCGGGCGCACCACAGAGACGCAGAGCCCGCAGAGGGGGCACAGAGAACGGCAAAGGCGCTTTGGTCCACCGATGAACAGCGATGGACACCGATGTGGGGTAGGTTGTGCCGCAGCCCCATGGCGCTTCCCCGTCACGGCCCGCAACGGTCACCCCGAGCCGTCGTTGCGAGGGGTCCGGCTGGCGCTGCGAGCGGCCGAGACCTCGGAGGGGTGAGCGATGGCGGTACTGCAGGAGTGGGAAGGCGTCTACGCGCTGCCGCCGGCGCCGATACCGGAGTGCTGCTGGTGCCACGGTCCGAGCGAGGCGTGGTACGTCGTGGTCTGCCGGCTGCCGTTTCTGAGCCGCAACACGCAGAGCTGGGTCGTGTGCGAGCAGTGCGCCGCCGTCGGCCGCGACTACATCGTCCATCGGAAGAACATGCTGAAGCACCTGGAGATCATGCGCGACCTGTGCCGCCCAATGGTGAAGCGGAAGCGCGCGGCGAGCTGAACGCGCAGGCCGGCACCGTGTGGTAGCCTTTGGGGGGCGACGTCACAGGCAGGGCGGAACCGGACACACCGTGAGGAGATGGAAACAAGATGGACTGGCAGGCATCGTGGATCTGGACGGCGGAGGCCGCGCCGAAGCGCAACGCGTGGGTGCGGTTCCGCAAGGGCTTCGAGTATGCGGGCGGCCCGGCGTCGCTGCGGGTGACGGCCGACGCGCGCTACACCCTCTATGTGAACGGGCAGCGGCTGGGGCAGGGGCCGGTGCGAGCCTGGCCGGCGCATTGGCGCTACGACGAGTACGACCTCGCGCCCTACCTCTCGCTGGGCAGCAACGTGGTTGCGGTGCTGGTGCAGCACTACGGCGAGGGCACGTTCCAGTACATCCCCGGGCCGGCCGGGCTGCTGGCGGAGTTGGCGGTCGACGGCGGCGTCATCGGCACCGACACGTCGTGGAAGGCCGCACAGGACCGCGCGATCGTCGCCGACGTGCCGCGCATCAGCGTGCAGGAGGGCTTCGAGGAGCAGTTCGACGCGCGCCTTGACGACGGCTGGACGCTGCCGGGCTACGATGACGCCGGCTGGAGCGCGGCCGCCGTCCTGCGCCCCGCCGATGACGGCTTCCACGGCGACCTGCAGCCGCGCGGCATCCCCTTCCTCACCGATGAGCCGATCCTGCCGCAGCGCATCGTGCGCGCCGAGGTCGTGCGGCCTGTGCCCTACGTGCTCACCGCCTACGTGAAGCCCTACCTGGCGCCCACCGACTTCTCGTCGAACCACGTGGTGTGCAACGCCTACCTGGCAACGCGCATCCGCTGCCTGGACGACGCCGAGATCACCCTCTTCTCGCCGCACAAGGGGACCGGCCCGGCCAAGCTCAACGGTGTGCTGCTCGCCGAGGGCAGGGCCACGCTGCGGGCGGGCTGGAACGATCTGGTCGTCTCGATCCGTGGCATGCACCACCTGCCGGAGTACACCGTGACCATCGACGGGCCGGCCGGGCTGGAGTTCGATGCGGGCGGCGGTGCGGCATGCGCGGTCGTCGGGCCGTTCGCGTTTGGCCCGGGCGAGCAGGCCTCCTTCGACGGCGACCACGACGAGACGACCGTCGGCTGCTGGCCGCTCGTGCCGGAAGCCACTGCCGAGGCCGGCGAGGCGTTCTGGGCGGCTGGCGCGTTCGTCGATGCGCCGTTCGTGCAGCCCATCCAGCCCGAGCACCTCTACACGAACGACGCCTTCGCCCAATCGTACACGGATCGCGTGGTGGGCACGCCGGCGAAGGTGGAGAACGCCGACGCCCTGCTCTCCGGCAGCGGCTGGACGACCATCCACCCCGCAGCCGACGGCGGCGACGTGCGGCTGCTGGTCGACTTCGGCACGATGGTCGTCGGCTACCACCGCTTCGACCTCGTCGCGCCCGCCGGGACCGTCATCGACTTGCACAACTTCGAGTTCATCCAGCCCGACGGCCGCCTCAACTTCGCGGAGGGGATGAACAACAGCTCGCGCTACACCTGCAAGGGCGGCGCGCAGTCGTACGAAACGCAGGTTCGGCGCGGGTTCCGGTTCAGCTACCTCACGTTCCGCAATCTGACGGGGCCGGTGAAGCTGGGCGGGCTGCAGGCGGTCTTCGCCTCCTACCCGCAGCAGCGGCGCGGCAGCTTCGCCTGCTCCGACGCGCAGCTCGACCGCATCTGGCAGGTGGGCGCGCACACGCTGCGATGCTGTGCTGAGGACACCTACACCGACTGCCCGACCTACGAGCAGACGCACTGGGTGGGCGACGCGCGCAACGAGGCGCTGATCGACTGGATGATCAATGGCGATCCGCGCCTGTGGTTCCGCTGCCTGCAGCAGACCGGTCAGAGCCTGGAGCGGTCGCCGATCACCGAGGGCCAAGTCCCGAGCGCGTGGGAGAGCATCCTGCCCGCGTGGAGCTTCCTCTGGATGCGCTCGTGCCGCGAGTTCCTGCTCTACTCCGGCGAGCGCGAGCGCGGGCTGGAGCTGCTGGGCCACATCGAGCGGAACGTGGCGGGCATCCGCGGCAAGCTGAACGCCGACGGGCTGTTCGACATCCGCGCGTGGAACATGTTCGACTGGGCCGAGATGGACACGCCCAACTTCGGCGTCGTGACGCACCAGAACTGCATGGCGGTCCACGCGCTGAACGACACCGCCGAGATGGCGGAGTGGCTGGGCCGTGGCGATCTGGCGGCGGACTGGCGCGCTCTCGCCGCCGAGCTGAGCGACGCGATCAACCGGCGCCTCTGGAACGAGGAGCGCCAGGCGTACACCGACTGCCTGCGCGGCAGCGAGCACAGCCCGGTCTACAGCCAGCAGACGCAGACCGCCGCGGTGATGGGCGGTGTGGCGACTGGCGAGCGCGCGGAGCGGTGCCTGTCGATCCTGCACAATCCGCCGGACGGCTTCGTGCGCGCCGGCAGCCCCTTCTTCGAGTTCTTCCTCCTCGAGGCGTACCAGTCGGAGGGCCGCGAGCAGCAGTTCCTCGACACGATCCGCCGCGACTGGGGCTTCATGGTCGACATGGGCGCGAACACGTTCTGGGAGATGTGGTCGATGCGCGGCGAGCGCCTCACCCGCAGCCACTGCCACGGCTGGTCCGCCGCTCCGACGTTCTTCCTCAGCTCCTACGTGGTCGGCGTGCGCCCAGGCGGTCCGGGCTTCTCGACGGTCATCGTCGAACCGCACCCCGCCGACCTAAAGTGGCTGCGCTCCACAGTTCCCACACCCCGCGGCGATGTCGAGGTGCAGTGGGAGAACGAGCCGGATCGGCCGTTCGCCCTGCGTGTGAAGGCGCCTGGCGGGGTAGAGGTGGCGGTGCGCCTGCCACGCGCGGGGGTGGCGACCGTGAACGGAAGGGCAACGGCGTAACCACAGATGAACACGGATGCGCACAGATAACGGCTGGATGGAACCCGAGATGGACGCAGATGGACGCGGATAACGGCGTGACTGTCCACCGATGAACGGAGATGCACGGGGATGGGGCGGTGGGTGATGAGAGCAGCCGCCTCGCCTCCTGCATAGCGGTGGCAAAGGCGCGGACGCAGTAAGCGGGTCATGCCGAGCCGCCTTCGCGAGGCATCCGGCGGGCGTACCGTGGCGCAGGGAGGTGGGAGCGATGCATACTCGCTGCCCGTTCGGCATTGTGGCGGCGCTGGGTGGGTTCCTGCTCACGTGCGCCGCCCCGGCCCGGTTGGCCGCCGCGACGTACTACGTCAGCAGCGCGGCGGGCGACGACGGGCATGACGGTCTGGCGGCGCGGTGGGACGGGACGCATGGGCCCTGGAAGAGCCTCGCGAGGGCCTCGTCCGTGGTCTACGCTCCGGGCGACAGCCTGCTGCTGCGGTGCGGCGACATCTGGGACGAGACCCTGACCTTGCGAGGCGACGGCACCCCCGAGCAGCCCGTTACGGTGTCGTCGTACGGCGCCGGCGAGCGGCCGTACATCCGGCGGACCATCGGCCAGGGCCAGGAGTGCATCGTGCTCGACGACGCCTGCGGATACCGGTTCCGCGACCTCGAGCTGGGCTGCGCCTTCGCGGGAATCCATGTGCGGACCGCGGCGAAGCGTCGAACCGACTACCCGTTCTACCGGTTCGAGGACTGCTTCTTCCACGACATCGACAACCCGAAGTGCCCCGACGAGGGCGAGCCCTGGGCCTGGGCGATCTGGTGGGAGGGGCCCGGCCTTGTGCGCGACATCCGCGTGGAGCGGTGCATCGGGCTCCGCACGCTCGCGTTCTTCAATGGCGGGGTGAACCGCGGCGACGTCGTCTTCGATCGCGACACCATCTCCCACGGCAGCTACAACCAGGTGTTCCAGAGCGAGACGCGGGGCTTCGACATCCTCAACTGCGTCTTCGCGTACAACTACCCGTGGCGGTACGACAAGTTCGGCATCACCCAGGTGATCGCGGGCAACCTGGAGGGCGGGCCGGGCGTGCACTACGATGTCAGGAACAACGAGTTCGGCTGGGCGGGCGATTACCCCGGCTCACCGGACGGCTGCGGCTACGACTTCGAGGTGTCGAGCAACGGCGTGACGTTTCAGAACAACTTCGTCCACAACAGCTATGGCGAGGCCGTGCTATTCATGGGCGGCATGCGGCAGCAGAACATGCTCTTCGCCGACAACGTGTTCCGCGACAACGTCCGCTTCAGCCCGCGCTGGCAGTGCACGATCGCGCTGTTCCCCAGCGTGACCGGCAGCGGCACGTTCCGCAACAACGCGCTCTACCTCTGGCCGGGCAAGAAGGCCTTCGAGTCCAAGCCCACCTGCTTCACATATGAGAACAACGACGAGCACCCCACCAAGCCGTTCGTCGCGATGCCGCTCGTGACGCACATCGGCCACGCCGGGAGCGCGCGCGTCTACACGTTCTCCTGCGCCACCCCGGGCGCCACCATTCGCTACACCACTGATGCGGGCTTGCCGTCGGCGTCGAGCCCTGTCTACACCCGGCCCATCGTGGTGAAGCGCTCCGGCGTGCTGAACGTGAAGGCCTTCAAGAGCGGCTACTGGCCCAGTTACGTGAACTCGCTCGCCGTGGAACTGCGCGCCTCGGAGGGCAAGCCGCCGACCGCGACCTGGCAGCCTGGCAAGCCCGCTCCCGCGGCGCGCCGTCTGGCCGCCATCGCCGATACGTTCACGGTCTCGTGCTGGGTGCGGCCGACCGCTGCGCGCAAACCGACGCCCGAGATGGGCAGCGGATGCGGTCTGGCCGGGGTCGACTGGTGGAAGCTCGACGAAGGCGCCGGGAGCACGGTCACCGATTGCATCGGAGGCTGCCCGGGGTCGCTCACCGGCGCCACGTGGTCCAAGGCAGGGGGCACAACGACCCTCGCGTTCAACGGGAAGAACGCCAGCGTGTCGTTCGGCGGCACCGGGCGGCAGTCCGTGTCGAACAACTTCACAATCGCGTTCTGGGCCGCGCCCGAGGCGACCCGAGCATCCACGCCGGAGGCGGCGAGCGGTGCTTCGGGGGTCAAGGACCAGCGATATGCCCTGTTCCCCCAGCAGTACAGCGCCGCGAGCGGGGAGGCCGGATGCGGCGTGTCGGTCGGCACGAACGGGGTGAGCGTGTTCGAGCTGGCGGACAACTACCTGCCCTCGCCGCTGGTCGCCGACCGCCCACTCACCGGCTGGCACCACATCACGGTCGCCTATCGCAGCGGGCAACCCAGCCTCTACGTCGACGGGGTGCTGGAGAAGACGGGGCTCAAGAGTGGCAAGCGCGTCCATCCCGACTTCAACATGGGCGGCAACATGTACGGGTGGTATCAGGGCAAGCTGCGCGACGTGCGGGTGTATCCGCGCGCCCTGGGCGACGCCGAGATCCGCGATCTGGCCGCCCCGGGCAGCTCCGCGTCGATCCCCTGGACGCTCGACAAGTCGGCGGGCACGCTGGGCCTGCCCTACGCGCTGGCGCCGGTTCGGCGCGGCGGCGGCAGCGGCGCGGACCACGCGGGCATGGGCGTCTCGGTCGGCACGAACGGCATCACCATCTGCGAGGCGTCGGATGACTACCAGCCGTCCATGCTGGTCGACAACCGGCCGCTGGCAGGCTGGAAGCACATCGCGGTGGTCTACCGCGACAAGCAGCCGAGCCTGTACCTGGACGGCGTGTTCGAGAAGGCCGGCTGCCGCAGCACGAAGACGGTGCACCCCGCGTTCACGATCGGCAAGGGTGCGGTGCGCGATGTGCGGGTCTACGACCACGTGTTGACGGATGCCGAGATCCAGGTGCTCGCGACCGCGCCGCCGAGGGGCACAGGGCGCTGAGCTCGTCCACCGATGAACGGGGATGCACGGGGATGCCGCGACGGTGTGCAGCGCCGCAACGGGGTCATCGCGAGCCGCCTTTGCGAGGGATCTTGCGGGCGTACCGTGGCGCGGCCCGTGCCGGATGCCACCTACGGCCTGGTGATGAACACCTGGACGCCGTAGTACCGGCCCTTGCTGTTCTTCGCGACGCCGATTCCGACGTGCGTGTAGGTGGGCGTCAGGATGTTGGCGCGGTGGCCGGGGCTCTTCATCCAGCACGGCTCCAGGGCGGACGCGGCGCCGGTGACGGCGATGTTCTCGGCCGCGGCGGCGTACCGGATGTGAGCGCGCGTCAGGCGTTGGAACGGCGACTCGCCCTCGAGGTTGATGTGCTCGAGGTAGCCGTTCCGCGCCATGTCCTCCGCGTGTGCGCGGGCCACCGCTGCGACCTGTGCGTCCGGCTCCAGCGCTGCCAGGCCGCGCGCCTTGCGGTCTGCGTTGAGGGCGCGGAAGACCACCCCTTCAGCGCTCGGATCGGCCGTCACGCTGCCTGCTCGCCTGGCAGGCTCCGGCGCCTCGGCGACAGCCACGGGCGGCAGCGTGCCGGCGGCGGCGACGCGCTTGGTGACCGCTTCCGGCTCGTTCGCTATCGTGCGTCCCAGAGCGCCCGACATCAGCGCGAGGGCGGCGGGCGTGCCGGAGTAGCGCCCGTCGGGGGTGGCGAACAGCACATCGTCGTCGTTCAGTATCGTCTGGATGGCCGCCAGCATTTGGCCGGACGCGGCGTCCCAGAGGGTGATGCACGCAGAGACGCTGTCAGTCGCGGCGAGGAGCCGGCCGTCGGGGCTGTAGGCAAGACGGGGGAGCCCCCGGAACTTGCAGGGCAGGCGGCGCACTGCGGCCCCCGTCGAGGCGTCGACGATCGTAACGCGCTCGCCTCCTACCAGGGCTCGGTGTGAGCAAGCGACGTAGCGCGAGTCGGGACTGAACGCGACCCAGCCGAACGACCCGTACTCCTTCTTGGCGAACAGCGGCCGCCGCGTCGCCACATCCCATACCGTGAGCGCCAGTTGGTCGTTCAGCCCCGCGATGAGCTTCCCGTTGGGGCTCAAGGCGATCTTGTACCCGCAGTCGATCTGTTCCTTCCACGTGGCGAGGCGTGCGATCTCCGCGCCAGACCGGGCATCCCACAATCGGAGCCCATCCGTGTCGCCCGTGACGAGCATCGAGCCGTCCGGCGAGCAGACGACGTGATAGTAGAAGCATCCGTCGCGTGCCGATCCGAAACGGCGCACCTCACGGCCAGTTGCCAGGTCCCACGCGATCGCCTGGTGTTGGCGTGTTCCCGCGAAGACGGTCCGACCGTCCGCCCCGATCGCCACCGAGAAGCGCCCGAACTCGTTCGGGGTACTGGACCTCAGCGGGACTGGTGTCAGCGATGGGTACTTCATCACGCGCGGCGCCCCGAACAGGGCAGTAGCCACCAGGATGCTGCCGTCTCCGCTGAATGCGAACTCGCAGGGGTACACGTCTGGTGTGTCCGGCAGCGCGCGGACCGCAGCCGCACTCGTGTCGATGACGCGCGTCGTGTTGTCCCCGAACAGCGCGACCAACTCGCCGGTCCTGGGATCAAAGGCGATGGACCTGGCGTAGGTCAGGAGCGGGGCGGTCCAGATCGGTCTCAGGTCGGAGGCGCCGAGCACGCATCTCGCCCTGGTGTCGTTGTTGCCGATCATCAGGAGCTTCGAGTCAGGGCTGAACGAGATCAGTGTCGCCGCGCCATCGGCTTGCGAGCTGCGTAGGAGCACGCCGTCATCACCGCCGTAGAGCGCGAGCTTGCCCTCGCTGCCGGAGAGCGCGATCAGCTTGCCGTCCGGACTGACCGATGCGGCAGCCAGCCGCTTGCCGGGCGCCGGCAGCGTCAGCACCTCCCCGTCAGGCTTGAGGATGCCGAACATGGTGTGGTTCGCCGATCGGCTGATCGCGTTGCCGCCGGAGGGCCAGAACCCCAGGATGGCGCCCTCGACCGTCGGATACCCGCGGACCTCCGCGCCGGTCTCGCTGTCCCAGAAGCGAATGTGCTTCGTTGCCTGGTCCTGGAACGCGATTACCTTAGCGTCGGATCGGAATGCGACGGTCGGCTCCTGGCGCGTGTCGGGGATCGCGGCCCGTGCAGCGATGGTCGCCAGACGGGTGCGCGCGCCGAGGTCCCATATCTGAACGTCGCCGCCCTTCCCGATGAGCGCCGCGACGCGCCCGTCGGGGCTCAGCCAGCACTCCCCGGCTCCGGCGGCTTCGGATGGGAGGAGGTCGGCGCGGTCCGGCGCGCTCGCCCGCCAGACGCAGGCGATGGGCTGCCTCGACTTCCGATCCTCGCCCAAGATGACCGCGGTGGCGCCGTCCGCACTCATCGTGGCCCAGTTGCAGGAAGCCGGGAGGGTGTACATGAGGCGCGCGGCGCTGGTCTTGGAATCGCACTGGTACACCTGGCACTCGGCACTGACAAACGCGAGCGACTTGCCGTCGGCGGAGTATGCCAGCGCAGCCACGAACGTATGAATGGGGATCCCCTTGAGCCAGGCCGCCTTGCCGCCGCCATCCGCCGGCCAGACCTGGATGCCATGGTCCCCTGCCGCTAGTGCCAGCCGCTTGCCGTCCGGACACCAAGCGTGCCGCAGCCAGACGTCCGGAAGCAATGGCAGCATGGGGGGCAACGCCGCGTCTGGCGTCGATGCTGGCTTCCGGGAGGGCGCGGCGGGCGCGGCCTTGCGGTTTGCGGCTGCACCGACCTTGCCGCGCGACGACTGGCACAGCGCACGCGGGGCCGTTGTCGCCAGCGCCGCCAGAAGCACCAACTGCCACCCACGCACCGCCATCCTCCACCTCCCGGTGACAGCCGCTGGCCCGAGGTCCAGTCTATGTCCAGCCCTTGCGGTCGCCCTAAGGAAAGGGACCCGCACCGGTGGCAGCGGGTCCCCGTCCTTGGGGCGGAACTGCCTACTCGCCGCCCATTCCGTCCATCATGCCCTTCATCTTCTTGCCGCCGAGCATCATCTGCAGCGTGGTCTTGGTCTGGACGCGCGGCAGGGGCTGCGCCTTGTCGAGCGCGGCGCCGGGGCCGAAGCCGGCCATCATGCCGAAGACCATGTCGCAGTCCTTGAAGATGCCGGCCGGGCACGTGCAGTCCACACGCTTCGGATCCATCATCGAGGTCTCTTTGACCTTGGCGATGACGTCGGCCATCTGCATGTAGTCATAGTTCACAGCCATGTCGGACTTGATCTCGGACGAGGTCCAGATGATGATGGTGTTCTTGCCTTCCATTCCCATCACGGCCATGTGATAGCCGAGGACGTTCGGCACGGCCTTCCACTTGAACTCCATCGCCTTCGCCATGTCGATGGTCTTGCTGAAGTCGGGGCTGCTCATCTCCAGCGGCGCCAGGAAGTTCACCTTCTCCGGCACGTCGATCTCCACGTTGCCCGTGTAGGTGGTGGTCAGCGCGTAGTGTCCCTCGAGCGCCGCGTCCTTCTTGATGGTGCCGGGCGCGTCGCCGGTGGGCCAGTAGCCGGTGGTCCAGTCGGGCTTGTAGTAGTACGAGTGAGCGCGCTGGGCCTTCTTCGCCTGCTCACGCATCACCGCCTTGGCCTCGGGGCTGAGGGTGTCCCACTTGATGATCTCGGGCTGGCCATCCCTCACGGTGGCCGAGGAGCCCCAGTACCGCTTGATCGTGAAGTCGGCCGGCGTACCGCCCGGCATGAAGTCGTCGACCTTCCCCTCCTCGGGCTTGGGCCGGTACAGCCCCAGGTCGAGCTTGGGGCCTAGCTTGAGACCGTCGGGGATGGCCAGCGAGGCGGTGGCGCCGTCCGGCGCGATGCCCGGCGACCAGAGGCGGACCTCCAGCTTGCGGGAGGGGCGGCCCGGCAGCATCATTCCCGCAGGCCCGCCCTGACCGGGCAGCTTCACGCCGGCGGGAAGCTTGACGCCGTCGGGCAGCTTGATGTCGGGCATATCGGGCATGTCGGGGATCTCGGGCATTTCCGGCATCCCGACCATCTTCATCAGCGAGGTCTCGGCGAAGACGCCGAGAAATGCCTGGTCGTCCGGCATGGCGACAGGCGCGGGCCGAACGGCAAGAAGGGCAAGAACCAGGGGTGCGATGAGGTTCATGGGGCGGTCTCTCCTTTTCGGTGTCGTGTCCCGCGAACGGGGCGCGGCGGTCCACGGCATTCGCTGCCGGCAGGGCAGGGGGGCAGGACTCAGGGGACGAATGCGCTGCCATGTTCTCCCATACGTGCGCGGGTTCCTGCCGCGTGGCGAGGAGTGGAGGCCAAGCGCGGGCGGCAACAGGAGAACGGCGGGCCGATCGTGAAGAGGGGCACGATCCCATCGAGGAGGCCGCCGGTGCCGAAGACGCTGCTGTTGCTCTCCCTGCTCATCTTGTCCGCCCACGCCTGCGCGGCGCCGGCCGCCGACCCGGACTACCTCATCATCCTGGGCCAGCCCGAGGAGTTCGCCAAGGAGTACCCGGTCACCTCTCCCGACCGGCATCGGCAGATCGGCTTTGGCGTGGTGCTGTACACCCTCAACACGCCGCGCGACGCCCTGCGCAAGCAGATCAATGACGCGCTCGACAAGGCGGAGGCGACCGGCTATCCGGTGCTGATCCACGCGGACGACTGGAACTACCCGCCGACCGACTGGACCGACCCGGCGATGGTGGAGTGGACCGCCTTCCCTGCCGAGGGGCAGAGGACCGGGCCTATCGTGAAGCGGCGGTGGATCAACTGGGGCTCGTGGTTCGTCACGGGGCCGCCGCCCAACTACGAGAGCCCGAGGTACCGCGCATACGTCCGCGAGCGGCTCGAGCAGGACATCGCGAAGCCCATCGCCGAGCGGCTGAGGCGCTGGAAGGCGGATGGGCGCGCGCACCTCTTCGCCGGCCTCGTCGTGGGCTGGGAGACCGGCTTCTACGCGGTCGTCGGCGTCGACAAGGACCACCCGCCCTCGGCGCCGGGCGTGACGTTCACTCCGGACGAGATCGTGCACACCGGCTATGCGGCGCTGACGGCGCGCGGCTGGACGGCGGCGAAGATCGCGGAGCGCGCCAAGACGATCGGCAAGACCGAGCGCAGGGTGATGGACGAGCTGCTGTACGGAGTGCTGCACGACTACAGCGACTACCTGTGCGGCGTGTGCCGGAAGGCCGGATTGCCGAGGGAACGCATCTACACGCACTACGCCGCGATGGGCACGGTGCCGAACACGGGCGAGATCACCGAGGACGGCCGCCTCGTGCCGATGGCGACGGCGATGAACGCGAACAGCCGCGCGGGCTATACGATGACGCAGCCGTGGTACGACCGGGGCGTCGTCGAACAGACCCTGGTGAAGACCGGCGCCAAGGCGTGGGGCGCCGTGGAGGTGGAGATCACGGAGCCGACCCGCCCAGAGGAAGCCGCGCTGGCGCACCTGGAGTGGCTCACGAGGCAGGGCGCGCGGGTGATCTGCTTCTACGGGTGGTGGGAGAAGCCCGAGAGCCCATTCGCGATGCGGTCCAGCGGCGCGCCGGCGGCGATCCGGCGGTGGTTGGCGGGCGGGGTGAACCGTTAGGGTGGGGCCTCCGTGCCCTGCCGGGTTCTTGCCGCTCCGGCCCAGGGCTCTGCGAGTTCCGGCGTCTCCCGGCGCGCCGCGGAGGACGCGCCCCACATCATCGGTACAGCATCGTGGCGGACGCGTGGGGTGGGCCCGCCGGGCCCTGCCGGGTTCTTGCCGCTCCGGCCCAGGGCTCTGCGAGTTCCGGCGTCTCC
>CAZFLM010000001.1:0-4193 GCA_964519955.1 uncultured Chthonomonadaceae bacterium | reverse complement strand
CGGCGCGCCGCGGAGGACGCGCCCCACATCATCGGTACAGCATCGTAGTGGATGCGTGGGGTGGGGCCTCCGTGCCCCGCCGGGTCGTTGACGCTGCTCTGGGCTTGCTCGCGTTCCGGCGCTTCCGCTTGCTTGCGCGCGCGGCTCTGTGGCTGGCCAGGGGGAGCCTCGGTGAACTTCGGTGCGGTCACTCGCGAATCCGCATAGGGGAACGGCGCCTGCCCATCGAACTGGTAGCCACTTCGGCGAGCCCGCCGTGGTTTGACATTCGCTGCAGCCTAGCCCGACACAGGGGGATAGCTTCCTATGAGCCAAGCATCGACAGCCACACTCGCCAAACGCGCGCTGGACGCGGGCGGCGGCATCCTGCGCCTCGCCCCGAACTGGGTCCCGCGCGTCTTCTGCGTGCCCGGGCGGCGCATCAAGCTGCATCCGGACGACTACTACGCGCTGGGGTCGGCGCGCGGTGGGTTCGACGAGCGCTGGTTCTCCTCGACGACGCCCGCCGACAACGGGCCGCTGACCGCGCCGAACGAGGGTCTGAGCTTCGCCGTGCTGGAGGATCGCGGCAGCGTCGAGCAGATCAGCCTCCGCGACGCCGTCGACGAGCTGAAGGGCGACCTGCTGGGCGACGCGTTCTGGGCGAAGCACGGCCGCTGGCCCATGTTCTCCAAGTTCTTCGACAACAAGGGCGCGCTGCCGCACCATGTCCACCATCGCGATGAGCACGCGGCGCTGATCGGCCAACTCGGCAAGCCCGAGGCATACTACTTCCCGCCGCAGGCGAACAACTACGGCGCGGACTTCCCCTACACGTTCTTCGGCCTGGAGCCCGGCACAACAAAGGAGCAGGTGCGCGAGTGCCTGGTCAACTTCACCAAGGGCGACAACAAACTGACGAACCTGTCCAAGGCCTATCGCTTGGAGCCAGGCACCGGCTGGGACGTGCCGCCGGGCATCCTGCACGCACCGGGCAGCCTCTGCACCTATGAGCCGCAGCGCGCGTCCGACGTGTTCGCCATGTACCAGTCCCTCGTCGGCGACCAGTTGCTGGACGAGAGCCTGCTCTGGAAGAACACGCCGCCGGACCGCGTGGGCGACTTCGATTACCTGGTCGATGTGCTCGACTGGGAGGCGAACACTGACCCCGACTTCGCCAAGAACCACTTCATGCGCCCGAAGCCCGTCCGCCCCGTCTCAGAGATGGAGGCCGACGGCTACCGCGAGATGGACATCTGCTACCTGTCCGATGCCTACAGCGCGAAGGAGCTGACCGTCCTGCCCGGCCGCACCGCCACCATGAAGGACAGCGGCCCCTACGGCCTCATCATGATGCAGGGCCACGGCAAGATGGGCCTCTGGGACGTCGACACCCCCACGCTCATCCGCTACGGCCAGCTCACCAGCGACGAGTTCTTCGTCAGCGACGCGGCCGCCCGCGCCGGCGTCACCATCACCAACCCATCCGCCACCGACCCCATCGTGATGCTGAAGCACTTTGGGCCGGAAGCGGAGTAGGGCGTTGAACGTCGAAGGTCGAAAGTCGAACGGTGGCCCTTGGCGCGGCCGGACCGCCGTACCGTTCGACCTTCGACGTTCGACCTTTGACCCGCACTTAGGAGCCAACCAATGAAGGACATCTCCATCGGTTCTTGGGCGTATACGATCGGGCCGTACTCATCTCACCCGGTGCCCTGGGAAGAGGTGATCACGAAGCTGAAGGCGCTGGGGTTCCAGGGCGTGGAGTTGGGCGGGTTCCCTCCGCATCCGAACCCGGACGACCTGACCACCAAGGAGCAGCGCGAGGCAGTGAAGGCGCGGCTGGCCGAGGTGGGGCTGCGCTTCTCGGGGCTCGCCGCCAACCTGTGGGCGGAGCACCTCGTCGACGCGGAGGACCACGCGGACTACATCGCCTGCTTCCGCAAGAACCTCGACTTCTGCGTGGATCTGGGCATCAAGGGCATCCGCGTCGACGCGGTCCAGCCGCCGACGGTCCTGGCCGAGGTCGACGCCGGCGCGGCCCGCAAGCGCGTCGTGAAGACCTGGAAGCAGTGCGCCCGCGAGGCCGCCGACAAGGGAGTCTACGTGACCTGGGAGTTCGAGCCGGGCTTCGCGTTCAACAAGCCGTCCGACATCATCGGCATCGTCGGCGACGTCGATGACGACAACTTCGGCGTGCAGTTCGACACGTGCCACGCGCACATGGTGGCTTCGGTGGGCGCGCGGCAGCCCGGCGAGCGCGAGACGCTGCCCGGCGGCGCCCTGGAGCTGGCCCAGAAGCTGCGCGGCAAGATCAACCACGTGCACCTGATCGACAGCGACGGCACGCTGCACGACGACGAGACCTCCACCCACGCGCCGTTCGGCGAGGGCGTGTTGGACTTCGGCCCGCTGCTGGCGGAGCTGGACAAGAACCCGTTCCCGCACAACTGGTGGACTATCGACCTCTGCTTCTGGCCCGACGCCTGGGACGTGACGGCGCGGTGTAAGGCGGCCATCGACCAACTCAACCGGTAGCATACGCGAGGCGTCGAGGGTCGAACGTCGAAGGTCGAACGGCGTGCCCGGCATCTGGAGGTGCCCATGGCGCAAATCCGGCGCTTCGAGGACTTGGTAGCGTGGCAGCAGGCGCGCGCGCTTACCAAGTGCGTGTACGAGCTGACACGCGACGGTACGTTCGCCAAGGACTACCGGCTAGCATCCCAGATGCAGGCTGCCAGCGTGTCGATCATGTCCAACATCGCCGAGGGCTTTGAGCGAGCGACCAAGAAGGAGTACCTACACTTCCTGTCGATAGCCAAAGCGTCCTGTGCCGAGGTCCGTTCGCAGGTGTACGTAGCACTGGACGTCGCCTACCTAAGTGGTGAGCCAGCGCGCTCGCTCCTCTCGCAGTGCGAGCGAGTATCGAAGCTCATCGGCGGACTGGCGAATGCCGTGAAGGGCAGCCTCGGCGGCGCCGAGTAGCCCACAGCACCGTTCGACTTTCGACCTTCGACCTTCGACGCAGCAAAGGACACCAGACACCATGCCCAAGCCCCTAAACATCGGTCTCATCGGCTACGGCTTCATGGGCCGGGCCCATTCGAACGCTTATCGGAAGGTCAACCAGTTCTTCAAGCTCGGATACCACCCCGTCATGAAGGCGGCTTGTGCGCGAAACGCTGAGAAGATCGGGGCGTTCGCGGACAACTGGGGGTGGGAGACGGTCGAGACCGACTGGCGCAAGCTGATCGAGCGCAGCGACATCGACGCGATCGACATCTGCAGCCCCAACGTGACGCACCGCGAGATCGTGCTGGCCGCGGCCAAGGCCGGCAAGATGGTCCTCTGCGAGAAGCCACTCGCCATGAACGGCGCCGAGGGCCGCGAAATGGTGGAGGCGATCGAGAAGGCCGGCGTGGCGAACATGGTGTGGTTCAACTACCGCCGCGTGCCCGCCATCTCGCTCGCAAAGCAGCTCGTCGACGAGAACCGCCTGGGCCGCGTGTTCCACTACCGCGCCAAGTACCTGCAGGACTGGACCATCAGCGCCAAGGTGCCGCAGGGCGGGCAGACGCTCTGGCGCCTCGATGTCGACGTGGCAGGCAGCGGCGTCACCGGCGATCTGCTGGCGCACTCCATCGACACCGCCATCTGGCTCATTGGGGACGTCGACTCGGTGACCGCGATGACCGAGACGTTCATCAAGGAGCGCGAGGTGCAGGACCAGCCGGGCGTCACCAAGCCCGTCGGCATCGACGACGCCTGCGCGTTTCTGGTGCGCTTCAAGAACGGTGCGATGGGCACGTTCGAGTCGACGCGCTACGCCCGTGGCCGCAAGAACCACAACACGTTCGAGGTCAACGGCGCGGAGGGCTCCCTCTGCTTCGACCTGGAGGACGCGCACCGGCTGGAGTACTTCAACCACGCCGACGACAGCCACGTGCATGGTTGGCGCTCGATCCTGGTGACCGACTCCGATCACCCGTACATGGACAAGTGGTGGGTGCCCGGCTGCGTTATCGGCTACGAGCACACGTTCATCCACGCGCTGGCCGACTTCCTGACCGGGCTGGAAACCGGCGTGCCCGTGCAGCCCGACTTCCGCGCCGCGCTCAAGACCCAGCTCATCTGCGACGCGGTACTGGAGTCGGCGAAGACCGGCCAGTGGGTGAAGGTGGCCACGGAGTAGGGGATGGGGGCTGGGGGTTGGG